>JBFMEX010000033.1:0-79745 GCA_040752215.1 Pseudomonadota bacterium | reverse complement strand
TCCGAGTTGATCGACGCGGTCAAGTTCGACGCCGGTCCGAGCTCCTGATCCCGCATGCCGACGCCGGACGGACCGATCGGCGGCCCGTCCGGCGCCGGTTGACCTTGGACGACACTCGGCCACCCGCAAGCGGTCATGACCTCCCCGATCGAGCTACATCCTGACCGCAGGACGCCAATGATGATCACCTCGAGAGGACTGTCCTGCGCACCGGCGCACAGCGCCTCGCCGAGCTCCCAGCCCGTCACGGCGACGCGCGGCGCAGGGCGCGCGCTCCCGGGCTCGGCCGCGACATGAGACTTCAAGGCCTGCCGACGCTGCCGACGCTGCTGGATGCCACGCGCGGCATTACCGGCCTCCCCTCGCGCGTGACCCGCTGGCGGGCGCGCCGGCGCAACTCGCCGGGCTGGACGCTGGCCGTCGCCCTGATCCTCGCGGTCATGGCGGTGCCGATCGTGACCATCGTCGCACTCGCACTGGCCCCGGCCGAGAACATCTGGCCACATCTCGCGCGCACCGTGCTGCCGGACGCCCTGCTCGACACCACCTTGCTGATGCTCGGCGCGGGCTCGCTGGCGCTCGTCACCGGCACCGGCGCCGCTTGGCTCGTCACGATGTATCGCTTCCCGGGCCGCGCCGTAGTCGACCGCCTGCTCGTAATCCCGCTGGCGATGCCGACCTACATCGTCGCCTATTGCTTCGTCGAGCTCTTGGACTATGCAGGGCCGGTGCAAAGTGGCCTGAGGGCGCTGTTCGGCTGGACCTCGGTGCGCGACTACTGGTTCCCCGACATCCGCTCGCTCGCCGGCGCCACGTTCGTCATGGCCTCGGTGCTCTACCCCTACGTCTACCTGACAGCACGCGCGAGCTTCGTGCAGCAGTCGGTGTGCGCGCTCGAGGTCGCGCGCACGCTCGGCCACACGCCGATGGGCACGTTCTGGGCCGTCGCGCTGCCGTTGTCGCGCCCTGCGCTCGCCGCCGGCGTTGCCCTGGTTCTGATGGAGTGCCTGAACGACATCGGCGCCGTGCAGTATCTCGGCGTGCAGACGCTGACCGCCAGCGTCTATGCCACGTGGCTGCAGCGCTCCAACCTCGGCGGCGCCGCACAGCTGGCGACCGTCATGCTCGCATTCATCGCGCTCCTGTTCGCGCTCGAGCGCATCGCTCGCGGCGGCGCGCAGATCCATCACACCACGGGGCGCTATCGCTCGATCCCGTTCCAGGATATCGAGGGCTGGAAAGGCTATGCTGCGGCGCTGCTATGCGCCATGCCCTTCGTGGTCGGCTTCGTGCTGCCGTTCGCGATGCTGCTGCGCCATGCGATCCTGCATGCGCGCGAGGATGTCGCAGCCGGCTTCCTGATGGCGGCATCCAACAGCCTGGTCCTCGCCGCGCTCGCCGCGCTCGCCGCCGTCGTGCTGGCGCTGACGCTCGCCTATGCCAAGAGGGTCGCCGGCAACGGTTTCACCCGCCCGGCGGTGCGCATGGCCGGGCTCGGCTACGCGCTGCCCGGAACCGTGCTCGCGATCGGACTGCTGATCCCGCTCGCCTCCCTCGACAACTGGATCGCCGATCTCGTCGCGCGACTGACCGGCTCCTCTCCGGGCCTGATCCTGTCCGGCACGCTGCTGGCGCTCGTTCTCGCCTACACGATCCGCTTCCTCGCCGTCTCGCTCGGCTCGATCGAGGCCGGCCTCGAGCGCATCTCGCCCAATCTCGACGCGGCCTCTCGCGCACTCGGCGAGACCGCGCTCTCGACCTTGCTGCGCGTCCACCTGCCGCTCTTGCTGCCGGCGCTCGGCTCGGCCGGCCTGCTGGTGTTCGTCGACGCGATGAAGGAGCTGCCTGCGACGCTGCTCCTGCGCCCCTTCAACTTCGACACCTTGGCAACCCACGTGTACAGCTTCGCCGCACTCGAGCAGTTCGAGGAGGCGGCGCTCGGCGCGCTGACGATCGTTCTGGTCGGGCTGGCGCCCGTGCTGCTGCTGCACAAGGCCGTGGCCGGCGGACGAGCCGGCACGCGCGCCCGGCGCAGCGGCGGCTGAGGCCGGCTCGGCGCGCTCCGACCCGTGCCGAGCCTGCAAGCTGATCCGCGTCAGAATCGGACTTGAGCCAGCGCAAGCCCGATCACGGCGACCTCTGGCAGTCTATCGATGGATTTGCGCTTGCACGGCTGGCTGGCATGCCGGCCCGATCCGACGGAGCTGCATCATGAAATGGCAGGATTTGCTGAACACCGATCCGCTCGCTCTCATCGCGCTCGGCGGTTTCGTTGCTGTCATCGTCGTGACGCTCGGCGTTTTCGGCTTCCTCGTCACGCGCAGGAACCCGGGCAATACCGGCCGCTAGTCGGGCCGGGGGTTGTCCTTGGTGAGACCGGGGCCCGCCATGCGTTCTGCTGCACGGGACGGATGCGCTGGCCCCGGTCGCTCGCATTGCCGCGAAATCGATCCGCGCTCGCCACACTAAGCTGCACGTCCCGAGCCTGGTCGAGTTTGTCGATCGACACGCCGGCTCTGGGCCGCTGCGGTGAGGGAGTTGCGCACAGGCGCCGCTCCGTGCGCGCTCGATCGTTGCGCGATTTCATGTATCCTCGACAGTGGCTTCCGGCGGAGCGCATTGCGGCTCGTACGCAGTAAATTGCTCGTTGCGAAGCGGCCCCGCGGCATCTATTCAAGATGCGCACGGGGTGGCCGATAGGCCGCTCGCAGGGGGAAGCCACCGCCGGCACGCACTGTTCGTTTCTGGCATTTTCTCGAACGGCAAGACTAATGACGGCTTTCGGGGAAGGGCAGCGCCACTGGGCGGGATTCGTTGCCATCGCGACGCTGTTCGTGCTCGCCCTCGCGGCACCGCTGATGCCGGACGGACCGCTCGGTAACGGCACCATACACACCAGCATCGTGCAGGCCGCCACCCGCGACCGCTTCGAGATCGCCGATCCGCTGCGCCTGCTGAGCCTGCCGGCGGTCACCATCGAGCGCGGCACGGTCTCCTTCCGTCACATCTCCGGCAGCCGACTGTCCTCCGCCGAGGCCATGCTGGCCATCCTGCGCGGCGGAACGGCCGGCCTCGTCATCGAGGACGCGACGCTCACGCTCGGCGACAACACCCTGCTGCCGCCGCCGCCACCCGACACCGTCGACGCGCTCGCACAGCCGATCGTCGAGGCGCTCTCCAAGATCGCGTTCTCGAGCATCAAGCTCGCCCGCTGTCGACTGGTTCTGGCCGGCAAGGACGGCACACCGATCGTGCTCGAGGACCTCGAGGCCTCGGTCTCACTGGCACGCAAGGCCGCGCGCACCGGCCGCGGGTCGTTCATGTTCCGCGGCGAGGCCGTCGCCTTCGACCTGACGCTCGGCGCGGAGACGGAGGATAGCGGCAAGGCTCCGCTCTCGGGCACAATCAAGGGCCGTCATGTCGATGCCGAGCTGCGCGGGCTGCTGCAGCTCGATACGCTGAAGGTCAGCGCATCGCAGGCCAGCCTCAACATCCCTGATCTCCGCCGGGCCGCGCGTTGGCTCGGCGCGAGCTGGCCCGATGGCCCCGCTGTCTCGAGCCTGTCGCTGCGCGGCGAGCTCGAATGGTCTCGGCGCGCGATCGCGTTCCAGAACGCAACCATCACGATCGACGGCAACCAGGCCAAGGGTGGTCTCGCGCTGAAGACCATGGGACCGCGTCCTGCCATCGACGGCACCATGGCCTTTTCCCGTCTCGACCTCGCTCCGTACGTCACGCGCAGCCCGGTGCTCGAGCACAAGTTCAGCCTGTCCCGGCTGATGAGCTGGCCCGATTGGATCGAGCCTTCGCCCACACTGCTCGCCGAGCAGGTCGATGCAGACTTGCGCATTTCGTCGGAATTGGTGACGTTCGGCGCGCACACGCTCGGCCGCGGCGCAGCGACGCTTTCGCTCGAGCAAGGCCGGCTACTGGCCGACGTTGCCGAGCTCGAACTCGGCTCCGGGGCGCGCGGCTCCGGTCAGTTGAGCATCGACTTCGCGCCGTCCGCGCCTCCTATCGCCGTCAAGGCCAAGCTGGAGCAAGTCGATCTCAGCCAGCTTTCGCAGCGGCTGTTCGGGCACCCGGCTCTGCACGGGCGTTCCGACCTCGCCATCGATCTCGCCGGCTCGGGCAGCACGTCGACCGACGTTGTCGGCAGCGCGCGGGGGCGCATGCTTGTGCGCGCCGAGAAGGGCGCGCAGCTCGGCGCCGATCTTCGCATGCTCGCCGCCACGGCGCTGTCCAGTGAGCTCGACGGCTGGGGACCGGCCGCCAAGGGACAGACCACGGTCGACCAGCTCGATGCCGAGCTGACGCTGTCGAACGGGGTGCTCGCGTTCCGGAATGCCAGCGCGAGAGCCGGTGCGACCATGCTGACGGCCGCCGGCTGGATCGGCCTCGGCGATGCATCGATCAATCTGCGTCTCGCCGTCTCGCGTCCGGCCGATCAGAGCGCGCTGCCGGAGGACGCGAAGGGCGAGGCCTCGACCGCCAACTCCAGCCTGATCCGGATCGAGGGTCCGTGGGGCAAGCCCCGCATCCGCTTCGTGCCCGCGAGTGACCGGGCTGCGCAACCGCCTGTCGGGCCCGCCGCTCCGAGCGGCCGGCGCGGCTGAGCCGCTCGACCTCCCGCCGCAGCTCTCTGCTTGGCCCTTCTCTCGCCCGCCAGGCTCTGGCATCGTGCGCTCCGCATGCAGCATACCCGCCGACGAGGTCACGATGCAGAAGTCGAGTTACGGCCCCCTCCTCGCCCTGCTGACGACGCTGGCAGCCGCCGCACTCGCTGCCGCCGAGCCGGAGGCAGCCTCCTCGGTGCCGACCACCCCGCCAGATGCCACGGCCCCTGCCGCGCCACCCGCTGCCGCGGCCGAGCCCGCATCGGCACCGCCCCCCGCCAACCCGCGCGCACTTCGCTTTGCCGGACCCGCCGGTGCCTATGGCGAGGCCCGCATCCGCGCAGTCATCGAGCCGTTCCGGCGCGACCGCTCGATCGAGGTCATGGTGATGCCCGCGGATCAGGACGACGGCACCGCCGACGTGCTCGAGCTCGACGCCGCCGCCCTCGCCAAGGCCTGCGCAGCGGGCGATCTCGTTCGTCTCGATACCGATCGCCTTGCCGCCGGTGCCGACGGCGCGGCACCGAGCGATGACTATCTCCCGGGCGGGATCGAGCCTTGCGGCGCTGCCACCATGGCCTGGTCGTCGCTGGTCGTGCTGCGGCCGGCGGCCTTCAAGAAGGGCGCCCCGCGCCGCCTCGCCGACGTGTTCGATGCCGCCCGCTACCCCGGAACGCGGGCGCTGCCGAAAGGCCCCCGCTACACGCTGGAGATGGCGCTGCTCGCAGACGGCGCGGCGCCCGACGAGGTCTATGCGCTGCTCGAAACGGAAGCGGGCGTGGAGCGGGCGCTGGCGAGGCTCTCTGCACTCGGCGATCGGGTCGTGTGGACCGAGCGACCGCAGGATGGACTGGCGCTGCTCGCGGCGGGCAAGGTGGCGGTCGCCACCGCATTCAGCGGTCGCGCGTTCGAGGCAATCGCCCGCGGCGCCGAAATCGAGACGCTCTGGCACGGCCAGATATACGACGTCGGCTATCTGGCCATCCGCAAGGACAGCGCCGCGGTGGATCGCGCCTACGATCTCGTGGGCTTCGCGACCGATCCGCGGCAGCTCGCTCGTATTGCGAGCCTCATGCCCTATGGCCCCATGCGCCGCTCGGCGCTGCCGCTCGTCGACCGGCACGCGACACTGGCGATCCCGCTCGCCGCCCACCTGCCGACCGCGCCCGACAACCTCGCCAACGCGTTGCGCTTCGACGCGATGTGGTGGGCCGCCAATGAGGCCCGCCTCGCCGCCCGCCTCGAGGCATGGCGACAGGACCGCAAGCAGGCCGCCAAGGCGGACTGAGCGAAACGGTGAACGGGTTCAGACCCGCGGGCTCCGGCCCCGGTCGGGCCGCTATCGGTGCCCGCTACCAGCTCCGGCGCGGGCCGGTGTCGATGTGGAAGCGGCCGCCGCCGTAGTGCTTGTAGCCGCCGACCCGGCCCGGTCCGGCCAGGAACGCGATCGCGCCGCGGACATTGCCGTGCACACGGAAATCGACCGCATCGCCTGTCAGGTGGTGCGAGTGGCGCGCGCCGCCGACGCGGCGGTTGTGCCCCTTGCTGCGGCAGGTCGAGGCCACCGTCACGGAGCCGTAGCTGGCGGCGACCTGATGCACGAGCGAGCGCAGAGTGCCGTTGAGGCACGAGGCGGAGGCGACCCAGCGCACGCCGCCGCCGGTGACGCTCTCCTTCGGCACCGCCCCGTAGACCTCCTTGGTCAGCGCCGCGACCTGGACCGCCTTCTTCGGCTTCGGCGCCTGGTAGGCCGTCTTCGGCACGTAGCCGCCGGGCTTTTTGGCCGACTTTTTCTTGCCGGACGATTTTGCGGACTTCTTCGGCGGCAGCGCGGTCAGCGATTTGGGCGCTGCCTTGCCGCCGGGCACCGAGCCCGCAGCGCCGATCGGACCGCCGAGCTTCATCGGCTCGCTCCACGACCCGGCGCCGATTTGATTGACGGAGCTGGTCAGGGCATCGGTCATTGTCGGACCGGCCTGGGCCGCCGGCGCGCCCACCGGCAGCATCGCGACCACAGCAAGCAGGATCGAGCCGAGGCCCGATACGTGCGACGTCGGGCACGCACCGTCCTTCTCGCGGCGCACGGTGGCGCGCCGCCCCGAGATCGAAGCGATCATCTTCTTCCCCTTCCCCCGAGGCGGGTCCCAAGTACCGGAGGCCCCCAGCTCGCAGGCAGTTGACGGTTGACGCCCCGCCGCGGCCGGAGGCCTAGCCTCCAAAGCCGCCCACGAGTTGGTCATTCAACCAACATGGTTAACGACGCGCGGATCGACTTTGAAAGCATGCATGATGTACGCGGAGCGACGCGCCGATTACTGGCTCGCCGGAGTATTCGCCGTCATCCGACCGGGCTGGGCGGGACCGGCGCAAGAACGCGAAGAGATTCGCACGCAGCGGTGACTTGCGAGACCTGGACAATTTTCTGAATCAAGATGGCGCAATTAAGTTGTGACGAAATATAGATAAATAGCCCGGCCCCGGCCTCAAATCGGCTCACAGGAGCCGCTCGATCGCCTCCGCCGCGCGAGCGCGCTCGTTCGGCGCGAGGTGCAGCCCCGCCTTGGTCCGGCGCCACAGCACGTCGTCCGGCGCCAGCGCCCACTCTTCGGACGCGAGGTAGGCGACCTCGCGCGCAGTCAAATGACCACCGAAGTGCTCACCCAGATCGGCCTCGCTGCGTGCATCGCCGAGCAGGGCGTCGGCCAGGTTGCCATAGCGGCGCACCAGCCGCGCCAGATAGGACCGATCGAGGCCCGGCCGGGCGCGCGCCAGATCTGCGGCGAGTCCGGCAGCCCCGCGAGGCCCGAGCTCGCCGCCCGGCAGCGGAGCGGACCGCGTCCACGCCGGGCCGTGAGGGCCGAGGTGAGGTGCCAGCCGCTCGAGCGCCGCCTCGGCGAGCTTGCGGTAGGTCGTGATCTTGCCGCCGAGCACTGTCAGCAGCGGCGGCCGGCCTTCGGCGGCCGAAAGCTCCAGCCGGTAGTCGCGGGTGACCTTGGAGGGATCGCCGGTGGCGTCGTCGTAGAGCGGTCTGACGCCAGCGTAGCGCCATACGATGTCGGCGGGAGCGAGCGGTCGTGACAGGAAGCCATTGACGACCGCCAGCAGGTAGCGTTCCTCCTCGGCCGAGATCGCCGCCTGCGATGCATCGCCGGCGAACGGCGTGTCGGTGGTGCCGATCAGGGTGAAGCGCTCCTCGAACGGCAGCGCGAACACCACCCGGCCGTCGGGGCTCTGCAGCAGCAGCGCCGCCTCGCCCGGCCACGCCCGCGCGACGACGATGTGGCTGCCCTGCACGAGACGGAGCCTCGGCACCGGCATGCCCGGCGCACCCTTTATGCGCTGCCCGAAGGCGCCGGCCCACGGCCCGGCCGCATTGACCAGCGCGCGGGCCCGCTCCACCCGCCGACCTGCCGCGGTCTCGATCTCGAGCCGCCACACGCCGTCCTCGGCGACAACGCCGACCACCTCGGCACGAGTCAGGATGGTGGCCCCGTTGGCCGCCGCCGCGCGCGCGTTGAGCACCACCAGGCGCGCATCGTCGACCCAGCAGTCCCAATAGCTGAAGCCCGCCCCGATCCCCGGTCGCAGCGCCGCGCCGACCGGCTCGCGCCGAAGATCGACCGCCCCCGACCCGGGGATGACCGCGCGCCGCGCCAGATGGTCGTAGAGCAGCAGCCCTGCGCGCAGCAGCACGCGCGACCGCATGCCCTTGACATGCGGAAGCAGGAAGCGGAGCGGCCAGACGATGTGCGGCGCCTTGGCGAGCAGCACCTCGCGCTCCGCGAGCGCCTCGCGGACGAGACGCAGCTCCCGGTGCTCGAGGTATCTCAGTCCGCCGTGGATCAGCTTGGAGCTGGCCGAGGAGGTTCCCGAGCCGAGATCGGCCTTCTCCGCCAACAGCACCGTGAGGCCGCGGCCAGCCGCATCGGCCGCGATTCCCGCCCCGTTGATGCCGCCGCCGACGATGGCGATGTCGTAAGTCATAGGCGCTGCCCCGCGCTGCCTGTCCTTGCGCTCGGCACAGTCTACGCGCAACTCGTTGGGCGTTGGTTGAGGGCCGCGCCCGCCACCCATCTCCGGAAACGTGACGTCGCTGGCGGGGTTGTCTGTCCCCTGTACATCCAATTGCTCGTAGCGATTGCCACCGGGCTGGGCTAGCCTTGCCGAAAAAAACGGAACGGCCGACAGCCTTCCCACCGGATCCGCGAGGCGCCGCCTCCGGCGGAGAGGCCGCGACCGCAGACGCTTTGGGAGGCTACATGACCCGGGACGTGCTCATTGTCGACGATGAGCCGAACATCGTGCTGTCGCTGCAGTTCCTGATGAAGAAGGCCGGCTTCGACGTGCGCGTCGCCCGCGACGGCGAGGAGGCCCTGGCCGAGGTCGCCAAGGCCGTCCCCGACCTGATGCTGCTCGACGTCATGATGCCGAAGCGCGACGGCTTCGACGTCTGCCAGACAATCCGCGCCAACCCGGCCTGGAAAGGCGTACGCATCATCATGCTGACCGCCAAGGGCCGTGACATCGAGCGCGAGAAGGGTATCGCGCTCGGCGCCGACGACTACATCACCAAGCCGTTCTCGACGCGCGACGTGCTGGCCCAGGTCGAGCGCCTGCTCGCCGCCGGCGCGAAGGATTGAGGGAGCGGTCGAGATGCGGCTGCGTGTCGTACTGCCCGCGATGCTGGCATTGCTCGCCTTTCTCGCCTATCTGGTGCCGACCAGCGGGCTGATGGCGGTCATGAGACTGACCGGCCCGATCGAGACGCACGTGGCAACCATCGGCACCTATGCCTCGATCGGGCTCGGCGTCATCATCGTGCTGTTCGTGTTGACCTGGGGCCTGCTTTACCTGAAGCTCATCAGGCCTTTGGAGGAGCTGACGCGCGAGGCGCAGATGCTCGCCAACACGCCCCAGGATCGCGACATCCAGCTGCGCGCGGGACATCTCCTCGACCGCCTGCCGGTCGCGGTCGGCGCGCTGCAGAAGCGCCTGAGCTCCGCTCGTGCCGAGACCTCGGACGCGGTCGCCGCTGCGACCCGGCGCGCCGACGAGCAGCGCACACGCCTCGAGGCCATCCTGCTCGACCTGACGGAAGGCGTCATCGTCGCCAATTTCGAGCACCGCATCCTGCTCTACAACGAGGCTGCCCAGCGCATCCTCGAACTGCGCGACGCGCTCGGCCTCGGCCGGCCGCTGTTCGAGCTGCTGACCGAGGAGCCGATCCAGCACGTTCTCGAGCAGCTGATGCGCGGGATCGACCCATCGGCCCAATCGGACGCCGCGGAGAGCGAGGAAGGCAAGGCCGAGCGCCACGCGAAGGAGCAGGGCTCCGGCCAGCGCACCCGGCACTTCGTATGCGCGACCGTCGACCTCGGCACCCTGCTCGATGCCCGCATGAGCCTCGTCCGCGATGCCGCCGGGCGCGCTTCCGGCTACGTGCTGACGTTCGCCGACGTCGGCCCGCAGCTCGACAACCTCGCCCGCCGCGACGCCATCCTGCGCGAGGTGATGATCGACTGGCGCCGTCCGCTCGCCAACCTGACGGCAGCCGCAGAGATGATGGCCACCGGCGCCGAGCTCTCCGAGAACGAGCGCCGTTCGTTCGAGGAGATCGTGTTCAAGGAAGTCGAGAACCTCAATGCGCGCTTCCGCGAGGCATCGAAGAGCTACGACGTGCTGGCCGCAGGTCCCTGGCCCATGTCGGACATCCTCTCGCTCGACATGTTCCGCGCGATCAAGAAGCATCTCGCCGATGCCGGCATCGAGGTGACGCTGGTCGGCGTTCCGGTCTGGCTGCATGCCGACAGCCATTCGCTGATGCGCGCGCTCGAGCACCTGATCCGGCATGTTGCCGCGGGCGGCACGCGAGCGTTCGACATCGAGGCCGAGCCCGGCGAGCGCTACGCCTACATCGAGATCGCCTGGGACGGCGAGCCGGTCTCCTCGGCCGAGCTCGACCGCTGGCTGGCCGAGCCGCTGGTCGGAACGGTCGCCAACCGCACCGCCGCGCAGATCGTCGAGCGCCACGGCAGCGAGCTGTGGAGCAGCCGCAAGGACGGCGGCGGCAAGGCATTCCTCCGCCTGCCCCTGAAGCCGACCACGCGACCGCAGGCCGCAAAGCCTGCGACCCGGCTGGCGCCGCGGCCCGAGTACTACGACTTCGACCTGTTCGCGACCACCGATGCAGCGATGAACGACAAGCCGCTGAAGCGCATCGACTTCGTCGTGTTCGATACGGAGACCACCGGTCTCAAACCGTCCGAGGGCGACGAGATGATCTCGGTCGGCGCGGTGCGCGTCGTCAACGGGCGCATCCTCACCGGCGAGACTTTCGAGCGGCTGATCAACCCCGGCCGTCCGATCCCGCCGAACAGCATCCGCTTCCACGGCATCACCGACGAGATGGTGAAGGACAAGCCACCGGCCAGGATCGTGCTGCCGCAGTTCAAGAGCTTCGTTTCCGACGCCTGTCTCGTCGCCTACAATGCCGCCTTCGACATGAAGTTCCTGGAGCTCAAGCGCGAGGAGGCCGGCGTCGGCTTCGACAATCCGGTGCTCGATGCCCTGCTGCTGACGATCTACCTGCACAAGGACGCGCCCGATCACTCGCTCTCAGCCATGGCCAATCGGCTCGGCATCGAGATCATGGGCCGCCACACCGCGCTTGGCGACGCGATGATGACCGCCGCGCTTTGGGTGCGCCTGCTGGACCTGCTCGAGGACAGCGGCGTCAAGACCTTCGGCCAGGCGATCCAGATCTCGACCAGGATGATGCAGGAGCGACGGCTGGCGTCGAAGTTCTAGCGAGAAGACCACGATGCAATCCGACCGGAGGACGACGGCAAGATGAGAAGAAGCGGCCTCATGGGCGAGCGTCTGATCGCGCTGTTCCTGCTCGGCATCGTGCTGTTCACGCCGCCTTTCCTCGGCATCTTCAACGTCGCTACGGTGACCGCCGGCATCCCGACCTTCTACCTCTACCTGTTCTCGGCCTGGCTGGCGCTGATCGTGCTCGTCGCGCTCGCCGCCGAGCGAGGCGGCCACCTCGACGTTGCGCCGCAGGCCGGCGAGCCCCCCGCCGGCGAGGAGTCCGACGCGTCCGCGCGCGGCGGGGAGGGCTAGCCCATGTTGAACGGCGTCACCATCCTGACGGTCTCGTTCCTCTATCTCTCGCTGCTGTTCGCGATCGCCTACTATGGCGACCAGCGCGCCGACGCGCGCCGCAGCCTGATCTCGAACCCCTACATCTATGCCCTGTCGATCGCCGTCTACTGTACCTCGTGGACGTTCTACGGCAGCGTCGGCCGCGCCGCCTCGAGCGGTGTCGGGTTCCTGCCGATCTACATCGGCCCGACGCTGATGTTCATTCTCGGCTGGCACCTGATCCGCAAGATCGTGCGCATCAGCAAGGTCAACCGCATCACCTCGATCGCCGACTTCATCGCCTCGCGCTACGGCAAGAGCTTCTATCTCGGGGCGCTGGTCACCGTCGTCGCGGTGCTCGGCATCCTGCCCTACATCTCGCTGCAGCTGAAGGCGATCACCGTCAGCTTCGGCGTGCTGATCCAGTATCCCGACGTGGCGATGCCCGAGGACCGACATTCCGCCTCTCTGCTCGAGGACACCGCGCTCTACGTCGCCCTCTTGATGGGCGCCTTCGCGATCCTGTTCGGCACCCGCCACATCGACGCCAGCGAGCATCACGAGGGCATGGTCGCCGCTGTCGCCTTCGAATCCGTCGTCAAGCTGATCGCCTTCCTCGCCGTTGGCCTGCTCGTCACATACGGCATCTTCAACGGCATGGGCGATCTCTACGGCCGCGCGTCCGAAAGCGAGCAGTTGCGGAAGCTGTTCACGATCAACAGCACCGGCGGCCTCGTCAGCTGGGTGACGCTGAGCGTGCTGTCGATGGGGGCGATCATCGCATTACCGCGCCAGTTCCAGGTCATCGCGGTCGAGAACACAGACGAGCGCCATGTCCGCACCGCGATCTGGCTGTTCCCGCTCTATCTGTTCCTGATCAACCTGTTCGTGCTGCCGATCGCGTTCGCCGGCCTGATCCACTTCCCGAGCGGGGCCGTCGACCCCGACACCTTCGTGCTGACCCTGCCTATGGCCGAGCACTATCAGACGCTCGCGCTCATCGCCTTCATCGGCGGTCTGTCGGCGGCGACCGGCATGATCATCGTCGAGACCATCGCGCTCAGCACCATGGTCTGCAACGACCTCTTCATGCCGATCCTGCTCAAGGTCGGCCGCCTGCACCTCTCCGAGCGGCGCGACCTCACCGGCATCCTGCTCGCCATCCGGCGTATCGCGATCATCGTCGTCATTCTGCTCGGCTACGCCTACGTCCGCCTGATCGGCGAATCCTACGCCCTCGTCACCATCGGCCTCGTCTCGTTCGTGGCGGCGATGCAGTTCGTGCCGCTGATCGTCGGCGGGATCCTGTGGAAGGGCGCGACCGAGCGCGGCGCGCTCGCCGGGCTGACCGGCGGCTTCCTGGTCTGGCTCTACACGCTGCTGCTGCCCTCCTTCGCCCGCTCGGGCTGGATCTCGGAGAGCTTCGTCACCGACGGCCTGTTCGGCATCGCGCTGATGAAGCCCTACGCATTCCTCGGGCTCACCGGCTTCGACGTCATCTCCCACGCGACGATCTGGACCATGCTCGTCAACGTCGGCCTCTATATAGGCGTATCGCTCGTCACCAGCCAGACGATGATCGAGCGCAGCCAGGCCATCCACTTCGTCGACATCTTCAATCGCGCCGAGGCCGGCGGGCGCATCTGGCGCGGTCGGGCGACCATCGGCGACCTGAGGGAGCTGCTCGCGCGATTCCTCGGCCATCAGCGCTCGGAGGCTTCGCTTGCCCGCTTCGAGCGCGAGCGCAATCGACGGCTCGATCCAGTGAGCCGCGCCGACGCCGAGATCGTCACCTTCGCCGAGCGGCAGCTCGCCGGCGCCATCGGCGCGGCTTCCGCGCGCATCATGGTCGCGTCCGTGGTGCGCGAGGAGATGCGCGACATCGACGAGGTGATGCAGATCCTCGACCAGGCCTCGCAGCTGATCGTCTACAGTCGCCGGCTGGAGGAGAAGAGCCGCGCGCTCGAGGCGGCGACGGAGGAGCTGACCGAGGCCAACGCGCGCCTGCAGGAGCTCGACAAGATGAAGGACGACTTCGTCTCCACGGTCAGCCACGAGCTGAGAACCCCGCTCACCTCGATCCGCTCATTCAGCGAGATCGTGCACGACCATCCCGACCTGCCGGTCGAGCAGCGCAACGAGTTCCTGCAGATCATCGTCACCGAGAGCGAGCGCCTGACCCGCCTCATCAACGACATCCTCGACCTCGCAAAGATGGAGGCGGGCAAGATCGAGTGGAACGTCGCCGAGACCGATCCGCGCCCGATCGTCGAACAGGCGCTGGCGGCCACTTCCGGCCTGTTCGCCAACAAGCCGATCCGCCTCGAGACGGCGATCGCTCCCGAGCTGCCGATCGTCGTCGTCGACCGCGACCGGCTGATGCAGGTCGTCGTCAATCTTGTGTCCAACGCGGTCAAGTTCTGCGACCAGAAGGCCGGACTGGTGCGTGTCGCCGCCTGGCGCGAGGGCGACCGGCTGCGCGTCGATGTCGCCGATAACGGCCGCGGCCTCGCCAAGGCCGATCACGCCAAGATCTTCGAGCGCTTCCAGCAGGCCGGCAATACGCTGACCGAGAAGCCCAAGGGCACCGGTCTCGGCCTGCCGATCTCGCTGCAGATCATCCAGCATTTCGGTGGCGACATCTGGGTCGACAGCGAGCCGGGCAAGGGCGCGACGTTTTCGTTCTTCATCCCCGCCGCCGATGCCGCCGGCCCCGCGGCCCCTTCGCGCGTCGCCGCCGAGGTCACCTGAGCGGCACGGATCAGATCACCGTGCCGGTGAGCTCCTCGCCGAGCCGGCCGCGCAGATCCTCGATCACCCGCAACGCCGCCACCAGCTGATCCTTCTGCCGCCGCGTCAGCGACGCCTCCGGCACGAAGTCGTCGGCCTCGCGCCCGGCCTTGGCTTCCTCGATCTGCCGGCGCAGCATGGCCTCGGTGATGACGCCGAACGCATAGCGGAGGTAGTCGTGCTCGTCCTCTCCGAGGCGCCCTTTGGCCTGCAGCGCGTCGAGCCGCTCCAACGTGCGGCACTCGCGGATACCCTCCTTGAGCGACAAGAGTCTTGCCGCCTCGACCAGCGGCAGCGTGCCGGCGAGCTTCAGGTTGATAGTCCCCGGTCGCTCGCTGGACTCCGGCTCCTTCTTCAGCCGGCCGAACCATCCGAGCGCGACCTTGTGATCGGCCTCGATGCTGAAGAGGTCGCGCACGAACCGCCGCCGCCGCGCGATCGCGTCCATCATGCGGTCCTTGATCGTCCGCGACAGTGCCTCCTCGCCCCAGACGTGGCGAAAATCGATCAGGATGTCGCACAGCAGCAGATCCTCCGGGGCGCTACGCGTGATCCATCGATCGACGTCGGCGGCCAGATCGGCGACACGCTTGCGCCACTGCGGATTGGTGGCCATCACGTTGCCCTTGCAGAGCGGAAATCCGATCTCGGCCAGGACGCGCGTGAAGCGCTCCGCAAGCGGGACGAAGTAGGCCTCGACGTGGGCCAGCCGCTCGTCGGGAAAATCGGCGAGGATGAATCCGTTGTCCTGGTCCGGCGCGAGAAAGCTCTCGCCGCGCCCGGCCGAGCCCATCACGATCAGCGCGAAGGAGACTGGCGGCCGGCCCCAGCCGCTCCGCTCCATGTCGGCGATCGCTCGCTCGAGTGCGCGCCGGTGCAGATCGAGATTGATCTCGCTCAGCAAGAGCTGCGTATCCGGCACCGGGACGTCGTCGTTGAGCAGCGCCTCCGCCAGCGCCACTTGCGCCTCCTTGACCCGCTTCAGCCCCTCGAGGCTGTCGTCGCGCGTCAGCATGTCGACGAGCTTGAGCGCGGGCCCGGAAAGCGCCAGCAGCGCCTCCGCCAGCGCCAGCTCGCCGACCAGGCGCCCGCTGCCGTCTACCACCGGCACGCTGGCGAGCCGCCGCCGGCGCATCACCGCCAGTGCCCGAAACAGGAATTCGTCCTCGGCGACGGTCACGACCGGTGCCGTCATGACCCGCTCGACCGGCACCTCCGGGGCGAGCTGCCACAGTACGCGCGCCAGCAGCTCGCCGGCGCCGACGGTGCCGATCGGCCGGCCTTCGTCGTCGACGACGACCAGGCGCCCCTCGGCCCGCTCGGCGAGCCGCGCCGCGACGTCGGCGAGCGGCGTCGATCGCGCGAGCCCCCCCGCCCCGGCCCGCATCTGGCCGCGCACCTTCTGCCGCACGATCTCAGTCTGCGTGTGCACGCGTGGAACCTGCCGTCTGCGATCGAGCCAACTGACGCGCCACTACCCCGATCGGCGCCGGGCAGGGGAGGGCAATGTCCGCAAGCTTACATCAATTGGCCACGCCATGCCTTCAGACGATCGTGCAGCGCGCGCCGCGGCTCAGCGCATCGGCGGGCCGAGCATGAGGCCGGCGACGATCATGAACACGAGCAATGCCAGGCTTCCCGCGGCGAAATGGAACGCGAACCGAAGGTAGGCATCGCGCAGCACGCGCCCGACCACCGCCTGCGCGACCGCCTCGCTCGGCCGCTCCTCGGCCTTGAGCAAAAGCCACAGCTCGGTCGAGCGGTAATGCTTCTGACCGGCATAGGCTGCCTTGAGCAGGAGGGTCATGCAGGCGAGCAGCGATAGCACGGCCCCGGTCTTGAGCGACAGCGCCGGCTCGTCGATGAGACCGACCATGGCGACGAAGATCGCCAGCATGGCGAACGCCGATCCGCGGGCCACCGAGAAATTCGCGAGCTCTTCGATTCGCTGCAGTATGGCATCCACCCCGCAGGCATGTGGGCGCCGGGCCGAAAGTGCAAGCGGCCCGTCGGATGCGAGTTTCCCGGGCGCGGGCACGGTTGGCAAGCGGGAAACCTGGATGCCCGGGAGTGGGAAGGGGCCGAGCCGGTCCCCAAGCAGCCACCTCAGCCTCCGCCGGCCGCGAGCAGCGCGCGCGCCGTCATCAGGATCGTCGCCACCAGCCAGATGTAAAGCGAGGTCGGCGTGCTCTCCTTGGCGCCGGTGAAGCGCTCGTAGAGCGCCGCCGGCACGCCGGCGATCAACAGCGTCATCGCCGAGATGAAGATCGAGGTGATATAGAGCGAGACCAGCGGCGTACCGAGGAAAGTGCCGGCCAGGAACGGCCGCATCAGGATCGCCACCGGATCGAACCAGGGCGAGAAGTGCATGCCGTTGACCAGTGACAGGCCGGCGGTCGCGACCAGCGTCACGTCCCGCTTCATCATCTGCTCGCGATCCTGCATGTCGGTCATGGCTACACTCCTGCGCCTGGGGACATGCCGGCGGCGACCGCGGTCAGGAACCACAGCATCCGCGCCGCCATCAGCCACAGCAGCGTGAACACGATCACGAGCCCGTTCGGTACCACCGCCGGCGTGACGAGCCGAACCAGCTTCACGACAGGGTCCGTAATGGTCCGGAACACGTTGACGATCACCACCTCCCGCCCGCCAAAAATAAGCTCGAGGATGTAGCGGCCGATCACCGTGTAGATCATCGCCGCCAGCAGCAGGTTGGGGACGTGGAACCACCAGTGCTCGATGAAGCTCTCGGTCGGGGTCATGGATCTCGCCGGCTATGAGCGATCACTTCCCGTCAAGGCCGGGCCCGACCCGGCCATCCAGCGGCCGACAGCTGCGCCGGCAGTACCTGGATGGCCGCCTCGGAGGGTGGCCAAGACGTGGCGCACAAAACGAACTCGACTGGTTTGGCAGAAACAAAGGGCGGGGCGCAAGGCCCCGCCCATCCGTGTTGCGTCGGACCCAAGTCCGCGTGACCGCCGGCTCAGTGGCCGCCGACCATCGCGCCCTTGTCCTTGATGATCGCCTCGCCCGACGGACGACGGGTTGCGTCGACCATGTCCTGCACCTCTTTGGAAGGCGCCGGCGTCAGCAGAGAGACGATCCAGATCACGACGAAGCCAACCGGCAGGCCGAACAGCGCCGCCGAGATGTTGCGGACGCCCCACCAGCTGGCGATCGTCTGCGCGTGCTTGTCGAGCGCCACCCACGCGGCCGCCTTGGCGTCCGGCGCAGCCGACAGCCAAGCCTGCTTCAGCGTGTTGAACTTCTCGGTCGCAGCCGGGCTCGCGGTGCCGAGCCAGCCCCACATCTCGTGGAAGGTCACCGCGAAATAGCGCGTGCCGACCAGATAGTAGAGGCAGAAGCCGAAGCCGAGGATCATGCCGAGGACCGCACCCGCCGTGTTGGCACGCTTCCACCACACACCCAAGGCCAGCGCCGGGAAGATGCCGGCCGCGGCCAGCGAGAACGCCCACGCCACCATCGACAAGATGTCGGCCGGTTTGGTCGACGCCGTGTAGGCGGCGATGACGGCCACGATCAGCAGCAGGATGCGCGCGACGACGAGACGGGTCTTCGTCGAGGCATTCGGGCTGATCATCTTGTAGTAGATGTCATGGCTGAGCGCGTTGGCGATGGCGAGCAGCAGGCCGTCGGCGGTCGACAGCGCAGCGGCGAGACCACCCGCGGCGACGAGGCCCGCGATCACGTACGGCATGCCCGCGATCTCCGGCGTGGAGAGCACGATCACGTCCGTGTTGATCGACAGATCCTGCAGCCTGAGCTGCGTCGCCTTGCCGGCGCACGCCGCAGCGACCGCTGCCGCATCCACCGCATTCTTGCCGCAGATCTTGACGAGGCCGATCTTGCCGTAGGTGTAGATCCACTGCGGCAGGTCGGCGAGGTTCGTCCCCTTGTTGATGAGGCTGTAGACCTCGAGCTTCGAGAACGCCGCGTAGGCCGGCGCCGTGAAGTACAACAAGAAGATGAAGAACAGCGACCACGCCACCGACGAGCGTGCCTCACGCACCGACGGGGTGGTGAAGTAGCGCATCAAGATGTGCGGCAGCGAGGCCGTGCCGACCATCAGGCAGAGGATCAGCGCGAAGTAGTTGAGCGGATCGTAGGTGGTGAACGGCTTGATGTGCGGCTTCAGCGTCGCCGCATCGGCCAGGCCCTTCTGCACCATCGACTGCTCCAGCCCGGCGATGTCCTGGATCGCCTGACCGTAGGTGAGCTGGGGAACCGGAATGCCGTATTTCTTCGCGGACAGGATGACCACGGGAAGCAGGTAGGCCACGATCAGCACGATGTACTGCGCGACCTGCGTCCAAGTGACCGCCTTCATGCCGCCGAGCATCGAGCACAGCAGGATGCCGAGCAGGCCGACGTAGACGGCGACCGTGAAGTCGATGTCGAGGAAGCGCGAGGCAATGATGCCGGTCGCGTAGATCTGCGCCGTCACGTAGGTGAACGAGCACGAGATCAACACCAGCACGGCCAGGAAGCGGGCGAAGTTGCCGCCGTAGCGCTCGGAGAAGAAGTCGGGCACCGTGTAGGCGCCGAACTTTCTCAGGAACGGCGCGATCAGCACCGCCACCAGCACGTAGCCGCCGGTCCATCCGAGCACGAAGGCGAGGCCATCGTAGCCGAGCAGGAACAGCGTGCCGGCCATGCCGACGAACGAGGCACCCGACATCCAGTCGGCGCCCGTCGCCATGCCGTTGTAGAACGACGGCACGGCCCGACCGGCGACGTAGTACTCGCCGACCTCCGAGGTCCGCGAGAGGACGCCGATGATCGCATAGACGGCGAGTGTCAGGAACACGAAGCCATAGCCGATCCAACGGTTCGGCACGCCCAATTGCTCGAGCACGGCGAGCAAGACGACGAACGCGAAGAAGCCGCCCGTATAGAACGCATAGATCTTGCCGAGGTTGGCGAGGAAGCTGGAGCCTCCGACGGTATATTCTTTTGCCATGGGGCGCCCTCCCTATTCCTCAGCCACGCCTTCTTGGCGATCGATGGTGTCCTGCCGCTTGGCGAACAGGAACAGCATGATCACGAAGGCGATCAGCGAGCCCTGCGCGGCCATGTAGAAGCCGAGCGGGAAGCCGCCAATGTTGATCGTATTGAGCTGATTCACGAACATGTGGATGATGAAGCTGAAAAAAGCCCAGAGAATCATCATCGTCCACATGAGGGCACTGGTCCGTCGCCAGTGTCGCTCAGCGTTGACTTCCATAGGTCGTCTCTCCCACGAATTATTCCGCACCGGTGTGGTGCCGCTGATGAGGGCCATTCGATCGAAACGATCGCGCTCAGCCGGGCAAGACCCGTCCTCCGCCATTCCCCCAAGTCCGGCAGCGTAGACACTTGTCCGCCTTGCGCAAACCCTAACTTTGGGCGCATGGCGAGACGCCGTGTTGTTGATGCGATGAGCTTCGCATCGCCCACCGATGCTGCAATGCGCCATCACGATTCGAGCGCACCAATACAGACGATCGTGCTATCGGATCGTGGGATGACGGTTTGACTTGACGCAGTGCAGCATCGATCCGATCTCTAGCATCGAGGTTGCGCCAAGAACGCCCCGCCCCGGGGCCGGCAAGCCCGCTGAAGGGATGGAGCCATGTCCGCCACGAATCACTCGACCCCACTGGTCGGCCTCGATGCGGCGGTGCTCGATACCGAGACCACCGGCCTCGATTCGACCACTGCCAGAATCGTGCAGATCGGAGTCATGCGGCTGGTGAAGGGATCGCTCGAGGCCGAGCCCAAGTTCGAGCGGATCGTCGATCCGGGCATTCCCATTCCGCCGGAGGCCAGCGCCATCCACGCCATCACCGACGCGAAGGTGAAAGGCGCCCCCCCATTCGGCGCCGTAATCGCCGATCTCGAGTCCTATATCGGCAGCTCGATCCTGATCGGCCACAACATCGCCTACGACCTCGCCGTGCTGCGCGCCGAGTACGAGCGCGCCGGCCGCGCCTGGCGGCCGAAGCGGGCGCTCGACGTGCGCGGCCTCGCCCGCCTCGCCGCGCCGACGCTGGCCCACTACGGGCTGAAGCAGCTTTGCGAGTGGCTCGACATCAAGTGCGATCCGCAGGGCGCGGCGCCGAGCGACGCCATGTCGACCGCGCGCATCTTCGAGGCGCTGCTGCCGATGCTGCGCGCGAAGAACATTCGCACGCTCGCCGAGGCCGAGGCGGCGCTGCGGACGTTGAACGAGGCGCAGGCCGACCAGAGCCTCGGCTGGCACCAGGGACTGACACCCGCTTCCGACCAGGGCCGCTCACTCGCGCGCATCGACAGCTACCCTTACCGCCACCGCGTCCGCGACGTGATGAGCGCGCCGCCGGTGACCGCGCCGGCCGACGCCACCGTTCGCGATGCGATCCGCATCCTGCTCGAGAGGAAGGTCAGCTCGCTCTACGTCACCGACGACGCCGGCCAGACCGGCATCGTCACCGAGCGCGACGTGCTGCGCGCGCTCGACGCCGGCCAGGAGCAGGGGCTCTTCACGCGCCTCGTCGAGGTGATGAGCAAGCCATTGCACACGATCTACGAGGGCGCATTCCTCTATCGCGCCATCGGCCGCATCGAGCGGCTCGGCATCCGCCACCTCGCCGTGCGCGACGGCTCAGGCGCCATCATCGGCGCGGTGACGACCCGAAACCTGCTGCGCCAGCGCGCCACCACCGCGATCATGCTCGGCGACGAGATCGACAGCGCGCCCGATACGGCGACCCTCGGCCGCGCCTGGGCCAAGCTGGCGCTGATGACCAAGGGCCTGATCGAGGAGGACGTCGACCCACGCACCATCGCCGCCGTCATCAGCTCCGAGATCTGCGTGCTGACCCGGCGCGCGACCCAGCTGGCCGAGGCCTCGATGGCGGCAGACGGCTGGGGCGGCGCGCCGTGCCGATTCGCGGTGCTGGTGCTCGGCTCCGCCGGCCGCGGCGAGAGCCTGCTCGCCGCCGATCAGGACAACGCCATTGTCTACGACAAGGGCGAGCCGGGCGGCGCCGAGGACCTCTGGTTCGAGGAGCTCGGCAAGCGCCTCGCCGACATCCTCGATGCCGTCGGCGTGCCCTATTGCAAGGGCGGCGTGATGGCCAAGAACGCGCAATGGCGCATGAGCCACGCCCGCTGGAAAGACACCATTGCCGGCTGGGTGCGCCGCCAACGGCCCGAGGACCTCCTCAATGTCGACATCTTTTTCGACGGCGTGCCGGTCTACGGAGACTTCGTGCTCGGCGAATCCATCTGGCTGCACGCCTACGACGTCGGCCACCGCGCCCCGGACTTCCAGAAACTGCTGTCCGAGCTCGCGCGACAGTGGCACGCGCCGATCACGCTGTTCGGGGGCATCAAGGTCGACGACAGCGGCCGCGTCGACCTCAAGAAGGGCGGCCTGATGCCGATGTTCACCGGCGCCCGCGTGCTGTCGATCCGCCACGACGTACGCACCCGCTCGACGCCGGATCGGCTGCGCGCGGTGGTCGCCAAGGGCATCGGCTCGGCGGCCGAGGTCGAGCAGGCGATCGAGGCGCACAAGCTGATCCTCGGCGCCATGCTCGGTCAGCAGCTGGCCGACACCGAGCAGGGCATTCCGCTCTCGCCGCGCGTCGATCCCGAGCGGCTCGGAAAGAGCGGCAAAGCCGACCTGAAGCAGGCGCTACAGCGGGCCGAGACCGTCGTCGACATGGTCGGCGAGGGACGGCTCTGAGTCCGGAAGGGGATTACAGCCGCTCGCAGACGTCCTTCAGCGTCGCGCGCAGCCACGTGTGCCCCTCGTCGCGCTCGAACGATTCGTGCCAGACCATATAGACCGGCATCTTCGGCACGTCGGCGGGCAGCGCGTGGATGTCGATCGCAAAATGACGGGCGAAGCTGCGCGCCATCTTGAGCGACATGGTGCCGACGAGATCGTTGCGCTCGACGACGCTCGGCAGCGTCGCGAGGTTGGGCACCGCGACCTTGGTCAGCCGATTGAGCCCGGCTGCATCGAGCAACATCGATGCCGGCGTTGCACCAGCCTCCACCGGCCACGCGAGTGCGACCTGGGGCAGCCGGCCGAACTGCTCGGCGCTCACCCCATTGGCGAGCCCGGGGTGCCCCCGCCTGGCGATCAGCACCAGCGGGTCCTCGAACAGCAGCTCGGAACGGTAACCCGGCCTCGACATGGGCTCGGCATCGAGCGCCAGCCAAACCTCGCCGAATCTCAGCTCGCTCGCGATATTACGCGCCCTGCTGCCCGAGATACGAAACCGCATCTCGGCGAAATCGGCGGTCAGCCGCGCCAGCTCCGGCACGATGATGGTGTCCAGCCCCGCCGGAATGTCGATGAGGAACGTCCGCCCCATGCTGGTGGCGTCGAAAGCCTCCTGCCGTCGGCGCAGGCTGGCGCGAAGCATGTCGATCGCCGCGCCGACGTCGCTCGCCATCGCCTTGGCGACCGGAGTTGGGCGGATTCCGCGCCCCGTCCGCTCGAAAAGAGGGTCACCGGTCAGATCGCGCAGGCGGGCCAGCGCATGGCTGACAGCCGATTGGGTGAGACCGAGCCGGGCGCCGGCCTTCGTCAGGCTGCCCTCGCTGAAAATGGCATCGAATACGGCAAGAAGATTGAGATCGAGACGATTGAAACGCGGATCTCGCATACCCCATGCTCACAAAGTTCCGAGTGCAGCTAGGCATAATAGCTCCCGTATATTCATGAGCAGCCCCCACCTTCAAGCGAAAGCCGACCGATCGATCCGTGGCCTGCCGAAAAATCTGCCGGGAGACCGGGCCGCTCCGCGCCGCGGGAGGTCGCGCCCGGCGAGCGCACCGACCGCCGCGCTTGCCGGCCGGGCGCGGCTCGCTACCATGATTTCGGCGGCCAGATTGGGGAGCAGAGATGGACGATCTGATCCTGGCATTGGACCAGGGCACAACCTCAAGTCGGGCGCTCGTGCTCGACGCCGAGCTCGGCCTGCGCGGCGTCGGCCAGCTCGAGCTCCCCCAGCACTTTCCGGCCTCGGGACAGGTCGAGCACGACCCCGACCAAATCTGGTCGACAATGCTCGGTGCGATCACACGCGCACTCGCCGCGGCCCGGACCGAGGCTGCCGGGATCGCCGCCATCGGCATCACCAACCAGCGCGAGACGACGCTCGTGTGGGACCGGCAGACAGGCCGGCCGATCCATCGCGCCATCGTCTGGCAGGACCGGCGCACGGCCGAGCGCTGCCGCCAACTGCAGCAGGACGGCCTCGAGGCGATGGTGAGCGCCAAGACCGGACTGCTGCTCGACCCCTATTTCTCCGCCACCAAGCTCGCTTGGCTGTTGGACGAGGTCGAAGGCGCGCGCGCCGCTGCCGAGGGCGGCCAGCTCGCCTTCGGCACCATCGACACGTTTCTGCTCTGGCGCCTGACCGGCGGCCGCGTGCACGCGACCGACGCCACCAACGCCTCGCGCACAATGCTGCTCGACATCCACTCCGGCCGCTGGGACGACGAGTTGTTGCGGCTATTCCGCATACCGCGCGCCGTAATGCCCGAGGTGCGCTCCTCGAACGCTCTGTTCGGCACCACCGATCCCACGATACTCGGCGCCGCGATCCCGATCCGCGCCATCGCCGGCGACCAGCAGGCGGCGACCATGGGCCAGGCCTGCTTCTCGCCCGGCATGATGAAGGCGACCTACGGCACCGGCTGCTTCGCGCTGCTCAACACCGGCCTGACCGCCGTGCCCTCGCGATCGCGTCTGCTCACCACCATCGCCTACGAGATCGACGGCCGCCGCACCTACGCGCTCGAGGGTGCGATCTTCATCGCCGGTGCCGCCGTGCAGTGGCTGCGCGACGGCCTCGGGGTGATTGCCAGTGCCGCCGACACCGAGGCGCTGGCGGCCACCGCCGACCCGAACCAGGAGGTGGTGCTCGTGCCGGCTTTCGTCGGCCTCGGCGCGCCCTACTGGGAGGCGGACGCACGCGGCGCCCTCCTCGGATTGACCCGCGCGACTGGCCGGGCCGAGCTGGCACGCGCGGCCCTCGAGGCGGTCGCCTTCCAGACCCGGGATATGATGGAGGCGATGCACGCCGACTGGACCGGCGCCGCCGACACGGTGCTGCGCGTGGACGGCGGCATGACCGCCAACGACCGCCTGATGCAGCTGCTCGCGGACACGCTCGCCGCCCCCGTCGATCGCCCCGGGCTGCACGAGACCACCGCACTCGGCGTCGCCTGGCTGGCCGGTCACGGCGCCGGCCTGCTGCCGGGGCCGGAGGGATTCGCGCAGATGTGGCGGCGCGAGCGACGCTTCACGCCCGCCATGAGCGAAGGCGTACGCGAGCGGCGCTATGCGCGCTGGCGGCAGGCGGTCGCGGCGACGATCGGTTACGCCCGCGCCGCAAAGACCTTCACAGTATGAAATCGGCCGTCGACGGGCGGGCGAAATCGTCGACGCGTATCTGGAAATCCGCCCGCCCGTCACCGTTCATGTCGCCCTCGACGAGGACGTAGCCGACCTTGGCAACGAGGTGCAGCTCGCCTTTCGTGCCGGAAAAATCGCGATCGGCGATGAACGTGAAGCGCCGATTGCCGGCCATGCCGAGGCGCGCATCGATATCACTGAGATCGACATCGGCGGCGCAGTGGCCGCAGATGACGTCGGTATCGGCGGTGGCGGTCAGCTGCTGCGATCCGTTGCCGCCGCTGATGATCATGGCATTCTCCACCGATGGTCCGGACCGGCAGCCGAATCGAATCTACGGCCGGAGCGGACCGGTCGGCGCGCCGAGCTTGGGCAAGCGCCAACGAGCCGGGGATAACGCGAATCGATCCGCGATTGTCACGAGGTCGCGTTGCGGCATTCCTCGTCCGCCGGTAGCGGGTCGCAGCCCGCCGTCTCGACGCAGACCTCGAGCGCGCGACGTAGCGCCACCGAGACGACGCCGTCGATCTCGCCTTCATAGAGTCGCGCCGCCTGCAGCCCGCACTGGTAGAGCGCGACGAGGCGCTCGCCGCCCATGCGCATGGCGAGGCGATAGTCGGCCATCGCGCCCGCCGCATCGCCGAGCGCCTGGCGGATGTGCGCCCGCGTGTCGAGCGCGTGCGGGTTCAACGGATCGAGCACCAACGCCCGCTCGACGTCGCCACGACCGGCTTCCGGTCGCCCCGCGCGGAACAGGGTCCAGGCCCGGTTGTTGAGCGCGACCGGAAAGTCCGGGGTGATGGCGAGCGCGGCATCGTAGTCGGCCAAGGCGAGCGCATGGTGGCCGTGCATGGCGTGAGCCAGCGCACGGTTGGCGTGGGCGAAGCCGCGCTCCTCGGGCGTCAGGTCCGACCGCCCGATCAGCCGACTGCACCCGGTGACGCGGCGCTCGAAGTCCGGTCCGAAGCAATCACCCCAGTCTCCCTCGGCAGCGCGGCTCGATCCCGCGGCCAGCGCGAGCGCCAGCAGCGCCGCCCCGGCGACACCTCGCGCTCTGCGACCAACGGCCATTGCGGGCATGGGCAGCCCCCGATTACGGTTTCGCAAGCCTTCGCATAGCCGCCCACGAAGCCGTAAATGCGGCGCCGACCGGCCGACGCCGATTAACGCTTCCCTACGCCGGGTATGGTAGCAATTCCCACTCCCCGTCCTTACGGGGAGAGGGTTAGGGTGAAGAGCGGCCGCTTGTGCCGGCACTCGTAGCCGCCCCGCACCCCGACCCTCTCCCCGCTTGCGGGGAGAGGGGGGAATGCGCGCGCAATGCAAACAGGCCCACCGGCCCGGACCAGACCTGTGACCGCCAAGCATATCCTGCTCGTCATCGGCGGCGGCATCGCCGCCTACAAGTGCCTCGATCTGATCCGGCGCCTCGGCGAGCGCGGGCACGGTGTGCGCGTTGTGATGACCAAGGCGGCCACCGAGTTCATCACCCCGCTGGCGGTCGGCGCGCTCACCAACGACCGTGTCTTCACCGATCTCTTCGACCTCGACGACGAGCGCGAGATTGGCCACATCCGGCTCGCGCGCGATTGCGACCTGATCGTCGTCGCCCCTGCCACCGCCGATCTTCTCGCCAAGATGGCGGGCGGCCATGCCAGCGACCTCGCCAGCACCCTGCTGCTGGCGACCGACAAGCCGGTCCTTGCCGCGCCGGCCATGAACCCGCGGATGTGGCTGCACCCGGCAACCCAGCGCAACGTCCGCCAGCTCATGGCCGATGGCATCCATCTCGTCGGCCCAGCGGTCGGCGAGATGGCCGAGCGCGGCGAGGCTGGACCGGGACGCCTGGTCGAGGTGCCCGAGCTGGTCGAGCGTATCGAGGCGCTGCTCGCCGCGCCGGGCGCCGGGCGGGAGGAACCGCTCGCAGGCCGGCACGTTCTGGTGACCAGTGGACCGACCCATGAGCCGATCGACCCGGTGCGCTACATCGCCAACCGCTCGTCCGGCAAGCAGGGCCACGCCATCGCCGCTGCCGCCCGGCACGCTGGCGCGCGCGTGACGCTTGTCTCCGGCCCGGTCACGATTCCCGATCCGTCCGGCGTCGATGTCGTGCACGTGGCGACCGCCGCCGAGATGCTGGAGGCCGTGCGTGCCGCCCTGCCGGCCGACATCGCCATCTTCACCGCCGCCGTCGCCGACTGGCGCGTCGAGCACGCGAGCCTCGAGAAGATCAAGAAGACCGGCGCCAAGCCGCCTGCGCTGGAGCTGGCCGAGAACCCCGACATCCTCAAGACCATCGCCAAGGGCAAGTCGCGCCCGACGCTGGTGATCGGCTTCGCCGCCGAGACCGAGAGCGTCGTCGCCTACGCCGCCGCCAAGCGCAAGGCCAAGGGCGCCGACTGGATCGTCGCCAACGACGTCTCGCCCGAGACCGGCATCATGGGCGGCGACCGCAATTGCGTGCATCTCGTCACCGCCGACGGTGCCGAGAGCTGGCCGGAGATGAGCAAGGACGAGGTTGCAGCCCGCCTCATCCGGCGCGCCGGCGCGCACCTTGCCAAACGCAAGGATGCCGCCGAATGACCGCGCGGCGGGCAACCCAGGCTGTCCGCGTCGAGCTGGTGCGGCTTGCGCACGCCGCCGGCCTGCCGCTGCCAGCCTACCAGACCGAGCACGCCGCCGGGCTCGATCTCGTCGCCGCCGTGCCGGCCGACGCACCCATGATCCTCGCCCCTGGCGCCCGCGCCCTGGTGCCGACCGGCCTGGTGATCGCGCTGCCCGAGGGCTACGAGGCGCAGGTCCGCCCGCGCTCGGGGCTCGCGCTGAGGCACGGCATCACCTTACCGAACAGCCCCGGCACCATCGACGCCGACTACCGCGGCGAGGTGATGGTGATCCTCGCCAACCTCGGCGAAGCGCCATTCACGATCCGCCGCGGCGAGCGCATCGCCCAGCTCGTCGTCGCACCCGTTTCGCACGCGACGCTGATCGAGGTCGCAACGCTCACCACGACCGAGCGTGGCGCGGGCGGCTTCGGATCGACCGGAACCGCGGCGGAGAAGCCGGTCGCGGCCATGCGCCCCGTCCCCTCGACGGCCGGCCGCAAGCGTGCACGGCCCAAATCCTGAGCAATGGCCGCGCCTGCCGGGTCCGCGCCCGCGTGCCTGCTTGAGGCCGTCGCCGATTGCTGCCACAAGGGCGGCGAACCTGTGCCGGCAAACACGTGCCGCGCACGATGCGGAGGGACGGGCATGAGCGAGAAGGCCGGGATCGGAGCACCCACGGCGGGCGACGCCTGGGGCCGGGGTCGCATCTACGACGACATCACCGCGACCATCGGCAATACCCCGCTCGTCCGGCTCTCGCGGCTCAAGGCCGCCGCTGGCGCCAAGGCCGAGATCCTGATGAAGCTCGAGTTCTTCAACCCGCTGTCCTCGGTCAAGGATCGCATCGCCGTCGCGATGGTCGACGCGCTCGAGGCCGAGGGGCTGATTCAGCGCGGCCGAAGCATTCTGATCGAGCCAACCTCCGGCAACACCGGCATCGGTCTTGCCTTCGTCGCTGCCGCGCGCGGCTATCGCCTGATCCTCGTCATGCCGGATTCGATGTCGATCGAGCGGCGCAAGATGCTGACCCACCTCGGCGCCGAGCTGGAACTCTCGCCGGCGACCAAGGGCATGGATGGGGCGTTGGCCCGCGCCCGTGAGCTTGCGGCGGCGATGCCCGAGGCGATCATCCCCGGCCAGTTCGACAATCCGGCCAACCCGGCCATCCACGAGCGTACCACCGCCGAGGAGATCTGGCGCGACACCGAGGGCAACGTCGACGCACTGGTCGTCGGCGTCGGCACCGGCGGCACGCTGACCGGATGCGGGCGCGTGCTGAAGAGGCGCAACCTCGACCTCAAGGTGATCGCCGTCGAGCCTTCGGCCAGCCCGGTTCTGTCCGGCGGCGAGAAGGGTCCGCACAAGATCCAGGGCATCGGCGCCGGCTTCGTGCCCTCGATCCTCGAGCGCGAGCTGATCGACGAGGTCATCAAGGTGCCAAACGAGCTCGCGTTCGACGTCTCGCGCCTGCTGACGCGAGTCGAGGGAATTGCCGGCGGCATCTCGACCGGTGCCAACCTTGCCGCCGCGCTGTCGGTCGCTGCGCGGCCGGAGATGGAGGGCAAGACGATCGTCACCTTCGCCCCCTCGGCAGCCGACCGCTATATCTCGACCGATCTGTTCCTCGATCCCGCAGCCAAGACCCACACCTGAATTCGCGTTGCATAGGGTCGATGCTCGCGGGACAACTCCCTCTTGCGGCCCTGCCGGTGGCCGCGCTTGGCGACCGGCTCCCGGAACGCAGCGCGCCACGCCCACCAACAGCCGAATTCAACCGCAAGGAGCGGAGTGCGCCGGGCTGCCGAAGCGCGTAGTGTCGCCCCATGCCGAGCAAGCGAGCAACAGATCGATCGAGCCCCGGCTCCCGGTTGGCCGCAGCGCGCCCGCAGCGCGGACTGAACGACGACCGCTGCTGGTCGGCCGTCGCAGCGCGCGACAGGTCTGCCGACGGCTGCTTCTACTATGCCGTCACGACCACCGGAATCTATTGCCGGCCGTCGTGCGGCTCGCGCCGACCGCGACGCGAGAACGTGCGCTTCTTCGCCAGCCCCGCCGAGGCGAGCGGCGCCGGGTTCCGCCCCTGCAAGCGCTGTCGTCCCGATTCGCCAACGCACGCGCGCCAGACCGCCCTCGTCGCCGCAGCCTGCCGCGCGATCGAGACCGCCGACGAGCCGCCGACGCTCGCGGCACTGGCGCGCGCCGCCGGTCTCAGCCCCGGTCACTTCCATCGCCTGTTCAAGGCGGCCGTCGGGATGACGCCGAAAGGCTATGCCGTCGCCGGCCGCTGCCGCCGCGTCCGCGAAAGGCTGAGAGACACGCCGACCGTGACCGAGGCGATTCACGCCGCCGGCTTCGGATCCAGCGGTCGGTTCTATGCCGGCGCCGACAGGGCGCTCGGCATGACGCCGACCGCGTTTCGCAAAGGTGGCGCCATGACCTCGCTCCGCTTCGCCGTCGGCCCCTGTTCGCTCGGCCAGGTCCTCGTCGCCGCGAGCGAGAAAGGCGTTGCCGCCGTGCTGCTCGGCGACGACCCCGACGCGCTGCTCCGTGACCTCCAGGACCGTTTCCCCAATGCCCGCCTGATCGGCGGCGACCGAGCGTTCGAAGAGATCGCAGCCGGCGTGATCGCCTTCGTAGAGCGCCCCGCCGCACCGCCCGAGCTGCCGCTCGACATCCGCGGCACTGCCTTTCAGCATCGCGTCTGGCAGGCGCTCACCGAGATCCCTGCCGGCACCACCACGACCTATGCCGCGATCGCGCAGCGCCTTGGTCGGCCGAAAGCGGCGCGCGCGGTCGCCGGCGCGTGTGCCGCCAATCCGCTCGCCGTGATCATCCCCTGTCACCGGGTCGTCAAGTCCGACGGAAAGCTCTCCGGCTATCGGTGGGGCATCGCCCGCAAGCGTAGCCTGCTCGATCGCGAGACCCGCGCCAAGACGAGGCGATGAGGCCCACGCCACTACTCGCCCTTCGCCGCCCGCATGCGCTCGCGATAGGTCTGGGCGCCCTCCGGCCACAGCTCCTTGAGCTCCTGCGGCAACTGGGCGATGACATCGGCGATCTCGCCCGGATCGCAGTGGTGGGCGAGCAGCGCCAGCACGTCGCGGATCGCCCGCTCGGCGGGCACCGTGCGAGGCAGCAGTGCGATCGTCGTCTCGTCGGCAAGCTGCCGGCGCGAGTGCACCTTGGAGGGAACCCGGCTCGGCTGCCAGCCCTCGAAGTAGAGCCCACGCACGATGATCGGCAGCTGCTGGGCGAGATCGACCGCCTCCTCGACCGACAACCGGTCGCGGAGCTGATGCAGCACCACGCGCAGGACCGCCAGCGCCTCGTCGAGATCGGCGAGGTCGCCGTTGTCGCGCAGCTCCTTGAGCCACTCCTGAACCTGTTGCTCGGCATGGCGGATAGTCGCGGGAAGCGTCATGGCTTTCTCCTCGTCGCTGGTCTCGACGTCGTCCGCAACCGACTGCGGCACACGAGCGCTCCCCGCGCCTTGCGTCGCATCAACAGCCGCAGACGGATGATCGGCCTCGCCGGCCGGCCCGGCAACCGGTTTCGAGACTGAAGCACTTTGCTCGAAGTTGGCGATCCATTCTGACTGAGCATGCCGTCAGCGTCGAACCAGATTCCAGGATCGTAGCGGGCAGTCGGAACGCGAGAGAGTACAGGGAGCAAGCTCAAAGCTCCATCCGGAAGCCGCAAGAGCCCGAGGACGAGGTGCTGTCGAGCTACGCAGAAGAGCCAATGCGCCGCGATCTCAGTCCGGCTATCGGCTCGGCGCAAGCTCCAAGGTAACGTGGACTGTCCCCCCGCCGAGTTCCTGACGCATGGCGAGACCACTCTTGCGGAACACGGCAAGCATGGCGGCATTGCTCGGCAGAACCTCCGCCTCGAAGCGCTTCAGCCCGTTCTCGCGCGCAATCTCGGCGAGGCTGCTCAAAATCAGCGACGCGATGCCGAGGCCGTGAAAGTCCTCCTCGACCGTGAACGCGATCTCGGCGCTGTCCGGCATCTGGCCGGGAGCAGCGACATAGCGTCCGGCTCCGATGACCGTCTCCGAGCTCCCGATTCCGGTCGTGACCAGCAGTGCCACCGTGGTGTGGAAATCGATCTCGGTCGCCTGCGTCAGCTCGGCGTCGGTCAGCTGCTTCTTGTAGCCGAAGAAGCGTGTGTAGATGGTCGACAGCTCGAGCTTGCCGAAGGCATCACGCAGGCGCTGCTTGTCGTCGCTGCGGACGGCCCGCAACGTGACTTGCAGTCCGTTCTTGAGCGTCAGGGTCCTCTCGTAGTTCTGGAGCACGGCCGCACACGGTGACATTCGCCTTCGCTATCGCAAGATCACCGATGTGCGCCACATGTCAACACGTCCACTCCTCGGGGCGTGCGCCGATACCGTCTGTATGGGCATGATCCCAGTGCGGTCCGCCACCCGATCGGTCGGACGCCGTTTACTCGCGGCGGCGGCATTCGGTCGCCTGTGGGCGGCAGTCGATGGCTCATGGACGGCGCTCCCGCTAATCTGGGAGTACGGATTGGGAGCAGGAGGTTGTTAGATCATGGCGGCGTCCTATCGCGGCAAGGCTGTAGTGCCAGCGTCGGCATCCTGGCGAGGCCGTCGGGTCGGGGCAGTCCTGGCCGCGACCGCGATCGCCGTGTGGTGGAGTGTTGGAGCAGAAGCGCAGGCTCCGCCGGCGCCGGAGCAAACATCCGCGAGGACGTCGCAGGCCAATGCCGAAGCCATCGCGCTGCTGAAGCGCATGCACACTTACATTCGCTCTAGCACCGATACAGATTTTCGCACAACGTTCTCGCTGACCACCGACATCCACGGCTTGGGCAAAGAGGGTAGCGTCCATTTTCAGACCCGCCAGCCCAACCTGCTGCGGATCGAGCTGACGGTCGGGAAGATGCGGACGGTGTTCGTGTCGGACGGAAGGATGCTCTACATCAACCGGCCTGCGCAGGGCCGCTATGCCGAGGTGCTCGCAGCCGAGTCGCTGGTCGGGACGATGTACAAGGGCGCGGGCATGCTGTCGCTGCACGCTCGCGTGCTCGACTTCCTGTGGACGGTCGACTACCTGCTGACGCTCGGCGAGACTGTCAGAGTGACGGCACGGGGGGCGGACAGCATCGGCGGCCGCGAGTGCCGCCACCTGCTCGTCGAGCGCATGGACGACGTGTGGGACGTGTGGGTGGAGGACTCGGCGACGCCGCTGCCGTGCAAGCTCGTAAGCCGGCGTCTCGATGATCCCGCCGATCCGGTCCAGACCAACGAGCTCTCGTGGATCATCGCCCCGAATCTGCCCGACGCGCTGTTCACGTTCACCCCGCCGCCCGGCGTCAAGAAGGTCTATCCCGCCGATCTCGACTGAGCGCGGACGGGGCGTCCACGTCAGCTGGTGTGGGGCGTCGGCGAGGCGCCGCCGAGACCCTGGGTATCCGGCGTCCGCGCAAGTGCTCGATCCTCCGGAAGCGGGTAGAGCCGCTCGATGGCGTGGTCGAGCAGGGCCAGCTCCTCTGCAAGCGCAGGCCGGCGGCGCTCCGGGAGAACATCGATCAGATTGTCGATCATTGCCTTGAGACGGCGCGCAATCTGAAGCTCGCCGGCGCCATGCAGACGGATCTCGCTGAACGTCAGCTGGACGAAGTCCTCCCAGTTGGGTGTCGGGAAGATCAAGCGCACGCGCCCGGACGCGTCCCTCACCTGATCGTCGTGGAGATGACGCAGCCCCACGAGCCGCAGCAGGCGCTGCAACTGGTCGATCGCCAGCACGGCGGTGGTCGGATCGTTGATCGCCTTGGAGAGGGCCCTGAGCGCGATGTCGACGATCACGCGGAAGGCGAATGTCGAATCCTGCTCGATCGTCCGCTCTGGACCGAACGCGACAAGTCCATTCAACCTGTGCTCGTCCAGCATCGCGCCGTCGTAAAGCCTGAAGAGCGGGTCTCCGACCGCGACAAAATCTCCGACCCGCGGGACGAACTCGACGACGGCATCGGCCCGCGTGGCCTCGACGACAACGGCGTCGATGTTGACGCCGAGAACGATCGCCGACGTCCCCGCATGGGTGATGACCCGGTCCGGCGGGCCTGGCTCGAACCGACGCCGTTGGACGGCATCCACCTCGTCGATCGGCTTCGGATACACGGCCTTGATGACGGCGATCCCGTGCTCGCCGATCCGCCAGACGATGCTGACCGGACGCAGCAGTCGCGCCGCGTAGTCGATGAGATAGAGGAAGGCGATGATCGAGGCGAAGCCAAGGAGCGCAGTTGCCCAGAGGTGCGCATCGGGCAGGCCCGCATCGAGCCGCGCGACAGTGCCGATCGCGAGCAGCAGCGTGAAGACGAATAAGCCGACCGCGAGACGGATCACGTTGTCGCGCAACAGCGTCGTGGCGATGATGCGCGGGGTGAGTTGCCCGCTCGCCACCTGTATGGCGACAAGCATCGAGCCGAACGTGAACACCAGGAACGACAACACGAGCGTGACGATCGACTGGATCGTGACCAGCGTGGCCGGCGTGCTGAACGGCCAGTCGGGCACCCAGCTCATCCAGGCTTCGATCCTCAGCAGGACGTGTGTCATCGCTTGCTCGAGAACGAGCGCGAAGAATGGCACCACCCACAGTGACGAGCGTATGTAGCTCCTGATCGCGTAGCGCTGGTTCCAAGTCATGCCCACCCCCTTGGATCCGGCTCGGCTCGACGTACGTTAGTGCTTCTCGGGTATGAGCCTGTTGGAGAGGTCGGCCTGCTTGCCCTTGGAGACATGCCGCTTCGGCAGCTTCACCTTTTTGTGGGGCACGTCCTCGTAGGGGATCTTGCTGAGAATGTGCTCGATGATGTTGAGGCGCGCCCGCTTCTTGTCGTCGGAGCGCGCGACGTACCAGGGCGCCCAGGCGGTATCGGTCGCCTTGAACATTTCGTCGCGCGCCTTGGTGTAGTCGTCCCAGCGGGTGTAGGAATCCAAGTCCATCTGGCTGAGCTTCCAGATCTTGCGGCCGTCGTTGATGCGGCCCTCGAGGCGTCGCGTCTGCTCGTCCGGGCTCACCTCAAGCCAATACTTGAGCAGGAGGACGCCGGACTCGGCCATCAGTCGCTCTGCGAATGGAGCCGCATGCAGGAACCGCTCTGCCTGATCCTCGGTGCAGAAGCCCATCACCCGCTCGACACCGGCGCGATTGTACCAGCTGCGGTCGAAGATCACGATCTCGCCGCCCGCGGGCATGTGTGGCAGGTACCTCTGGATGTATATCTGCGACTTCTCGCGCTCGGTCGGCGCGGGGAGCGCGATGACACGGAACACGCGCGGGCTGACCCGCTCGGTGATCGCTTTGATGACGCCGCCCTTGCCGGCCCCGTCGCGGCCCTCGAACAGAATGCAGACTTTCCGCTTCTCGTGCTTGACCCACTCCTGCAGCTTGACGAGCTCGACGTGCAGGCGGCGCAGCTCCGCCTCGTATTGCTTGTTCTTCAGCTTCCTATCGCCATTCCTTTCGGGGGCGGCAGCCTTCTGCCTCGCCGCATCGGTGTCGTCCTTTTCGCTCTTCTTTGCCATTGACTTCTCCCTGCGAGCGCAGCGGGGGTGCGCCTCGCGTGTGAAGACCGGGCGCTCGGTTCCTCCCGCCTGTGATGGTTCAAGGGCGTCGGGGCCCAGGACCTCAATCGATGATGTGGTATCCGCCGTCGATGTAGAGCGTCTCGCCGGTGATCAGCTTGGCCGCATCCGTGGCCAGGAACGCGACCGCGATGCCGACGTCGTCGATCGAGACCAGACTGCGCGAGGGTGCCTTGGACTGCGCCTTCTGCAGCAGCTTGTCGAACTCGCTGATGCCGGAGGCGGCGCGCGTCTTGAGCGGCCCCGGCGAGATCGCGTGCACGCGGATCCCCTTGGGGCCGAGCTCGGCGGCCATGTAGCGGGTGGCGGATTCGAGCGCGGCCTTCACCGGGCCCATCATGTTGTAGTTCTCGACCACCATCTGCGAGCCGTAGTAGCTCATCGTGAACAGCGTGCCGCCGTCCTTCATCAGCGGCTCGGCCAGCTTGGCCATGCGGATGAACGACCAGCACGACAGCTCCATCGCCATCAGAAAGCCGTCCTTCGAGCAGTCGACGACCCGTCCCTGCAGGTCCGCCTTCGGCGCGAAGGCGATCGAGTGCAGGACAATATCGAGCTTGCCCCACTTCTTGTCGATCGCCTCGAACACCTGCTCCATCGCGCCTGGATGCTCGACGTCGAGCTGCATGTAGATCGAGGCCGGAACATCCTTCACCAGCGGATCAACGTACTTCTTTGTCTTCTCGCTGCGGTAGGTGATGGCGAGGTCGGCGCCGAGCGCACTGAACGCCTTGGCGCAACCCCACGCGATCGATTGGTCGTTGGCGATGCCGGTGACGAGGGCCTTCTTGCCCTTGAGCAGCTTGAACGTCGATGGATCTCGCATGTTGGCTCCTGATACGGATTAGGACGCGGCGCCCCCGAGGACATTCAGCGTGTGGCGCGCGATCATCAGCTCCTCGTCGGTCGGGATGACGTAGCAGGCGATCCGGGACTGATCGCTCGAGATCAGCGGACCTCCCTTGGCATTGCGCTCCGGCTCGATCTCGGCCCCGAGCCAGCCGAGCCGCTTGACGACCGCGTCGCGGATCACCGGAGCGTTCTCGCCGATGCCGGCAGTGAACACGAGGCCGTCGACGCCCTCGAGCGCCGCGGCTAGCGCGCCGGCGAGCGCGGCGATGCGATAGACGAAGAAGTCGATCGCGAGCTTGGCACGCGGATCCTGGCTTTCGAGCAGGACGCGGACGTCGTTGCTGATTCCGGAGAGCCCCTTCAATCCGCACTCGTTGTAGAGCAGGCGCTCGATCGCCTTCGCCGACATGCCCTTCTGCTGCAAGAGATAGAGAACGACGCCGGCGTCGAGCTGGCCCGGGCGCGTGCCCATCGGCAGGCCGTCGAGGGCGGTGAACCCCATCGTGCTCTCGATGCTGCGCCCGCCGGAAAGCGCACACATCGAGGCCCCGCTGCCGAGATGGGCGACCAGCACCTTGCCCGAGGCGAGGTGCGGCGCGACCTCGGGCAGCTTGTGCGCGATGTATTCGTAGGAGAGCCCGTGGAACCCGTAGCGGCGCAAGCCCTCTGCGTAGAGGGCCTCGGGGATCGCGAAGCGGTCCGCGACCTCGGGATGCGTGCGGTGGAAAGCGGTGTCGAAGCACGCGACCTGAGGCAGATCGGGCCGCCGCCCGCGAATGGCGCGGATCGGCGCGAGGTTGTTCGGCTGATGCAGGGGGGCGAGCGGAACCAGCGGCTCCAGCCGCGCCAGCACGTCGTCGGTGACGAGCGTCGGGTGGCTGTAATCGATGCCGCCGTGCACCACGCGATGGCCGATCGCCACTGGCAACTCGCCGCCGAGCTGTCCGACCAGGAACGTGATCACCTTGTCGAGCGCGGAAGGGACATCGGCGACGGTCTTCGCATCCCAGCTCTCATCCGTCAGATCCTCGCCGTTCTTGCCCTTTGCGACGAGTCGTGGCCGCACGGCGATGCCGTCGAATTGCCCCTTGAGCAGCCGCTCCAGGCGATTGCTCTCGGCAATCGCAAACAGTTGGAACTTGATGCTCGAGCTGCCGGCATTCAACACGAGAATAGTGCGACGCATGCTCACGACCTGACGGGTGACTTCGTTCTCTGATTGAAGGCGAAGACGACCGCGACGGCGCACGATGCCAGCCGAGTCCGTACCGAATCGGCGCGCGACGTCAGCACGATCGGCACGCGCGCGCCCAGCACGATGCCGGCGGCGTCGGCGTTCGAGAGGAACGTCAAGTTCTTGGCCAGCATGTTGCCGGCCTCGAGATCGGGCACGACCAGGATCTGCGCCTGCCCGGCGACCGCCGACTTGATGCCCTTGATGCGGGCGGCCTCGGGGCTGATGGCGTTGTCGAAGGCGAGTGGTCCGTCGAGAATGCCGCCGGTGATCTGATCGCGGTCCGCCATCTTGCAGAGCGCCGCGGCCTCGATCGTCGAGGGAATGCTGACCGTCACCGTCTCGACCGCCGACAGGATCGCAACTCTAGGGATGCCGAGCCCGAGCCCGGCGAACAAGTCGATGGCGTTCTGCACGATATCGCGCTTGGCCATCAGGTCGGGAAAGATGTTGACCGCCGCGTCGGTGATGAACAAGGTCTGCGGATGGTCCGGCACGTCCATGATGAACACGTGGCTGATGCGCCGGCCCGTGCGCAGGCCCGTGTCCCGCTTCGTGACCTCGGAGAGCAGCTCGTCGGTGTGCAGGCTCCCCTTCATGAGCACCTCGGCGCGGCCTGCGCGCACGAGCTCGACCGCCTTCGCCGCAGCCGCCTGGCTGTGGGGAACGTCGACGATCTCGATTCCGTCGAGGCTCTTGCCGAGCTTCTCCGCAACCTCCGTGATCCTGGCCTTGGGGCCGATCAGGATCGGCGTGATGAGCTTCGCCTCCATCGCCTCCAGGGCTCCGGAGAGAGAGGATGCGTCGCACGGATGCGCCACCGCGGTCGCCAGTGGCGGCAGGCTCTCGGCCTTGGCGATCAGCCGATCGTACTTCTCGTGCTTGCGCTCGCGCATTGGCGTTGGTCCCGGGTAGCTTTGGATGTGGTGGTGTGGTCACGCGCGGCCTGGCGCGGCGCTACCACTTGAGGAACATGCCGACGTCGCCCGGCATGCCGCCGGGGAAGCTGACGATCTCGGCGTGCAGCTTATATCCGAGCGGCTTCAACTCGCGCTCGTAGTACTCGTAGGCCTTTTTGGCGAAGCCTTCGAGTGAGCTCGGCCACTCGGGATCCATGATGTTGATCCGGCGCCCGCCGTCGTTGCAGTAGCTGGCCGGGAAGGTGAACAGCTGCAGCTGGTGGTGGCCCTGCTGCGCTGCGATGCGCACCATCCCGTTGATCCGCTCGATCGCCTCGGGATGGATCTCGCGCGACATGAAGGCTTCCCGCAACTGATCCTGCTGCTTGCGCTTCTGCTCGCGGAATTGGCGCTCCTCCTCCATCTTCGCCATTTCGGCGTCGGAGGCGATCATCTTGAGGTCATCGGGGCGAAGCAAGCCGGCCATGTCGATCGTCCTGTTTTCGTGTTGAGGGGCGTAGATGGTGCGGGGGGGGCAGGTTAGCCCTTGGTGCCCCGGGACGCGTGCGCCCGGATCGGCCGCACGCCTTCGACCGCGACATTCTCCTGGGGCACGCCGAAGCGCTGGAATATCTCCTCCATCTCCTCGAACCGCAGCTGCGACTCCTTCTTCTCGAGGCCGACCACGTCGACGATCTGGCGCAATCTGGCGGCCAATCGCGCAGCCACGTCAGGGTTCTTGGCGAGCAGGTCGGGGATGGCGTCGATGGCGCGGCGCTCGTCGAGGATCAGCATGAAGAATTGCTCACGCAGCAGCTTCTTGAAGTCGGCGAGGCTGAGATCGCTACCAGCCTTCTCCCGCAGCTGCCGGACGAGATTGAACGATCGCTCGTCGACGGCGCCCTCTGGCATCCGCACGTAGAGCAATCCACGGATGGCGCCCTCGAGCGGGCCACCCGCGGTGATATCGCGCTTCAGCTCCTCGATCCGCCGCTTGACGAACGCGCGATAGGTGGCGTCGTCACCCGGCTTGCGGCGCGGAGCCGCCTCCGAGCCGCTGAGACCGACCATCGCCTGGACCATCGGCGAGCCGTAGAACGCATGGAACCATTCCTCCTGCAGCTTATCGCGCACATCGCGATAGGCGTTGAGGGAGTCGACCATCCAGTCCGAGACCTGCTTCTGCATCTGCCAGAACGGATTGTCCTCGGCGACCGGCTGCCGGTACTCCTTGGCGACGTCGACGAGCGCATCCAGCGAGCGCAACATCGGGTTCTCGCGTGACAGCATCTCGTATTGCAGGCGCGCGGGATGCATCTTCTGCAGCCAGTCGGCCATGCCCTCGTTCGCCCAGAGACGCACCCACGGCTGCAGAAAGGTCTTGTAGAGGCCGAGGTTGATCTCCGAGATGCGCGCCGCGGCGGCAAACTTGCGCTCGTCGTCCAGGGTGTTGCCGCCGAGAGCGCGGATATCGTCGAGCGTTCTCGCTTCGAACTTGACGAGGTAGCCGCCGCCGACCAAGTCGGCATTCGGGTCGCTCACGTCCTTCGGCGTCATCACCGCCTCGTAGAGACCGGGCGGCAGTACGTCGATCAAGTCGATGTTGCTCGCGAACTCGTCGTGCTCCTTCTTGGCGACCGAGCCGGACACGAAGATGCCGAGGTGGCCGATGGTCTCGTGCACCGCATAGACGATCGTCTGCCCGTGTGTGCGGATGTCGTCGACGCTCCCATAGAGGTCGAGTATCCAGCCGAGCGCCTGTTGCGGTGGCGTGATGTTGTCGCCCTTGGAGCAGAACACCACGATCGGCGAGCGGATGTTTCTCAAGTCGACGCGTGCGCCGTCGGAGAGCGTGATCTCGGCCGTTGCCAGCTTGTTGCCGACGAACAGTTGGTCGACGATGAACTGCATCTCCTCGGCGTTGAGCATGACGTGGCCGCCCCACCACTGCTCGAACTCGAGGTAGCGCGGCGCCTCGGTGTCGATCTTGGAATATAGGTTGTAGTGCTTGCTCCAGAGCGTATTCGACGGGTTCAGGCCCTCGAAGTTGGTGACGAGCCACGCGCCGTCGAACTTGCCGGCGCCGAGATCGCCGGTGAGCGCGGTGAGCCAGCTGCCGCCGAGCAGGCCGCCGGTGTAGCGCATCGGATTCTGCCCGCGAACGCCAGCCCAGTAAGAGAGCGGCGAGCCGGCGACGATGATCGGACCGAACAGCTCGGGTCGCGTCGCGGCGACCATCATCACCGCCCAACCGGCCTGGCAGTTGCCGATCACCGCCGGCTTGCCCTCGGCCTCGGGGTGGAGCGCGATCACGCGCTCCATGAAGGCGGCTTCCGCGTGCGCAATGTCCTCGATCGTCTGGCCGGGCATCGGCTCGGGTAGGAAGCCGACGAAGTAGCAGGGATGTCCGGCCTTGAGCGCGACGCCTATCTCGCTGTCGGGCTTGAATCCGCCGATGCCGGGGCCATGACCCGCGCGCGGATCGAAGACGACGAACGGGCGCTTGCGGGGATCGATCTCGACGCCCGCCGGTGGTCGCACGCGCACCAGCGCATAGTTCACCGGCCGCGACAGCTTGCGTCCATCCATCACCAGGTCGCACGCGAACTTGAGCACGTGCGGCGCCTGCTTGGCGGCATGCTCCTCGTACTGGGCGCTGCGCTCGCGCATGACGTCGAACAGCAGCAGTCCGCGCTGTGTGGCGTCGACCCAGTATGCGATCCAGTCGGAGGCCGGGCTTGGCCACAGCGTCCCGACCGCCACCGCGGCGTTCTCGGTCATCCTCGGCTTGGGCATGGCGGCTCTTTCCCGTATTTCGCTAGCTGATCTCGCGAGATGCCAATTCGTCCGTAGCAATATTGTGTTTATTGAGACGGGTTTCTGATCCGGCACCTAAGTGATTTAGCTAGCACAATAGTTATGAACCCTTCTTGAGCGTCGTCAATGAACGCTATTGTCTTTGGGTCATGATGGTGATCAAGCTGGGCACCGCGACATGTGCCTCGTGCTCGGAGGAGCAGGGGCAAGGACAAGGAGTAGCGCACATGCACGCCAGATACGCAACGATCCTCTTGTGTGGCATCGGCGCGATGCTTGTTTGGGCCACGCCGGCGAGTGCCGCTGCCGTGAGCACCGCGCCGGCCGCCTTGAAGTCGACCGCCGCTACGAACTCGCAGGTCGAGAAGGTGCACCGGCGGTACTACCGCCGCTATCGCTACGTACGGCCGTACCGGCCCTATCGGTATCGCTACGTGCGCCGCTACTACAGCCCATACGTGTACGGTTATTCGTCATACCCCTATTACGGATCGTATTACCCCTTTGGGTATCGCTTGTGGCGGCCAGGCTTTGGCATCTACTTCAGCTTCTGATCGCGCCCGCTCGGGCATCGCAAGCGGCATAGGGGGCATCGGTGGTGGCACGTCCTCGAGGGTTGTCCCCCGGCGGCGCGCTAACGCGCGTCGAGTGCTCGCGCGCTGGCCCCCGTCTCGCAGCCCCGCCTACAACCATGGGTCGGCCTCTCCTCGCTCGAACCTTCTTCGCCGTTGCCGGTAGCGAGGCCGGCAATTCCACCGATCGAGTGACAAGCTCCAGAGGGAGTCGAAACGCGTGAGCATCAAGTCTCTTGTCAAGCTGCTCGGCTGCCTGGCCATCGCAGCGGTCTTCGCAGCGCCCATGGCTGTGCATGCCGAGGACGCCGCCAAGCCGTTCAAGAAGGAGGAGCTGGCGCAGATGCTGGCGCCGATCGCGCTCTATCCCGACGACCTGCTGACCAACGTGCTGGTCGGCGCGACGTATCCGCTCGAGATCGTGCAGGCTGCGCGATGGCGCAAGGAGCCGGCCAACGCGAAGCTCAAAGGCGAGGCGCTGACCAAGGCGCTCGAGGCCAAGGATTGGGATCCGAGCGTCAAGGCGCTGACGCAGGTTCCCAGCGTCCTGCAGACCATGAACGACAAGCTCGACTGGACGCAGAAGCTCGGCGACGCCTTCATCGCCCAGCAGGCGGACGTGATGGCCGAGGTCCAGCAGCTGCGAAAGAAGGCCGAGCAGACGGGATCGCTGAAAACCAACAAGCAGCAGAAGGTGACGAAGAAGGAGAGCTACATCGTCATCGAGTCGGCGAACCCGGAGGTCGTGTACGTGCCGGTCTACCAGCCGAGCGTCGTCTACGGCACTTGGTGGTACCCGTCTTATCCACCCTACTACTGGTCCTATGGCTATCCGGCCTCCTCGTTCGTCTCCGGCTTCTTCTGGGGCGCCGGCGTTGCGATTGCTGCCAACGCCTGGGGCTGGGGAAACTGCAACTGGGGCCGCAACGACATCGACATCAACGTCAACAAGTACAACAACATCAACAAGAACCGGCAGCAGATCACGTCCAACAAGTGGCAGCACGATCCCAAGCACCGCGGTTCGGTGCCCTACCGCGACAAGGCGAGCCGGGACAAGTTCGGCACGCTCGATGCCAAGCGCCGCGAGGCAACCAAGGATATGCGCGGCTTCGACAAGGCCGGCGCCCGCGACAAGGTTGCCGACCGTAGCGACAAGGTCGGAGGTCGAGGTGGCAAGGCAGGTGATCGCGGCGACAGGGCAGGTGATCGCGGCGCCGTTGCCGACCGGCCCAAAGGAGAGGTCGCAGATCGCGCAGGGCCAAAGGCTGGCGAGCGGGGTCCCGGAGGCGACGCCACGAGGCGGGCGAGCACCGACAAGCCCAGTCGTTCGGGCTCCAGCGCACTCGATGTGAAATCGGGCCGCGAGGTGCAGAAGCATGCGAGCCGCGGCGAGGCAAGCCGGCAGTCCATGGCTCAGCGCGGTGGTGGGCATTCTCCACAAGTGAGCCGCGGTGGGGGAGGTGGACGTGCCGGCGGTGGCGGAGGTGGAGGTCGTGGGGGTGGCGGCGGTGGACGCCGGCGCTGATCGCAGTCAACCCACAGTCGTGAATTTGGAGATCGTCATGCACATCAGCCGAGCCGCTCACACGACCTTGATCCGGGCCGTCCGGAGCGCAGTCGTCGCCGCCGCCTGTATCCTCGCCGTCGCCGCGGGTCCGCTCCCGCTGCTGGCGCAGTCACCACAGCAGAGCACCTTCAAGTCGGCCGGCGAGGCGGTCGAGGCTCTGGTTGCCGCCGTCAAGGCGGACGGCACGTCGGCGCTGCTCGCCGTGCTTGGCCACGATGCGGACGAGATCGTGGACTCCGGCGATCCGGTCGCCGATAAGGCGATCCGCGAGCGCTTTCTCACCGCCTATGAACAGGCCCATGAGCTGGTCTCGGCCGGCGAGGGCAAGAGCACGCTGGTGATCGGGACCGAGAAGTTTCCGTTTCCGATCCCGATCGTCGCCGAGAACGGTGCGTGGCGCTTCGACACCGAGGCGGGTGCCGACGAGATCTTGACGCGACGCATCGGCGAGAACGAGAACAACACCATGCTTGCGATGCTGGCGTTCGCCGTGGCGCAGGACGACTACGCCGCCGCCGACCGCGACGGCAAGGGACCACAATATGCGCGCCGGCTGATGAGCTCGCCGGGCAAGAAGGATGGTCTCTACTGGCCGGCGTCCGCGGGCGAGCAGGAGAGCCCGCTCGGACCGCTCATCGCCGAGGCGCAGGCGGCCGGATACAAGGCAGGCCGCGGTGGAGCGGAGACGTCGCAGCCGTTCAACGGCTACGTGTTCAAGATGCTCTACGGACAGAGCAATGCTGCCCCGGACGGCGCCCGCGACTACATCGTCAACGACCGCATGATCGGCGGCTACGCGCTGATCGCCGCCCCCGCTTCTTATGGCAACAGCGGGGTGATGACGTTCATGATCAGCCACGCCGGGGTCCTCTACCAGAAGGACCTCGGACCCGACTCGCGGCGCATCGCGTCAGGCATGAAGATCTTCGACCCCGACGATAGCTGGGAGATCGTGCTGCTCGATCCACTGCTGGTCGAGTAACGAACGCATCGAGGACACGCCGTTGGCCGTCGATCGGATCGAATGTTCCGACGACCACTAAAGAGGACGAAGCGCCGTGACGATCGGACGATTGGGAAGGTGGCTTGCAGCGCTCGTTTTCGCGGCAGCCGCTTTCATGCCGCACACCTCCTGGGCGCAGGATGCAGCGGCCGCGAAGCCCTTCAAGACCGAAGAGCTCGATCAGATGCTGGCGCCGATCGCTCTCTATCCCGACGACCTGCTGACGAGCGTGCTGGTCGCATCGACCTACCCGCTCGAGGTCGTGCAGGCGGCGCGATGGCGCAAGGAGCCGGCCAACGCGAAGCTCAAAGGCGAGGCGCTGACCAAGGCGCTCGAGGCCAAGGATTGGGATCCGAGCGTCAAGGCGCTGACGCAGGTTCCCAGCGTCCTGCAGACCATGAACGACAAGCTCGACTGGACGCAGAAGCTCGGCGACGCCTTCATCGCCCAGCAGGCGGACGTGATGGCCGAGGTCCAGCAGCTGCGAAAGAAGGCCGAGCAGACGGGATCGCTGAAAACCAACAAGCAGCAGAAGGTGACGAAGAAGGAGAGCTACATCGTCATCGAGTCGGCGAACCCGGAGGTCGTGTACGTGCCGGTCTACCAGCCGAGCGTCGTCTACGGCACTTGGTGGTACCCGTCTTATCCACCCTACTACTGGTCCTATGGCTATCCGGCCTCCTCGTTCGTCTCCGGCTTCTTCTGGGGCGCCGGCGTTGCGATTGCTGCCAACGCCTGGGGCTGGGGAAACTGCAACTGGGGCCGCAACGACATCGACATCAACGTCAACAAGTACAACAACATCAACAAGAACCGGCAGCAGATCACGTCCAACAAGTGGCAGCACGATCCCAAGCACCGCGGTTCGGTGCCCTACCGCGACAAGGCGAGCCGGGACAAGTTCGGCAAGCAGGACGCCAAGCGTCGAGAGGCGGCCAAGGATTTTCGTGGATTCGACAAGGCCGGCGCCCGCGACAAGGTCGCCGATCGAGGCGACAAGGTCGGCGACCGAGGCGACAAGCGCGGCGACCGTGGCGACAAGGTCGGGGATCGCGGCGACAAGGCTCGCGATCGTGCCGGCCCCGACAGGTCGAAGGGAAAAGCATCTGATCGGGGCGGTGCGAAGGCTCGTGACCGCGCAGGCGCCGGCGATCGTTCCCGCAAGACGGCATCCGCGCAGGCCAGCCGACAGCGGGCCAATGCACTCAACGTCCAGCGCGGGAGCGATGTGCGCCGCCACGCGAGTCGCGGCCAGGCAAGCCGCAGTGCCATGGCGTCGCGCGGCCGGGCACCGCAGATGAGTCGCGGCGGCGGCGGGCGCTCGTTCGGCGGGGGAGGGCGCGGTGGCGGTGGCGGTCGCGGTGGCGGTCGCCGATCCGATGTCAGGCTCAAGCACGACATCGTTCTTCTGGGTCGCCTCGACAATGGGCTCGGCTACTACCGCTTCGCCTATAACGGCAGTCGAAAGCTGTACGTGGGCGTGATGGCGCAGGAAGCCGCTCAGGTGATGCCGCAAGCCGTCTCGCGTGACGCGCAGGGATATCTGCGGGTGCACTACGAGATGCTCGGCCTCAGTCTACAAACCTACGAGCACTGGATCGGGTCCGGCGCAAAGCTGCCCAAGACAATCCCGTATTGACCACCTCAAGGGCCGCGGGCACTAGACCGATCCATTCGCGAAACGAGCCGTAGCGCTTCTGCAGACGCTGAAGCGGCAATGCCGGATTGTCGGAGCTCGAGATGGGCTGACCTTTCAAGCTGAGCCTGGTCCGAAGAAGTTGGGCAGGTCAGAGGGGCCTCGGTCCGTGCCAATTGCGAGGGGCACGCGCCTGCCCTCTTTAGGGCGAGCGAGCATGTCGCAGAATGTTGAGCCGAAATCGGTGACGCCGAACGGCGATGGCGTCGATGTGGCCATCCGCATCGGGCTGCTCGTGCTGCTCGTCTACCTCTCCTGGGAGGTCATCGCGCCGTTTGTTACGATCGTTATGTGGAGCGCGATCCTGGCGGTCGCCCTCTATCCGCTGTTCGACTGGATCCGACTATGGACCGGACGGCCACGCCTTGCTGCCGTACTCGTCACGGTCCTGTGCCTAGCGGTCGTCGTGGCCCCGGTCGCTTGGCTCGGTGTCGGCATGATCGACGGGCTGAGGCTGCTCGCCAGGGGGCTCGAGGAGGGACAGCTGTCGATCCCCCGCCCGGCGGATTCGGTCAAGGACTGGCCGCTCGTCGGGACTTGGCTCTACGACACGTGGAGTCGGGCCGAGACCGACATCAGAGCCGAGTTGACCGAGTTGGCACCCGTCCTGAAGCCGATGGGAATCAGGCTTCTGCACATCGCGAGCGGCGCGATGCTCGGACTTGTCAAGTTCCTCGCTGCGATCGTCATCGCGGGCTTCCTCTTCCATCCGGGGCCGCGGCTGGTCGAGCTGCTCGGGCGTTCGATGGAGCGCGTGCTTCGTCCGCGCGGCCGCGAGATGGTACAACTGGGCGGCGCGACGATCCGCAGCGTGTCGCGCGGCGTCATTGGGGTCGCGCTTCTTCAATCGCTGCTCGCCGGCATCGGCTTCATCGCGGCGGGCATACCGGGCGCCGGCATCCTGGCCTTCCTGTCGCTGCTGCTTGGCATCGTTCAGATCGGGCCGGGGATTGTGTTTCTCCCCGTCCTGATCTGGAGCTGGGTGACGATGGATACCGTCAGCGCCCTTCTCTTCACGGCCTACATGGTCCCGGTCGGGCTGCTGGACAACGTGCTGAGGCCGATCATGGTCGCGAAGGGGCTGACCACGCCGATGCCCGTCATCATCGTCGGAGTGATCGGTGGAATGATCTCTTACGGAATCATCGGCGTGTTTTTCGGCCCAATCGTCCTCTCTGTCGCGTGGGTTCTTCTATTGGCCTGGCTGGACGAGGAGAGGACTGGCGGCAGGCGGAACGGCGAGCCTTGAGGTAAGACACGAGCGCAAGCATTCCAGACAGAGCAGCCGCTCCACCCCGCGCGCAGACCGGATCGCAAGGGCCGGTGATGGTGCCAGAGAAGGTGGCTGCGACGTGCGCACTCGTGGCGCCCCACTCACGCCGGCGAGAGCTCGTGATTCGCCTGATGCTCCGCCGTCAATGCCGCGATGGCCTTCTCGGCAAGGGGCTCCAACTCGGGCAGGAGGACAACGCTCTCTTGCTCGTTGGGATCGGTGCGCGCGATCACTGACGCGACCGGCTCATTGCTCAGATTGACGGGAAGATGCGGCACGTTGGCGGGGATATAGACGAGATCGCCGGCCTTTGCGCGGATCTGATGCTGCAGGCGTTCGCCAAACAGCGTGACCACCTCGCCGGATAGGATGTAGATCGCCGTCTCGTGGTGCTTGTGCAGATGCGCCTTGGCCCGCCCGCCGGGCGGGATCTCGAGCAAGTGCATGCAGATGCCCGTGGCGCCGACCGACTCGGCGGTGATGCCACATGCGTAGGTCAAGCCTTGCTTGCCTTGATAGGTGTCCACTGCGCGGATCACCCGGCATCTTGCTTCCGCGATACTGTCCATCGAAGCTTCACCCGGATATTGAGCCCGTGTCGTTCAGATCGAGAAGTCCACCTCACCATCAAGCCGAGAAGTATGCAGCGGACTTCTCGATCACCACACTAGCTGGGATGTGGGCGTGCGTGCGCGACATTTCCAGGGACGGGATCATCGCGTGCACGCACCACTGGCCGCGACTTGCTCGCTCTCGACCGAGCGGCCGAGGGCAAATCGACCTCACGAATAGCCGATCACACGACAGTGAAGTGCTTGGCGGTCGGCCGGCGCCTCGTTGCCGGCCGAGCCGGGCGCCCGAAATTACCGATCTTCTGCCGGTGCCGCGTCGCCGCCCGGCAATCGAGCTCGGCGCGTCGGGCCGCTCATAGCGCAATTGCGGCCACGCAGTGCGGCGGGCAAGGCAACAAAAACTCGATCCCTTCGTTCGACGGCATCACTCCTCGACGTCGAAGCGCACCCCTTGCGCCAGGGGAAGCTCAGAGCCGAAATTGATCGTGTTGGTGGCACGGCGCATGTAGCTCTTCCAGGCGTCCGAGCCCGCCTCGCGGCCGCCCCCGGACTCCTTCTCGCCACCGAAAGCGCCGCCGATCTCAGCGCCCGAGGGTCCGATGTTCACGTTGGCTATGCCGCAGTCCGACCCGCTGGCCGAAAGGAACGTTTCGGCCTCGACGAGGCTGCGTGTGAAGATCGCCGAGGCCAGCCCGTGCGGAACATCGTTCTGCCACGCGATGGCCTGCTCCAGCTCCCGGTAGCGCATCACGTAGAGGATCGGAGCGAATGTCTCCCGCCGGACCAGCTCCGTCTGGCTCGTCATCTCTACCAGAGCGGGCCGGACGTAGCACGCCAGAGGATAGCGGTCGGCAAGCACGCGCTCGCCGCCGACCACTCGCCCGCCATCGGCACGGGCCTGCGAGAGAGCCCGCTGCATCGCCTCGCCGGCAGCGGTGTCGATCAGCGGTCCGACGAGGATGCCATCCTCGCGCGGATCTCCGATCCTGACCGAGCGATAGGCTCGCTCGAGACGAGCCAGGAAGCCGTCGTAGACGTCCTCGTGAACGAGCAGCCGGCGCAGCGTCGTGCACCGCTGCCCTGCCGTGCCCATGGCAGCGAACGCGACCGCCCGCAGGGCGAGGTCGAGATCGGCCGAAGGGGCAACGATGGCGGCGTTGTTGCCGCCGAGCTCCAGAATCGCGCGCGCGAAGCGCTTCGCCAGGCGCGTTGCGAGCGCGCGGCCCATCGCCGTCGAGCCGGTGGCCGAGACGAGCGGCACGCGCGCATCGTCGGCCAGTCGCTCGGCCATCTCCCTGCCGCCGAGGATCAGTCCGACGAGCCCAGTCGGCACGTCTCCCAGCGTGGCGGCGGCGCGGTCGAGAAGCGACTTCACGGCAAGTGCGGTCAGCGGCATCCTCTCCGACGGCTTCCAAAGGCACGCATTGCCGCACACGAGCGCCAGTGCGGCATTCCAAGCGAACACGGCGACGGGGAAATTGAACGAAGTGATGATGCCGGTCGGGCCGAGCGGGTGCCAACACTCCATCATGCGATGCCGCGGGCGCTCGGAGGCAATGGCGAGACCATGCAGCTGGCGCGAGAGGCCGACTGCGAAATCGCACATGTCTATCATCTCCTGCACCTCGCCCATCGACTCGGTGCGGATCTTGCCGGCTTCCAGCGTGACCAGCCAGGCAAGGTCCTCTTTGTGGGCTCTCAGCGTCTCGCCGAAGGCGCGGACCAGGTTGCCGCGCACCGGAGCAGGCACCTCGCGCCAGAGGCGAAACGCCTTGCGTGCCGTCTCGATCGCATCGTCCGCCTCGGCCGCTGTCGTCGCGCGCGCCTGCGCGTACACCTCGCCGGTAATGGGAGAGCGGGCCGGCAACCCCACCGATGCAAATGCCTCGCCGCCGACTCCGAGCCGGGCCAGCACGGCGAGAGCGTGCTCGCCGGGGTTTGCCGGTTCAGCGGGAACTTGCTTCATGTGAGCCTCCACGTGGGATGCCAGCGAGCACGATCGGAGCGGTCGCGCGGCACGCGCGCGGTCAGACCGCGCCCTTCGCAGACGACAGGAGAATACTGGTCTCGGTGCTCGTCACGCCGTCGCTCGACCTGATCCGGTTGAGCAGAGCATCGAACTCCGGCAGGGTGTCGGCAACGATCTCTGCGACGATGTCCCAACGGCCGTTGGTGGTGTGCAGCCGGCGCACCTCGGGAAACCCGATCAGACGCCGCAGGACGCGTTCGGCTCGGTTGCCTTCCACGGCGATCAACGTCACCGCGCGGACCGTGCTGGCCACATCGCTCTCTCGCACCAGGATCGTGAATCCCCGAATGACGCCCCGCTCGAGCAACCGCGTGATACGCGACCTGATCGTTGCGCGGGAGACGCCGAGCTGTCGGGCGAGTGCGGCGACGGGGCAACGTGCGTCGTTGCGCAGCAAAGCAATCAGCTTGAGGTCGACCTCATCCATGGCCGAATAGCCACTTTGCTAATCAGAGCCCGCCAAACCGCTCAAATCGCCTGTTCAGTTTGGCAGAATTCCGCCTATGCGTCACCGGCAATCGATACGATGTTTATCGGGTGCATCGGCGATTCGCCGGCCTCGAAATTGTCAGGCCCGCTATGGCTACGGCATGCAGCAATCCGCGCTCGCAGCGCCGCATCGCCCTGATCGGCGCACCGGCGGACGTCGGGGGCGTCGATTTCGGGGTGCGGTTCGGACCCGCTGCACTGCGCAAGGCCGGCCTCCTCGAGGAGTTGTGCCGGCGCGGCTGCACGGTTCGCGACGCAGGCGACCTGCACCCGGAAGGCTCCGCTTACCAGGCTGGCGCGGGCGCAGGCGACCGCCGTCTCGGCGGACACGCCCGCAATGCCGAACAGGTCGCGGCGTGGATGCGGCTGTTATCCGCCACCGTCCATTCCGTCGTCCGGGGCGGCGAGCTGCCGGTTGTTCTCGGGGGCGATCACAGCCTGTCCATGGGCACCGTAAGCGGGATCGCGCACCATTGGGCCGAGGCCGGCCGGGAGGTCTTCCTGTTGTGGATCGACGCACACGCCGACTGCAACACGCCCTTCACCACCCCCTCCGGCAACATGCATGGGATGGCGCTCGCGGCGCTGATCGGCGAGGGCGGCTTCGAGCCCCTGCTCAGTGACCGGCGTCCGCCGATCGTCAAGCCGGAGAACACCTGCATCCTTGGGCTTCGGGCGGTCGACCCAGGTGAGCTGCCGGCGCTACGCCGCAACAAGGTCTCCTCCGTTGGCATGCAGCAGATCGACGAGTTCGGTATCCGACTGCCGCTGCAGCGCCTGCTCGATCGGGTGGCATCGCGGGCGGGCATGCTGCACGTCAGTCTCGACATCGATGCCCTCGATCCGACACTCGCGTCCGGTGTCGGGACACCGGTCCCAGGGGGCCTCAACGTGGCCCAAGCCAATTGCGTCATGGCCATGTTGCACCAGTCCGGCGTGGTCGGCTCGCTCGACGTGACCGAGCTCAACCCCCGGCTCGATCCTGACGGCAACAGCGCGCGCATGGCGGTCGGGCTCGTGGCCACCATGCTCGGAGGGGAGTTCGTCCAATCCCGGGGGATTGCCGCAAAGGAGGCCCGCGATGGGCGAGATGCCGCTTGAGCTGATTGCACGCGAGGACCGGCTCGGTGCACACAACTATGCCCCACTCGGCGTGGTCCTTTCCCGTGGACGCGGTGTGTGGCTCTGGGACGTCGACGGCAACCGGTATCTCGACTGCCTGTCGGCCTACTCGGCGGTCAATCAGGGCCATTGCCACCCGAGGATCGCCGCGGCCATGGCCGAGCAGGCGACGAGGCTGACGATCACCTCGCGCGCGTTCCACAACGATCAGCTCGGCCTCCTCTATGACGACCTCGCGCGCCTCACGGGGGCGCACAAGATCCTGCCGATGAACAGCGGGGCGGAGGCGGTCGAGACCGCGATCAAGACCGTGCGCAAATGGGGCTACGAGGTGCGCGGTGTGCCCGAGAACGAGGCCGATATCATCGTCTGCGCGAACAACTTCCACGGCCGCACGATAGCAATCGTCGGCTTCTCGTCCGATGCCAAGCGGCGCAAGGGATTCGGTCCCTTCGCACCGGGCTTCACGACCATCCCGTTCGGCGACTTCGAGGCGCTCGCTGCTGCGATCACTCCGCGAACCGTCGCTTTTCTCGTCGAGCCCATTCAGGGCGAGGGTGGCGTCATCGTTCCGCCGGCGAGCTACTTCCGCAAAGTGCGCGAGCTGTGCTCGCAGACGGGCATCGCGCTCGTGCTCGACGAGATCCAGACCGGTCTCGGCCGGACCGGGCGGCTTCTGGCGGAGGAGCACGAAGGCATCGAGGCCGACGTCACGCTGCTCGGCAAGGCCCTGTCGGGAGGCTTCTATCCGGTCTCGGCGGTGCTCTCGAACAATGAGATCCTAGGGGTGCTACAGCCGGGAGATCACGGCTCGACGTTTGGCGGCAATCCGCTCGCCTGCGCGGTGGCGCGCGCTGCGCTGCGCGTGTTGACCGAGGAGGGCATGATCGAGAACGCGGCCGAGCAGGGCGCCTATTTCAAGTCGGCGCTGGCTGGACTGCGATCAAGCGTCGTCAAAGCGGTGCGCGGCCGTGGGCTGATGCTGGCGATCGAGCTTCACCCGGAGGCTGGCGGAGCGCGCCGCTACTGCGAGGCGCTGCTCGCGAATGGGGTGCTGACGACCGAGACCCACGAGCACGTCATCCGCGTGTCGCCCCCGCTGGTCATTACCCGCGAGGAGGTTGACTGGGCGGTCGAGCGGTTCGAAGCCGCCCTCGCCGACCGATAGCCTGGACCCCTGGCATCCGCGTTCGGGTTGATGGCTCAAGCCGGCGCGCGAACGTTTCGACCTGTTGCCAGCGCCAATCAGCGCGCCGGTATTTCGTTTCGTTGCGCGCGGCGACTCTCGTTCCGAGAGCCGGCCGCCGCGCGCGGCCAGCGGCGGCGCAGGTCGAAATTTTCAATCGTGGGGATCAATCGAGCTTGGCGCGGCTCCTCCGCTTGGGTGCGCCCGCCTGCCGTGGGTGAAGACCTGCGATAATGGTCTTTCGCTCCCGGCCGCAATGGCACCGCAGTCCCTGCGCCCGGCGAGGCTTCGCAGGCGGGCCAGGTGACCAGCAGCCGGCCGCTGAGGACCGGCAGCACGCCGGCCATATTTTGCCTTGCGGAGCCAGAACGAGCTGCTGGACCGGTGAATGCAATGCGGTCAGCACCTATATTCTCGACATCGAGGGGCAGCAGCACGTACGCGCCGTCGTGGCGCAACGGCCGGGCCAATCGGGGGACGACACCGGCGCGCGGCTGCCCGCAAGCAAGGAGTGCCCCGATGAAAGGAAACAATTGGGTAGTCGCGGCAAGGGTTGCAGACTCGATCGCCGCGGCGCGTACCGATCCCAGCGGCGACATGGAAATGCTGGAGCTGATGGAGCTGATCCTGGTCTCCGAGCATGCGACGAAAGAGGCCGCAGAAGAGACCGCCCGGTTGCGGAGGTCCGCCCAGGACGGTTGGGTCTACGTCGTCATGTCGAGGCGCGAATTCAACGCTCGGGCGAAGGCTGCCTGAGGCTGTGCTGCCAATCCCGGAGCACTCTGCCCGTCACGGGTCCGCCAGGGAACCGTGCCACGCGCCAAGCCCTGGTGAGCGAGCCGAGACAGCGGGTCCGCGCCCTCGTGTGCTGCGCATCGGGGTGTCGTCGGCTCGCCTCAGAGCGCGAACAGCATTACCACGACTGCGAGGCAGATTGCGCCGATGGTCCAATACAGCTTTGAGCCGGCACTCTCCATCGGATTGAGCTCGTCATAACGTTCGCGGTTATCGACCCAGATCGCCTTCTTCATGATGAACTCCATCGCCGGTCCCCCACGCCGGAGCGCGCGGCTCGTGAGCAATACATGGGTGCGCGAGCAGCGGCCGTCCATGCCCCGGACGGTACCCGCTACGGTGCCTCGCGTCGGCCGCGGCCGGTGAGGAAGCCGGCTATTCGCGATTGTGCCTCCTCCGATCCGAGACGATCGGCGAGGGCCTCGGCGGTAAGGCCCGTCAGGCTCGCGCGCCCGGCTACGCCAAGGCTCCGGCACAGCGCCTTCGTGGCGGCGTGCGCACCCGGCGCGCCCTTCAGAAGATCGGCGAGTTCCCGCCCGACGCAGCCATCGAGCTCGTCGACCGGCGCGATCGCTTGCACGAGTCCGATCCGCATCGCCTCGGCGGCGGCGACAAGCCGCCCGGTCAGCATCAGCCGGCGCGCTGCCGCCGACCCGATGCGGGCGACAATGTAGGGCGCGATGGTCGCCGGAGCGAGCCCGAGCCGCACCTCGCTCAGGGCAAACTGCGCGGTATCGCAGGCAATGACGATGTCACACGCCGACAGCAAGCCGACCCCGCCGCCGAAAGCGGACCCCTGCACACGAGCAACGACGGGCTTCGGCAGCGTATCGAGCTCCAGAAGCATGCCAGCCAGGAGGGTAGCAGCGGTCAGCCGGTCGGCATGTGTCGACCGGGTCAACTGAAGCATCCAGTGCAGATCCGCTCCGGCCGAGAAGCAATCGCCCTCGGCCATCAGCACGAGCACGCGCGCCGCGTCATCGGCCTTGACCTTCGCAAGCGCCTGCCGAATCTCCAAGATGCATTGGGCATCGAGCACATTGCGCCGCTCCGCCCGCGCCAGGATGAGTCTTGCGACCCCGCGCTCGTCGCGCTCGATCCGAATGGTCTCGAAGTCGTTCATGCGTCCACCCGTCTCAGGCGCCGGGCGAGTTCGACGGCCGCCACGAGCTGCGTCATGTCGAGCCCGGTCTCGAGCCCGCGACCATGGAGAAGGCGCACGACCTCGAACGTATCGACGTTGCCCTTCGCCCCCGGCGCGAACGGGCAGCCCCCGAGGCCACCCACCGACGCGTCGAAGACACGCAACCCCCGATCGAGACATACTTCGATGTTCGCGAGCGCCCGCCCGCCGGTGTCATGGAAATGCCCGGCGACGTGTTCCGGCGGTACCCCCGCGAGAACGGCATCGAGCATGGCGGCAACCGTGTGCGGCATGCCGGCCCCGATCGTGTCTGCGAGGCTGATCTCGTAGCAGCCGAGCTCGGCGAGGCGCAGCGCGAGCCGGGCGACGGTGACCGGGTCTGTAGGACCATCGTACGGGCAAGCGATCGCGCACGAGATGTAGCCGCGGACGCGGATAGCATCTGCGCCGGCCGCATCCAGCACCTCGGCGACCCGCTGCAGGCTCTCGTCGATCGTGCAGTTGGTGTTGGCCCGCGAGAAGCCCTCCGAGGCGGCGACGAGGACGGCGATCTCGTCGGCGCCAGCACGCCGCGCGCGCGTGTAGCCGGTCGTGTTCGGCACCAATGCCGTATAGCGCGTCCTCGGACTGCGGGTGATCCCGGAGAGCACCGCCTCCCCGTCCGCCATCTGCGGCACTAGCTTGGGCGAGACGAAGCTGGCCACCTCGATCCTGTCGAAGCGACACGCAGAAAGCTGGTCGACGAGGCGAATCTTGTCGGAGGTTGCGACGATCCGCGACTCGTTCTGCAGACCGTCGCGGGGAGAGACCTCGTAGATGCGTGCGCTCTGTGTCATGGCCGCAGCGCCTGGGCTCCTTCGAACTGCTACATGCGGAAGACGCCAAAGCGCGTATCCGAAATCGGCGCATTGAGGCTCGTTGCCAGGGACAACGCCAACACCTCGCGGGTGCGACGCGGATCGATGATGCCGTCGTCCCAAAGCCGGGCGGACGCATAGAGCGCATGGCTCTGGAGTGCGAACTGCTCGATGACCGGACTCTTCAGCTTCGCCTCCTCCTCGGCGCTCCACGGCTCGCCCTTTCGCACCGCCGCCTCGCGGCGCACGGTGGCGAGAACACCTGCGGCCTGCTGTCCGCCCATGACCGAGACGCGGGCGTTGGGCCAAGTCCACAAGAATCGCGGCTGGAAGGCGCGTCCGCACATGCCGTAGTTGCCGGCGCCGAACGAGCCACCGATGATCACCGTGATCTTTGGCACCGCGGCATTTGCAACCGCGGTCACGAGCTTGGCGCCGTCCTTGGTGATGCCGTGCTCCTCGAACCGGCGGCCGACCATGAAGCCGGTGACGTTCTGGAAGAACAGGAGCGGGACGCGTCGCTGGCAGCACAGGGCGATGAAATGGGTGCCTTTGAGTGCGCTCTCCGAGAACAGCACCCCGTTGCTCGCCAGGATACCGATCGGGCTCCCCTCGATGTGTGCAAATCCGGTGACCAGAGTCGTGCCATAGAGTGCCTTGAACTCGTCGAGCTCGGAATGGTCGACGATCCGGCCGATGACCTCGCGCACATCGTATTGTAAGCGCAGGTCGGCCGGCACGATGCCGAGAATTTCCTCGGGATCGAGCGCGGGGGCCGACGACGTGCCGACATTCATGATGCGCGAGGCGGGAGCATTGGACGAGGCGATCGCCTGGCGAGCGAGCTCGAGTGCGTGCGTGTCGTCGCGCGCCACATAGTCGACGACGCCGGAGCTGCGCGCATGCACTGCCGCGCCGCCGAGGTCCTCGGCCGAAACGACCTCACCGGTCGCAACCTTCACCAGGGGCGGACCAGCCAGAAAGATCGTCCCCTGCCCCTCGACGATGATGGCGACATCGGACATCGCCGGGACATAGGCCCCGCCGGCCGTGCACGATCCCATCACGACGGCAATCTGGGCAATGCCCTGGGCCGACATCCGGGCCTGGTTGTAGAAGATGCGTCCAAAGTGGTCGCGATCGGCGAAAACCTCGTCCTGGCTCGGCAGATGGGCGCCGCCCGAATCGACGAGATAGATGCAGGGCAATCGGTTCTCGATCGCAATCTCTTGTGCCCTCAGGTGCTTCTTGACGCTCATCGGGAAGTAGGTGCCGCCTTTCACTGTCGCATCGTTCGCCACGATCATGCAGTCGCGCCCCGACACACAACCGATGCCCGCGATGATCCCCGCCGAGGGTGCAGCGCCCCCGTACATGCCATGCGCCGCCAGCAGGCCGATCTCCAGGAACGGCGAGCCGGGATCGAGCAGTCGCGCAACCCGCTCGCGCGGCGCCAGCTTGCCGCGCGATACATGCCTCTCCAACGCGCTGATGCCACCGCCGGCCCGTGCCACCTCCATGGCCCGCTCCGCGTCTGCGATTTCCGCGAGCATGGCCGCGCGGTTAGCCGCGTAGGCGGGAGTCGATGTGAGGAGCTTCGAGGCGATGCGGGCCATGTCAGGCGGTCCCCGCGAACAGCTCGCGGGCGATCAGGATGCGCCTGATCTCGCTGGTGCCGGCGCCGATCTCGTAGAGCTTGGCGTCGCGCAGCAGCCGCCCGGCCGGATAGTCATTGACGTAGCCGTTGCCGCCGAGGATCTGGATCGCGTCGAGCGCGCTCTGCGTCGCGTTCTCGGCGGCAAAGAGGATGCATCCGGCGGCGTCCGCCCGTGTCGCCACGCCGCGATCGAGCGCGGCTGCCGCGGCATAGATGTAGGCCCGGCTGGCGTTGAGCCTCGTCCACATATCGGCAAGCTTGGCCTGTATCAGCTCGAACTCTCCGATCGCCTGACCGAACTGCCGGCGTTGGCGGACATATGGCATGACCACATCCAGCGCCGCCGCCATTATGCCGAGCGGACCGCCTGCAAGCACGATCCGCTCGGTATCGAGCCCCGACATGAGGACCTCCACGCCGGCGCCCTCTCGACCGAGAACATTGCCCGCCGGCACCTCGCAATCGGCGAAGACGAGCTCTGACGTGTTGGAGCCGCGCATACCGAGCTTGTCGAGCTTCTTGCCGGACGAGAAGCCCTTGGTGCCGCGCTCGACGATGAATGCCGTGATCCCGCGCGAGCCGGCGGCAGGATCGGTCTTGGCGTAGACGACGAAGGTATCGGCATCGGGGCCGTTGGTGATCCACATTTTGGTGCCGTTGAGCACGTAGGTGTCGCCGCGCCGGACCGCAGAGAGCCGCATCGAGACGACGTCGGAACCGGCCTCGGGCTCGGACATGGCCAACGCACCGACATGCTCGCCCGTGCAAAGCTTCGGTAAATAGCGCTCCTTCTGGGCCGTGGTCCCGTGCCGGTCGAGCTGGTTGACGCACAGATTCGAGTGCGCCCCATAGGAAAGCCCGACCGAGCCCGAGGCGCGGCTCAGCTCCTCCATGACAAGGCAATGCGCAAGGTAGCCGAGCCCGGAGCCGCCGTAGGCAGGATCGGCGGTAATTCCGAGCAGTCCGAGCGCACCGAGGGCCGGCCACAGATCGCGCGGGAACTCGTTGCTGCGATCGATCTCGTCGGCGCGGCCGGCGATCTTTTGCTGCGCGAACTGGCGAACGCTTGCGCGAGCCGCCTCCACAGCGTCATCGTGACCGAACTGCATCTCGGCATCGAACATGGCTCGCTCCTGGAGCGCCACGATACGCCCGCAGCACCGTGATGAACATCGGTCGAGATCGCCGCAGCGCAGCATGACCGCTCGCCAAATCCCGACACCCATGCGAGGCTTGAACAGGGGCCAGGTGCCACCAATCTCACATCCATAGGATAGTCGCGGCGCCGGTCTTTGCTCCCCCCGGTCTCGACAAGGTCGAAAGGAGCCCGCCCATGGCAAGTGGCGATCAGCCGGCGATCACCGATTGGCCCATCGTTGTGCGCCTGGCAATCGAGCGACGAGCCTATCTCTCGCCGCAAGGCGACGTCCTGGCCCCGCTGCCTTCGTCGGCCTCGGACCCCAAGCTGCTGATCGAGCTCTACCGTGGCATGGTCACCATCCGTGCGCTGGACGTGAAGGCCGTTGCACTGCAGCGCACCGGGCGGCTCGGCACTTATGCCGTCGCCTTGGGCCAGGAGGCAGTCCTGGTCGGCCTTGCCAGCGCCATGCGCGGCGACGACGTGCTCTTTCCGACCTACCGCGAGAATGGCGCCCTCATGTGGCGTGGGGTGACGCCGGAGGAGCTGCTGACCTATTGGGGTGGAGACGAGAGGGGCAGCGACTTCAAGGCCTCGCGCGGAGATTTCCCGATCTCGATCCCGGTCGGCTCGCATGCCCCCCATGCCGCGGGCGCGGCCTATGCGTTCAAGCTGCGCGGTGAGGATCGCGTCGCAGTGTGCGTCCTCGGCGACGGCGCGATGTCGAAGGGCGACGTCCACGAGGCGATCAACTTCACGGCCATCCATCGCCTTCCCCTCGTCTTCGTCGTTTCAAACAACCGCTGGGCGATCTCGGTGCCCGAGCGCCTTCAGTCGGCCACTCCCACGCTGGCACAGAAGGCGCTCGCCATGGGGGTGCGCGCCTGGCAAGTCGATGGCAACGACGTGATTGCGGTGCGCGCCTCGATGATCGAGGCGGTCGCAAGAGCTCGAGCCGGGGAGGGTGCGAGCTGCATCGAGGCGCTCACCTACCGCCTCGGTGACCACACCACTGCGGACGATGCGCGCAGATACCGTTCCGACGAGGAGGTGCAAGCGGCATGGAAGAACGAGCCGATCGCGCGCCTGCGACGCTACCTCGTCGACACCGGTGTCTGGACCAAGCTCCAGGAAGAGCAATTGCTGGCCGAGGTCCAGGCGCGCATGGACCTCGCCGCCGAGCACTATCTCGCGCTCGCGCCGCGCGCCCCTGCGAGCATGTTCGGCCATCTCTACAAGACCCTGCCCGCCGCGTACCAGGCGCAGCGTCGGGAGCTCGAGGAGGCTGGCGGTGGCTGAGATGACGATGATCGAGGCGATCAATGCCGCTCTCGCCCGAGCGATGGGCGAGGATGCGAGTGTCGTCGTGCTCGGCGAGGATGTCGGCGTCAACGGTGGCGTGTTCCGTGCCACCGACGGCCTTCAGCGGCGATTTGGCTCCGAGCGCGTGATCGACACCCCGCTTTCGGAGGCGCTGATCGGCGGGCTCTGCGTCGGCATGGCCGCGGTGGGGCTCAAACCCGTCGGCGAGATCCAGTTCATGGGCTTCCTCTACCCATGCATCGATCAGCTCGTCAACCACGCCACGCGATTGAGAACGCGCACTCAGGGCCGACTGTCGTGTCCGATGGTGCTGCGCTCGCCATTTGGCGCCGGCATCCACGCCCCCGAGCATCACAGCGAGAGCACGGAGGCGATGCTCGCCCACATCCCAGGTCTGCGGGTCGTGATCCCCTCCACGCCGGCCAAGGCCTATGGCCTGTTGCTCGCGGCCATCCGCGATCCAGATCCGGTGGTTTTCCTGGAGCCGACCCGACTCTACCGGTCGCTAAAGGAGGACGTCACCGACGATGGCCGGGCCTTGCCGCTCGATCGCGCCTTCGTCGTGCGTCCCGGCCGCGACGTCACGGTGATCACGTGGGGCGCAATGGTTCGCGAGGCGCTGGCCGCCGCCCGCACGCTCGACGAGCACGGCATCAGTGTCGAGGTCGTCGATCTTGCGACCTTGAAGCCCTACGACGAGGAGACGATCCTGGCGTCGGTCGCCAAGACCGGCCGCGCGGTCGTCGTTCACGAGGCCGCTCGCACCGGCGGATTTGGCGCCGAGATCGCTGCGCTCATCGCAGAGAAAGGACTGACGAGCCTTCTGGCGCCGATCGCGCGTACGACGGGCTACGATACCATCGTGCCCCTGCCCCGGCTCGAGCAGCACTATATGCCGTCTCGTGAGCGCATTGCCTCCACCATCGAGCGGATTGCCAGCTTTTCTTGAGGGGGCGGCCGTGATTGCGAGCGCGACGCACACCTTTCACCTCCCAGACCTCGGCGAAGGACTGGAGGATGCCGAGATCGTGGCCTGGCACGTCTGCGAGGGCGATCACGTCGTCGCCGACCAGCCGCTGGTCTCGGTCGAGACCGACAAGGCCGTCGTCGAGGTGCCGGCTCCGCTCAGCGGGCGCATTACGCGGCTCCACGGGACCAAGGGCGACGTGGTCAAGGTCGGCGCCCCGCTGGTGGAGCTCGAGGCGACCCCACGCGATGATGCAGGCACAGTCGTCGGCAAGCTCGCTCGCGCCGAGGCGGAAACCGAAGAGGCTTTGTCTCCTCCCACCCGGACGCAGACCAGCGCGATCCGGGCCACGCCAGCGGTGCGTGCTCTCGCCCACACGCTCGAGGTCGACCTCGCCGGGATTGCCGCGAGCGGCCCCGACGGGACGATCACGAGGGCCGACGTCGAGCGCGCCGCACGGTCGATGGAGGGTCGCGGCGAGCCCGCAGACGTGCGCGGCATGCGTCGTGCCATGGCTCGGCGGATGGAAAAGGCCCATGCCGAGGTGGTTCCGGCCGGCGTCATGGACGAGGCCGACATCGGTGAATGGCAATCAAGCGAGGACATCTCCATCCGTGTCATTCGGGCCATCGCCGCGGCGTGTCGTGCGGTGCCGGCCCTCAACGCTCATTATGACCGCGGAACGGGCACCCGCAGCCTGCTCGAGCGTATCGACCTTGGCATTGCGGTCGACACCGAGGACGGCCTTATCGTTCCGGTGATGCGCAATGTAGGCATGCGCGAGGCCAGCGACCTGCGCGCCGGGTTGGATCGTCTGCGCAGGGACGCTCGCGCGCGCATCGTGCCGCCGGAGGAGCTCAGGGGCGCGACGATCACGCTGTCCAACTTCGGCATGCTCGGCGGCCGGTTCGCGCACCTCGTCGTTGTGCCGCCGCAGGTGGCCATCGTCGGGGTTGGCCGCTCGAGCGAGCAGGTGCTCCCGGTTGGTGGGGTGCCGGCGGTGCGGCGCACCCTGCCGCTGACGCTCATGTTCGATCACCGCATCGTCACCGGCGGCGAGGGCGCGCGCTTCATGGCGGCGTTGAAGGCGGATCTGGAGAAGTCGCGCTAGGTCCGGAGCGGGTCGCCCCCGAGGCGCCCCGCGACGCAGGTTGCAGTTGCGGTCGATCGCTCCGACAAATACACTTTGCTACATGAAACCAATAAGCGGCGAGCAGGATATCTCGCTCGCCCTGCGCTTCGTCCGGTACGCCATCCGGGCGAGCCCGAAGCGCTCGGCGACTGCGCTGCTACTGATCTGCTCTGCTGCCTCGACTGGCCACCTCGACCGCCGCAAGAAGGAGCAGAGCCATGGCCATTGCACAGTCCGTCGAACAATTCCTCGACAGGCGAGGCGTGTCCTACGATCTCGCCACACACGAGCGGACCGGCAGCTCGGCCGCAACCGCGCGCGCCGGCGCGATCTCCGAGACGAGCCTCGCCAAGGGCGTTCTGGTCAAGCGCAAGAATGGCTATGTCCTCGCGATCGTACCTGCCTCATGTCGCGTGCAGCTCAATGCGCTCGCCAGCGCGGTCGGCCAACCGGTTAGCTTGGCGACAGAGGAGGAGGTTGCCGAGGTCTTCAACGACTGCGCTCCCGGCTCGGTTCCGCCGGTGGGAGCCGCCTACGGCTTGGCCAGCGTGCTCGACGATCACCTCGAAGGGTTGAACGACATCTACTTCGAGGGCGGCGACCACTGTACGCTCGTTCACCTGAGGAAGACCGAGTTCCACCGGTTGATGGTCGGCGTGCCGCACTTTCGGATTGGTGAGGAGCTGCACTGAGAGCGCTGCGGCGCGCCGAGTCTTCTGCTCGCCGGCTATATGCTAGCCCGCCGAAAAGGTTGGGGAGGCGTTGCGATCGGTGCAGGGTGATCCGAGTTGCCTGTCCGCCTCGGCTGCTCTGCCGACCTGCCGATCAGCGGACACGGAGCCGATTGTCGCGCGACGCTCGACCAAATCGAAAACGGGAAACCCTTCTCGACAATCCATCACTGGTGAGTGATGCCGATGATGCCGCGGCGGCGCAGTTCGGCGATGATGTCTTCGACCAGATCCTCGGCCGTCTTCTCCACCGTCGCCAAACGCAACTCGGCGTGCTCCGGCGGCTCGTAGGCCGAGTCGATGCCGGTGAAATTCGTGATCAGCCCCTTGCGTGCCTTCTTGTAGAGACCCTTGGGATCGCGCTCCTCGCAGGTCGAGAGCGGCGCATCGACGAAGAGCTCCAGGAACTCGCCTGCCCCGAACAGGTCGCGGGCCATGCGCCGCTCCTCGCGGAAGGGGGAGATGAACGAGACGAGCACGATGAGCCCCGCTTCCGTCATCAGCTTGGCCATCTCGCCCACGCGCCGGATGTTCTCCACGCGGTCGACGTCGGTGAAGCCGAGATCCTTGTTGAGCCCGTGGCGAACGTTGTCGCCATCGAGAATGAAGGTGTGGTTGCCCGCGGCGTGCAGGCGCTTCTCGAGCAGATTGGCGATCGTCGACTTGCCGGAGCCGGAAAGGCCCGTGAACCAGAGGCAGGCCGGATTTTGCTGCTTCTGCGCCGCGCGGGCCTTGCGATCGATGGCTAGCGCCTGCCAGTGCACGTTGGTGGCGCGGCGCAGGCCGAAGCGGATCAGCCCAGCGGCCACCGTGGCGTTGGTGATGCGGTCGACGAGGATGAAGCTGCCCATGCCGCGATCGACATCGTAGGGCTCGAACACCAGCGGCCGCGAGAACGAGACATTGCACAGCGCGATCTCGTTGAGCTCGAGCTGGCGCCCGGCCAGATGGTCGAGGTTGTCGACATTGAGCTTGTACTTGAGCGCCGTGACCGTCGCCGTGGCCGTCTGTGTGCCGCACCGGACCCAGTAGGGGCGACCCGGTAGCATCGGCTCGTCGCCCATCCAGACGACGTCGGCGGCGACCTGATCGGCCACCTCGGGCCGGCCATCCGGTGCCACGATCACATCGCCGCGGCTCACGTCCACCTCGTCCGTGAGCACCAGCGTCACCGCATCACCGTTCGCAGCCTCGGCGATATCACCGTCTGCCGTGACGATACGCGCCACCTTCGAGGCACGTGCCGACGGCAGCACGGTGACCGGATCGCCGATGCGCACCTTGCCGGCGATCAACGATCCCGAGAAACCGCGGAAATCCGATTCCGCCCGGTTGACCCACTGCACCGGCAGCCTGAGCGACCGCGCCAGCGCGGCAGGCGCGACCTCGACCGTCTCCAGATGCTCCATCAGCGTCGGCCCTGAATACCAGGGCATGGCCTTGCCCCGTTCCAGGACGTTGTCGCCACCCGTGGCCACGACGGGTATGGCGACGACATTGTCGATACCGATGCTCTCGGCAAAGGCGAGGTAGGCTCCCCTGATGGCCTCGAATCGGCTCGCATCGTGGCCGACCAGGTCCATCTTGTTGACCGCCAGCACGATGTGGCGGATGCCGAGCAGGTGGGCGATGATGCTGTGGCGGCGCGTCTGAGTGAGGATCCCCTTGCGCGCATCGACGAGGATCACGGCCAGATCGCAATTGCTGGCGCCGGTGACCATGTTGCGCGTGTACTGCTCGTGGCCCGGCGTATCGGCGACGATGAACTTGCGTCGCCGCGTCGCGAAGTAGCGGTAGGCGACGTCGATGGTGATGCCCTGCTCACGCTCGGCCTGCAGGCCATCGACCAGGAGCGAAAAATCGATGTCGCCACCGCTCGCGCGCAGATTCCTGCTGTCGGTCGAGAGTGCCGCCATCTGGTCGTCGAGCACGAGCCGGGAATCGTAGAGCAGGCGGCCGATGAGCGTGCTCTTGCCGTCGTCGACGCTGCCACAGGTGAGAAAGCGCAGCAGGTTGCGGCAGGCGGCCGGCATGGCCGCAGCGGCGGCGGGCGTAAGCGCCGCTTCGGCAAACCAATCCGTCTTTCGCTGCATCAGAAATAGCCCTCCTGCTTCTTGCGCTCCATGGCCCCGGCCTCATCGCGGTCAATGGCGCGGCCCTGCCGCTCCGAATTGCGGGACAGGGCCAGCTCGTCGATGATCTCGTCGAGCGATTGCGCCGTGGATTCGATGGCGCCGGTGAGGGGGTAGCAGCCGAGAGTGCGGAACCTCACGCTGCGCATGACCGGCGTCTCGCCGGGAGCGCGCGGCAGCCTGTCGTCATCGACCATGATCAGCATACCATCGCGCTCGACCACGGGACGACGCTTGGCGAAGTAGAGCGGCACAATGGGGATGCGCTCGAGCTTGACGTATTGCCACACGTCGATCTCGGTCCAGTTCGAGAGCGGAAACACGCGCATGCTTTCGCCGGGCTGCAAGCGCGTGTTGAACAGCCGCCACAGCTCGGGCCGCTGGTTTTTCGGATCCCAGCGGTGCTGGGCATTGCGCAGCGAGAAGATACGCTCCTTGGCCCGCGATCTCTCCTCGTCGCGGCGGGCCCCGCCGATAGCGGCGTCGAAGCCGAGCGCGTCGAGCGCCTGACGCAGCGCCTGCGTCTTCATCACGTCGGTGTGGACAGCGCTGCCGTGAGTGATCGGAGAGATGCCCCTGGCGAGGCCTTCCGGGTTGACGTGGACGATCATCTCGAGTCCGTAGCGGCGCGCCGTCTCGTCGCGAAAGGCGATCATCTCGCGGAATTTCCACGTCGTGTCGACGTGCAAGAGCGGAAAGGGTGGCTTCGATGGGTGGAAGGCCTTGAGGGCGAGGTGCAGCAGGACAGAGGAGTCCTTGCCGATCGAGTAGAGCAGCACCGGCTTGCGGAAGCTGGCCGCGGTCTCCCGCAGAACATATATGCTCTCTTCTTCGAGCTGGCGCAGGTGGCGAATCGAATGGCTCATTGGTCCTGTCGAGAGGAAACTCGGCATCATTGGGTCTCAAATGCTGGGATCGAGGTTCTCGGCAAGCGCTGCAGCCGCGGCGCGCGTGTCGCCATGGATGCCGCACTCCGTCTTTCCTTTGCCGCGCCAGCGCCCCTCACGAGCACTCTCGCCCGGCCGCACCCTGCTGGTGCACGGATAGCAGCCGATCGAGCAGAAACCATCGGCGACCAGCGGATGGCGCGGCAGGTCGTGCGCCACCATGTAGGCCTCCAGCGCCGCAGCGTCCCACATGGCGAGCGGGTTCACCTTGATGCGGTTGCCGTCGGGCTCGCAATACGGCAGCGCCGATCGCGCGCCGCCCTGGAAGCGCTTTCGCCCGGTAATCCAGGCGTCGAAGCCGTCGAGGGCGTCGTTCAGCGGCACGACTTTGCGAAGCGCGCAGCAGAGATCGGGCGCCGATTCCGACAGCCGCCCTCCGGGATCGGCGGCGGCCACGGCAGCGGGAGCGGGCTCTATCGTGCGCACGTCCGTCAGCCCCAACGCTTCCAACAGGGTGTCGCGGTAGGCCAGCGTCTGCGGGAAGTGCATACCGGTGTCGAGGAACAGCACGGGCGTCGATCGATCGATTTCCGCGAGCATGTGCAGCAGGACTGCGGACTCGGCGCCGAAGCTGGAGACGAGGGCGATGCGTCCGGGAAACAGCGTCCGCACTGCGAGGGTCAGGATCCTTTTCGACTCGGCGTGGGAGGATGCAGTCGCCGACGATGCGACCCGCGCGGGTTTGAGGTCGATGGCAGTCATGGCTGACCTTTCGCGTCACCGGTCCGTGAGGCTCGGCTGGTCGATTTCAATTTCGCCCAGGGCTATTCCGCTGCGGCGAGGGCGGCCTGTGATCTCGAGGAGATCGGCGATCGACGCATTCGGCTGCCGGTAGGATCGTAGCGCCGTGCGACGGCCGGCGTGTAACCGCGCTCGAGCGAGCGCAGTGTGGCGGCATCACGGATCTCGAAGCTGTCGAACCCGCAGCCCAGCATTAGCGGAAGCTGGTCGAGCAGCACGTCCCCGCGCGCGCGAATCTCGCCCCGATACCCCCAATGCCCGCGAAGGCGGCGCGCGGTCGAGTAGGCGCGGCCGTCGGTGAACTTGGGAAACACCAGCACGACGAGCGGCAGTCTCGCTATGTCGACGAGATCGGCTTCGAGTACATCTGTCGGCTGCACCTCGACGCCAACGATCGGGCCGTTGCGCAGATTGCTTTCGGTGCGCCAGCGAGTCAGCGGAACGATTGCGTGACCATTTGCCGGGCATTGCTCGCCGTCATCGAGATAGTGCCACGGGTCAATGATGAAGCCACGCGGGCTCCACACGCGGGCCTCGCACACGGCCGGCTTCAATGGCGCGAGCAGGGGCGTGGGATCAGACATGGACCGGCTCCTTGGTCGGCGCGTCGGCCGCGACCCGGCCGGTGCCATAGAGGGTTTCACGGAACGGCTCGAGACCGACGCGTCGGACGGTGTCGAGAAAGCTCTCGGCGGGCTTTGACCGCAGCGACAGGTAGGTGTCGATGATCGCCTCGATCGCGTCAGGCACCGCCTCCGCCGGGAAGCTCGGGCCGAGGATGCTGCCGATCGCTGCGTCGTCGCCGGGGCTGCCGCCAATCGTGATCTGGTAGTGCTCGGTGCCCTTCTTATCGACGCCGAGAATGCCGATATTGCCGGCATGGTGGTGGCCGCAGGCGTTGATGCAGCCGGAGATGTTGAGGCGGATGCGTCCGATTGCCTCGGCGCGGGCCGGCTCGGCGAACCGGCGCGCGATCGCCTGCGCGACAGGGATGGCACGCGCATTGGCGAGATTGCAGTAGTCGAGCCCCGGGCAGGCGATGATGTCCGTCACCAAGTCGGTGTTGGCGGTCGCGAGCCCGGCGGCGACAAGACCGTCGTAAACCGCGGGCAAATCGCGCACGGCGACGTGCGGCAGCACCAGGCTCTGCTGGTAGGTGACGCGCACCTCGTCGTGCGAGTAGCGCTCGGCGAGATCGGCCACGACCTCCATCTGGGCGGCATTCGCGTCTCCGGGAACCTTGCCCGGCTCCTTCAGCGATACGTTGACGATCGCCCGGCCGGCACTGCGATGCGGCCTGACGTTGTTCTTCTCCCAGCGCGCAAAGGCCGCATCGGCGCGCCGGCGCGCGTCGATCGCTGCATCCTGCCACTCGACCAGCGGCAGGGGCCGTGACGCAAACCGTGCCCGGATACGCGCGAGCTCGCCCGGTGGCAGATCGAGGGCATCCTTGTCCATCGCTGCCCATTCGGCCTCGACCTGCCGGCGCATCTCGTCGATGCCGAGGGCATGGACCAGGATCTTGATGCGCGCCTTGTAAATGTTATCGCGACGCCCATGCAGATTGTAAACGCGCAGGATCGCCTCCAGGTACGAGAGCAGATGCTGCTGCGGCACGAACTCGGAAAGGGTCTGCGCGATGTACGGGCTGCGGCCCTGGCCACCCCCGACAAGCACGCGGAAGCCGGTTGCGCCGCCGTTCGCCCTCGTCAGCCGCAACCCGATGTCGTGGAAGGCCGTCGCGGCGCGGTCCTCTGCTGCCGCCGTAACGGCGATCTTGAACTTGCGTGGCAGGAAGCTGAACTCGGGATGCACGGTCGACCACTGGCGGAGCACTTCGGCCCAGATGCGTGCGTCCTCGATCTCGTCTACCGCGACGCCGGCGTACGGGTCCGTGGTGACGTTGCGGATGCAGTTGCCGCTGGTCTGGATGGCGTGCATGCCGACCTCGGCCAGCGCATCGAGAATGTCGGGTGCATCCTCCAGCCGGATCCAGTTGAGCTGCAGATTCTGCCGTGTGGTGAAATGTCCGAGGCCGCGATCGAACCGGCGCGAGATCTGCGCGAGCCGGCGCAGCTGGCGAGTGCCGAGCACGCCGTATGGAATGGCAATCCGGAGCATGTAGGCGTGCAGCTGCAGGTAGAGACCGTTCTGCAGGCGCAGCGGCTTGAATTGCTCTTCCGTCAGCTCGCCGGATAGGCGCCGTGCGACCTGATCGCGGAACGACTGAACCCGCTCGGCGACGAGGTGACGGTCGAAATCGTCATAGCGATACATGCGGGGCGATCCTCAAACGGTGGGAGCCTTCGCGGCGCGGATCCTCTCGCGCATCGTCAGCGGCACGGGTCGGCCACCGACGATCTGCACGGCGAAGGCATAAACCGCGGTCACCTCGCAGTGCTCGACGGCCGCAGCGGCGATGGCCTCGAGTCGCTGCATGGCGCCGGCATCCTCTGCCACCGTGGCATGATCGATGGCATCGACCCAGTCACCCGTCGAACCCAGATAGACGACGGCGCCGGAGCGGAGTTGATTGGCAGTGACGACCATGGACATGTGCGAGTGCCTCGGGTTTGTCGGCGGCAGGCTATGAGAGAGTTCCCCCGCTCAGGCGGCTGCCTGCCTCGGTAGGCCCAGGATCAGGTGGCTGTCCGGCTGCAGCTCCAGCTCGATGCCGTCGAGATCGGCGGTCATGGTGATCTGGCAGGCGAGCCGCGAGGCGTCGTCGGCGCCCGGGATCTCGTCGAGCTTGGCGAGTTCTTCCTCGGACGGCGGTGGCAGAACGTCCTGCCATGCCGCCGGCACGCGCACGTGGCACGTCGCGCACGCGCCGGCGCCGCCGCACTCGGCTTTCACCGGCAGGCCGTGGGCCTGCATCAGCTCGACGAGGTGCATGCCGGCCAGAGCCTGATGCGTGACGCTGGCGTCGGCGAGTCGGACCGTGAACGAGAACAGCGGCTCCTGCTCGACTCTGGCCTCATGGGAGAAGGTCATGTGCGTGGCGTCCTCTACAGCGGCGACGCCTCTCATATATTGGAAAATCCTACTCCCTTCACGGGATAGTCGAAAATAAAGATAGAAATCCATTCCTCTTGTGATCAGTGACAGGAACTGTTTTCTTATCTGACGCAAGTCAGGATCGATGTTCCAGGACCAGCCCACATGCGAGCATTCGCATCAGACGAGGTGACGCCGAGCGACGTGACCTGCCGACGTTCGACCGGCCTCGCGCGGGCGGTGCAGCGGCACCGCCGGTCCCGATCGATGGGCTTCGGCCTGCAAGCTTTCGCGCCTTCGTATATTCCCCTCCCCCTTCGCATTTCCGCACCGGCGGTCCGGAACCAGCGGCCGCGGGACCCGCACGGGACCCGGCTGGGTTGTGCCTGCACAGCAATCCCGCATCCGAGGAGTTTCGCGTTGATTTTATTGAGAAATCTGGCGATCCCGGCAGGATTCGCACCTGCGACCCTCAGATTTGGAATCTGATTTTTCGGCAAAACATTGCGAAACATGAACTTGCGCACGTGCGCGCTTCACATTGATTTACAACTAGAAAATACAACTTTGTTGAACATTGATATTCGGTGCAGCACATCGATTTGGGCACCTAGTGGGCACCTAGAATTCGCCGCAATGACCCTTCAGAGTTCGCTCTGGTGCTCGCGGGCACCTAGCCTTCTAATCCAGGTGCCCAGAATTTCGACCCTCAGATTGAATGACGAAATGCAATCGGTCGATCACAGATGGGCAGGGGTCCTCTCACCGACACAGAGCTGCGAAACCTGAAGCCGCCTGCCGCGGGACAGAGGGAGGTGCCGGTCGGCGGACTACCCGGTTTGTGCGTGCGGATCAGCAAGGGCGGCGCCAAGACATTCTGCCTCTATTATCGGCTCAAGGGAGATCGCCTGCGTCGTCGGCGCACGCTCGGCCGCTATCCCGAGGTTACGCTCAAGGAGGCCCGCGATCTCGCCTACGAGGTGCGCACCCGCTTGCGCAACGGTGAGCCGGTCGACACGACCCCACCACCCGCGACCAACACGACCCACCGCTCAAAGACATCGTTCGCTTCAGTGGTCGACGATTTCTGTGCGCTTCATTGCGCGGTCAAGAACAAGCCCGGCACCGCCCTGGAGACCCGGCGCCAGCTGGACGTCGACTTTGTCTCCCGGTGGGGCGCGCGCCAGATCCGTGACATCACCCGACGCGATGTCACCGACGTCCTCGATGCGATCCTCGAGCGCGGCTCGCCGAGTGCGGCCAACCACGCGCTGGCGGCCGTGCGCAAGCTCTTCGCCTGGTCGTTGCGTCGCGGCCTCGTCGACATGTCGCCATGCTTCGGGCTCGACATGCCGTCGAACCACAACAGCCGCGACCGCTTCCACACCGATGACGAGATCCGATGCATCTGGCGCGCTTTGGAGACCGAGGGCTATCCCTATCAGCAGATCGTGCAGCTGCTCCTCCTCACGGGACAGCGCCGCGGCGAGGTGGCCGGCATGCGCTGGTCCGAGATCGACTTTGATCGCGCGCTTTGGACTCTTCCCGCCCGCCGCACCAAGTCGAACCGGGCGCATGAGGTGCCGCTCAGCCTTCAGGCCGTCGCCATTCTGAAGGCAATTCCCCGCCGACACGGCGAGCTCGTGTTCGTTGCCGATGACAAGCCTGTTCCCGTCTCTGGGTTTTCGAAGCGCAAGCGGCGTCTCGACGCGGTGTGCGCTATTCCGCCATGGTCGTTGCATGATTTGAGGCGCACGGTCGCGACCGGCATGGGCCGCCTCGGCGTTGACCCACACATCGTTCGTCGGATCCTCAACCACTCCCCCCGCGACATCGATGGCATCACAGCGGTCTACAACCGCTTTGCCTATCTCGATCAAAAGCGCGCCGCGCTCGATACGTGGGCGGCGCATGTCGAATCACTCGTTCGTAAGCCAAAGTGATATGCACAAGCACAGCACAGTGCCGCGACGCGTCATGCCTTGTCGCGGCGTATCGCGGCATGGCGTGTCGTGGCCCGGCATCAATACGTTGTCAGGGGGTGCAGGTGAACACAACGGTGATCGTTGCGGTCGGTCCTCGACGGCGAGCGTTGCGTGTCACACCCAGAACGGCCTTGCGTTCCAATTGCGCAGGCCGCCAAACTCGCACGTCCCCTAATGTGCGAGAGGAGCACTGACTTTGAAGCCTTACGCCCACTCAACTGACGGCTCGGAAGCAGAGTGGGAAGGACTGGAAGACCATCTTCTGTCCGTCGGCGGCCGCGCTGCCACGCTGGCCGGGAAGTTCGGCGCCGCAGAGTACGGCAGGGCCGCAGGCCTCCTGCATGATCTCGGCAAAGCCAAGCCCGAATGGCAGCGCTATCTGCGCAAGCTTCGCCCCACGATTCCCCATGCCGGCGAGGGCGCGCGGGCCGCCGTCGAGCGGTATGCGCAGCTGCACCGGCCTTCGCGAGCGGCAATCGGAAGACTGCTCGCGTTCGCCATCGCTGGCCATCACGCCGGGCTTGCGAACGGGATTGCGGCAGGCGGCGGACTGACGCCCCTGAACGAGCGTCTGGAGAATGCTGAGCAGATGGAGCCCCTGCTCGATCTGCCGGCTCTCGATGCCGATCCTGCCCCATTGCGCGGGGCGGCCAAGGGCATCTTTGCCTGGGCGTTCTTCATTCGCATGCTCTTTTCCGCGCTTGTCGATGCGGACCGGCTTGAGACCGAGCGCTTCGAACATAACGCCAAGGGATCGCCCGATCTTCGTACGCCTCCACCGCTCGGCCCGCTGAAGTCAATCCTCGATGCTCACCTCGCCAATCGGTTCGGAAATTGCCCGTCAGTAGACGAGCTTGCGGCCCTGCGTGCCGAGGTTCTCGCTGATTGCCGCACCGCCGCGGACTATGCGCCCGGCCTCTTCACTCTCACGGTGCCGACGGGCGGCGGCAAGACACTTTCGTCACTGGCCTACGCACTTGATCACGCGGTACACCACGCCGGTTACTTCGATCGCGTTATCTACGTCGTCCCCTTCACATCGATCATCGACCAGACCGCCGACGTGTTCCGAGTTGCGCTCGGCAACGCCGACGCGATCCTGGAGCACCACAGCGCGTTCGACGACGACAAGCTCGATCATCGTCTGGCCAAGGAGGACAATTACGGACGCGAGCGGCTGCGGCTCGCGGCGCAGAACTGGGATCGACCAGTCGTCATCACGACGGCAGTCCAGTTCTTCGAGAGCCTGTTCGCTAACAGCGCGAAGCGGTGCCGCAAGCTGCACAACATCGCCCGCTCGGTGATCGTGCTCGACGAGGCGCAGACGCTTCCGCTGAAGCTGCTCAGACCCTGCGTTGCCGCTTTGAAGGAATTGGCACGGGGCTACGGCTGCTCCGTCGTCCTGTGCACGGCGACGCAGCCGGCGCTGACAAAGGAGGCGTTCCAAGGCGCCTCACCCATGAGCCCACCGCCGCGGGAAATGCTCGACCGTGCCCAGGTCCGCGAGATCGTGCAGCCCAATCGCAATCTCTATCAGCGACTGCAGCGCGTGCAGCCGAACGTGGCGGGCACGCTGAGCGACGACGCCTTGGTGGAACAGATCGCAGACACCTCGAAGGGTCTGATCATCGTCAACAACCGCCGGCACGCCCGCGAGCTGTTCGAGGCCATGCGCAACGCAGGCCTCGACGGCGCGCGCCATCTGACGACGGCGATGACGGCCGCGCACCGGCAGCACGCGCTGGCGGAAATCCGCGCAGATTTGAAAGACGGGAGGCCGGTTCGCCTCGCATCGACATCCCTCATCGAGGCCGGCGTCGATATCTCTTTCGAAGCGGTTTGGCGGGCAATGGCCGGCCTTGACCAGATCGTGCAAGCGGCCGGCCGCTGCAATCGCAACGGCGAGCTAGGGCCTTTCGGCGGCCGGCTGACCATCTTCGAGCCGGAAGCGAAAGAGGGACGAGGCACGCCACCCGAGCTGGAGCAGAATGCCGCAGCGACCGCCCGCGTGCTTCGCGGCGGGATAGATCCGCTGTCACCCGAAGCCGTCCAAGCCTACTTCGAAGAACTGCTGTGGTGCCGCGACGACGATGGCCAGTGGAAGGCGCTCGACGATGCCAAGGTCGGCGATTCTGGCAAGCGCGGTATCATGCGCGCGATCGAGGACGGTGGGCCGAAACTGAATTTCCCCTTTGCTGACATCGCCGCCGCCTTCCGCATGATCGAGGAGACGATGGTGCCGGTGATCGTCCCGGCGTCGATCGATGCTGTGGCCGGCATCGCGGACGAGATCCTGGATCGCATTCCCTACGTCGAAGGGATTGGCGGGATCATGCGCGACCTCCAGCGTCACATCGTGCAGGTTCCGCGCAAGGCGCGCGATGCCCTGATCGAGGCCCGCTCGGCGGCGCCCATCGCCCCGGACAAGTACGCCGAGCAGTTCGTGCGCCTGACCAACCCCGACCTCTACACGACCGAGGCCGGTCTGAATTGGGACGATCCTGCATACCGCGATGTCCTGATGATCTGATGGCGGCGGCAGCGCCTGGGGAAAACAATGCGGACCTGTTGACGGCGCACCGGGCATGAACATATATAGAACATGCTGTGCTCGTCAGCCTTATGATTTGGGGGTCGTGATTTGGTGGGGATCAAGCTGCACGTATGGGGCGATTGGGCCTGCTTCACGCGGCCGGAGATGAAGGTCGAGCGCGTATCCTACGACATCATAACGCCGGCGGCGGCGCGCGGCATCCTGGAGGCGATCCACTGGAAGCCAGCGATCCGCTGGGAGATCGACCGCCTGCACGTGCTGAAGCCGATCAAGTTCCAGACCTTCCGCCGCAACGAGGTTGGCTCGAAGATCCCGGCGCAAAAGGCCCGCACGGCCATGGCGCGCGGCAACCTGGACGGGCTCGCACTCGCTGTCGATGAGGATCGCCAGCAGCGCGCGACGATTGCGCTCACCGACGTCGCCTACGTCATCGAGGCGCACTTCGAGATGACGAAAAACGCCGGCGGCGACGACAATCCGGCCAAACACATCGAGATGTTCAAGCGCCGCGCGGTGGGCGGGCAATGCTTCCACCGACCCTGCCTCGGTTGCCGCGAGTTCGCCGCCGATTTCGAGTTGGTTGAGGGCGACATTCCGCCCTCCACGCTCCCAAACGCCGATCGCAACCGCGATCTCGGCTGGATGCACTACGACATCGATTTCAAAAACGCCAACGCACCCATGTTCTTCCGCGCACGTTTGGAGAATGGCGTGTTGGACGTTGCCAAGGCGCGCCGCGAGGGCCTCGTGCGATGACGATCCTGCAAGCGCTCGCGGCATTCTACGACCGGCTGGACAAGAGGGGGGAAGCACCACAGCCGGGCTACTCCATTGTTGGAGTGTCATTTGCGATTCCGATCAACCGTGACGGGACTGTCGAACGAGCGATCGAACTGCGATCTGTCTCCGGGACGAAGCGCATCCCCGTCGATCGCCAACTCCCGAAGCTTCGCGACCACAACAATTCCGGAAAAGATCCATTCCTTTTCTGGGACAATACTGGGTATGCGTTAGGATTGACCCAGAAGGAGATGAAGCGAGGAACTCCGGAAGAACTGTTCGAGCACTTCAGAGCTGCAAACCTTGCTGCAATCGAGGGCGCTACCGCGCCTGAGCTGGTCGCGTTCCGTGCGTTCCTGGGCAACTGGGCACCGTCGCAGAGAGAAGCACTCGGCCTGAACGACGACGAGTTAGACCTCAACGTCGTTTTCCGCGCTACCGAAACAGGTATTCTGGTTCATCATTGTCCGGAAGCGCGGGAAATTTGGCGCCGCACTCAAGCTAATCGTAGCGATACTGAGCAATTGTGCCTCGTGACAGGAGCGAAGCGCACGATCGCCCGTTTGCATCCCAAGTTCCCGGCCCTTGAGGCCGGAGGAAGCAAGGGTCCGATTGTCAGCTTCGATAAGCAAGCCTTCACGAGCTACGGCAAGGAGCAGGGAGACAATGCCCCCGTCTCCGAGGAAGCCGCCTTCAAATACGGCGCGGCGCTCAACTGGCTGCTCGATCGCGACAACGGCCGCACATTCCGTCTGGGCGAGACGACCGTCGTGTTCTGGGCAGACGACAAATCAGACGCGGCCGCAATCGCGGCCGAGGAAGCCCTGCGCTTCGAGATGACAGACGACGCTGCGCCGGCCGGCATCGTCGACGCGGCGTCGAATTCTGACGGCGACGGCGACAGCGACGAGAGCGGCGACAAATCTGAGGACGATGACGATCGCGACGTCGATGCCGAAAATGCGGCCATCTTGGAAGCGCAGGCCTCTGACGTCCGCCTTCTTCGCCGCGCTCCCGATCCCTCGAAGCTCGATCCCGACACGCGCCTGCACGTGCTCGGCCTGTCACCCAACGCGGGCCGCATCGCGGTGCGTTTCTGGCTGGTTGACACTTGGGGCCACCTCTCGACCAACATCGACAGATTCAAACAAGACATCCGCATCGACCCTCCCGACAAGAATCCGGATAAGAAGGCCTATGCGTTGCTGTTCGAGACCGCGGTGCAGCGCGAGGCCAAGAACATCCCGAGACGGCTCGGCGGCGAGCTTGCCCGCGCCATTCTTTCCGGCACCCCCTACCCGCAAACCCTGTTCGCCGCCGTTGTCGGTCGCATCCGTGCCGACAAGAGGATCAACGCCGCACGCGCTGGCATATGCAAAGCCTTCATCGTGCGCAATTTCGGAGGGGAGGACTTTCCCGTGGCACTCGACACTGAAAGTAGCGACGGCGCTTACAATCTGGGCCGCCTGTTCGCCGTCTACGAGTATGCGGAAAGAAGCGTTGCAGATCGCAATGCAACTATCCGCGACAAATTTATCGGAGCGGCTTCGGCGACGCCGCGCCGGGTGTTTCCGATCCTGATGCGAGGCTACGAGCACAATGCCTCTGCGCTTGGCAAAGGCGACGGCAATAGGCGTGGCGCTGGCGTCAAGGCCGCCAAGGCCGTCTCGCAGATCCTCGGCCGCTTCGGCGGCGAGATGCCGTTCCCGACCGCGCTCCGGCTCGAGGACCAGGGCCGCTTCTTCGTTGGCTATTACCACCAGATGCAGGCGCTCTACACGAAATCCGAGGACGCCACGACCGACCGCAACGATACCGAGGACACCGAGCAATGACCCCCCTTTCCAACCGCTACGATTTCATCCTGTTTTTCGACGTAATGAACGGCAATCCGAACGGCGACCCCGATGCCGGCAAACTGCCGCGCATGGATCCGGAGACCAGTCAGGGCCTCGTCTCCGACGTGTCCATAAAACGCAAGATCCGCAACTACGTCGCGGAAAAGGGCCAGCCGATCTACGTCGTGGAGAACGCGATCCTCAACGAGCAGCATCGCGAAGCCTATAAGGTGGTTCGCAAGGACGACCCAAAAGTCGCGAATGCGAAAAGCCTCTCACCGAAGGATGATGCCGAGGCCGCGCAGCTGCGGGCGTGGATGTGTGCGAATTTCTTCGATATCCGCGCCTTCGGCGCCGTCATGGGCACCGGGATCAACTGCGGGCAAGTTCGCGGACCGCTGCAGTTCACGTTCGGTCGCTCCGTCGAGCCAATCATGCCGCTGGAGATTTCCATCACGCGAATGGCTGCCACCAACAAGGCGGAGAAGAAGGAGCGGAGCGAAGGCGCCGACGACGACAAGCGCGGCGACAACCGCTCCATGGGTCGCAAGCATATCGTTCCCTATGGCCTCTATCGCGTGCATGGCTACGTCAACGCCAAGCTCGCCCAGAAGACGGGGTTCTCGACCGCCGACCTCGATCTGCTGAAGGAGGCGCTGAACGGCATGTACGACATCGACCGCTCAGCGGCCCGCGGCGAGATGGCAGCACGGCGCTGCATCGCCTTCAGGCACGAAGGCGATCTTGGCAATGCCCCGGCACACAAACTGTTCGAGCGCGTCAGCGTGCTCCGCGTGCACGACGGCGCCAGTGCGCCCGTCGGCGATAAGCGCACCGACAACTGGCCGCCTGCGCGCAGCTTTTCCCACTACGACGTTCGACTCGACACAAAGGACATGCCGAGGGGAGTGGTGGTCGAGGAATGGATAGAGTGACCGGGCAGGCCTCTGGCGACGACGATCTCATCGCGCTCTCGGCGCTGCAGCATTACCTTTACTGCCCGCGCCAGTGCGCGCTGATCCACGTCGAGCAGCTGTGGTCGGAGAACCGCTTCACCGCCGAGGGGCGCGTTCTTCACGAGGCGACATCGGAGATCGGGACGGAGAAGCGTCGCGGCGTGCGCGTCGTCACCGCCATGCCGCTCGTCTCGCGGCGGCTCGGCGTTTCAGGCGTGGCTGATCTGGTGGAATTGCACCAGGGCGCGGACGGACGCTGGCGGCCGTTCCCGGTCGAGTACAAGCGCGGCAAGCCGAAGGCCCACCGAGCGGACGAAGTGCAATTGTGCGCCCAGGCTATGGCCCTCGAGGAAATGTTTGGTGTTACCCTCGAAGACGGCGCCCTGTTCTATGGCGAGACCCGTCGTCGCGTACCGGTCTTGCTCGATGCGGCGCTGCGACAGCTCACCACGGACGTTGCCATGGCCGCTCGCCGCTTGATCTCCGAAGGCAAGACGCCTCTTCCCACATTCGAGAAGCGCAAGTGCGGCAACTGCTCGCTGCTCGAGCTGTGTCAGCCCCGACGCCTGCAACGGCCCGAGCCAGCCTCCGCTTGGCTGGCGCATCAGATCGCCATGGAGTGAGCCATCCGCCGCCATCTCAACACGCTCTACGTCAGCACCCAAGGTGCCTGGGTCAGCAAGGACGGCGAGAACATCGTCGTATCCGTGGATGGTTCCGAGCGCGGACGCGTGCCCATGCACACTGTCGGTGCCGTTGTCTGCTTCGGCCAGGTGTCGGTAAGTGCTCCCCTCATGGGTGCCGCCTCCGAGGCCGGCATCCGCATCACACACTTGACGGAGAATGGTCGCTTCCTGGCTCGCGTCGAAGGCCCCGTTTCGGGCAACGTCCTGTTGCGGCGCACGCAGTACCGTTGGGCAGACGACCCGACGCGCCAATCCGGCATCGTGAGATCGATACTCGCCGGCAAGATCCTCAATCAGCGGGCGGTCCTAGAACGGGCGCTGCGTGATCACGGCGACAGCATGCCGGCCGAGGCGCGCGCCGCGGTCTCTGCGGCGTCGGAGCGCTTGCGCCATATCGTCCGCCGCCTCGAGTTGCCGCTCGATATCGACGCGCTCCGAGGTGCGGAAGGCGAGGCCGGACAGACCTATTTCGCTGTCTTCGATCACCTCGTCCGCGGCGAAAAGCCCCGGTTCGCATTTTCGGGGCGCAGCCGACGTCCCCCCATGGATCCGATCAATGCACTGCTCTCCTTTGTCTACGTATTGCTGACGACGGATGTGCGGTCTGCACTCGAGGCCAATGGACTCGATCCGGCGGTCGGCTATTTGCACGCAGACCGGCCAGGCCGCCCGTCCCTGGCGCTCGATCTCGTCGAGGAGTTCAGGCCCTTCTTCGCCGACCGGCTTGCGCTGTCGCTGATCAATCGCCGGCAGCTCGGCGAAAGTGCCTTCCGGCGTCTGGAGAATGGCGCGACGCTTCTCTCAGACGATGGACGCAAGCTGGTCGTCACCGCCTACCAGGAGCGCAAGCGCGACGAGATCCAGCATGCGTTCCTCGGCGAGAAGGTGACGATGGGGCTGCTCTGGTTCTGTCAGGCGCAGCTGCTGGCGCGCCACTTGCGAGGCGATCTCGACGCTTATCCACCCTTCATCTGGAAATAGCCTCGGCCATGATGGTGCTCATCACCTACGACGTTTCGACCGAAAGTAATGGCGGCAAGCGCCGTCTGCGCCGCGTTGCACGTGCGTGCCGCGACTACGGCCAGCGCGTGCAATACTCTGTCTTTGAATGTGAGCTCGAGCCGGCGCAGTGGGTCAAGCTGCGAGCACGCCTGCTCAAGGAAATCGACCCGGACGCGGATAGCCTCCGCTTCTACCTACTTGGCGCGAACTGGAAGCATCGCGTCGAGCATGTCGGGGCCAAGCCCGCTCTCGATCTCGATGGCACCCTGCTCATTTGAAGCGGTCGCAAGCTCGCGAACAGGTAGCGTCCGCTCATTCTCCCGGCGGTTCGCACTCGACAAAATCGGCGCCCTGCCATTAACTTGCGCCGAAAGCACCTTGAAGTGGTGGCCTTCGCAGACAACGGCCGCGTGGGTTCGCGAGCCCAACGGTATTTCGTGTTCTTTGACATCGTGATAGACAGGCGCGATGGTCGCCCGCTCGCACGCGGGCGTGGATCGAAACCTGCGCGGTTGGGACCACGGGCGCGGCGCTGATCGTCGCCCGCTCGCACGCGGGCGTGGATCGAAACAAGGCGGACGGGCGCTCCGGCGAGCACGAGCTCGGGGGTCGCCCGCTCGCACGCGGGCGTGGATCGAAACCGGACCAGATCCGGGCAAAGTCGGACGCCGGCCATGTCGCCCGCTCGCACGCGGGCGTGGATCGAAACTCCCGCATTGCTTGCGCCGCATGTGTGCGTCGGCCGTCGCCCGCTCGCACGCGGGCGTGGATCGAAACAGGTACCAAGCCCAGTTCGTGCAGTTGACGATGGACGTCGCCCGCTCGCACGCGGGCGTGGATCGAAACGTTCTCACGCGCCGGGACGCCAAG
>JBFMEX010000032.1:0-13913 GCA_040752215.1 Pseudomonadota bacterium | reverse complement strand
CTCGGCCTCGCGCCGCAGATCGCCGACCGAGCCATCGCCGAGCTCTCGACCGGCGAGCGCCAGCGCCTCGCGCTGATCCGCGCCATCGCCGACGAGCCGCGCGTGCTGCTGCTCGACGAGCCAACGGCAGCGCTCGATGCCGGCAATGCCGCACTGCTCGAGGAACTGATCCGCTTCCTCGCGCTGTCCGGGCGCTCGGTGCTGCTGGTCAGCCACGATCCGGCGCAGATCGCCCGCCTCGCCGATGCGCGGCTGCAGCTCGCGCCGCCGGCCAAAGCGACCACCGGCGGCGGCGGCCGGTCCGAGGCTCATGCGCCATGAGCCCGGTCGCACTCTCGACGCTCGATCTTGTGCTGGCGGCCTCGCTGATCCTCGTCAACGGCGTGCTCAGCTGGCTGTTCCGGCTGGGGCTCGAGCGCACGCTCGTCGTGGCAGCCCTACGCATGGTGGCGCAGCTGACGCTGATCGGGCTGGTGTTGAGGTGGATCTTCGCCGCGACCTCGCCGTGGTGGACGGTCGCCCTGTCGCTGGTCATGGTCGCCGCCGCCGGGCTCGAGGTCGTCGGCCGGCAGCACCGGCGGATCGAGGGACCCGGCACATTGCTGCTCGGCACCTCGACGCTGTTGACGGTCGGGCTCGTCGCGACCGCCTTCGCGATGCTGGCGGCGATCCGCCCGGAACCGCTCCATGCGCCGCAGTACGTGCTGCCGATCCTCGGCATGGTGCTCGGCAACGCGCTGACCGGGATGAGCCTGGTGCTCGACACGATGACCGAGGCGGCGGGGCGCGAGCGGGCGGCGATCGAGGCGCGGCTCGCGCTCGGACAATCGCGGCTGGAAGCGCTGTCGGGGCCGCTCCGCGGCAGTCTCCGAACCGGGATGATGCCGATCCTCAACGCCATGGCCGCCTCCGGCATCGTCTCGCTGCCCGGCATGATGACCGGTCAGATCCTCTCGGGCGTCGATCCGGTGGAGGCGACGAAATACCAGATCCTGATCATGTTCCTGATCGCGGGGGCGACCGCGCTGGCGGTGGTGGCGGCGGGCATCGGCGGCGTGCATCTGCTGACCGACGCGCGTCACCGGCTGCGCCTCGACCGGGTGAGGGCGCAGCGCGACCCCGGCTGAGTGAAGCTGAAGCCGAAGCTCGACTGCGAACGGGCGGCAGCGCACTCATGACCTTCTGCACGAGATCGGCCTGCCGGCCGGTGCGGGTCTTGGCAAACGGTCGTGCGAGATGCAGCCGGGCGGTCGCCAGCGAGATGCCGAGGCCCTCGGCGATCTCCTCGATGGTCTTGCCCTCGAGCATCGGCAGCAGGATGGTCAGCTCCCGTGGGGTAAGGCCGAACAGTGCGGCGATCGGCTTGGCGATGGCCCGGGTCTCCAGCTCCTGGGCGTTGACGAACAGCGCAGAGGTCTCGCGCTTCGGGTCGAGAGGTAGCAGCACCAGCAGGTGGGGCTCGGCATTGCTCGCGCTTGACCCGGACATCCAGAGGCAACAAGCTCGATCCGCTGAGCCCGCCGACCCTGGATGGCCGCCTCGAGGGCGGCCATCACGTCGCGAGCGGGGACCACGCGTTCGGCTCGGCGCATTCCAGCGTCATCGCGAGGCTTGAAGGCCGCCGTCATGAGCAACACCGAGTACACTCTCGTGTTCGGCCTCGGGCCCAAGGCCGACGGCACGCCGAACACCGATGTCGATATCGCGATTGCGATTGCCGCTCTCGAGGACGCGTCTTTGAAGCTCTGTGGCGGCTTCACCATCCATCGCGGGAAAGGAGGCTGGATCGATCCATCCAACAAGATCATCAAGGAGGAGGTCGCGATCCTGATGGTCTCCGGCAGCTACGACAGCATTCGTGAGATCGCTGGCATCGGCAAGCGCCTCCTCGGCCCCACGGCCGTCTACGTGAAGAAGCCCGATGGCAGCACCATTCTCCTCTAGTGTCGAGATCGCGAAATTCGTCTCATTCGGCAGCGGGCGGCGAACGAATTTCGCGATCTGAACGACACTGGCCCGCCTTTCTCACAGGGATACGGCCTCGGAAAGCCGATAGCGCGTGCGCTTGACGTGCGCTGCCGCCTCGTGCACTTCCCCCGCCCATGAACGTGCTCCTCATCGGATCGGGTGGCCGCGAGCATGCGCTGGCCTGGAAACTGCGCCAGTCGCCGCGGCTCGGAACACTCTATTGCGCGCCGGGCAATGCCGGCATCGCGGAGGTCGCGACCTGCGTCAGCCTCGACGTGACGGACCATGCGGTGGTGGTCTCATTCTGCCGGGTCAACGCCATCGGCCTCGTGGTGATCGGCCCGGAGGCACCGCTGGTCGCGGGCCTCGCCGACGATCTCGCCGCGGCCGGAATCCGCCACTTCGGGCCGAGCAAGGCGGCGGCCCAGCTCGAAGGCTCGAAGGGCTTCACCAAGGATCTCTGCCGCGATCTCGCCATCCCGACCGGCGCCTACGGCCGCTTTACCGACGCCGCTACGGCAAGAGCCTATGTTGCACGACAGACTCTGCCGATCGTCGTCAAGGCCGACGGGCTCGCCGCCGGCAAGGGCGTGACGATCGCCACCACCCGTGCCGAGGCCGAGGCGGCGATCGAGGCCTGCTTCGCCGGCGCGTTCGGGGCGGCGGGATCGGAGGTGGTGATCGAGGCGTTCCTCGACGGCGAGGAGGCGAGCTTCTTCGCCCTTTCCGACGGCAAGGACGTCGTCGCGCTCGCCTCCGCCCAGGACCACAAGCGCGTCGGCGATGGCGATACGGGGCCGAATACCGGCGGCATGGGCGCCTACTCGCCGGCGCCGGTGATGACCGACGAGATGGTCGAGCGCACGCTTCATGAGATCGTCGCGCCGACCATCCGCGGCCTTGCCGCACGCGGCACGCCATTCAAGGGCGTGCTGTTCGCCGGCCTGATGATCACCAGCGAAGGGCCGCAGCTGATCGAGTACAACGTCCGCTTCGGCGATCCCGAATGCCAGGTGCTGATGATGCGGCTCGAGAGCGACCTGCTCGAGCTGCTGGAGGCGACGGCCGAAGGGCGCCTCGCCGAAACGCAGGTGCGCTGGAGCGCAGAGCCGGCGCTGACGGTGGTGATGGCGGCGCGAGGCTATCCCGGCACGCCGCTCAAGGGGACCGAGATCAAGGGCCTCGCTGCGGCGGAGGAGATCGAGGGGGTCCAGGTGTTCCATGCCGGCACGCGGCGCGCGGGCGACCGGCTGCTGGCCGACGGCGGGCGGGTGCTGAACGTCACGGCGCGCGGCAGAAACGTCGCCGAGGCGCAGGCGCGTGCCTACGCGGCGATTGCGCGGATCGACTGGCCCGAGGGGTTCTGCCGCAAGGACATCGGCTGGCGTGCCATTCAGCGCGAGGGGGACGGCGCCGGCGAGCCCACTGGCGGTGGCCAAAGCGCACGATAGGCGAACGTCAGGCACGTCATGCTGATCATGCCGACGGCACCACCCCCGCCGGCGGGAGTGCGGATCGGGATCGTGGCCATCGCCTGGTGTGGTGATCGAGACGTCTGTAGCGGACTTCTCGATCACCACACTCGCGCCGGAGTGGATGCCGTGATCTGGACCAGCCGCTGGTGATTCGAGGCAGGCTTGCCTAATGCGCCAGCTTCCTCCGGCTGGCGTCGATCATCTGCTCGAGGAAGGCGACGATGTCGTCGCTGCTCATGCCCGAGGCGGCGATCCTGCTCGCCGGCAGCACGCTGTTCGGCAGCATGGTGCTGGCGCTGCGGGTCCGCTCTGCGATGACCAGGAAATGCGGTTCGGCGGTCTTGTCGTCACCGGCCGACAGGCCGACGCGCAGCGCCTCGCTCGCGCTCCCCGGCTCGAGCGCTACCGCAATCGCGAGGTGCAGCTGCTCGGGCCAGCAGCGGATCTCGCCGTCGACCGATTGACCGGCCGCCCTGAGCCTGCTCGCAAGCTGCTCGAGCACGCCCGCGGCGGTGTCGAGCCAGGTTGCGAGCTCGGCGAGCTCCACCTCGTGGCTGTCGGGCGAGAACTGACGCGCGTCGCCGTGCATCAGCTTGGCCGATCCGTAGGGCAGCTGCTTGGAAAAGCGCGAGCGGTCGACGCCGCGATGCAGGAGCTCAACCAAGACCCACGCCTCCACCTCTGCCGGTGAGCGCCCCTCCACATCGAGCACGTGCGGCGACAGCACGCCGTTCTCGAGGAACTGCATCTCGAGCGAGGGCAGCCTCAGCTCGACGGTGAGACCGCCATGGAACGCGCGCGTAGCGAAGGCGTGGCGATCGCCGTCCCATAGTAGCGTGAGATGGCGCCCCGCCGGATCCGCATCGACGTAGCTGTTGGCGAGCCGCGCCAGCCACTGCAGCATGCTGTGCAGCTGCAAACGCGCCTCGCTGCGCTTGTCCGGCGCGCCCGCGCCGGCGGACTGCTGGTCATGCCCGATCATGCTGGTCCTTCCCGGAAAGTGCTCTGGTTCCTTGGCGGCGCATGACAGCAGCCCGACACAACTGCCGGAGGCATCCGCGACCGCATCCTGACACTCGCCGCATGCCGCACCAACGTAAATCTGCTTCGGTCTATTGCCCAATCGACGCCGCCAAGGACGCCGGCGCCGATTCTCGACGCCGCGCTTGCCGTCGCGCCACGATTGAACCACCATCCCGTCACCGCGCCGGGCAGCCTCACGCACGCCGGCGATCGTTCTGAGGAAGCCCATGAGCGCCGTGCCTCGACGCGCCGCCAACACTGCGGCGCTCGCCATCGTTGCCGGCGCCGTGATGATCGGCTCCTCGCCCATCCTGATCCGATTGAGCGAGCTGTCTCCGAACGCGACCGCATTCCACCGGGTCGCGCTCGCCGTGCCGGTGCTGATGCTGGCGATGGCGCTGATGGGGCCGCCGGCCGGCGCCCGCACTACCGAAACGCCGCCCGCCTGGACCCATGGCGCGATGGCGCTCGGCGGCGCGCTGTTCGCACTCGATCTCGTCTGCTTCCACTGGTCGCTCTCCTACACGACCGTCGCCAACTCCGTTCTGCTGCTGAATTTTGCCCCCGTGTTCGCCAGCCTCGCCGCGTGGGGGCTTTATGGCGAGCGCCTGTCGCCACCGTTCCTGGCGAGCCTCGCCGTCGCACTGCTGGGCGTGGCGCTGCTGGCCGGATCGCATGCCGAGCTGGCCGCGATCGGCTTGCTCGGCGATGCGCTCGCGCTTGCGGCGGGGGCGAGCTATGGCGGCTACCTGCTGTCCGTCAACCGGCTGCGCCGTCATCACGGCACGCTCGCCATCATGACCTGGACCACACTTGCCTGCACCGTCTGCCTCGCGCCTGTCGTGCTGGCGGCAGGCGACAGTCTCGTGCCGACCACGCTCGACGGTGTCGCCGTGCTGCTGGCGCTGGCGTGGTTGACCCACGCCGCCGGACAGGGGCTCATCGCCTATGCGCTGAAGGCGTTGCCGGCCGCCTCCTCGACGACACTGTTGCTGCAGCCGCTGGTTGCCGCGCTCGGCGCCTGGATCGTGCTCGGCGAGGGACTCGGCGCGATCCAGATCGCGGGCGGCGTGCTCGTTCTGCTGGGCGTCGCTCTTTGCCGGCGTTTCAGCCCGCCGCTCATCCCTGCAGGATCGGGTCGCGCGGCGAAAGCGGCACCGTGAACCGCATGCCGGCGAACGAGTCGCTGCTCCACACGACGCTGCCGGTGAACCGCCGCCCGTTGCGCAACTCGACGATCAGCGGCTCGTCGCGGATCAGCACCGGTACCCGCGACAGGCCGAGGCCGCCGGCCGAAATGTTCTGTGCGAACGCGCGATGCATCCGCCCGCGACAGGTGAGCATGCAGTTCTGCAATAGCGTCCGCCGCGAGGAGCGCCGCCGCTGCGGCAGCGCCGGCACGAAGAGGTGTCCGTCCTCGTCGATGCACGGGCTGCCTCCGGCTTCCGCCGCGAGCAGCAGGTCCCGCAGCTTGCAGGTCGTCTCGGAGTAGAACGACGGCAGTCGCCCGGCGAGATCGAGATCCAGGCGATCGATCGCCTCGACCGCCATGCGCGTCAGCCGCCGCCAGGTATCCATCAGCAACAGCCGGTGCAGCACCTGCACCCGCTCGAGGCTCAGCACTGCGGCGTCGACCGCATAGCGCTGCATCACTGCCCGTGCCGGCTCGAGCTCCGACATGAAGTCGTGCACCGAGAGCAGGACCAGCGGCGACACGCCGGCATCCAGAAACCAGCGAGTGTTGGCCAGCTGGAACGCGCTGTCGTTCGGCATCATGGCCAAGAGCTCGCTCGGTTCGCTGCCGCGCCCGGAGCGGCCAATGGCATTGACCGCACTCGCCAGCACCGCGCAGTAGAGCGCCGCCGTATGCACCTCGCAAACCATTGCCTCGATCAGCGGATCGGCCACAATGGGCGCTGTCGGTCCCCCCGGCGAGCCGAGCTGGCGCGCCGGCGGGTGCATCTCCATCAGGTCGGATTGTCGGGTCATGGTCGGCACTCACATCGGCAGATTACAACTTGTGATTGTGACCATAGGCGATGGAGGTTAAGGCGCCGTCATCACGGCGGCGCGGAAAGTCGAGCGAAATTTCCACACTTTTCCGCGATTTTATATGGAATTCAGCAACTTCACCGACGCCGGGAAGGCCGTTCAGTGGATGTCGATCAACCCCGAATCTATCAACCTTCGATGGAAGGCCAGGATCTCGTCCGACTTGGCGCAACCGTGGTAGCGCCCGCCGCAGACCTCCCGGAGCCGCGCCCGCTCGCCAAACGAGTCCGACAGCGGCAGCCGCGCCGCCTCCAGCACCGCGAGTCCGAGATAGGGCACGTCGAGCATCTCAGTCTCGGCGGGCAGGGGTGGGGTGTAGTTGATGCCGCGCACGGCGTAGTAGGTGACGAAGCCGGGCGAGTCCTCGGCGAGCGCCACGTCCTCGGCCTCCGAGGCCACGTCCTGGCCGAGCAGCTTGCGCGTCGCCACCGGCTGATGGTCGCCGTAGTGCACGATCACGAAGCGCTCACCCGGAAAGCGCCGAGCGAGCTCGGACTCGAGGTACACGTAGTCGTCGCGCGCCATGGCGAGCCGCCGCAGATACTCGTGCATCTCGGGATCGGTGCCCGGCCCGCCGCCGGCCACCTTCTCCTCCGGCCGGTAGGTGTAGGTGTAGGGCGAGTGCGCGGCCATCGTCTGGATGAAGGTGAACATCGGCCGGCCGGAGCGGACGACGTGGCGGCCGATCTCGTCGAGCGCGTTGGCGTAATAGAACCGGTCACGCTCGTTGACCGTCCTGGCGCCCTGGTCCTTGAGGTCGAACACCTCCTCGAGCGCGATCGCCTTATAGAACTTGTTGTTGGAGACGAAGTTCCGAAGCATCGGATAGAACACGACGTTGCGATAGCCGCAGCGCTGCAGCGCCTGCGGGAGCGTGTCGCGCACGCGGCCCTGCATCAGCGACTGCACGAACGGGCGCATGCCGCCGAACGAGTAGGTCGACACGCCGGCGAGGATCGAGAACTCGGTCAGCCACGAGGCGCCGCCATAGGTCTCGACCCGCATCCGCCGGGTCTGGCCGTCGAACGACCTGAAGTGCGCGTCGAGCGACTTGTCGTAGTCGAGGGTCGCGAACAGCTCCGGCTGCACGATCGATTCCTGATGGATCAGGATGATGTGCGGCGGCTTCGACGGCGTGCTGCAGGCCGCCGCGGCGGCGAGCGCCGGCCCCCGCGAGGCCTCCGCCGCCTCGATCAGCTGGCCGCGCCACAGTGTCTCGATCGTCTCCCGCCACGAGACGTAGAACGAGGAGACGAACAGGTCCTCCCAATAGAATTGTGTATGGCGGCGCTCACCCTTGACGAAGCTCGCGGCGAGGCCTGCGCTCGCGAAGACGACAAGCGCCACCGCCGCACCGCGCCGCGCCACGCGCGTGGCATCGAGACGGTAGGCCACGACCAGCGCCACGAGCGCCACGACGATGGCCGCCAGCACCGACAGCACGCTCGCGCGATGGTCGCTCCACAAATAGCTGAGCGTCGACCACGAACCGGCATAGAACACGATGTCGTAGGCGTGCAGCACCATGTCCATCGCCTGGCGCTTGATCGACGAGGCGGTGACGACGAGGCCGACCAGCGCCGCGACCGCGACAGCCGAGAACATCAGCCGGCGGGTGGCCAGCAGGAATGCGGCGCCGATCGCCAGCGTCACGAGACTGACGAACACGACGCTCGCCGGCCCGCCCTCGGCGCGCGTGAAGTAGAGAAGCACGCCGAGCGCGACCACGAGCGCTACCCTCAGCGCGCCGCGCGGCCCGATCCGGCCCATCCCTGCCTCCGCCGAGTCCGCGGCCGGGGCCGCGCCGGCTCCTTCAACCGACTGATCTCGCATGACTTCCCAGGATAAGGGTCTGTCAAACGACTGTCACAGTGAAAAAGTGGCTCAATTTCGTCGGCCGTCCCGGTGTGGACGTCGCATCCGGCGCTGTGGCGCCACCTCGATGTGCGGCACGCCATGGCTCCGGCCGCGCCTCGCCGTCGAGGCGATCACTCGCACTTGACGGCAACGGTGGTCGCGACCGAGGGGATGAAGCGACGGCACTCGCCCTTACCCGAGTGCTTGACCGGAGCAGGCTCGCCCGTGCCCCGCGCCGCGGCCGGCACCTGCGGTTGCGATTGCGCCATTGCTTGGGGTTGCCGCTGCGATTGCAGGGCAAGCGCCGGAGCGGCCTTGCCGCCGCCGAGCGCCGCCATCCGCCGGCGCGCCTTCTCGCGCGCAGTCTCTGCATCGAGGTCGGGGCCGCCGATCCTGAGCGCCGCATCGTAGCTTGCGCGGGCCCCGTCGCGGTCGCCGGCAAGCTCGGCGATCTCGCCCTTCAACGCATGCGCGGCGGCGAACAGCGGGCTCGCCTGGATCGCAGCGTCGAGGTTGGCGCCGGCATCCGCGCGCCGTCCCATCCGCAGCATGACCACGGCACGTGCATAGTTGCCGAGCGCATCGCTGCGACGGGCGGCGAGCAGCTTGTCGGCCTCGCTCCGTGCCGCGTCCTGGCGGCCCATGTCCGACAGCACCAGGATGCGCAGCGGCGGCAGCGCCTTCTCGTAGGGGTTGAGATCGCCCGCTCTGGCGATGTCGGCGAGCGCCTCCTTGCTCGCGTTGCGCTGGCGATGAACGATCGCACGCCGGTAGAAACCGGTCCAGTCGCCGGGCGCGAGCGCGACGTAACGATCGAGATCGGCCAGCGCGGCGCGGTCGTTGCCGAGTGCCTCGCGCACCATCGCGCGCGTCATGAACAGGTTCGGGTAGGTATCGTCGATCGCCGCTGCGGCATCGAGGTCGGCGAGCGCTCGCTGGTTGTCGCCGGCCCGCCGGTAGCTCCAGGCGCGGTTGAAGTGCGCCATGAAACGCTCCTTGCGCGGGGTCTCGCGGGCTTCGATCAGCCGGGTGCAGGCTTCCGTGCTCGAGGCACGAACGGTCGTGCTGCAGGCGATGCGGTCCGCAAGCTCGTCGGCGAGGCTGGGTGTCGTCACCCAGGCGAGGCCGAGAGCCAGTGCTGCGATCAGGCGCTTCATCGTCGTCTCCCGCTCCCGTGCACGTCGGCTGGGCCGCCTGGGGCGGCCCTCTCTCTCCGGCTCGATGGAAGACGAGACTACGTCGGATCGCCGGGCCCGAAGGTTCCCGGCGGAACACGTGGTCGGATCATCGCCCGGCGAAGAACGCGCGGGTCCCTTCCAGGCCAGGGCCCACCATGTCCCTGCAAACGATCAAATCCCGAGCATCCGCTGCACGCGGCCGCGGAAGGCGATCCGCTCGGCGGCCGGGACCTCCGCCTCCAGCCGCGCCACGAGTTCACCCAGCGTCGGCGCATCCTTCGCCTTGCGCGCGACGACGACGCGGGCGACCGGGCCGAGGTGGACGGCCAGCATCTCTGTCAGCGCCGCAGTCTGCTCGGGCGATGGCGGTACGGCGGTGCGCGCCGGCGCCACCGGCGGCATTGCACGCACGGGTACCGGCGATGGGGGTGACGATGTTGGTGGTGAGGGTTGTGGTGGCGCTGTCGGCGTGGCGACCATCGCCGGTGGTGGCGCCGGGGTGGGTGCGGCGGCGACCGGCCCCGCCGCTGGTGCCCCTGGAGCGGTGCCGATCCGGCGCGAGAACTGCATGGTGTGATCGAGCGGCTCCAGCACCGGCTCCGAGGCAGCCTCCGGCGGCAGGCTCTCGGCCGGCTTGACGCTATAGGTCACTATTCTGCGCGGGATGTTCTTCAGCTGCGGCACGCCGCGATCCTCGAACGTGGCCGCGATACGCGCCGAGACCGCGTCCACGACCGCCGCCGAGACCAGGATGCCGCCCGGATCGGCGAGACCTTCGAGCCGCGCGGCGATGTTCAGAGTCTCGCCGAACGGCAGGTCGCCGTCGAACAGCACCTCGCCGAGATGGATGCCGATCCGGAGCCGCATGCCGCCGAGATTGGGCTCGATGGCGAGCCGCTGCTGCATGGCGAGCGCCGCATGCACCGCATCGACCGCACTCTCGAACAGCGCGAACAGCCCGTCGCCGGGCATGCCGATCAGCACGCCCTCGTGGCGGTCGAGCTCCTCCCGACCGACCTTCAGGATGGTCGAGAGATGGCCGAACGCACGCGTCTCGCTGACCGACACCCGGCCACTGAAGTTGGCAATGTCGGCGGCGAGCGCGGCGCGGAGCCGACGCTTGCGCCCGGCGCCAGGGCGATCCGACTCTGGCGGCAGGGCGGTCATCGCTACCGGGAGTCCTTGCTGCCGCGCGCCGGCTTCAGCGCCGCGGCCAGGAAGCGGGCGCGCTCGGCCTCGTTGCGGATCGCACGGGCGAGATGCTCGTAGTAGTCCTCGCGGCCGATCGAGGTCTTGGCCTCGCGCTCGGCGACGACCCTGGCGACCGGCCCGATCAGCGGAACCAGCAGCTCGGTCGCCCGGCGGATCTCGTTGTCGGGGATCACCGCCTCGAGCTGCGCTCCGGCGATGCCCTGGTCCGCCAACAATGCCCGCTCGGCCTCCTTGCGGAACCGCTCGGCATCGCTCGCGCTCGCCACCTGGCCGGCGAGCGAGGTCAGCAGCTTCTCGGCGTCCGTCGCCTCCCGCGAGGCACGCTTGACGACGACCCGCGCGATCGGACCGATCGACCGCGCCAGCGCCTCCTCGACCGCGACCAGCGTCTCCGGCGTCAGCTTCTCGGCCATGGTCCGGCTGAGATCACCCTTCGTGCCCTCGGTTGTCTCGCCGCCGCCACGCTGCGAGATGCGGGTGAGGTCCAGCGGCGGGGCGGCAGGCTCGCCCGACACCTTGGCCAGCGCGGCATCGAGCGCGCGGAGGAACTCCGCAGCGCTGGCGTAGCGGTCGGTGGGGTTGCGGGCGAGCGCCCGCTGCACGACGTCGTCGAGGTGCGGCCAAAGCCCGGGCCGCAGCATCGACAGCGACGGCGGGCACTCGTTCAGCAGCTTGCGCATCAGCTCGGGGATGTCGTTGGCGACGAACGGCTTGGCACCCGTCAGCAGCTGGAACAGGATGACGCCAGCGGCGAACAGGTCCGAGCGGCCGTCGACCGGCCGGCCGAGGAACTGCTCGGGCGACATGTAGTTGGGCGTGCCGAGCGTTCCGGCGCCGCCGTGCCGCGTCAGCCCGAGGTCCTCGAACCGCGCGACGCCGAAATCGGTCACCTTGATCGAGGTCGCAGCCGGGCACAGGATGTTGGCCGGCTTCACGTCGCGATGCACCACACCCTTGCCATGCGCGTGATCGAGCGCCGACAACAGCTGCGCCATGATCTCCCCGACTTGGCCGAGCGGCAGCAAAGTGCGCGAGCGGGTGACGTTCTCGAGCGTGCCGGCGGCGACGTACTCCATGACGATGAACGGCGCGCCCTCGTGCTCGACGTAGTCGTAGACGGTGACGATGTTGGGGTGCTGGCAGCGTCCGGCCGAGCGCGCCTCGGTCGCGAACCGCCGCAGCAAACCGGCGCGATCCTCGACCTCGGCGAGCACGTCGAGGCGCATCGTCTTCAACGCCACCGGCCGGTCGATGTGCTCGTCGTGACCGCGATAGACCACGCCGACTGCGCCGCGGCCGATGATCCCGTCGACCCGGTAGCGCCCGACACGCATCGGAGCATCCGCGGCGGAGGCAGACGGATCGACCGACGGGCCATTGGGTTCGAGCGGGCTCATTTGTTGTCCTGCGGCGGGCCAGGGCCGGCCCGATCAATTTTCCAGCATTTTCATTGCGTTGTCGAGGCTGCGGCGCATCCGGTTGAAAGATTGCGAGAGGGTCGAGATCTCGTCGGCGCCCGGATGCACGAACTCCGGCTGCGAGCTGTCGCCCATGCTGACGCGCTCGGTGACCTCCGCCATCCGCATCACGGGATTGATGACCATCCGGCTCAGCAGCGCGTTGATGAGCGCCAGCAGCACCAGGAAGATGGCGCTCATGGCGGCGACCATCAGCTTGAGATTGTCCCATGTCTGCTGCTCGGCCACCGCCAGCGGAACGGAGAAGATTTGCGCGCCGATGATCTCGTTGAGCTGCCAGCCGAAGCCGTTCTTCTTGCCATAGAGCGCGACCATCGAGGCCGGCGCCTTCTCCGGCGTCGAGTGGCAGGAGAGGCAGCCCTCGCTCTTGATCGGCAGCGGGAACGCGACCGTGTACTGCCGGCCCTTGTCGGTCTCGCGGATCTCGACGACCTCCTTCAGCGAGGCGTCGGCACGCAGCTGTTCGATCAGCGTGCGCTCCCACGGCTGGGCGAGATCGGAGGGATTGGTCGGATTGAGCGCCGCCTCCTTGTAGTAGAACTGCGGGTAGCTGTCGCGGAAGTTGGCGAATGCGGTCTGGGCCGAGAACGAGGGCACCGTCTGCGGCAGGAACTGCACGTCCGACATGTCGCTCAGCAGCGGCCGGATCTCCTCCTGGGTGTAGCGGCGCACGGCCAGCGCCTGGGCCCTCAGCACGCCGATCTGGGCGTGCAGCTGCTCGAGCGCGTTCTCTTTCGAGAACCGGTAGAACAGCAGCCCCGAGGCGAGGAGGCCCATCAGAAAGCACAACGCCAGGATCAGGTTGAACTTCAGCCTCAGTCCCATGGACGTTCCCTCCACTTAGCCGTAGAAATTCGATCAGCGAGGGCTACGGCCCGGCCGCCGACATTCGCTCGCCAGTAGTCGCACCGAGAGGCCCAACTCATGAACCCGCGCCGCCATCCGACCGCCCTCCAATGTGCACGCCCGGCCATCGGCCGCTGTTCCCTGGGGAGCAATCCTATCAGAGCGGCGGCTGTCGCTTTCATATTTGCTTGCCTTTGGGTTGCCGCTCCCGTTCCGGCACATGCCGGCTCCGACCGCGTGGCACTGATCATGGCGGTCGAAGAATACTCCCATCTCAACAAATCTCCGATAACGGCCAAGAACGCCAATCAGATCGGCGAGGCGCTGAAACGCCACGGATTCGACGTCACGGTCTCGGCCAACCCCAACAATGCTGTTGCCCGCGCAACCTTGCGCGATTTCGCCCAGAAGGCCGAGGGCGCCCATGCCGCGATCATCGTACTGACCGGCCATGGCGCCTCTGCCGCGGGCATGACCTACTTCCTGCCCGGCAACGCCGAGATCACCCGCGACACCGACCTCCTCTCGCGAGGGCTCGCCGTGCCGAGCGTCGCCCAGATCGCCGGCAAGGCCAAGCACGGAGCGGTGTTTTTCCTGATGACCGTCGCGGAGATCCCGACGACCCTGCAGAGCATCGGCGCCCGGCCGAGCCTCGCCTCCTCCCCTTCGGACAACGTCGTCGTGGTGTTCTCCAGCTCCGACAAGGTGCCGGTGTCACGGGTCGACAAGGTATCCGAGCAGGCCGCGCGCGATTTCGCCGACGCCGCCGGAGAGACCCCGCTGCTGATGACCGCGCTCGTCAACTCGGCCGCCGCGGGTGGGGT
>JBFMEX010000031.1:0-23128 GCA_040752215.1 Pseudomonadota bacterium | reverse complement strand
GCTCGCCAGCACCGCGGCGTCGATCAGGATGCGGCCCCGCTCGGTGCGCACCGGATAGGTCCTGACCTTGCCCTCGTCCGCGCCTTGCGCGAGGCCCTGCTCCAGACCGATCACCCAGTTGTGCAGCGGACACGTCACCTTGCGCCCGTGCACGATGCCCTGGCTCAGCGGCCCGCCCTTGTGCGGGCACTTGTCGTCGAGCGCGAACACCTCGTCGTCCGCGGTGCGGAACAGGGCGATGCAGCCGAGCCGGGTCTTCAGCACACGCGCACCCTGGCGCGGGATCTCGTCCAGCGCGCCGACATCGATCCAGGCCTTGTCGATCATCGTCATTCGGCGGCCTCCGCGATCGTCAGGTCCTTGATCGGCGTGAACTCGTGCGCGTCCTTGCCGGCGCTGCGCTCGGCCCAGGGATCGACCTGTGCGAGCCTCTGCGAGAATGCGAAGCGCTCGACGAGGGCGCGTCGCTTGTCGGCATCCTCGAGCACCTGCGCCTTGATCGAATCGAGCCCGACGCGATCCATCCACTTGTAGATGCGCTCGAGGTAGCGCCCCTGCTCGCGGTAGAGCTGCACGACCGCGGCGACGATCTCGATCGTCTCCTCCTCGCTCGCGCTGTGGCCGAGCACCTTGGTGCCCTTGATGTCGAGGCCGGCGGCACCGCCGATGTGGATCTCGTAGCCGCTATCGACACAAATGACGCCGACGTCCTTGCAGGTTGCCTCGGCACAATTGCGTGGACAGCCCGAGACCGCGAGCTTCACCTTGGCCGGCGTCCACGAGCCCCACAGGAAGCGCTCGAGCTTGACGCCGAGCCCGGTCGAGTCCTGGGTGCCGAACCGGCACCACTCCGAGCCGACGCAGGTCTTCACCGTCCTCAGGCCCTTGGCGTAGGCCGCGCCCGACACCATTCCGGCGCGCGTCAGGTCGGCCCACACGCCCGGCAGGTCCTCCTTCTTGACGCCCAGGAGATCGATGCGCTGGCCGCCGGTCACCTTGACGGTCGGGATGGCGAATTTGTCGACCACGTCGGCGATGGCTCTGAGCTCCGCCGCGCTGGTGAGCCCGCCCCACATCCTCGGGACAACCGAGAAGCGGCCGTCCTTCTGGATGTTGGCGTGCACGCGCTCGTTGATGAAACGCGACTGGCTGTCGTCGGTGTACTCGCCCGGCCACGTGCAGAGCAGATAGTAGTTGAGCGCCGGTCGGCACTTGGCGCATCCGCCGGAGCTCTTCCACTCGAGCTCCTGCATCAGCGCGGGAATCGACTTGAGAGACTTGGCGACGATCAGCCGGCGCACGTCGTCGTGGCCGAGGTCCGTGCAACCACACATCGGCGCAACCGCCGCCCGCTCGTAGGCATCCCCGAGCGTCAGCTGCATCACCTGCTCGACGAGACCTGTGCACGATCCGCATGACGCCGACGCCTTGGTGTGCGCCCTCACGTCGTCCAGTGTCGAGAGCCCCTTGTCGCGGATCGCGGCGACGATCCGACCCTTGCACACGCCGTTGCAGCCGCAGATCTCCGCCTCATCCGGCAACGCTGCAACGGCCGCCGTAGGGTCCGCCGGCACCCCGCTCGCATAGCCCTGGCCGAAGATCAGCGTCTCGCGCATCTCCGAGATGTCGACGCCGCGCTTGACGAGATCGAAGAACCACGGACCGTCGGACGTGTCGCCGTACATGACGACGCCGATCAGCTTGCCGTCCTCGATGACGAGGCGCTTGTAGATGCTGCGCGCGGCGTCGCGGAGCACAATCTCCTCGCGGCCTTTCCCGTCTGCGAAATCACCCGCCGAGAACAGGTTGATGCCCGTGACCTTGAGCTTGGTCGCGGTCGCGCTCGGCTGGAACGCCGCCACGCTGTCGCCGGCCAGGCGCGCCGCCAGCACGCCGGCCATCTCGTAGAGCGGCGCGACAAGGCCGAACGATTGGCCGTCGAACTCGACGCACTCGCCGAGCGCATAGATGTCTGGATCACTGGTCTGCATCGACGGCGAGACGACGATGCCGCGGTTGACCGCCAGCCCCGCCTCCTTCGCCAGCGCGCCATTCGGCCTGATGCCGACCGCCATGACGACGATGTCAGCTGCGATCTCGGTCCCGTCCTCGAGCAGAACCGCGCGTACCTTGGGCGGGCCGATGTCGGCATCGCTGCCGAGGATCGCCTTGGTATTCGCCTTGGTCCTGACCTCGATGCCGCGCGCCTCGACCGCCTTCTGCAGCAGGTATCCGGCGGCCGGATCGAGCTGGCGCTCCATCAGCGTCGGCATCAGGTGGAGCACGGTCACGTCCATGCCCTGCTCCTTGAGGCCGGCCGCCGCCTCGAGGCCCAGCAGCCCGCCGCCGATTACAACCGCCCGGCCGCCGCGCTTCGCCGCCAGCAGCATCGCGTGCACGTCGTCGAGATCGCGATAGGTCAGCACGCCGGCCAGCTTGTGCCCCGGCACGGGAATGACGATCGGCAGCGAGCCTGTGGCAATGATCAGCTTGTCGTAGCCGACGCTGACGCCTTTGTCGGACGTCACCGTCATCGCCGCCCGGTCGATGGAGACGATTCTGTGCCCTTTGTAGAGCATCACCTCGTTGGCGACGTACCAGCCATCGCCGTGGATCACGATCTCCTCGAACGTCTTCTCGCCCGAGAGCACGGGCGACAGCATGATGCGGTCGTAGTTCACCCGCGGCTCGGCGTTGAAGATCGTAATCTCGTAGGCACCCGGAGCCAGCTCGATCAGCCGCTCCAGCGCCCGACCCGGCGCCATGCCGTTGCCGATCACCACAAGTCTCTGCCTGCTCATGCCGCGCCTCCCCGCCGGAGCCCCGTCGCTGCGTTGCTCATTCCGCCGCCTCGAGCTTCGGCGCGGCATGGCGCGCATAGAGGAATGCGAGCACCGCCGCCCGTGCGTGCGTGTAGGTCGGATCCTCGACGAGCTCGAGACGCTTGCGCGGCCGCGGCAGGCCGACGTTCAGCACCTCGCCGATCCGCGCCGACGGTCCGTTGGTCATCATCACGATGCGGTCGGACAGCAGCACCGCCTCGTCGACGTCGTGGGTGATCATGATCACCGTGTTGCCGAGCCGGGCGTGTATCTCCATGACCTGGTCCTGCAGATGCGCGCGCGTCAGCGCGTCGAGCGCGCCGAACGGCTCGTCGAGCAGCAGCACCTTCGGCTCCATGGCGAGCGCACGCGCAATGCCGACGCGCTGCTTCATGCCGCCGGAGATCTCTGCCGGGCGCTTGTCCTTGGCATGGCGCATTTGCACGAGGTCGAGGTTGGCGAGCACCCACTCGTGGCGCTCGGCGCGCGATCGCGTGGCGCGGAACACCTTGTCGACCGCCAGCTTGACGTTCTCGTAGACGGTCAGCCACGGCAGCAGCGAGTGGTTCTGGAACACGACCGCGCGCTCGGGGCCGGGCGCGTTCACCTCCTGGTCCTCGAGCAGCACCGCGCCGCGCGTTACCTGCGTCAAGCCCGCGACCAGATTGAGCAGCGTCGACTTTCCGCAGCCCGAGTGGCCGATGATGGAGACGTACTCGCCCTTGTCGATGGTGAGGTTGATGTTCTTCAGCACCTCGCTCGTCTCCGAGCCGCGGGTGAACGACTTGTCGACGTGGTCGAGCTTGAGGAAGCTCGCGCCCTGGCGCAGCACACGCGGCTGCGAGTGGGGTATGGCGTCTACGGGAGCTATCATGTCCGTTCCTCCTCAGGCTTCCGCAGTGCCGCGGGTAGCGACGCGGCCGACGAACGCAACCACGCGATCGAGCAGGAATCCGACCGCGCCGATGTAGACGAGCGCGACGACGATGTCGGAAAGCCGCGAGGAGTTCCACGCGTCCCAGATGAAGAAGCCGATGCCGACGCCGCCGGTCAGCATTTCGGCGGCGACGATCGCCAGCCAGGAGAGGCCGATGCCGATCCTGAGCCCGGTGAACATGTAGGGCGCGGCCGACGGCACCATGATCCGCCAGAAGAACTCGAGCTGGTTCAAGCGCAACACCTCGGCGACGTTGCGGTAGTCCTGCGGGATGTTGCGGATGCCCACCGCGGTATTGATGATGATCGGCCAGATCGCGGTGATGAAGATCACGAAGATTGCCGACGGGTTGGCATCGCGGAACGCGGCGAGCGAGATCGGCAGCCAGGCGAGAGGCGGCACCGTGCGCAGGATCTGGAAGATCGGGTCGAGCCCACGCATCGCCCACTGGCTCTGGCCGACCAGCGCGCCGAGCGCGATGCCGACCACGGCCGCGATAGAGAACCCGATCGCGACGCGCCCCAAGCTCGTCAGCACCCGCCAGCCGAGGCCGATGTCCTGCGGGCCGGCGACGAAGAACGGATCGACGATCAGGTCCTTGGCGTCGGCCCAGATCCGCGACGGCGACGGCAGCGACGACTTCGGGCTGGCACAGGCGAGCTCCCAGAACAGCAGACCGACGAGCAGCACGACCAGCGGCGGCAGCAGGGTGGCGAGCAGGCTATCGGCCTTGGCGCGCCAGATGCGCGTCATCGCCCCCGCCGCAGCGGGAGGCGCCGCCGCAGTGGCTCCCTTCGCCGTCGCGGTGACGGCGGGCGGCGACGCCGCCTCGCCTTCAACCAGCGCGGCGACCGAGGCCGGCAGCGCGCCGGCCGCGGTCGCGACGAGCGGCCCTCGTGTGGTCACGTGTTGCATGAAGGAGTCCTCGCTTGTTTGGTCGGCGTCCGCTCAGGCGACCGCGCGCTTGATCGAGAGCGACTTCAGGTAGGCCATCGGATCGGCCGGATCGAACACCTTGCCGTCGAAGAATTTCTCGACCCCACGGCTGTCACCCGACGGCGGATTGGCGAGCCCGAGCGTCTTCGCCGCCTCGAGCCACAGGTCCGAGCGGTTGGTCTTGTCGACGAGCGCCTTGATGTCCAGCGTCGGCTCGAACTTGCCCCAGCGGATGTTCTCGGTAACGAACCACGCATCGAGGCTTTTCCACGGATAGGAGACCTCGCCCTTCTCGCCCCAGAACTTCATCAACAGGTTGGTGCCTTTGGCGACCTTTCCGCGGCCGTAGTTGATGTCGCCCTTGATGCGGCCGATGATGTCCGGCACCGGCACGTTGAACCACTGCCGCTTGCCGATGATGGTCGCCATCTCCTCCTTATTCTCCATCTTCTCGCACCACTGTTGCGCCTCCATGGTCGCCATCATGATCGCGAGCGCGGCCTTGGGATTGGCGTCGACCCAGTCGGCGCGCATGCCGAGAACCTTCTCCGGATGCTTGAACCAGATTTCGCCCGTGGTGGCGGCGGTGAAGCCGATGTCCTGGTTGACGAGCTGCTCGTTCCACGGCTCGCCGACGCAGAACGCATCCATGTTGCCGACCTTCATGTTGGCCACCATCTGCGGCGGCGGCACGACGATGGTCGAGACGTCCTTGTCGGGATCGATGCCGCCGGCGGCGAGCCAGTAGCGGAGCCACAGATCGTGCGTGCCGCCGGGGAAGGTCATCGCCACCTTCACCTCCTTTCCGGCCGCCTTCTTCTTGGCGAACGCCTCCTTGAGCGGCGAGGCGTCGGTGCCGACGGGCAGATCCTTGTACTCGTTGGAGACCGACAGGCCCTGGCAGTCCTCGTTGAGGCGCAGCAGCGTGTACATCGGCAGCGGCTGGTTGTTCTGCATCACCTTGCCGGTACCGTAGAGGTACGGCTTGGGCGAAAGGATGTGGCCGCCGTCGATGCCGTTGGCCTTGGTGCCGAGCGCCATGTTGTCACGCGTCGCGCCCCACGAAGCCTGCTTCAGGATCTCCATCTCCGGCAGGCCGTACTTGTCGTAGAGGCCCTTCTCCTTGGCAACGATGAGCGGCGCGGCGTCGGTCAGCGCGATGTAGCCGAGCTTGGTGCCCTTCACCTCCGGCCCCGCGCCTTGCGCGAAAGCGCCACCCGGGAATGCCGCCTTGATCGCCGAGAACAGCGCCGCGGTGGACGCCGTCGCCGCGGACTGCTTGAGAAACGTGCGGCGATCGATGGCGATCGACTGCGGGCGACGCGGCTGCTTCATGCTCATTCTCGTGCTCCTCGTTGGATCGGCCTCGCGATGCTGCGAGGATCTGCCGGCCGTGGACCGCACACCGCCTCACTCCGCCCGGGAATGCAAAAAACGCTGCACGACAAGGACTTGCGGGGCAGCCGGTCCGGCCTCCCCTCGTCCCCTGTCGGCAGCGTTGCCGTGGGCCCTCCGTCGGGCCGTTCTCGGGTTCGGAGCGAGCCGGCATCGGCCCGCTTGAATAACAGTTTGCAGAGTGGGTGTTGCAGAATGCGTGCCAGCTTCGCGGTGGCGAAATAATCTCATCTATTTCAATTGGCTATGCGTCCTGCGTCGATCCCGATCGAGGGCGGGGCGGCGGCCCTGCCGCTTATGCGTTGTGCGATTGCTCAACAGATGTGCAGCGCAGCATCGGGGTGCCCCTGAAGCGGCGCATACCGATCTGCGAAGTCCGCGTTGGGGCCGCCCGTCAATGCTCGCTCAGGTACTCGGCGACACGGTCGGGATCGAACATGCGGCCGTCGAAGAACCCGTCGGGTCCGATGGTGAGCCGCCCGGTGGCCGTGCCGACCGGCGTCTCGCGCGTCAGCGCACCTTCGACCTTGGAGCTGGCCGAAGGGACCGCCACTCCGAGCGGCGCCAGCGCAGCCCGGTAGAGATCCGGCCGGTAGGTGGCGCCGGCGATCTCGGCCGACGCCGCCGAGAACCCGACCTGCCGCCAGCGCACCATCTGCGTGTAGAGCCACAGCGCATGGCTGACCCAGGGAAACGTCGCCGCCCGCTCGGCGAAGGTGAGAAAGCCGGCAACGTTGGCCCTGAGACCGTCGCCGAGATCGAGCTCGCGGGCGATGCCCGGCCTCACCACCGCGGCCGGCTGCGCGAGCAGCTCGCCTCCGGCGAGGTAGTCGACGAGGCGATCACGGTTCGCGGGCTCGTCACACCACACCGCGGCCCTGTAGACGGCCCGGACGAGCCGCGCCAGCCGCTCCGCGTCCTCTTCCGCCCAGTCCCTGCGCACGGCGAGCACCTTCTCCGGACTCGAGCGCCAGATGTGCGCCTTGGTGGTCAGGATGTGCCCGGCGCCCTCGGCGACGGCCACGCTGCCCCACGGCTCACCGGCGCAGAAGCCATCGAGCTGGCGGGCCTCGAGCGCCGCCGCCATGAGCGACGGCGGCACGACGACGAGCTCCACGTCACGCCCCGGTTCCACCCCCGCCGACGCGAGCCAATACGCAAGCTCGTAGTGGTGCGCCGAGTAGTGATGCACGATCCCGAGCACAGGTCGCGGCTCACCTCGCGCGCGGCGACCGGCGACCAGCCGCGCCATCGCCGTCGCGGTCGCGGCCGCGTCGAGATCGCCGGGCGCGCCGAGCCGCACGAGAGCCTCCCAGACCGCACGTGACACCGTCACCGTGTTGCCGCCGAAGCCGAGCGCCATCGGCACGACGAGCGACATCGGCAGCGGTCCGAGGCCGAGGTTGGCCGCGATCGGCATCGGCGCCAGCATGTGCGCGGCGTCGATGGTCCCGACCGCCATCCGATCGCGCAGCGTCGCCCACGAGGTCTCGCGCAGCAGCGTCACCCGCAGGCCTTCCTCCTCCGCGAATCCGAGCCCTGCGGCCACTGCCACCGGCGCCACGTCGGAGAGCGGTATGAAGCCGATACGAACCTCGTCGAGCTTTCGCTCCATCTTCCCGGGCGTGATCATGTCGTCTCTCCTCCGCCGAGCAGCGAGGCCGCCACGACGACGCTCTCGGCGACCGCTGCGATCTTGCGCCCCTGGTTCATGGCCGTCCTGCGCAGCAATGCGTAGGCCTCGTCCTCTGACAGCCCGCGCGTGCGCATCAGAATGCCCTTGGCCCGATCGATCGACTTGCGCGCGGCGAGCTCGTCCTTGGCCTCGGCGAGCTCGTCTTGCAGGCGACTGAACGCGTTGAAGCGGCCGACTGCGGTGTCGAGGATCGACTTGACGCGCTCTTTCTTCAGCCCGTCGACGACGTAGGCCGACACGCCGGCGTCGATCGCCGCCTCGATCGAGGCGCGGTCGGAGCTGTCGACGAACATGGCGACCGGCCTCTTGAGCGCCCGCGAGACCTGGAACATGTGCTCGAGCTGGTCGCGGTTCGGGCTTTCGAGGTCGATGAACACCACGTCGGGGTCGATCTCGACGATGCGGCGCATCAGCGGCGCCGCCTCCTCGAGCAAGGTGACACGCGTATGGCCAGCCTCGCGCAGCCCCTGCTCGATGATCGAGGCTCGGATGCGGCTTTCGTCGATGATGAGAATGTGCAGTGGTCGATCGCCCATGCGGGCCATTTTGGGTGCGCCGCAACAGAAGAGCAAGCGCGGCATCGTCGGCGCTGCCCGTGCGCCCTCTCCGCACCCCTCACCACGCGCGGGAGGAGCGCGCCTCTGCCGCGGGTGGCGAGGGGTGCGGCGGATGCCCAGGTGGAGCAAGATGAGTGTGAGCAACCTCGTCGAAGGCCCGCCGGACATCGGGCGCATCTTGCCCTGCTTGCAGGACGCGAGCCGGTCTATCGCGCCGGGTCTGCGGTGAGCGCGTCCATGATTGGGCAATGGGGCCAGCGGGTCGGCTGGCATTCGTCGATCAGTGCGGAGAGTGCCCGGTCGAGCTTCCGGAGATCGGCGATCTTGCGGCGCACGTCGGTGCGGTGCGCGACAGTGACGTCTCGCGCCCTCTCGCAGCAGGCGCCTTGCTCGTTCAGGCGTAGCAGGTCGCGGATCGCCTCTAGCGGGAAGCCGAGCTCGCGTGCCCGGCGGATGAAGCTCAGCCTGGCGACGTGCTCCGGCGCGTAGCTGCGATGGCCGCCCGCCGTGCGACCGGGCTTGGGGAGCATCCCGATCTTCTCATAGTAACGGATCGTCTCGATGTGAACGCCCGTCATATCGGCGAGTCGGCCGATGGCAAGCGGCGCTGGAGCTGCAGGTGGTGGCAAGGGAGCCTGCGTGGAGTTTGGGCTTGCATCTGTAGTTGCTACAGATCCTATTCTGGTCTTGGCCGGATGTCCATCGCGACGCGCCGGCCACCGTGTACCAGCCTGAACACGAGGAGAAATGCAATGATCGCACGCATATCGATCGCAGCGGCCATGCTGTTGGGCTTCGCGGCGACGGTTTATGCCGCTTGTCCGCTGTGCCCGTAAGTCGTCCGTAACCGCCAGCCCGACGGGGGGACAAATGATCAAATGGCTCGCGGCTGGCGGCGCAACGGCAGCGCTCGCTGCCACCACGTGCTGCGTCCTGCCGCTCGCCCTCGGCTCGCTCGGTCTCGGCAGCGCCCTCGTGTCCAATCTCGGCGTGCTCGCGCCCTACCAGGCCGCGTTCCGTCTGACCGCACTGGTCTTGCTCTCCGCCGGTTTCGGGATGGCCTACGCGCGGCAGCCTGTCGCAAGTGAGGGTGCAGCCTGCCCACCGACGTCCTCGGCTGGCTGGGCCCGGCCCGTTCTATGGGCCGGGGCGTTGGTGCTCGCGATCGTCATGAGCGAGCCGGTCTGGGGGAGGTGGCTCGCATGAACGACACTCTCGCTCCTTCGCGCGGGTCGCCTGGGCTTCTGCTGCAATCGACCATCACCTGCCCGCAGTGTGGTCATCGCTCCACGCACACCATGCCGACGGATGCGTGCCAGTACATTCACGTCTGCGGCCGGTGCGGCGTGACGCTCAAGCCGAAGAAGGGCGATTGCTGCGTCTACTGCTCCTACGGCGACGTGCCCAGCCAGCCCATCCAGGCGGTACGAGCAGGGCACGGCGAGGGGTGCTGCTCGGTGAGCATCAGGCAGCAGCCGCTGGCGTAAGGGCCTGCCGCGGGACATCCTCCGCGAGCCGCCACCCTTTCACTACCGCATAGATCGCCGGGATCACGACGAGCGTCAGAATTGTCGATGACACCATGCCGCCGATCATCGGCACGGCGATACGCTGCATGACCTCCGAGCCGGTACCATGGCTCCACAGGATCGGCAGCAGGCCGGCCATGATCGCGACGACGGTCATCATCTTCGGCCGGACGCGCTCCACGGCGCCCTCCATGATCGCGGCATTGAGATCGTGGCTGGAAAAGGCGCGACCCTCTGCTTCCGCCTTCTTGCGCCGCGCCTCGAGCGCATGATCGAGGTAGATCAGCATGACCACGCCGGTCTCGGCGGCGACCCCGGCGAGGGCGATGAACCCCACTGCCACGGCAACCGAGAAGTTGAACCCCATCCACCACATGAACCACAGCCCGCCGACGAGCGCGAACGGCAGCGACAGCATGACGATCAAGGTTTCCGTCATGCGGCGGAAGTTGAGGTAGAGCAGCAACAGGATGAGCAGGAGCGTCAGCGGCACGACGACGACAAGGCGCTTCTTGGCCCGTTCATAATATTCGAACTGCCCACTCCAGATCGCGAAGTATCCGGGCGGGAAACGGACCGACTCGGCGACGGCCTTCTTGGCGTCCGCTACGTAGCTGCCAAGGTCACGCTCGCGTGCGTCGACGAAGATATAGGCGGCGAGCTGGGCATTCTCGGTACGGATCGAGGCCGGACCTTGGACGAGCTTGACCTTGGCCACCTGGCCGAGCGGGATCGAGGCGCCGTTCGGCAGCGGCACCAGCACCTCGCGCGAGATCGCCTGCGGGTCCGAGCGCACGTCGCGCGGATAGCGCACGCTGACGCCGTAGCGCTCGCGGCCCTCGACCGTCGTCGTCACGGTCTCGGCGCCGAGCGCGGAGGCGACCACCTGCTGCACGTCGGCGATCATCAGCCCATAGCGGGCGAGCTCGCGCCGGTCCGGCTCGATGTCGAGATAGTAGCCGCCGATGATGCGCTCGGCGAATGCGCTCGACGTGCCGGGCACGGTCTTGATCGCCGCCTCGATCTCGCGCGCCAGCGACTCGATGACCTTCAGGTCCTGGCCGATCACCTTGACGCCGACGGGCGTGCGGATGCCGGTCGCCAGCATGTCGATGCGCGCCTTGATGGGCATCGTCCAGGCGTTCGAGACGCCAGGGAACTGTAGAGCCCTGTCCATCTCCTGCACGAGGCTGTCCGTCGTAACCCCCGGCCGCCACTGGTTCTCGGGTTTCAGGTTGATCACGGTCTCGAACATCTCGATCGGCGCCGGATCGGTGGCGGTCGCCGCGCGGCCGGCTTTGCCGAACACGCTCGCCACCTCGGGGAAGCTCTTGATGATGCGGTTCTGGACCTGGAGCAGCTCCGCAGACTTGGTGATCGAGAGGCCCGGCAGCGTCGTCGGCATGTAGAGGAGCGTGCCCTCGTTGAGGTTGGGCATGAACTCCGAGCCGAGCTTCATCGCCGGCCACGCGCTCAGGGCGAGCACGACCAGGGCGGCGAGGATCGTCACCGTCTTGGCCCTGAGCACGCCGTGGATGACCGGGCCATAGATCCAGATGAGGAAGCGATTGATCGGGTTTCTGTGCTCCGGGACGATGCGCCCGCGCACGAAGACGACCATCAACGCCGGCACGACCGTGACCGAGAGCAGCGCCGCGGCCGCCATCGCGAACGTCTTGGTCCACGCGAGCGGCTTGAACATCAGCCCCTCCTGCGCTTCGAGGGTGAAGATCGGCAGGAACGACACGGTGATGATGAGCAGGGAGAAGAACAGCGATGGCCCGACCTCCGAGGCGGCCTCGATCAGGATCTCGGTCCTCGGCTTGCCTTCGCGCGCGCGCTCCAGATGTTTGTGCGCGTTCTCGATCATGACGATCGCGGCGTCGATCATCGCACCGATGGCGATTGCGATACCGCCGAGGCTCATGATGTTGGAGGAGATGCCGAGCGCCCACATGCAGACGTAGGCGATGAGGATTCCGAGCGGCAGCGTGATGATCGCGACCAGCGCGCTGCGCGCATGCAGCAGGAACACGAAGCAGACCAGCGCGACGATCAGGCTCTCCTCGATCAGCGTCGTCTTGAGTGTGGCGATCGCGCGTTCGATCAGCTCGGAGCGATCGTAGACCGGGACGATCTCGGTGCCTTCCGGGAGGCTGCCCTTGATCTCCGCGAGCCGGTTCTTGATGCCGCCGATCACCGAAAGCGCGTTCTGCCCGTAGCGCTGCACGGCGATTCCAGAGACCACCTCGCCCTCGCCGTTGAGCTCGGTCAACCCGCGCCGCTCGTCGGGGGCGAGCTCCACCCGGGCGACGTCCTTGAGCAGCACGGGTGTGCCGGCCTCCGCCTTCAGCACGATCTGCTCGAGATCGCCGATGCCCTTGAGGTATCCCCGTCCCCGCACCATGAACTCGGTCTCGGCCAGCTCGACGACCCGGCCGCCGACGTCCATGTTGGACTCCCGGATCGCATTGCGCACGGCGCCGAGCGACAGGTTGAACGCCCGCATCCGCTGCGGATCGACGACGACGGAATACTGCCGCACGAAGCCGCCGATGCTCGCCACCTCGGCGACGCCCTCGGCCTTGGCGACGGCGAAGCGGATCTGCCAGTCCTGCGTCGTCCGCAACTCCGCGAGGTTCCGCCTCTCGGCCATCACCGCGTACTGGTAGACCCAGCCGACACCTGTCGCGTCGGGCCCGAGCGTCGGTACCACGCCTTGCGGCAGAGCGCGGCTCGCAGCCGAGAGATACTCGAGCACCCGGCTGCGCGCCCAGTAGACGTCGGTGCCCTCCTCGAAGATCACGTAGACGAACGAGACGCCGAAGAAGGAGAACCCGCGCACCACCTTCGAGCGCGGCACCGAGAGCATGGCGGTCGAGAGCGGGAACGTCACCTGGTCCTCGATCACCTGCGGGGCCTGGCCGGTGTACTCGGTATAGATGATGACCTGGGTATCGGAGAGGTCGGGGATCGCGTCGAGCGGCACCCTGGTGACGGCGTAGAGCCCCGCGCCCGTCGCCAGTACGGCCGCAAGCAGGATCAGCACGAGATTGGAGGCCGACCAGCGAATGAGGCGAGCGATCATGGCTGCTTCTCCGCCGCGTGACCCTTGCCGTGCTGCGGCTTACCGGCCGCATCGGCGGTGAAACCGGCGAGCGCCGCCTTCAGATTGCTCTCGGCATCGATGAGGAAGTTTGCCGCGACCACGACGTTCTCGCCGGGCTCGATCCCTTCCGCAATTTCCACAAAGCCGTCGCCCCGCACACCGGCCTTCACCGCCCTCGGCTCGAAACGACCCTCGCCGCGGTCGATGATGACCACCTGCCGGCTGCCGCTGTCGATCAGCGCCGAGGTCGGGACGGCCAGCCGCTGTGGCTCGCCGTCGCCGGCGTTGATCTCCACGTCAGCGAACATCTCGTGCTTGATCCGGTGATCGGGATTGGCGACCTCGATCCGCACCTTGGCGGTACGGGTCGCCATCTCCAGCTCGTGCAGGATGAACGTAACGCGACCCTCGAACGCCTCGTTCGGGTAGGCGCGGAACGTCACTTTCGCCGGCGATCCGATGCGGACCTCGCCGATGTCCTGCTCGGCGACATCGGCGACGACCCAGATGCTCGACAGGTCCGCGAGGCGCAGCACCTCGTCTCCGGTCTTCATCATCATGCCTTCGATGGCGTTCTTCTGCATGACGACGCCCGCGACCGGCGACGGCCAGTCGAAGGCGATCACCGGCTCGCGCGTGCGCTTGAGCTCGTCGAGCACGGGCTCGGGGATCTGCAGATTCCTCAGCCGTTGCAGCGCGCCCTTCTCGTCGCGGCCACCGGTGCCGCTGGTCGAGATCCGGTAGTCGATCTGGACCTTCACCATCTCGGGACTGTAGACGCGGAACAGCGGCTCGCCCTTCTTGACGTGACGCCCGGTCTCGTTGACGTAGAGGCGCTCTATGAAGCTGTCGGCCCGGAGCGCCACTGAGTAGAGCGTGCGCTCGTCCGGCTTGGCGACGCCGGGCGCGCGAACGGGCCGCATGAGGCCGCGCATCGCGGCGGGCTCGGAGCGAACGCCGGCCCGCTGCATCTTGGCGATCGAGACCTTGACGGTGCCGGCATCCTCGTCCTCGCCCTCGAAGACGGGGATGTAGTCCATCCCCATCCAGTCCTTCTTTGGCACTGGCGAGGTATCGGGTAGCCCCATCGGATTGCGGTAGAAGAGGATCTTCCTCGCCGTCCCGCGGGCGCCCTTCGGCGGAGCCTCGGGTCTCGCCGCGGCGAAGTCCGCCTCCTCGTCGTCGTAGACGGGCACATAGTCGCGCCCGTCGTCCGTCTTCCGCGGCTCGGCTGCGAACTCGGTGTCGCTGTCGGGATGCCGCCAGTAAAGCACGTTGCGCTCGGCGCGTGCCGGCGATGGTGCGGCGGCCACCTCGTGGCCGGCCGCTTTCCATGCGCTCGGACCGGGCCACTCGCCGGCACCGAGATGGTAGCCGGCGGCTGCGGCAGCGAGGATTGCCGCACCGGCGATCCCCGCGTTGAGGAGCTTGCTCATGGCGCGCTCCTCAATCCTTGGCCTTGAGCACCACGGTGCCCTCGACGGTCTCTGCCTCACCCGGCACCTTGGCCATGATGCGGAACGCCCAGCCGCCGGCCATCGTGAGGTCGGCCTTGAAGCGATAGATGCCCGGCTCTGCCGATGGCATCGCCGCGTGCTTGGCAGTCATGTCGGCCATGTTTTCGGGCGCCATGTCGAGCCGCGTGCGAAACAGCACCGCTCCCGACACCGGCTTTCCGGAGGGCTTGTGGACGAGACGCACGGCGATCTCGCTGCCGGCGCCGTTCTTGACGTCGGGCGTTACTGGCTCGAATGCGTAGTCGGTCGCGCCGGCAGCGACGTTGGCGGTCATAGTGGCGACCGCGAGCGCGGCGAGGCCCGCGCGGACCAGAGCTTGCAATTTCATGATCCTGATCCTTTCCATTGATATTCGGACCGCATGGCCGGTGGCCATGCGCTATCGCCCGTGCGCGCACGGGTCCGACATCGATGAATCAGGTTCGCGGTGGGGGAGATCGCGGTGGGCTGCGCCAGTCGGCACGCGCCGGCTCGGACGCGGTGTCGTCGGCGGCAACGAGACGCGGCCAGATGAGCACCGGCTCGGCGAGGGCGCCGAAAACCTTGAAGCACTTGGCTAGGCACCAGCCCGGCTCGCAGCCATCGCCCTTGTCGCAAATCGGGCAATCGTGGTGAGCTGCCGGCGGCTTGTGGCAATCGTCCATTGCCGCAGCGGCTTCGGGCGGGTGAGCGTCGCTTGGCTCAGCGTGCCCGGCCGCGTGGTACACCGTCGCCGGCCCATCGTTCGCAACGGCCATGTGCGTCCCCGCCATCGCCGCGCCGAGCGGCGCAACGAGCAGCGAGAGCACGACCAATCCCGCAACGATATGTCGCCAACGGATCAAGTGTTCGACCTCCGCCGCAATCCAAAGCACGGCCGTCGCCGAGCGGTCAAGACACGCTCGCGGGATACCGTTCAGCCCGCGGCATTCTGACGATACGATGCTCGGTAAACGTCCGCGGCGCGGAAAAGGACGGTACACTCCCGCCAGCGGGCTCGACCCGAGTCCGTTGCGAATGTTCAGCGATGGCGAGTTGGTCCCCTTCTCCACTGCCGGCGAATTCGGCGCTGATGACCGGCGCTCCTGTCGGCTCGACGTCCACCGCCGAGCTCTTGCCCCCTATGCCGCCGCGGCCTCCACGCCGAGATACGCGTCGAACGCGGCCCAGAACCGCTGCCTTATACTTTCGGCCTCTTGCAGGATCTCGTGGCGGGAGCCGGCCAGCAGCATCTGGCTACCGACCTTGAGGCGCACGCCGATCTCCTCGATCGAGCGCGTCGAGACGATGCGGTCGCTTCCGGCGGCGAAGAGGAGCATCGGCACCTTCACGTCGCGCGCAAAGGTCGGCTCGGCGATCAGGTGGCAGCTGCGATAGGCCGCGCGCAGCCAGCCGATCGTCGGCGAGCCGAGCCCGAGCCACTCCGCCGCCTCGATCACCGAGCGGTTGCGCGCCCAGCGCTCGCGGTCGGAGGTGAGCGGGTTGCCGGCGAACTCAACCACCTCCTCGGGCTGATCGCTGCCGCCGAGCACGTAGGCGGAGGCGAACCCGGTGACGGCTCCGATCTCCGCGTAGGCGCGGGCGACGCCAGCGGGATAGCGCACTTTCTCCTCGCTGAAGGCGAGCATCGGCGCCAGCGCGACGATACGGGTGAACCAGGAGCCGGGCGCGGTCGCGCCGCGGATCAGCACGTTGCCGCCCATCGAGTGGGCCAGCGCCACGTAGGGCGGCGGACAGTCCGGCAGCACGATCTCCTTCATGAACCGGACCAGGTCCTTGTCGTACTCGGCGAAGTCGTTGACGTGGCCCTTCCTCGGGTTCTTAAGCTTGCGCTCCGAGCCACCCTGGCCGCGCCAGTCCATGGTCGCGACCGCGAATCCGCGGCGGCGCAAGTCGGCGATGGTCTCGAAGTATTTCTCGATGAACTCGCCGCGACCGTGGAACAGGCAGATGGTGCCGCGCCGGGGCCCGCGCGTCGCCTCCCAGCGCGCGGTCCTGAGCCAGGTGCCGTCGTAGCCCTTGAGCGCGCCGACCATCGCCCCACTCGGCACCGGGTTCTTGGCCAGTGTAACGAGCTCCATGGCGCTTCCTCGTCCGTCGCCGCCGATTCGTCCCAGCCCCTCCTATAGCACGAGCCCGCCGGTCACGGGCGACCAGCGGGCTGGGTTGGCGAGGGCAAGCCGCAGAGGCCGTCACTTGGCCTGTAGCGAGTGGATGTATTCCACCAACGCGAGCACACGCGCCTTGATGAATGACTCGGCGTCGTAGGCGCCGGGGAAGTCGCGGTAATGCTCGATTGCTCTGGCGTTGTACTCGTTGCCCCACACGGGCATGTCGCCGGATCCATGCAGCGCCACCGACTGGCGCCCGTCGACGATTTCGCTCAACAGCGTGAACGGGTAGACGCCGTTGTTGTTCCTCATGATCATCGTGAGGTCGGACGCCTTCCGTGTGAGATAGCCCGACAACGGCCCGTCACCCTTGCCGAGTGGGCCGTGGCAGGACGCACAGCTCGAGTCGTACTCGCGCTTGCCGAGCGACGACATCTCGGCGGCGGCGGCGCGTGGCATCCCGACAACCGCCAGCATGGCGCCGATCAGGATCATCATTGCGGGCTTCTTGCTCATGGCATCCTCCCGAGTGGCGCTCGTCAGACGATGGTGGCGAAGCGCGGCCACGCACCCCGCCCAGTCCCGCCGCAAGCGGGGCGACGGACAGCGCCGGCAAAGCCTGTTCTTGATTGCACCAATTGGCATGGAATGCATTGATGCTCATCAACGCAATTCGGTTTGGGACGCACCTCGCGTCGGCAAGCTCGGGAGCAATCATGAACTCGATTTGCTTCGCCCCGGCACTGATGAGCGGAGCGATGCTGGCGATTGGCGGCCTCGCCGCCCAAGCTGCCGAGCATTTCGCGTGCGCGGGGATACCTGTCACGATACGTGCCGAGAGCGGCACTCCCGTGACGGTCGCGTGTGATGCCGCCGGCGCGGCGATTGCCTTCCTCTCGCGATGCGGGATCGGCCCGAAGCACGGCCTGACCATCCAGACCGTGGATGAGATCCTACATCCCTGCGGCACCCGCACACTTGGCCAGTTCGTACCGTCGCAGCGACGCATCGAGATCACCTCGCTCGCGCGATGCGGCGAGGAACTCGGCCCCGACAGCCCCTATAGGAGACTGCCCCTGATCGAGGTCTGGCGCAGCCTGATCGCTCACGAGGTCGCACATGGCATTCTGCACGACCAACCGGACGCCGGTCGACTGCCCGTAAACGCCCATGAGTACGTGGCATACGCGGTGCAGATCGGCACGATGAGCGCCGGATCGCGCGCTACATTCCTCGACGCCTTTCCCAACGCGGAGGGCGCGGAGCTGGCTTCTTTCACCGCCTTCGCCCACGACGTGGAGCCGCTGCGGTTCGGCGCCCGCGCTTACCGGCACTTCACGGCTCCCGATCATGGCTGCTCTCTGCTCGAGCGCATGATCGGCGGCGAGGTCACGTTCCCGGCACCGGATTCGACCCCGCCTTGAGCGCCGCCAATATTGCCTCAATACGTCGGATAGAACCGTCGCGGGCCGGAGACCCAGCGGCCGCTATCGGGCGGAGAGATCACCTCGGCGCGCAGCACGCGGCCGGTGCAGCGGTCGAGCCGGAGCGCGAACAATCGCCCGTTGTCGCGCCGCGCGCAGACGAAGGCCACGTCGCCCCTGAGCTGGAGGCCGCGGAAGTCGAACCAGCCGTCGTCGATCAACGCGCGGCGGATCTCGCGGCGCGGAGTGCAGCCGCGGCGGTAGTGGAACGGCTCGTCGCGGTCCTCACGGTAATGGCGCGGCCCGGGCAGCGGCGCCTCCGAGTAGCGGCGCGGGGGCTCGTAGCGCGCATCGTCGTCGTCTTTGTAGGAGCGCGGTGGATCATAGCGGCGCGTGTCGCCGCCGTAGCTACGCGGCCGATCCTCGGGGGGAACCTCGTCCTCGTAGCGGTCGACACGCACGCCGGGCTCGTCGTCGGCGCCGTCGTCGACGTCGGGCCCGTCCTGATAGCGCTCGACCGGCGGCTCATTGGGCGCGCCGGAGCGGTCGACATAGCGGTAGCGGTAGCCTTGCGCGCCGCCGCGCCGGCCGTAGATGTCGGCATAGCGCGGATCGTCGTAGGGATCCTCGTAACGGCCGCTGTCGTATGGCCGGTCGATGTCGGCGGCACCGGCGCCGCCCGGCAGCGCCAGCATGGTGACGGTTGCGGCGAGCGCGGCCCCGAGGGCGCGCGGCGACGGCATCGTGAGCGGCATGAATTCCTCCTGGCGCTTGTGGCGCCTCCCTACCATTCCCGACAATGGCGGCGGCAACATGAACGGGAGCTGAAGGAACGCCGCCGGCCGATCGGCACGAGGGGTCTTGAAAGCCGGTGGCAGTCCTCCTCTCCCCGCTTGCGGCGAGAGGGTCGGGGCGGCCGCGCGCGCGTGTCGCCCAGCTTCGGCCCCTCACCCAGATCTTGAAAGCGCTCACCCGGCCTCTAAATCAGGTGACGTGCACGCCCTTCGTGGGTGCACGTCACGAGTGGCCCGGCCGCCGAGCGCGGCGGGCTTTCCCGCATGTCGCTCAATAGGAGGATATGTGATGCGACACATGGACTTTGCCCCGTTCTATCGCTCCACCGTCGGCTTCGACCGGCTGTTCCAGCTCCTGGACAGCGTCGCCGGCCCCGACGCCGAGAGCAGCTATCCGCCCTACAACATCGAGCGTCTGGCCGAGAACGAGTACCGCATTACCATGGCGGTCGCCGGCTTCTCCGAGCCGGAAATCAGGATCGAGGTCAAGGAGGCGACGCTCAGTGTCCGCGGCGAGAAGGCGCCGGAGGAGAAGGAGCGCAGCTACCTGCACCGCGGCATCGCCACTCGCAGCTTCGAGCGCCGCTTCCAGCTCGCCGACCACGTCGAGGTCAAGGGCGCGGAGATGAAGGACGGGCTTTTGAACATCGATCTCGTACGCAACCTGCCGGAGCGCATGAAGCCGCGCGTGATCGAGATCGCCAAGCCCGGCGCACCGAAGCAGATCGAGGCTAACGCCTGAGCCAAGCCGCTCAGCGGCCCGGCCGGTAGGCCCGCGGGGCTATGCCCACGGCGGCAGGGGCCGCGTAGGACGGGGCGGGGAGCAACAAGCTCCCCGCCCTTTTCTTGCGCGGGGTGGCGGCGGGTGGCGGTTGCCGTGCCGACCGGGGACTCCCGCCGCAGCGCGGCCCCTCGCGGACCTCCGCCAGTTCAGCGTGAGCGAGCCGGCGTCAGGCCAAAAGCCGATTGCGTGGCGCTGGCGCGCCGCTATGGTGCGGCCCGGATTCCGCAATGCGGCAGGGCGGCTGGCGGCGGTCGAGCGACGAGGAGACGAGCATGACGACAGCTGAGCCGGAGACGAAGGGCGACGTGCTGACAGCCGGACCCGAGCGCCTGCTGGAGCGGACGGCGGCGGCAGTCGGCGAGGCCGATCGCGTCCTCGCCGCGGCCAAGCCCGGCGTCGGGGCCCACATCGCGGCAGCCGGAGGCGTCGACGCCGCCCAGCACGTCGCCCACGGCCTCGCCTGGCTCGCGACCACGGTCGAGGCGCTGCGCCAGCTGCACGGCTGGGCCAGCCGCCTCGCCGAACAGGGTCGCCTCGGCGAGCTGGAGCGGCTGCTGCTGGTCGCCGGATTCGCCGAGTATCTGGCGCAGATCGCCGGAGGCATCCCGATGAGCCAGCTGGAGGTGATCCGCGCCGAGGAGATGGGGGTCGACCGGGCCGAGCTGCGCGCGTTCGAGGACAGGTGCGCCGACCTCGTCGCCGAGGGCAGCACGCAGACGGTCAAGTCGCGGATTGCCGAGTTGGTCGCCCAACACCCCGGCGCCACCACCTACGGCGATTCCGGCCTCGACGAGACGCACGCCGAGATCCACGAGCAGATGCGCCGGTTCTCACAAGCCGAGGTGGTGCCCTACGCGCACGAGTGGCATCTCGCCAACGCCTACATCCCGCTCGAGATCATCGAGAAGGTGGCCGAGCTCGGCGTGTTCGGACTTACCCTGCCGGAGGAGTACGGCGGCCTCGCGCTCGGCAAGGAATCGATGTGCATAGTCTCCGAGGAGCTGTCGCGCGGCTACATTGGCGTCGGCTCGCTCGGCACCCGCTCGGAGATCGCCGGCGAGCTGATCCTCAACAACGGCACCGAGGAGCAGAAGCAGCAGTACCTGCCGAGGATCGCCAGCGGCGAGATCCTGCCGACGGCGGTGTTCACCGAGCCCAATACGGGCTCCGACCTTGCCTCGCTCAAGACGCGCGCGGTGAAGGAGGCGGGCGTTTACAAGGTCACCGGCCAGAAGACGTGGATCACCCATCCCGTGCGCGCCGACCTGATGACGCTGCTCGTGCGCACCAATCCGGACGAGAAGGGCTACAAGGGCCTTTCCATGTTGCTCGCCGAGAAGCCGCGCGGCAACGACGCCGATCCGTTCCCGGCCGAAGGCATGACCGGCGGCGAGATCGAGGTCTTAGGCTATCGCGGCATGAAGGAGTACGACATCTCGTTCGACGGTTTCGAGGTGCCGGAAAGCCAGCTGCTCGGCGGCGTCGAGGGGCAGGGCTTCAAGCAGCTGATGAACACGTTCGAGGCGGCACGCATCCAGACCGCGGCGCGGGCGGTCGGCGTCGCCCAGTGCGCGATGGACCTGGCGTTGAAATACGCGCTCGAGCGCAACCAGTTCGGCAAGCCGATCTACGCCTTCCCGCGCGTCGCCAACAAGGTGGCGATGATGGCGGTCGAGGTGATGATCGCGCGCCAGCTGACCTATTTCGCCGCGCGCGAGAAGGACGAGGGCCGGCGCTGCGACCTGGAAGCCGGCATGGCTAAGCTGTTAGGCGCCCGCGTCGCCTGGGCGGCCGCAGACAACGCGCTGCAGATCCACGGCGGCAACGGCTTCGCGCTTGAGTATCCGGTCTCCCGCGTGCTCTGCGACGCGCGCATCCTCAACATCTTCGAGGGCGCCGCCGAGATACAGGCGCAGGTCATCGCCCGGCGGCTGCTGGAAGGGCGCAATTGAGCGCTCCAAGTCGGCGGCGCGGGGCGACGCGGCACGGCGCTCACAGATGGGCCAGCACCGCCAGCCCCGAGATCGCGATCGCCAGCGCTGTCGAAACCGTGACCGATGGGAGGTAGTCGCGATCCCGGCTCAGATCGTAAGCAATCCGGGCGCGCCACACTTCACTGCCGGTCCTGCACACGACCAGCTCACTGAGCCGAGTTGACATAAGTGCTCGCATCCTCTCCTCCATAAAGCGCCAGTACTGCCCCGAGATCGAGCTTCGACACCTCGAGCACGGCCTGAGTACGCGAGTTGACGCTCAACTTGCGCAGGATCTCGCTGACGTGGGCCTTGACGGTCGTCTCGCCGACTTCGAGCTGGTGGGCGATCTGCTTGTTGAGCAGCCCCTGACAGAGCATGTGAAGCACGCGAAGCTGCTGGCGGGTCAGCGAGCGCAGGCGTGAGGTAAGCGTCGCGAGATCCTTGCATGCCGCCGACGTCGGCGGCACGTAGTCGGCCGGCAGCGCGACGTCACCCGCCAACACCTCCCGGATCGCCCGCAGCAGCGTCTCTTTGCCGGCGGATTTGGGGATGAACCCAGCCGCACCGCACACCACTGCCTTGTGGACGACGCCGTGATCGGCGAACGCCGAGACGACCACGATCGGCAGCTTGGAAAACCGCCGGCGCAGCTCGATCAACCCAGTGAAGCCGTGAGTGTCGGGCAACCAAAGGTCCAACAGGACGAGGTCCCAATCACCGTGGCTGCAAATGAGTTCAATTGCCTCGCGCAGCGTTTCCGCGGCCACGACGACGCCGTTTGGAAAGGCATCGGCAACGACGTCCCGAAGTGCCTCCGAGAAGATTGGATGGTCGTCCACGATCAGGATTTTGTGCGGCATCGGCGGCTCCCTAGCTGGACGTCAATCCGAACGAAGCGCTCGGCTGGCCGAGCGTTACGACGTTGGTACGGGAGTCCGCGCTGCGTCACAACAGTACTTTGGTGCAGTGCAATAAGATAGATGTTGCGACGCAGCATTCCTGCCCCCATATTGCTCCTCGTCAGGCATCGAAGCGAGCCCCGTGCCCGGATCTCGCCGCCCGCAAACGCCACAAGAAGGAGACATGCAATGGCAACGCAACTCGATTGGACGACACGTGATTTCCTCGCCGCCGCCACCAAGGTGGAGGTGCCGACAGAGGTTCAAGCCCTGCTCGAGGACGCCGTGGTCAAGTACCGCCAGGCTCACGCCCGGTGGAACACCTCCGCCCAGGCCAACGTCAAAGCGCTTGAGGATGTCGTTGCGACCACGCAGACCGGCGCCAAGGCGATCGTCGACGCCGCCACCGGCTACGCCGCCGCGAACATCGAGGCGATCCTCGACGCCGCGGAGGAGCTGGCGCGCGCCGCTACGATCCAGGAAGCAACCCAGATCCAGGTGCGGCTCGCCCAGCAGCAGCTGGCAGCGGTCGCCGACCAGACTCGCGGCATCTTCGAGCTGTCGGCCCGGGTTATGAAGGACACCACCGAGGCCATGGTCAGCCACGCGACGAAGGCCGTCGGCGACCTGAAGACCCTGCTCTGACACGCACCGACCGGCTCC
>JBFMEX010000030.1:0-3433 GCA_040752215.1 Pseudomonadota bacterium | reverse complement strand
CTGCAGCCATCCACGACTGAACCTTCAGGGTCCGGGCGCTTGGTCGGCACGCCCGAGCGCTCACTCTCTCATGCCCCGCCCGGAGGCGGGCGATACGATAGCAGATAGAACGTATCGCCCGCCTGTCAGCGAAACATTTCGCCAGCGAGCTTTCAAACGATTCAGCGGACTTTGTTAATGGTTGCGGATCGGGGGCGGCGAGGCGGCGCCTGTCGGCCGGCGGTGGATGGTGCCTCACCGCCGGCTTCACCGGCCTTTGATTGTTTCTTGCTCTACTCGACCGGGGCAGCAAGGGACGCATCGGGTGTACGAGCAACGACGGGTTCGGTTCTCCAATATCGACGGCCTCCAGCGCGAGGACCTCGCCATCGCCGGCGAGGTGTGGCTGGAGGAGATCGGCCGCGCGCCGTGGGTCACGCGCGACGTGATGAAGCTTGCCAATCATTTCGCGCGCTACATGCGCGATCCGCGTCCGGAGCGGATGCTGCTGCGCGAGATCGAGAGCGATTATCAGATTGCGCGTGCCGAGGTGCTGCAGGCATTGAAGTACATGCGCATCTACGGTGTCGTGGAGGCCTTCAGCTGCGAGCGTGCCGATCTCAGGGTGTCACTGCATCTTTCCTTCCTGCAGCGTCTGAGGGTACTCGAGGTGACGCGGCGCTTCGGCGAGCAGTGCGGCGCACGCGGGCAGAGCCCCCGCCCGTGGCTCGACAGCACGCGCTCGCGCTGGGAGCCGGAGCCGGGCGCGGGCGAGCCGAGCGCGGAGGCCGAGGCCGAGACCGTGCCCGGCGAGGAGCCCGGCGTGAGCGCGCCGATCGCCGCCGAGTCGCCTCAGCGCACACCCTCGTGGAAGAAGTCATAGATCCGTTCGGCCATCTCCGCCGAGATGCCCTCGACGGCCTTCAAGTCCTCGATGCCGGCACGGCTCACCGCCTTGGCCGAGCCGAAGTGCTTCAGGAGCGCCCGCCGGCGCGTCGGCCCGATGCCGGCGATCTCGTCCAGTGGATTGGCGCCCAACGCCTTGGACCGTTTCGCCCGATGCGCGCCGATGACGAACCGGTGCGCCTCGTCGCGCAGCCGCTGCACGAAATAGAGGACCGGATCGCGCGGCTCCAGCATCTGCGGCCGTGGATCGCCCCGCACATGGAAATGCTCGCGGCCGGCATCGCGATCCGGGCCCTTGGCGACGCCGATCACTGCGAGATCGTCGAGGCCGAGGCTCTCCAGCACCTCGCGCGCCACCTGTAGCTGGCCCGCGCCGCCGTCGATCAGCACCAGGTCGGGCCGCTCGGGCATGTCTGAGCCTTCCTCTCCCCTGGTGGGGGAGGGCTGGGGAGGGGGGAGTTGCGGGGCGGCTGCCACGGTGTGAGACCCTGCGGGTCTGACCCCAGGTGCGACCTCGGCGAGCTCGATGTGTGGGGTCAGACCCGCTGGGCCTGACCCCGGCGATGTCGGGATTCCCCCCACCACGGAGCCCTCCCCACAAGGGGGAGGGGAGCCCGCGCTGCCACCCGCGGCTGCGAGCCGCTTGAACCGACGCGTCAGCACCTCGCGCATCATCGCGTAGTCGTCGCCGGGCGCGAGGTCGGCGGACTTGATGTTGAAGCGGCGATACTGGCTTCTGGCGAAGCCCTCAGTGCCGGCGACGATCATCGCGCCGACGGCATTGGTACCCTGGATGTGGCTGTTGTCGTAGACCTCGATTCGCCGCGGCGGCGCCGGAAGGGCGAACCGCTCGGCCAGCGCTGCCAGCAGCCGCTGCTGCGACGAGGACTCTGCAAGCTTGCGGCCCAATGCCTCCCGCGCGTTGGCGAGCGCATTCTCGATCAGCGTCGACTTGACGCCGCGGCTCGGCACCCGGATCTCGACTCGGCGCTCGGCCTTGGTCGACAGAGCCTCGGCCAGCAGCTCCCGGCTCGGCACGTCGTGCGAGATGAGGATCAGCCGCGGCACCGGCTTGTCGTCGTAGAACTGGGCGAGAAAGCTGTCGAGCACCTCCTCGATCGGCAGCGAGCGGTCGGCCTTGGGATAGTAGGCGCGGTTGCCCCAGTTCTGCCCGGCGCGGAAGAAGAACACCTCGACGCAGGTCTGTCCGCCCTCCTGGTGCGCGGCGATGACGTCCGCCTCCTCGACGCCCTCGGGATTGATCGCCTGGTCGGCGGTGACGTGGGCGAGCGCGTGGAGACGGTTGCGGTAGACCGCGGCGCGCTCGAACTCGAGCTTGTCGGCGGCCTCCTCCATCAGCCGCTGGTACATCTGTCTCACGGTTTGGCTCTCGCCCTTCAGGAACCGCACCGCTTCCTCGACGAGGTGGGCATAGTCCTCGTGGCCGATCACTCCGGTGCACGGCGCCGAGCAGCGCTTGATCTGGTGCAAGAGGCACGGTCGCGTGCGGCTTTCGTAGACGCTGTCCGAGCACGACCGCAGCAGGAACGCGCGCTCCAGCATGTTGATCGTGCGGTTGACGGCGCCGGCCGAGGCGAACGGTCCGAAGTAATGACCCTTGCGGGTGCGCGCGCCGCGATGCTTCAGGATCTGTGGCGCCGGATGGTCGGTGGCGATCAGGATGTAGGGAAACGACTTGTCGTCGCGCAAGAGCACGTTGAAGCGCGGCCGGAAGCGCTTGATGAGGTTCGCCTCGAGCAGCAGCGCCTCGGCCTCGGTGTTGACGCGCACGAACTCCATGCCCGCCGTCGCCGAGATCATGCGCTGGATGCGGTTCGAGTGGCCGCCGGCCTTGGCATAGCTCGCCACTCGCGCCTTCAGGCTCCTGGCCTTGCCGACGTAGAGCACCTCGCCGGCAGTATCGAGCATGCGATAGACGCCCGGCGCCGCGGGCAGCGTCTTGAGATAGCCCGCAATGATGTCGGCTCCGCTCTGGCGCTCGCCCGCTCCTGCAGGAGGGACCGCGGGCACCTCGCGCGTGTTCTTGATCGGCATGGCCGGAAAATCGAGCGTCGGCGCGGCCGGGTCAAGGGCCGTGGTGCCCTCGCGCACCGGCCCGGGACGCCGCCGGCTCGCGTGTGCTAAGAGCGTCCGGCGGCCGGAAGCGTTATCTTCGCCCGCGATGCCGATCGGGGAGCCCCTATGCCTGCCGAAGACCTGCGCAACCTCGACAGCCATTTTAAGTTCGGCGAGAACTGGGCCGCCTACGCCGAGAAGATCACCGAGACCGAGATCGCCGCCGCCGAGCGCGGGCTCGTGCGGCTGGTGCCGGCGGTGGAGATTGCCGGCAAGAGGTTTCTCGACATCGGCTGCGGCTCCGGGCTGCATTCGCTGGCGGCGTTGCGGCTCGGCGCGGCGGCGGTGCTGGCCACCGACATCGATCCGGCGAGCGTCGCCACCGCCGAGGCCGTGCTCTCCCGCCACGCGCCGCGCCGCACCTGGGAGACGCGCGAGATCAGCGTGTTCGACCTCACGCCTGAGCGCGAGG
>JBFMEX010000029.1:0-24108 GCA_040752215.1 Pseudomonadota bacterium | reverse complement strand
CCTGCGCAGGGCGAGAGGATGGACGCGCCGCGCAAGCGGCTCTACAAACGCAGCCGCTCGCCTCGCGAGTGAACGCGCGCGGCGGCATTTTCTTCGATCGGAGCTGATCCAGTCGTGACGCCCGGAAACGGCCGCCCAGGGCCTACTCGCCCTTCTGCCACTTCTGCAGCGAGCTGAACACCGACGGCGCACAGGGCCCGAGCGGTCCCTTGGCGTTCAGCGCGCCGCTCTCGTCGCCGCGCTGCTTGGCTTGCGTGTAGTGGACATCGCAATACTTGCGCTGGCGCTCCTCGAGCTCGGCCTTGGACACCTCCGCCTTGCGGTCGGGATCGTCGAGGCTGGCCAATTGGGCGTCCTCGCCCTGCGGCCCCGATCCCGGCTCGGGCAGCCGCTCGACCGACGGCGGAACGATGATGCCGCCGCGGGCGGCGAGCTTGGGCTCGCCGGCGCGGGTCTGGGAAGCCGTCGACACGCCGAGATAGTCGAACACTTTGCCGTTGAGCTCGACATCGCCCGCCCCACAGCCCGCCAACAGCAGGCCCGCGACCGCCGGCACAAGCCGTCTGGCGCCTGAAAGTGCGAGGAGTTTCCATGACATGGCTGTTGTCCCCCAACTCGGGCCGGGCGCACCTCCGCGTGTCGCGGGCGGCGCCTCGCCCGAACTCCCCGCTAATCGGGCTTTGCGGCGCCAATGCGACTCGGCCAGAGCGAGTCATATAGCAGCCCGGCAACCCCAGCAACTATCGCCACATCGGCGATGTTGAACACGTACCAGTAGAACCCGAAGGCATGGGCGGAGAAGAAGTCGGCGACACCGCCGATCAGCACCCGGTCGAGCGCGTTGCCGAGCGCGCCGCCGATGATGAGGCCGAGACTCGCGGCCATCAGCCGGCTCTCGGCGCTACGCGAAAGCCAAATCCACAGTGCCAGCGAGGCGACGACGGCGAATGCGCCGAGCCAGAGCTGGCCGGCGTAGCTCGACTGGTCGAACAGCGAGTAGCTGATGCCGGTATTCTTCACGAACACCAGATCGAGGAACGGCAACACCGCGACGCGCCCCTTCTCCTCGATGCGGTAGACGATGATCATCCACCACTTGTGCGCTTGGTCGAGCAGGAACGTCGCCACGATCACGGCGAGACCGAACCGCGAATAGGGGCCCCAGAGCCAGGAGACGTGGGAAGGCGTGGTCATCCGCCACCCTCTACGTTCACTGGCCTCGACCCGCAAGCGATCCGACTGCGCCTCGACAGCGGCCTGATGCGCCCGAGCCACACGCCACTCATCCACCTCGTCCGGGAAGAACGCGGAAGCGCCGGTTGGTGCTGCCGATCCGGTAGGTCTCGAAGTCGTCGTTGTCGATGGTGAGGATGGTGGAGATGCGCTCGCGGGCAGCGACGTGGACCAGGGTCGCGTCGGCATAGTCCATCGGCCGGTCGGCATACCTTGTCATCAGTTTGCGCAGCGCCGGCAGCTCTGTCTCGGCGATCTGGGCGACGGCGACGGGGCCCGCGAGCAGCAGCGTCCACAGCGCGTCGGTCCCGTCGATGCGCCGCGCCAGATGAAACGTTTCTGTCAGTACCGCTTGCGTTGCGAGCAGCGGCAACGAGGCCCTCGCAAACGCCTTCACAACCGCTGCGTGCCACGGATCGTTGGCATCGATGAAAGCGATCAGAGCACCGGTATCAACCAGATTTCGCGGCATGGCGCCGGATGCCCGCTTCGCGGCGCTTCGACCGGAAGGCCTCCCGGACCCTCTCGTTCGTCGCGGAGGTGCCGGGACCCTTGGCCGTGCCGGCGACCGCGAGCAAGGCCTTTCTCAGGCGGGCCTGCCGCTGCTCATCCGATTCCTCGCTGCCCGTCCGCGCGATCAACTCCCGGCAGGCCTGCTCGATAACGGCGCTGACGCTCGAGCCCTGCTCGCGCGCCGTCGCCTCCAGGGCCTGTTTGAGGTCCGGATCGACGCGCCAGCTGTATACCTCGGTCTTGCTCATGCACTACAATGTAGTGCAATGCGGCAGGGCGGTCAAACGGCGGCACGCTCGGCTCTGGCATCGTGCTCGGCGACCGCGGCGGCGTCGCGGGCGGAGAGCTCTGGGTAGCGGGGGTCCGCGCCGACGTCCTCGGTGATGCGCCAGGAGCGGGCGCACTTGGTGCCGGTTGCCCGCTTGGCGACCACACCGACACCGGCGACGTCCGCCAAAGTGAAGGCGCCGTCGGGTGCCTCGCCGGCAATGATATCGAGCGCGCTGGTGATGGCGATCTCGGCGAGGTCGACACCGTCGAGCGCCGCCAGCACCGCCTCGTCGGCGACGTAGACCTCGGGCGCCGCCTCGAGACTGGAGCCGATGCGCTTGGCCGCCCGCTCGAGCTCGAGCGCACCCGTCACCACCCGGCGCACGTCGCGCACGATTGCCCAGCGCATGGCCAGCGCGTCGTCGCGCCAGCTGTCCGGAACCTCGGGGAATGTGACGAGGTGCACCGAGCCGTCCTCGGAAGGATAGCGGGCGAGCCACACCTCCTCGGCGGTGAAGGAGAGGATCGGCGCCAGCCAGACGGTGACACAGCCGAGGATCTGGTCGATGACGGTGAGCGCCGCGCGGCGCTTCGCGCTCGAATAGGCCTCGCAGTAGAGCGTGTCCTTGCGGATGTCGAAGTAGAACGCGCTGAGCTCGGTGTTCATCAGCTGAGCGAGCAGCGTCACCACCTTGCGGTAGTCATAGGCGGCATAGGCGGCGCGGATCTCGACGTCGAGGCCGGCGAGGTGATGCAGCATCAGCCGCTCCAGCTCCGGCAGCTCGGTGCGGGGAACGGTGTGCTCGGGCTCGAAGTGCGCCAGCGCGCCGAGCATCCAGCGCAGCGTGTTCCTGAGCTTGCGATAGGTCTCGACGAACGTCTTCAGGATCTCGGGGCCGATCCTGAGATCGTCGGAATAGTCGGAGGCGGCGACCCACAGCCGCAGGATGTCGGCGCCGGACTTGGCGATCACGTCCTGCGGCGCGACGACGTTGCCCAAGGACTTCGACATCTTCTGCCCCTTCTCGTCGAGGACGAAGCCGTGGGTCAGTACGACGTCATAGGGCGCGCGACCGCGCGTGCCGGCGCTCTCGAGCAGGGAGGAATGGAACCAGCCGCGGTGCTGGTCGGAGCCCTCGAGGTACATCACGCGGTCGGCACCGCCGTCGTGCACGCGGTCGATGCCGGCGAGGCCGGGGAAGTGCTCCCTGTCCTCGAGCGTGAAGGCGTGCGTGCTGCCGGAATCGAACCACACGTCGAGGACGTCGCGGACCTGCTCCCACTCGCCAGAATCCTCGACCAGACCGGCAAGGAAGCGCTCGCGCGCGCCGGCCTCGAACCACACGTCGGCGCCATTCTCGGCGAAGGCGACGGCAATGCGTTCCGTCAGCTCGTCCGAGCCGGCGAACGAGGGACCGGGAATCACCTCCTCGGTCCGCGTGTTGCGGAACACGGTGATCGGCACGCCCCAGGCGCGCTGACGCGAGACGACCCAGTCGGGCCGGTTGGCAATCATGCCGGTGATGCGGTTCTCACCCGCCGCCGGTACCCACTCGACGCGCTTGATCTCGGCGAGCGCCACCTCGCGCAAGCTCCTTCCTGGGCCCGGCGGCCGGCTCCCCGCGGGGGAGTCGCCGGGCGCAACCAAAGGCGCATCCATCGCAATGAACCACTGCGGCGTGTTGCGGAAGATGACCGGCTTCTTGGAGCGCCAGGAGTGCGGGTACTGGTGCTTCAGGCGGCCACGCGCGATCAGCGCGCCCAATTCGGCCAGCGCCTTGATCACCGCGTCGTTGGCATCGCCCTTGTCGCCGTTCTCCTTCAAGACGCGCTTGCCGGGAAAGCCGGGCGCGGCCTCGGTGAAGAAGCCGTCGCCGTCGACGGTGAACGGGATCATGGTATCGATGCCGCGCGCGGCCAGCTCGCGCGATCTTGCGGTCCAGATGTTGTAGTCGTCGACGCCGTGGCCGGGGGCGGTGTGGACGAAGCCGGTGCCGGCGTCGTCGGTCACGTGCTCGCCATCGAGCAGCGGCACGTCGAACGCGTAGCTCCCGTCACCCGCGAGGCCGCGCAACGGGTGCGCGCAGACCATCGCATCGAGCTCGGGCGGCAGCACCGCGCCGAGCCGCTCGTAGGCCTCGACCTTGGCCGCCTTCATCACCTCGGCGGCGAGCTTGTCGGCCAGCACCAGTTTGTCGCCGGGCTTGGCCCAGTTGCCGTCGGGCGCTGTACGCACCTCGTAGAGGCCGTAGCCGATGCGCGAGGAGTAGCTGATCGCCCGGTTGCCTGGGATCGTCCACGGCGTCGTCGTCCAGATGACGACGCTCGCACCGACCAGATCGGAGTAGAGGCAGGCATCGCTCGACCGCTTCAGCTGCTGCTGGTCGCCCCAGGCGGCATCCTGGATGATCCTGAACCTCACCCAGATTGTGTCGGACTGATAGTCCTGGTACTCGACCTCGGCCTCGGCCAGCGCGGTTTTCTCGACCACGCTCCACATCACCGGCTTGGAGCCACGGTAGAGGAGACCCGATCGGGCAAATCGCATCAGCTCACGGGCGATCGTCGCCTCGGCGGGAAAGGCCATCGTCGAATAGGGGTTGGCCCAGTCGCCGATCACGCCAAGGCGCTTGAACTCCTCGCGCTGCACGCCGAGCCAGTGGCCGGCGAAATCGCGGCACTCCCGGCGGAACTCGTTGATCTCGACCTCGTCCTTGTTCCGGCCCCTGGCGCGGTAGGCCTCCTCGATCTTCCATTCGATCGGCAGGCCGTGGCAGTCCCAGCCGGGCACGTAGTTGCTGTCGTGGCCGAGCATCTGCTGCGACTTGACGACGAGGTCCTTCAGGATCTTGTTGAGCGCATGCCCGATGTGGATGTTGCCGTTGGCATAGGGGGGGCCGTCGTGGAGCACGAACTTGGTTCGGCCATGCGAGGTCTCGCGCAGGCGCTCGTAGAGGCCAATGCGCTGCCAGCGTTCCAAGAGCCGCGGCTCGAGGTCGGGGAGGCCGGCCTTCATCGGAAAATCGGTTGCCGGCAGGAACAGCGTCTTGGACCAGTCGCGCCCCGCTGCCTCGCCCTTGTCGCTGCCTGACTTCGTCATGATCGCCCCGCGCGCAGCGCCATCTGCATCTGTCGTGTCGAAGCGCCTTCTAGCAACGCGAGCGCCGGCAATCCAGCGCCTTCACCCCGTCTCAGACCGGCCGCTCGGGTGCGGCGGCGAGCAGCCGGCGGACCACCGCCACGTCCTCGTCCATCTGGCGCTTCAACTCGGTCTCGCTATGGAACTTGCGGTCGCCGCGCACGAAGCCGACGAACGCGACCTCGATCTCGCGGCCGTAGAGATCGCCGGAGAAATCCAACAGGAACACCTCGAGCAGCACCGCACCATGGTCGAACGTCGGCCGGGTGCCTATATAGGCGGCGCCGAGCCGGTCGACGCCGTCGCCGGCGTCGACGCGGACGGCGTAGATCCCGTGCGCCAGCGCGGTGCCGGGCGGCAGACGCAGGTTGGCGGTCGGATAGCCGAGCCCGGTGCCGCGCCTGGCGCCACCGATCACCGGCCCCTCGACCCGCCACCAGTCGCCGAGATCGTGGGCGGCGCCGGTGACGTCGCCCTGCGCGAGCTTCAACCGCACCGCGGTCGAGGAGAAGACCTCGCCGTCCTCGGCAACCGGGGCGATGACGCCGACACCGAAGCCGTGCCTGCGCCCCGCATCGCGCATCGTCTCCGGCGTGCCCTGGCGCGCCTTGCCGAAGAAGAAATCGTAGCCGACGACGACGTGGCGAACCGCCAGCTCTCCGACCAGCACGCGGGAGACGAACTCGGTCGCGGTGAGCCCGGCGAAGCCCGCATCGAAAGTCATGACGACGGCGAGGTCGAGGCCCAGCGCCTCGAGGCGGGCGAGCTTCATCGGCAGCGGCGTCAGAATGAAATGCGGCTCGCGCGGCTGGAAGAACTCGCGCGGATGCGGCTCGAACACCATCACGCCCGCCGGCGCGCCGAGCCGCCTCGCCTCGCTGATCGCTTGCGTGATCAGAGCCTGGTGCCCGCGGTGCACGCCGTCGAAATTGCCGATCGCCAGGGACGCGCCCTTGCCCGCGGCGGGCACGTCGTGACCCTTGACGATCAGCATTTCGGCACTCCCGGCGGCCAAGCGAGGCGCGATTGCATAGCGCCCGCCCGACCCATGTCAATCGGAGCCGGTGCCGCGACCACGCGAAGGGGCGTCGCTCAGGCCGGGCGCGCCGGCACCATCAGCACCGCATCGCCCTGCACGACGGCCTTGTCGTTGACGGTGCAGACGCACTCGAAGCGCACGCGGCGCTTCTCGGGGATCAGCTCGGCGACCTTGACCGTCGTCACGACGGTGTCGCCGATCTTGACCGGGCCCTTGAAGCTCAGCGTCTGCGAGACGTAGATCGCGCCCGGACCGGGCAGCTGCATGCCGAACACCGCCGAGATATATGCCGCCGACAGCATGCCGTGGGCGATGCGCTCCTTGAACATGGTTTTCGCCGCGTACTCGGCGTCGAGGTGCACCGGGTTGCGGTCGCCCGAGAGCTCGGCGAAGGCGACGATGTCCTTCTCGCCGACGGTTTTCGTCAGCTGCGCCTGCTGGCCGAGCTGCAGATCCTCGAAGAAATAGCTCTTCATCGCCGTCATGATCCGTCGGTCTCCTCATGTCTCGCCAGCGGCGGTCGGCCGCACTCGGCAGGACACTAGGTCAGCCGGAATGTGCACTGCAACAACGGAGTCGCGCGGCGGCGGCCGTCATTGGTCGAAGGAAGGGGGAGGCGCCGAGGCGAGCTTCCGGTTGCGCGGCACGGGCGCGCGGCCTATATACGGGCACGATCCCCCTACGTTGACCCTCGTCAGCATCCTTCGCGAGCCTTCGCGGAGGGCCGGAGAAGAGCCGTTATGAGCGACCGCAAGCCATTGATGCCCAAGGCGACCGCCGTCTGGCTGGTCGAGAACACCTCGTTGACGTTCGAGCAGATCGCCGAGTTCTGCGGGCTGCACGTGCTGGAGGTCAAAGGCATCGCCGACGGCGACGTGGCCCAGGGCATCAAGGGCATGGACCCGATCTCGTCCGGCCAGCTCTCGCGCGAGGAGATCGCCCGCGCCGAGGAGGACCACAGCCACAGCCTCAAGCTGTCCGAGCCGAAGGTGGAGATGCCGCGCGTGGCGGCCAAGCAGGGGCCGCGCTACACGCCTGTCTCGCGCCGCCATGACCGGCCCAACGCGGTGCTGTGGCTGATCCGCAATCACCCCGAGCTCAAGGACAGCCAGCTCATGCGCCTCGTCGGCACCACCAAGCCGACGATCCAGCAGATCCGCGATCGCACGCACTGGAACTCGCCCAACCTCGTGGCGCAGGATCCGGTCACGCTTGGCCTGTGCTCGCAGATCGACCTCGACGCCGAGGTCAAGAAGGCGGCCAAGCGGGTCGAGCGCGACCGCAAGGCGGCCAAGCCCGAGGGCGAGGGCGCCGCTACGTTGCTGCCGACCGAGGTGACGACCGAAACCCAGCGCCCGACCGCGGAGATCCTCGGCCCCAAAGCCGCCGCCGAGCCGCGCGAGGAGACCGAGGCCGAGGAGGCCGCCCGCGTGCTCGCCAAGTTGAAGGAGATGGGCGCGGCCAAGGTCGAGGCCGACGAGGAGTGACCGGCGGCGCGACGCCGCAGCACCGCTGCCGTCGCGGACGGGTTAGAGCTTGCGCATGATCCTCGCCCTCAAGATCGCCGTCGGAGCCGTGCTCGTCTACGCCATCGTGCTCGCCGGCGCCTACTACCTGCAGCGCACACTGATGTACTTTCCGGCCCGCGAGCGGATTGCACCGGCGGCCGCCGGTCTCGCGGGCGTCGAGGAGCGGGTGATCGAGACGCCGGACGGCGCGCACGTGATCGCCTGGTATGGCAAGGCTCGGCCGGGGCGGCCGACGCTGCTCTATTTCCACGGCAACGGCGGCGCGCTCGCGACCCGTGCCGAGCGGATCGGCAAGTATTTGGCGCGCGGCTACGGCGTGCTGATGATGACCTACCGTGGCTACGGCGGATCGACCGGCCGCCCCTCGGAGCGGGCCAACGTCGCCGACGCCAAGCTCGCCTACGACACGCTGACCGGGCTCGGCGTCGATCCGTCCGAGATCGTCGTCTACGGCGAATCGATCGGCTCCGGGGTCGCCGTGCAGGTGGCCGCCGAGAAGCCCGTCGCCGGGGTGATCCTCGATGCGCCCTATACCTCGGTGCTCGAGCTCGCCGCCGCCGCTTATCCGCTGCTGCCGGTACGCACGTTCCTCACCGACCGTTACGAGACGATGCGCTACATCGGCCGGGTCGCCGCGCCGCTGCTGGTCGTCCACGGCGAGGCCGACAACGTGATCCCCGTCGCCATGGGGCGGGCGGTGCACGCGGCCGCGACAGGGCCAAAGGAGATCGTCACCTTCCCCCGGGCCGGGCATTCCGACCATCACCTCTACGGCTCCTACGAGGCGATCTTCGACTGGCTCGAGCGGCTCGAGGCGGCACGCGCGCGGTCGGTGGCGCCCCGGGCCGCAAACGAGATCGGCCGCTGAGCCCAGGGGCCGCGGCCGATCGATATTCGTCCAATCCTGAGCCGGCGTGTCGGCGCTCAGCGGCCGCCCGCAGCGCTGCCGCTACCGCCCGGGCCACCGCGGCCCGGACCGCCGCGACCACCACTGGGGCCACCCGGACCGCCGCGGGTCGCTGCCGGCTTGCTCGGTAGCAGGCCCTCGCGCTGCAGGCGCTTGCGCGCGAGCTTGCGGGCGCGGCGCACGGCCTCGGCCTTCTCGCGCGCTTTCTTCTCGGAGGGCTTCTCGTAATAGTTGCGGAGTTTCATCTCGCGGAAGATGCCCTCGCGCTGCATCTTCTTCTTGAGCGCCTTGAGGGCCTGGTCGACGTTGTTGTCGCGAACGAGAACCTGCACGCGTGCCTATCCTTTGGTGCTGGCTTGGGTTTCTATGCAAAAAACCCTCCTTCCACCGACCACTGCGGCCGACGGAAGCAGGATTCCATATCTGATGGGCGGGCTTCTAGCAGATGCGGCCGCACTTGGCAATTGCCGCCGGGGTCGGGGAAGGGCGCGGCGGGCGCTCGATCGTTTGGTCGGGACACCGCTCGCGGCAGCCGAAGCGCGGGGTTCGAGATAGAGGAGGAGGGTCTCCGCGCATAGGCAGAGAAAACGCAGGGTGCTGGCCCGGTCCAAATCTGCCGACCGGGCCAAGGTCCGAGCAATCGGCCGATCGCTCGCGGAGGGATGCGCGCGGGAGTGCCTGGCCGCTCCTGCGCGCATCCATATTCAATACATCATCCGGCCCATGCCGAAGCGCATCGCGTGGTTGGCGCGCTGGCGCTGCTCCTCGGTCAAAACCTCATAAAGCTTGTCGAGTGCCTGCTTGACCTCCTTCATCGCCACGAGGCGGCCCTCCATGGCCGCGATGCGGCCGCCGAGACGCTCGAGCGGGCTACCCATCTGCTGCCCGCTCCCGTGCATCGCCATGCGCGCGGCCTGTGCGCTCTCGTACATTCGCCGCATCGCGCCGGCGAACGCGTCGAACGCCGGCTGCTGGGCGTCGGTGATGGCGAGCTCGGCCTTGAGGAAGGCGATGCGGCCGGCGATGAACGGCGGCTGGCCTTCGTCGTCGCCGTCTTGCATGCCCCCCATCATTGGACAGCTGCGACCGCCCATCATCGGACAGCCGCGCCCGTGCATCATGCCGGGACCACCGGTCATGTGGCCCGGTCCCCCCATCATCGGGCCGGGCCCGCCCATCATGTGGCCTGGACCGCCCATCGGTCCGGGTCCACCCGTCATGGGACCGGGACCACCCGCGTAGCCGCCAGGGGGCATCATGGTGCCGGGGCCCTGCTGGCCGCCCTGATGCATCCAGCCAGGACCCATCGGACCGCCCTGCTGCATCGGGCCGGACTGCATCGGGCCGGACTGCATCGGCCCGGATTGCATCCAGCCGCCCGGCCCCATTGGACCGGGATAGCCCTGGCCATACCCCTGACCGCCCGGTTGCATCAGCTGCGGACCAGCCGGCGCCTGCATCGGCATCGGCATTTGCTGCTGCTGCGCGAAGGCCGGGCCGGCCAGCGCCAGAGCCACACCGAAGGCTATCGGCATCCACCCACGTGAAACGGTCGTCATGATCTCACTCCTACTCGATCCAGCTCGCCAGGCCTCGCCACGCCCACCAGCGTGCGCATCCTCAATTTCTGCATCGTATGTCGAGAGTTGTCCGCGTCATAGCATTGTTTGCTCCGACTACACTTCAAGCTCCAGCACGCGGGTGGCGGCGCGGCCGGCCTCGAAGCCCTGGGCGATCAGCCGGCCGGCCCTGGCGTCGGCGATCATGACGAGGCGGGTGCGGTCGTTGAGGATCGGCGGGACGAGCCACGCAAGGCGAGGGTCGAGGTCGGTGGCGACCTGATGCATCACTCGCGCGCGCGTCGCGCTCTCGAGGCCGCGCGGGCGGCCGGTCCAGCCGTGCGCCTGCCAGTGGTTGGCGGCGACGTTGGCGCCGTCGTGGACGCGGGCCTCCCTCTCCCGGCGCTCGATGACCACGGTCTCGCCGGGCTTCACGCCGGCGAGCGAGTAGATGGCCGGGGTGGAGATCGGCCGCTCGATCAGCATCGCCCGCGCGGTGGCAAAGTCCGGCGCGGTCTCGGCCACGCTGCGCAACAGGTGGGCCGGCGTCGGATGCGGCATGCGCCAGACGCGCCCTCGGTTCACGGCCCAGTCGAGCGGCAGCAGGCCGACCGTCTTGCGCATCGGCGCCTGGTTGAGCGCGGCGGCGAAACGGCCCGGCGCCATCGTCTGCAGCACGCCGGTGTAGCCAGGCCAGGTAAGGGTTACGAACGGACCGGCGGGCCCGGCGACGCGGGCAGCGAGAATGTTGCGGCCGAGGCCCGGCGTGCGCCAGTCGAGCACGCGCACGAGGCGCGCCGAGCTGCCATCCGGCGCCGGCGCGACGCGGCAGGTGCAGCCCCACTCGTAATTGACGGACAGGAAATAGGCGCCGGGCCGGCCAAGCTTGACGGCAATCGAGTCGATCTCGTCGAGATGGGCATTGTCCCACTTGACGAGCCAGCGCCGCGAGACGGCATCGAGCGAGCGCAACGCCGCGGCCGGAACGCCTTTGGTGGCGAGATCGAGCAGCGCATGCGCGCGCGCCGCCTCGCGCTCCAGAGTCTCTTTCGGATAGCCGGGGCCGACGTCGAGCACTGGGATGTCGGGGAGCTGGCTCTGTAGCACGGCATCACGTCCTCGGTCTCGGGCGCGCTATCTGTGCAGCGCCATGTCGTCGCGGTGGATCAGCTCGTCGGCGCGCTCGAAGCCCAGTATCTCGGCGATCTCCCCCGTGCGCCTGCCAATGATGCGCTCGGCCTCGGCCCGCGTGTAGGCGACGAGGCCGCGGCCCAACTCGCGCCCGTCGGCGGCGCGGATCAGCACCGCGTCGCCGCGGTCGAAGCTGCCTTCGAGCCGCGTGACGCCGGCGGGCAGCAGGCTCTTCCCCGACATCAGCGCCTTCTCGGCGCCGGCATCGAGGTAGACCGCGCCCTTCGGCTCGAGCTGGCCGGACAGCCAGCGCTTCTTGGCCGTTACCGGATCGGATGGGGCGAGGAACCAGGTGCAGGGCGCGCCGGCGGCGATGGCGGCGAGCGGTGAATCGACCTTGCCGGAGGCGATGACCATGTTGCAGCCGGCGCCGCGGGCGATGCGCCCCGCCTCGATCTTGGTCTTCATGCCGCCCTTCGAAAGCTCGGTGCCGGCGTCGCCGGCCATCGCCTCGATCTCGGGCGTGATCTCGGAGACGACGTCGAGCCGGCGGGCGTCGGCGCTCACGCCGGGCGGGGCGGTGTAGAGGCCGTCGATGTCGGACAACAGCACCAGGCAGTCGGCCGAGACCATCGAGGCGACACGGGCCGAGAGGCGATCGTTGTCGCCGTAGCGGATCTCGGTCGTGGCCACGGTGTCGTTCTCGTTGACGACGGGAATCGCTCTCAGCGCCAGCAGCGTCTGCAGCGTGTGGCGCGCATTGAGGTAGCGGCGGCGCTCCTCGGTGTCGCCGAGCGTCAGCAGGATCTGCGCGGCGGTGAGACCGCGGGCTGCGAAGCGCTCTTGATACGCGTGCGCGAGGCTGATCTGGCCGACCGCGGCCGCCGCCTGGCTCTGCTCGAGCTCGAGCGGACCCTTGGGCAGCCCGAGTGCGTGCCGGCCGAGCGCGATGGCGCCCGAGGAGACCAGCACCACGTCCTTGCCGGACTTGGCAAGCGCCGCCACGTCGTCGACGAGCGCGTCGAGCCAGCCCACCTTGAGCCGGCCGCTGCCCCGGTCGACGAGCAACGCCGATCCGATCTTGACGACGATGCGCTGCGCCGCCGCCCACTCGGGGCGGGCCTCGGCTGCCCTGGGCGTGGGCTCTCTGTTGGACATGGGCTCCAGCGTGCTTGGGTATTCGCCGGCAAGCGTCTAGCAGAAAACCTGCCGCGCCGGGTGCAATGAGTGAGGTGCTCGTCGTCGCATCATCATTCGCGTGGCATCGGCGCCCGCTCCACTCCGCCCGGGCGCCCCTCGTCGCCGCCCGGAAACGACGACTTGCCGGGCGATTTCATCGCATCAGGCTGCGCGTCGGGGATCTCGTAGCGGTAGGCCTTGCTCTTCGACTTCTTCTTGGTTCCTGGCACAGGCGGCGAAGGTGGCTCGACGGGCGGGACCATGACCGGGGGCGCAGGAGCGCGAGCCGGCGCGGAACTCGAATCGGACGGAATTGGCAGTGGCGCGGTCGTCGAAGGCGAGGTAGCGGGGGCTCCAGGCGCCATCGGCCGATGCTCCACGCCACCGGGCACCCGCTCAGTGCCGAAATGCTGGGCGGTCCTGATCTCTCCATCCGCCGTGTCGGCCGTGGCACCAAGCGTCGAGGCAATGACGAGCATTGCAGCGAACGAGAAATGTCGCATCGGTTCGTCTCCCTCAAACAATTCTGGCGCTGCGCACCGGAAAGAGGAACCGGCCGGCCGTCAGGCCGGCGACCCAGGCGACCAGCGCGAGAGTAAACGGCAGCGACAGATTATAGCCCGTGAAGCAAGCCGCATCGGCGGCGACGAGGAGGCCGGTGGCGAAGCCCGAGCCGAGCAGACCGATCACCGGGCTTCGCCGCAGCCACCAGCCGATCACGAAGCCGAGCAGCGCGACGCCCGCCAGGACAGCGTCGGCCATGACCGGCGTCAAGACTCTCATGGCGCGGGCAGGGTCGAGCAATCCAGCAAGGATGCTGGCATGAATGAATACGCCTGCTACCGTCTTGCCATCCCGCGCCGACAGCGGGATCCGATGCTGGTCCCGCAACGGGAACTCGCCGCCGATCAGCACCACGCGACCACGCAGGGCACCGGGTATGGGGGCCGCGCCCGGAGCGGTGGCAACGCCGGGCGCCGCGAGCAGCGTGTGGGCGGCGATGGTCGGAAACGCCGACCCGCCGTCTGCCGGCGGCAGCTGCCATGCGATCGGCTTGCCGGCATCATCGAGGGCACGGCCGCCAACAGTCTTGGCGAGCAATCTCGCGAAGCTTTCGGGGTAGGCGCCACCCTGGACCGGGCTCGCCGTGTAGCGCACGACGTCGTCGCTCTCGTGTCGCAAGTTGAGATAGCCGGCGGGGCGGCCCGCTTCGCCGAGAAACCAGCTTTGAAAATCGCGCTGGAACGGCTGCAGATCGCCGCGCTCGTCGATCGCGCCCAGCACGACCGGCGCCCGTGCCCTACGCAGGGCATCGAGCAGCGCGCGGTCTTTCTCCGGATCGGTCCTCTTCAGAAAAAAGATGTCGATACCGATCGCGGCCGGCTCATGGGCATCGACTGCATCGACGATCCGCGCCAGCAGGCCGCGATCGATCGGCGAGCTCGCGTAATCCTTGAGCGTCTCGTCGGTGATCACGACGAGCGCGATGCGTGTGCTCGGCTCAGGTGCGCGTTTGGCGAGATAAGCGGTCCGCCAGTCGGCCGTCCAATGCTCGAAGCGCAGCAGCCAGGGCGCGAGCGAGGGAATGAGCAGGATTGCGGCGACGAGCAACACTGCCGCTGCTCCGACCAGCCGCTGGCCCATCGCAAGCCACTTGAACGTCCGCCGCATCCCGTCTGGCCCTCGCCAAGTCTTGGGCCAAGTCGAGGCCGCCCCGTAGGACGGAACCCCGCGCGATTGCTCCTGTCAAGGCGGATGGCACGTCACCGGCGCGAACAAAGAATCGGCGACCAATTCGTCAGCCGACGGCGACCGCGCGGGTCACGGCCGCCAGGGGCGCTTCTTGGCCGGGGCGGCCGCGGCGTCCTTGGTCCTGGCGCGGCCGATCTCCTTCAGTAGCGCATAGAGGGCCTCGCGCACGCCCTGGCCGGAGACGGCGGAAAGCACCAGCGGCTTCTTCCTCGCGGCCTTGGCCAGCGCCGCCACCTTCGGCGCGATCGCCTCCCCCGTCAGCGCGTCGCACTTCGAAAGCGCAACGATCTCCTTCTTCTTTTCGAGGCCATGGCCGTAGGCCTTGAGCTCACGACGGACGGTGCGGTAGGCGGTGGCGACGTCCTCCTCGGTTGCATCGACCAGGTGAAGGAGAACGCGCGTCCTCTCGACATGGCCGAGGAAGCGCGTGCCGAGTCCGGCGCCTTCGTGCGCCCCCGCGATCAGCCCCGGGATGTCGGCGATCACGAGATCCTCCTCGTCGAGGCGGGCGACGCCGAGGTTGGGGTAGAGCGTGGTGAAGGGATAGTCGGCGATCTTCGGCCTGGCGGCGGAGACGGCGGCGAGGAAGGTCGACTTGCCGGCGTTGGGCAGGCCGACCAGGCCGGCGTCGGCGATCAACTTCAATTTCAGCCACAGCGTCATCTCCTCGCCCGGAAGGCCGGGGTTGGCGTGACGCGGCGCCTGATTGGTGGCGCTCTTGAAATGGGCGTTGCCGAATCCGCCGTTGCCGCCCTTCGCGAGCAGTACGCGCTCGCCGGGCTGCTTCAGATCGGCGATCTTGGTCTCGCCGTCCTCGGCGTAGATTTCGGTGCCGGGCGGCACCTTGATCACGGCATCGGCGCCGTTCGGCCCGGCGCGGTTGCGACCCATGCCGGGGGTGCCGTTCTTCGCCTTGATGTGCTGCTGGTAGCGGTAGTCGATGAGCGTATTCAAGTTGGCGACGCACTCGGCCCACACGTCGCCGCCCCTGCCACCGTCGCCGCCGTCGGGGCCGCCGAACTCGATGAACTTCTCGCGCCGGAAGCCGACGCAGCCGGCGCCACCGTCGCCGGCCTTAACGTAGATCTTGGCGGTATCGAGGAACTTCATGCGCTCGGCTTCCAGTCGGCCTTGTCGAGGCGATAGAGGCAGTAATCGATATAGCTCCGGCGGCGCTCCGACCAGCGGCTCGATCGCGCACTGGTGTCGGAGAAGCCGAGCCGCGCCAGCGTGCGCTGCGAGGGCTCGTTATCGATCGCGGTCTCGGCGAGGAGGCTCGTCACGCCGAGCGGTCCGAAGGCGAGACCGACGACGGCGGCAAGACCCTCGACCGCGTAGCCCTGCCGGCGATGCTCGGGCGCGATGCGATAGCCGAGGTGGACCTCGTCGTCCTCGACGAACAGGAGGCCACCCTCGCCGACCCTGCCGGCACCGGCCACAAAGGCGAGCGTCAGCCAGGCCGGCAGCACCGCGGGCCGCGCGATCTCGTGACCAGCGGCATCCCCCACCGGCTCGAGCCGCAGGCGTCGGGTGTAGAGCGCGCGCATGGCCTCACCCTGCATCGGCCGGCTTCATCAGCTCGTAGCGCAGCGCCGGCATCCACATGCCACGCGCCTCGCACCACACGCGGTCGAAGCCGAAGCGACGGAAGCCGAGCTTGGCGATGACGCGCGCCGAGGCCGTATTGTCGACGAGGTGGCCGCAGGTGAGGCGGGCGAGCCCGGCGCCGTTGAAGGCATGGGCGACGAGCGCAGTGGCGGCCTCGGTGGCATAGCCGCGGCCCCAGTAGGGCTTGCCGATCCAATAGCCGATCTCGGCCGAGCCGTTGGCGGCGAGCGTGTAGCCGCAGGCACCGATGAGTGTGCGACCGCGGAAGATGCCGCGCACGACCTCGCTCGGCTCCAGCGTCTCAAGCCAAGCTTGCGCTTCGGCCGTCGTGTAGGGATGCGGGATGCGCGCCGTCATACGCGCGACGTCGAAATCGCCGGCGAGCAGCGCAATGCGCCTGGCATGCTTGGCCGCGAGTGGCCTCAGCTCGAGACGGCGCGTCGCAATCGTGTCCGGATCTCGGCGGCGGAGCAGCTTCATGGGGCACTCGACAACGAACAGGGGGAGACGTCGCCGCCTCCCCCTCAACAGTGACCTCGAGCGTACCAGGAGACTGACTACTCGGCGGCCTCGGTCGCGAGCGGGCGGACCGAGATGTAGATCCGGCCGTTGCGCTTGGTCTTGAACTCGACCTTGCCCTCCTCGACCGCGAAGATGGTGTGATCGGTGCCCATGCCGACGCCCGTGCCGGGGTGCCACTTGGTGCCGCGCTGACGGACCAGGATGTTGCCGGGGATCACGTGCTCGCCGCCGTAGCGCTTGACGCCGAGGCGCTTCGACTCCGAATCGCGACCGTTCTTCGACGAGCCGCCCGCTTTCTTTTGTGCCATCTGTCAGTTCCTCATAACGGGGGCTCAGGCGCCGATGATGCCGGTGATGCGGACCTTGGAGAGGTCCTGGCGGTGGCCGATCTTGCGGCGCGAGTTCTTGCGGCGGCGCTTCTTGAACGCGATCACCTTGGGGCCGCGCGCCTGGGCGACCAGCTCGGCGGTGACCTTGGCGCCAGCAACCAGAGGCGTGCCGACCTTAGCGCCGGCGCCGTCGCCGACCATCAGCACCTCGTTGAACTCGATCGTCTCTCCGGCCTCGCCGTCGAGCCGCTCGATGGTGATGACGTCGTCCTTGGCGACACGGTACTGCTTGCCGCCGGTCTTGATGACTGCGTACATGGGTCTTTCCCTGGTTCGGGCGGTGCCCCCGGTAGGGGTCCCGGCCACGTTACCGCGCCCTGTGGCGCCGCGCGGAAAATGCGCGGACTTTCATGGGGTTGGCACGAAACCGGCCAACCGGAGCCTCGGGCAGCGCCTCATTCGCGCCGGAGAGCCCCCGGCACGGTGCGCGGGCTTTATCGTCGAGGCGGGGCGGAAAGTCAATCGCGTCGCGGCGGGGAGCGAAAGCCATGGCGAACCGCTCGACCGCCGAGACAGTCGCTCACTTCATCGTCGGCAGCACGAACTCGGCGCCGGCACGCACCCCCGACGGCCAGCGGGCGGTGACAGTCTTGGTGCGGGTGTAGAAGCGGATCGAGTCCGGCCCGTGCTGGTTCAAGTCGCCGAACGCGGAGCGCTTCCAGCCGCCGAACGTGTAGTAGGCGAGCGGCACCGGGATCGGCACGTTGATGCCGACCATGCCGACCTCGACGCGGGCGGCGAAGTCGCGCGCCGCATCGCCGTCGCGGGTGAAGATGGCAACGCCGTTGCCGTACTCGTGGTCGTTGGCGAGACCGAGCGCGGTCTCGTAGTCGGCGGCGCGCACCACCGACAGCACGGGGCCGAAAATCTCCTCCTTGTAGATGCGCATTTGCGGCGTTACGCGGTCGAACAGCGAGCCGCCCATGTAGAAGCCGCCCTCGTAGCCCTGCAGCGTGAAGCCGCGCCCGTCGACGAGGAGTTCGGCGCCCTCGCTGACACCGAGATCGACGTAGCCCTTCACTTTGTCGAGGTGGGCGCGCGAGATGAGCGGGCCGAAGTCGGCGTCGGCGCTGGTCGAGGGACCGACCTTGAGACCACGCACACGCGGCACGAGGCGCTCGATCAAGGCGTCCGCGGTGCGCTCGCCGACAGGCACCGCGACCGAGATCGCCATGCAGCGCTCGCCGGCCGAGCCGTAGCCGGCGCCGATCAGCGCATCGGCAGCGAGATCGAGGTCGGCGTCGGGCATCACGATCATGTGGTTCTTGGCGCCGCCGAAACACTGCATGCGCTTGCCCGACGCCGCGCCGCGGGCATAGACGTACTCGGCGATCGCCGTCGAGCCGACGAAGCCGACCGCAGCGATATCCGGATCGTCGAGGATCGCGTCAACGGCCTCCTTGTCGCCGTGGACGACATTGAGGATGCCGGCCGGCAGTCCCGCCGCCATCAGCAGCTCGGCGAGCAGCAGCGAGACCGACGGCGTGCGCTCCGACGGCTTCAGGATGAAGGCATTGCCGCAGGCGATCGCGGGAGCGAGCTTCCACAGTGGGATCATGGCCGGGAAGTTGAACGGCGTGATGCCGGCGACGACGCCCAGCGGCTGGCGCATCGAGAAGATGTCGATGCCGGGGCCGGCGCCCTCGGTGAACTCGCCCTTCATCAGGTGCGGCACGCCGGCGACGAACTCGACCACCTCGAGCCCGCGCTGGATGTCGCCCTTGGCATCGGCAATGGTCTTGCCATGCTCGCGCGCCAACACGTCGGCGATTCTGTCCATGTCGCGCTGAATGAGGTCGGCGAAGCGCATCATCACGCGGGCGCGGCGCTGCGGATTGACGCTGCCCCAAGCCGGCTGTGCGGCCTTGGCGGCGGCGACGGCGGCCCGCACCTCGGCGGCGGAGGCGAGCGGCACGCGGGCCGCGACCTCCCCGGTCATCGGCCAGGTGACGTCGGTAAAGCGACCCGACGCGCCGGGCGCGCTGTGGCCGGAGACGAAATGAGCGAGATCGACGGGCATTCTCTGCTCCCGATTCGTGTTGTTGGCTGGCGCGTGCAAGTCGGTGGTGCCGGCGATCCGCAGCGGAGGCTCACCTCTTGGCCGGCGCGTCCGGGGCATCGCCGCCGAGCACGCGCTGCAGCGCCTCGCCAACGCGCACGCTGTCGACGTCATCCTTGTGAATGACGTCGATCGCGCCGGCCTCGAGCAGAGTGGCCCGGCGTTGCCGCGTCACCTGTCCGCTGATGACGACGATCGGCCCGGTGAAGCCGGCGTGGCGCAGGAAGGGAATAGTGTGGCTCGCGTTGTCGCTCGGCTTCAGCACGTCGTCGAGGAATACGATCTCCGGCTGGCGCGCGATCACCGCGTCGAGCGCGCTGCCGAGCGTGGCGGCACGGCGAATCTCGATGTCGTAGCCCAGAATAAGGTGCAGCGTGGCCTTCAGCCGGTCGGCATCGAAGGTCTCGTCCTCGACGATCAGGACGTCGTGAACGGTGCGCAGCGCCCGGCGCGATTTGGTGACCCCGCTCCTCTTGTCGAGAAAGTCGCCCCCCGAGCGCGATGCCGACGAAACCATGTTTGCTCCGAGAATGCCCGCGACCGACGATCGACGCCTCGCCGCCTGCTACAGCAGGGGCGAGACTATTCAGTCCGCACGGCGAAGACCAGGGGAAATGCGCAGTCTTCCTGAACATGCGCCGACCGTTACGGCAAACGCCACCAGTCAGTCGTCACCCGCTGACGGGCGCGACCGGCGGCGCGGGACGGTCAGCACGAATGTGGCGCCGCGGCGCGACATTGGATCGGAGCGCACCTCGAAGCGCGCGCCCATTGCCTCGGCCGCCCGCTTGACGAACGCCAGGCCCAATCCGCTGCCCCCGGCTGCGCGGTCCGGCGCGGCGAGGGTGCGGAACGGCAGCAGAATCGCCTCGTGGTAGCGGGGATCGATGCCCGGCCCGTCGTCGGCGACGGCAAACGAGACGCAGCCCTCGCCCTCCGCGGCCGAGACGGTGACCAACCCCGGCGGTCCATCGTGGTGCTTGACGGCATTGGCGACGAGATTGCGCAGCGCGAGGTCGAGCGCTGCACCCGCGACCTCGAGCCGCGGCCAGTGGCCTTCGATCCGCAGCGCAATGCCTTCGGGTCTCGGGATCGAGCGGACTATGTCCTCGATCAGGCGGCGTGTGTCGACCTCGGCTACCACCTCGTCCTTGCGGCCGACGCTGGCGTAGTCGAGCAGCTCGCGCAGCATCCGCGACATGCGGCTCGACTGGCTTGCGATGTCGTCGAGCCTGGAGAGCGCCTGCTCGTCGGCGGAGCGCAGGATATCGCCGCGGGCATCGTCGGTGAGCTTGCGCATGGCGCGCAGCGGCGCGAGCAGGTCGTGGGAGATGATGGCGGCGAAGTCCTCGAGATCTCGATTGGCGAGCGCCAGCGCGCGCGACTTGGCTCTGAGCTCCGATTCGGCGATCAGCCGCGCGCGCATGTGGGCAGCGAGCTGGGCCTCGAGGTCGGCGCGGGTGATCGCGCGCGAGACGAGCAGCAGCGTTTCGCCGGAGCCGGTCGACAGCGCGGTGATGTTGAGGCGCGGGATCTCGCGCCCCGGCAGATGGATTGCCACCGCCGGCAGCTCCACCACGGCGTCGGCATTGCCGGCCAGAGCGCGGATTTCCGCCTCCAGGCCGATCAGCGGCAAGAGTGCATCGGTCACCGGCTCGCCGATCTCGACGAAGTCGACGAGACGCCCGTAGCGGGCGGTGACGACGAGCCCGGGATCCAGCCAGACGAGACCATAGCCGCCGCGCTCAGCCAGCAGCCGGCCGGCGGCCAGCAGCGGCGCAGCCTTGGAAGGGGTGATCTCGTCGCTCGCCAAGACCTCAGCTCCGCCGAACGATGGTCGCCGCCGCCTGGTGGAACGCGGCCTGCACGTTGTGGCCGGTCAGCGCGCTGGTGCGGGTCAGGGTGATCCCGGGCCGCGTCAACGGCTCGGGCAGCGCGGCGACCGCCTCGCCCACGAGATCGAGCTTGTTAACGATGTAGGCCCAATGGCGGCCCGGAAACGCATCGCGGAAGCCGGCGCCGAGCTCCGCCATGGTGTCGAGCGTCTCGATGCGCGTCGCATCGCCGACGACCAGCGCGGCGGCCGCCTCCTTCATGTAGACGTGGCGGAAGATCGCCTCGCCGAAGTTGCCGTCGGTGTCCCAGATGATCAGGCTGACGGCGGGGCGGCCCGTGTCCGCCGGCACCTCGTAGCGGTAGACGTCGACGCCGATGGTCGGCTTGTAGTCGATGTCGAAGCGATCCAGCACGAGCCGGCGGACGAGCGACGACTTGCCGACGCCGATCTCGCCAAGCAGCATGACTTTATAGGCTGCCATGCGACCTCACACTGGTGCGCGCGAGTCTGATCCTGTTGCCGACACCGACTCGTGCGCCGGTGAGTCCTGGCTTCGCGCGCAGCGCGCCTCGCTGCGAGAGCCGGCCGCCGCACGCGGCCGGCAACGGCGCGGATCTCGGCTCTCGGTCAAGGGAATCAATTGGCCGCCTCGCCGATGAAGCCGATCTCGAACTCGACCCGGCGGTTGGGGCTCGCAGTTCCGGTCTCGGGCGAGATGTCGAGCGAGCCCGGCCGTCCGATCGCGACCAGGCGGCTCGATGCGATGCCGCGGGAGACGAGCGCATCGCGCACCTTTTGCGCGCGCGACAGCGAGAGCAGGCTGTTGCGGGAATGCGCGCCGCGCTCGTCGGTATAGCCGACGAGGCGGATCACGTCCGTCGTCCGAGACATCAGTTGCGCCAGCTCGTCGAGCGTCGCCATAGCCGCGGCCTCGTCGCGGTAGAAGATGTCGTCGGAGAAGAACACGGCGTGCGAGCGCGCAAACGCCTCGAGCAGCGCGCGCGGCTGAGGCTCGTCACGCACCACCACGGCCTGCGGCGGAACCGGCGCCGGCACGCGCTTCATCGCCGCATCAGCCTGCACCAGAGCGACCGTGACGGCGGCGAGACGCTCGGCCTCGGCCGCCATCGCGTCGATGCCCTCGAGCACCGGCAACGGCTGACGCCTGGCCTCCTCGCGCGCCTTGGCCGGCTCGGCTCCCGGGGTCAGCAGCAGGGCGACCTGATCCGACGCCGACGCCAGCCTCTGGCCGACCTCGCTCGCCGGGCTCGCCAGCACCTCGAGGCTGGCGGCGTCGTGGGCCGGAGCGGCGGCGACCGAGACCATCGTCGCCAGCTCGCGCGAGGCCTGCTCGATCGAGGCCGTCAGCTCGCGTGCCCGGGCGATCGCCTGGCGGTCGTCGAGCGCCGATGTCAGGCGCTTCAGCTCGCTCACCACGACCTCGATGCGGCTCTGCGCCCGCGCGCTCGCGCGTCGGATCGCCCGCTGCGCGAACTCGACCTCGAGCCCCGAGAGGTCACGGCGTACGCGCTCGATCTCCGGCTCGATCGCCGCCGCGCTGTTCGGCACGATGGCGATCTGGTCGACGAGCCTGACCGCCGGCAGCGCGCGGTCGAGCCGCGCCAACAGGGCGTCCTTGGCGGCGTTGGTCGGCGCGAGACCGGTCAGCACCAGCTCGCGGCCGCGCGCACGCACGTCGGGGCGGGTCGGATAGCCCTTGATCTCCGGCGTGGCGTCGATCATGTCGAGCGCAATCGTGCGCACGCGATTGGTCTCGTAGGCGCCGAACTGCGCCCAGGCGAGCCAGCCGAACAGCAGCACGCCGGCGATCCAGGCGAGCGCTTTGCCGGGCCGGATCCCGAGCGGCATGCCGTCGATCTCGGCTCGCTTGTCGGAGATGCGCTGCTCGAGGCGCTGGCCGAGCCGCTCGAGGAGGATCGACGAGCCGACCTCCGCATTGCCGGTCGCGCCGGCCGCCTCGACCTCGCGGTGCTGGGCGTCGATCGCGGCGAGGAACTCGTCGTCGATGATCTGCTCGATCGAATCCGGGGCGGTGCCGCGGCAGGTGGCGGCGAGCAGATAGAGCGGCGAGGCGCGCAAGTACAGGCGCTCCTCGCCGAGATCGATCTCGCGCAGCGCCGAGCCCCTGTCGCCCAGCGCCTCGATCGCGAACGAGTTGATGGCAGACAGGATCGCGGCCATCACGTGGTCGCGGGCGGTGCCTTGGACGGGATAGCGGGCGACCAGCTCCCCGGTCGTGCGGCGCACCAGCATGAGGTCCTCGACCTCGAGCTGCTGCGTGTCGGCCAGCGCCAGCTCGGCCATCGAGCGGCCGGTGAGCAGGCTGCGGATGCGCAGCATGACCGGATTGCCCTCGAGGCGGCGGTTGATCTGGTCCATCAGATCGCGCATCGCGCTGGCGACGTAAGCCTTCACCATGCGCCCGGTGATCGGATAGAGCGCATCGACCAGCTCGTCCTGGCTATTGCGGATCTCGGTCTTGATGATGCGCACGACCAGCGGTGCCATCGCCTCGCTGAGTTCGGCGTGGCGCTCGACCTCGGCCGTGCGAAGTGCGCCGTCGAGCACATCGGCAACGCTGCTGCGGAAGCGCTCGGCGGTGCCGGCACGTTCGAACACGATCTCGAGCCGCGTCAGCAGGTCGAGGCGGGCCGCCTCCTCGGCGCCGGCGAGCCGCTCGATCTCGGCGCGCAGCGACTGCTCCAGGGCGGCGCGCTGCGCGGGCTCGTGCGCGGCCAGCTCGTCGAGGCGGTGCGCCAGCTCTTCGATCGCACGGCTCTCGGAATCGAACAGCAGCTCCTTGAGCCGGCCGACAGTGCTCGCTCTCTCGAGACTCGTTTGCGACATGGTCTCCCTCGCGCCGAGATCGGGCGGCGTCGCCGCGCTATTCCCTGGCGATGCGGCGGACCCGCTCGCCGAGCTCGACGATCGACTGGGCGAGCCCGTCGAAGGCGGTCCGCTGGCCGGCACCGGTCTCGGCGGAGAGCGCCTCGAGACGTGCGGCCAATGCGTCGATCTGGCGCCCGACGTCGGCCTCGAGCTCCTTGATGCGCGCCTCCAGGGCGGCGATGCGGATCTCGGTGGCGCGGATCACGTCGCCGACCAGGAGGTCGCGGATCTGCTCCATTCGCTCGTCCTGGGGCTGGCGGGCGGGCCCGCCGCGGAGCTTGTCGAGGGACGTCGAATTCATGGTCTGGCACTCACTCACGTAGCCGCGAGGCGCGGCTGGCAGCAACAGGATCGCAATCCGAGACAAGGCCCTCGATTAAACCTACACCATATTGAATTGCTTGCGGAACCCGTTTTCGAACGACGCGGTTATCGCGGTTCCGGCCATAACCAGGGCGGCGCGCCGCCGTTGTGCCCTCAGGGCTTCGCGGCCGCCTTCGCTGCAGCTTCCGCCGTCGCCTGCGCAGGCGAC
>JBFMEX010000028.1:0-31104 GCA_040752215.1 Pseudomonadota bacterium | reverse complement strand
CGTTCAATCACTTGGCCCCTTCGCGTAACGCTCGGCTCGATCCTGTGCCGTGAAGGCCGGGGCCAAGTGAAGCACGCGCCGTCCTCCCCCCTCGAGGGGGAGGAGGAAGTGGGCCGATCGAGCAGGCCCATGCGGTGGCGCCCACGCGCGGCACAAGCCGTGGCGGGTTATCCGGTTTCGGTGTCGAGCGGACGGGGCGGAGCGTTGAAGGGTCGCCCCTGACCGATGATGTCGAAAAAGGGCTTGTGAGGGCCGTCGAATGCTGATTCCGTCGCCGGAGTGATGTTCGGAGACGGAGGGCGCAACAAGCTCCGGTCGACGGCTTCGAGGCTGGAGGGTGGATGCAAGCCAAATCCGAGACTCCCGTCGGGGTGGAGGGTGTGGCGGGGGTCGTGGTAGTGCACGGGCGGCGGCGGCGATCGCACGAAACCGGTCGCAGGCCAGCGCGATCCCTGCCAACCGACGAGGCGCGACGATGAGCAAGCCGACCCGCACCGAGACCGACACCTTCGGCCCCATCGAGGTCGCCGCGGACCGCTACTGGGGCGCGCAGGCCGAGCGCAGCCGCGGCAACTTCAGGATCGGCTGGGAGAAGCAGCCGCTGCCGATCGTGCGTGCGCTCGGCATCGTCAAGCGGGCCGCGGCCGAGGCCAACATGGCGCTCGGCAAGCTCGATCCCAAGCTCGGCGAGACCATCGTCGCGGCGGCGCAAGAGGTGATCGACGGCAAGCTCGACGATCACTTTCCGCTCGTCGTGTGGCAGACGGGGTCCGGCACACAGTCGAACATGAACGCCAATGAGGTGATCTCGAACCGGGCGATCGAGATGCTCGGCGGCGTGATGGGCTCGAAGAAGCCGGTGCACCCGAACGACCACGTCAACATGAGCCAGTCGTCGAACGACACCTTCCCGACGGCGATGCACATCGCGTGCGCCGAGGAGGTGGTGCGCCGGCTGATCCCGGCGCTCCGGCACCTGCACGCCGCGCTCGACGCCAAGGCGAAAGCGTGGGCGGACATCATCAAGATCGGCCGCACCCATACCCAGGACGCAACCCCGCTGACGCTCGGACAGGAGTTCTCCGGCTACGCGCAGCAGGTCGCCAACGGCATCAAGCGGATCGAGACGACGCTGCCGATGCTGATGGAGTTGGCGCAGGGTGGCACCGCGGTCGGCACCGGGCTCGCCTCGCCCAAAGGTTTCGCGGAAAGAGTGGCGTCGCGGATCGCCGCCATCACCGGCTTGCCGTTCACCTCGGCGCCGAATAAGTTCGAGGCGCTCGCCGCGCACGACGCGATGGTGATGACGCACGGCGCGATCACCACGGTCGCGATGAGCTGCTTCAAGATCGCCAACGACATCCGCCTGCTCGGCTCGGGCCCGCGCTCTGGCCTCGGCGAGCTCGCTTTGCCCGAGAACGAGCCCGGCTCGTCGATCATGCCGGGCAAGGTCAACCCGACCCAGTGCGAGGCGCTGACCCAGGTCGCCGCGCACATCCTCGGCAACAATACGGCGATCGCCTTCGCCGGCAGCCAGGGCCACTTCGAGCTCAACGTCTACAATCCGATGATGGCCTACAACTTCCTGCAGTCGGTGCGCCTACTCGCCGACGCGGCGGTGTCGTTCACGGACAACGCGGTGGTGGGAATAGAGCCGCGGCTCGATAACATCGCCAAGGGGCTCGCCAACTCGCTGATGCTGGTGACGCCCTTGAAGGAGAAGTACGGCTACGACCGGGCGGCGAAGATCGCCAAGACCGCGCACAAGAACGGCACCACGCTGCGCGAGGAGGCGATCCGCGACGGCATCCCGGCCGAGGACTTCGACGCCATCGTGCGCCCGGAAAGGATGATCGGACCGGAATGAGGGTGGAGAGCAGGCGGGGCCCCTCATCCGGCCTTCGGCCACCTTCCCCCGAGGGACAAGGCGAGGTGTGCCGCGTGCCCGGATGAAGCGAAGTGGCTTGCAATCACCCAGGGGCGGGAAGGGGCCACATTTGACGCCGCTCGAGCCCTCATCTAGCATGCGCATATGCAATGCGCATGATCTGGAGCCGCGCCGTGAACGAGAAGCCGCGAGCGCCGAAGAAGGCCGTCAACCTCACCATCGACGCCGCGCTGGCCGCCGAGGCCAAGGCGGCGGGCACCAACATGAGCGCGGTGCTGGAGCGGGCGTTGCGCGAGGAACTGCGCGAGCGGCGCTGGCAGCAGTGGCGCGAGGAGAACCGGTCCGCCATAGAGGCCAGCAACGCCGAGGTCGACCGCAATGGAATGTGGTATGTGCCGCCCTGGCGCGCTGAATGAAGCGCTTCGAGGTGCGGCAGGCGAAGGGAGCGGGCGTTGCAGGCGGTAGGCGACTCGTCGTCGTGCTGCAGCACGAGCATTTCGACGATCTGGCGACGGCCGTCGTGGCCCCCCTCTACAAGCCGAGAGAGCTTGCCGAGATCACTGGTCTCAGGCCGGCGATCTCGCTCGAAGGGAAGCGTTACCTGGTCGCCATCGATCGCCTTGCCGCGGTTCCCAAAGGGCAGCTCGGCCAGGTGGTCGGCAATGCCGAGGCGCAGAGCTTCGAGCTGCTGAGGGGGCTGGATCTCTTGTTGTCGGGATTTTGACCATGACCGCGGACATCATCAATCTCCGTCAGGCCCGCAAGGCCAAGGCGCGCGCCGACAAGGAGGCGAAGGCGGACGCCAACCGGCGCAAGCACGGCCGCACCAAAGCCGAGCGGCTGGCAGAGGAGGACGCGCGCCGGCGTGCCGAGCGCCGGCTCGACGGCCTGATGCTCGATTGCCGCCGGGATGGCGCCGACGATGCTGGGTCGGGCAAGGACGACGCGTGAGCCCGAAGGCGAGGCCTCGCCCATGAGCCGCCCGGTCAAGCGCTCGTTCACGATCCGCGGCCATCGCACCTCGATCTCGCTCGAGGCCGAGTTCTGGGCGGCGCTGAAGGAGATCGCGGCGGGCGAAGGCACGACACTCGCCGGGCTCGTCGAAGGCATCGACGAGCGGCGCGGCCGGTCGGGGCTCTCGGGCGCGGTGCGGGTCTACGTGCTGGCGCACTTCCGCCGCGCCGCCGAGGGCCGTCAGGACGACAGTCGCGCCTTCACGTCGTCGGCGAAATCCTCGTAGCGGCGCAGCGCGCTCACCTCGACGTGCACGTACTGCCCCATCTGCTTCATGATCGGCAGGTCGAACAGGATGCGGTCGAGCGTGTCGGGGCCGTCGACGTTGACGATCGCCACTACGCGGCGCATGCCGACGACTTTCCACAGGTCGACGACCGCACCGGCCTTCTTGGCGCCGAGTGCGGCGCCGGCCTCCTCGGCCCAGATGCGGAACAGGTCCTGCTGGGTCATGTCGGCGCCGTACTCGACCTCGAAATCCAGATGGAACAGCATGTGTCGTCTCCCGGGCGTTACTTGCGAGGGAAGTGTGCGGCAGCGGGGAAGCGACGGCAAGTCGCAGCGTCGCTGCGGGTGATCTCACCGATAGAGATCCGCGCGCGAGGGCGGCAACGACGGGCGGCCTTTGGGGCTCTTGGACGCAAGGGTCTGGAAGATGCGCGCCGAGCCGCGCTCGAAGGCGAGGCAGCAGCCGGCAAGGTAGGCGAGCCAGATCCGCGTCGTCGGCGCGCCGACGATACTCTCCGCCTCGGCGCGGCGCTGATAGAGCCGCTCGCACCAGGCGCGCGTCGTCTCCGCATAGTGCCAGCGCCACGCCTCGACGTCGTGCACCTCGAAGCCGGCCTGCTCCATCGCCGCGACCGTGTGGCCGATGTCGTCGAGCTCGCCGCCGGGGAAGATGTACTTGACCAGCGCCTTCTGCTCGGCACGGGCCGCGAACCGGCGCTGGCGGCGCTTGGCGCGGCGAGAGATGGCATGGTTGAGGAACAGCCCGCCGTCGGCCAGCAGCCCGCGCACGGTGCGCATGTAGAGCGGAATGTTTTTCAGCCCGATGTGCTCGTACATGCCGACGGAAGCGATCTTGTCGAACTGGCCTTTCAAGTCCTGATAGTCGCGGATCTCGACCGTCACCCGATCTTCGAGCCCCATCGCCGCGATCCGCTGGCGCGCCATTGCCAACTGCTCGTCGGAGAGTGTGATGCCGTGCGCCTCGACGCCATGGTGCTTGGCGGCATGGCAGACGAGCGCGCCCCAGCCGCAGCCGATGTCGAGGAAGCGGTCGCCCGGCTCGAGGCGCAGCTTGCGGCAGATCATGTCGAGCTTGGCCTGCTGGGCGTCGTCGAGGCTCATGCCCGGCTCCGGGAAGTAGGCGCACGAGTAGAGCATCTCCCGGTCGAGGAACAGCCGGTAGAAGTCGTTGCCGACGTCGTAGTGGAAGCGGTTGAAGTCGCGGTTGTCGGCCTTGCTGCGCGCCTCGCCGGTCGCGTTGCCGGCGAAGTCGCGACTGCGCCCCGGCGGCGTTGCCGGAGCGGTCAGGAACGGCAGTAGGAGGCGGGCGAGCCGCGCTTTCGGCTGTTGCTTCATGCCGCGCCGCGCGCCGTCCGCCGTTACCATGCGACCGAGGTCGATCAGCGTGCCGCCGTCGAGGCCGATGTCGCCGAGCGCATAGTGGCGGATGATCCGGTCGAGGGTCGGCCAGCGCACAACCGAGGGGATCACGCCGGGACCGGCGATGGTCAGCCGGAGATCGCTCTTCACATCAGCACCGAGCGGCACCCGGCTGCCGTCCCACAGCTCGACCGAGGCGTCGATGTCGAGATGGCTGGCGACCTCCGCCGCGAGCCGGCGGGCGGCGTCGAGAAGGCGCGCATTCCTTTCCGCCGTGTCTGCCGCCATGCCCCATGCCCTCCGCTTGTCGCGATGGCGGTTTGCCTCGCGTGCGGCGGGACCGAACCACAGCCCGACGCAGCGGGCAAGCAGACGCGACCCCGCCCCTCGCCGACACCCGTCCCGGCGACGGCACGTGGGCCGGTCGGTTCCGGAACGAGGTTGGAGAGGGGCGGGCAAATCCGAGATCGGCCAGTGTGGTGATCGCGAAGTTCGCATCCACTTGCGGCTCGCTGGCGAGCGAACTTCGCGATCACCACACTGGCAACTCTATGATTCTAGTGTCCCTTTTGATTCCGAAGTTCGCCATCGCGTTCGCGGCTGGGTGGTGGCGAACTTCGGAATTGGGACACTGGCGCCGGCCTTCCATCGTCAACGACGGATGTCGAGACATGGTTTCGAGCGCCGCGAGCCGGTCGCCGTCAGGCGCCCTGCTTCCAGGTCGTGCTCTGGCGGCAGCGCTGGCAGACGCGGTTTCCCGACCAGGTGCTCAGGAACTCTTGCCGGCAGACGAGGCAGCGACGCTTCTTCGCGCCGGGGACGGCACGGGCCTTGGCGCGGGTGGGCTTGGCACGGTTGGACATGGCAAACATATAGGGAACATTTGCGGCCCTTCAAGGGCTACAGCATCCCAGCCGGCCAAGGCGCGAGCGCTCCGTCGCAGCCGTGTACCTACTTGCCCGCCCACTCGCTTTTGACCTCGTCGCACTTCTTGGAGACGAAGTCGTTGATGTCCTCGATCAGGGTGGATTCGAGTACGTTGAAGGTGTTGTCGGTGGCGGTCGCGGTCCACACTGCCCCCTTGACCAGCGTTGGTGCCTCCACCTTGCCCCAGTTCAGGCTCGCCTTCACCGCCTTCCCGTTCTCGAACTTGATCTTGGGTACGAAATCGAACGCGAGCTTCGCCGGCCCGTCCTTCTCGCGCTCGACCTCGCAGGTGACCTGATGGCGCTCGAGCGTGGTCTCGTACTTGGACTCCGTCATCGCCTTGATCAGCGCCTCGCGCTTCAACTTGATGTCGGCGCTGCAAACGACCTTGCCCCACGGCCACGATACCTTGGCCTTGGAGACCATCTTCGTCAGCTGCTCCTTGCGCCAGGACTTGAGCACGCTGCACGCAATGTCGCCGCCTGCGGGATCGCGGCGGTGGAATGCGGCACAGATCGCCACCTTGCACGCCTTGCGCCCCTCGCGCTCGGCTTTCTCCTCGGCCGTCAGCTCCTCTTTGGCGGGGGCATCGGCGGCGGCGTTCGGTGCCGGGTCGGCGCCGGGGTACTCCTGGGCGAGCGCGCCGGAGGCGAGGCCCGAGGTGGCGGCGAGAGCGATCAAGAGGCGTGACATGGCCGGGCTCCCCGGAGTTGCAGGCGCGCGGCCTGTCGTTGCCCTTTATCGGAGCCAAGTCGAGCGGAACTTGGGCCGCGTGCCCGCCGGCCCGGCCGGCGCTTGAAGTTGTCCCGACCGCCACCATATGAATTTCCGAGCCCGCCGGGTGCCTCGAGAGGGGGCCCGCTCCGCCGATGCCGAAAGGGTCCGCTGGGGGCGCGGGCAGGGCCGGACAACCGGACCGAAGTCGCTTCTTGGAAAGGGCTTGGGAATGACACGTATGTCCATGCTCTCGAATCCCCTGCTGCTGGGCTTCGAGGAGATCGAGCGCCTGATCGACCGCGCCGGAAAGGGCTCGGGGGACGGCTATCCTCCCTACAACATCGAGCGCATCGCCAGGGACGGCGGTGAGCTGTTGCGGATCACGCTGGCGGTCGCCGGCTTCACGCGCGACCAGCTCGAGATCACGCTCGAGGACAAGCAGCTCGCCATCCGCGGCAAGCAGCAGGACGACAAGGCGCGCGAGTTCCTCTATCGGGGCATCGCGGCCCGGCAGTTCCAGCGCACGTTCGTGCTGGCGGACGGCATCGAGGTCAAGTCGGCCGGGCTCGAGAACGGCCTCCTGTCGATCGATCTCGTGCGCCACGAGCCGGAGCGGATGGTGCGACGCATCGACATCAGCCCCGAGAAAGAGCGCAAATAGTACCGCTCGGGCCACAGTCTTCGTCCACGAATCATTCGACTATAGGGCTCATGGCTCTAATGCGCTAAGCTCACGAACGAGCAAGGCGGAACTCGAGCTGGCATGACGTGCCAGGGCCCCCGATACGGAGGAGTTGCGTCATGAATGAGAAGACCAACGTCAAGCGCACCCGGCGCGAGCACATGGCCGACAAGGTCGCGCCCGTCATGTCGCAGATCGAGCTGGCCAAGCTCGGCGGCGGACAGGTCGCCTACATCAAAGTGATGACCTCCGAGCAGGCGCAGGCCATGTTCCCGTCCGTCGAGGGTTTGCCGCAGGGCATCGCGCTCTACGCTCTGCATGCCGCGGACGGCACGCCGATCGCGCTCACCGACACACGTCAGGCCGCGGTCGGCCACGCGCTCGGCGACGAGCTCGAGATCGCCAGCCTGCACTGAGGCGCGGCTCCAGTCCGCAGGCAGCCGGGGCCCAATCCCGGTGCTGCCGAGATCAAACGGCCCCGGTCGTCCGCCGGGGCCGTAGACGTATCGGATCCTGGCGTAGGCGCGGCGGTGCTATCCCCGATAATGCGCGAACTGGCCCTTGGGCTTGAAGCGCTCGAGATAGGTCGGGACGACGACGCCGATCGGGGTCGCCTGCGCGACGTCGAGGTCGGCGAGGGTGCGCCCCTCGGCCTTCGCCGCATCGCTCACCACGTTGTCCCGCTGCAGCATGCGCACCTGGTCGACGGTGACCGGGCGCACTGCGTTCGGCAGCGGCCAGGTGAGCAATGCCTGCAGCTTGGCGAGCCAAAACGGCAGCCTCAGATAGCCGCGGCTGCGGCCCGACCATTCCTGCGTCTGGTCGAGGAGCGCGCGGAAGCTCATCACCTCCGGCCCGCCAATCTCGTAAACGGTCCCCGGCTTGCCCTTGCCGGCGGCGACGTTGGCGATCGCCTCGGCGAGGTCGCCCACGAACACCGGCTGGAACCTGGTCCGCCCGCCGCCGATCAGCGGCAACAGCGGCGAGATGCGCGCCATTGCGGCGAACCGGTTGAAGAACTCGTCCTCGGGCCCGAAAACGATCGACGGGCGAAGAATGATCGCTTCCGGGAACGCGGCGAGCACGGCGGCTTCGCCCGCTGCCTTCGAGCGGGCGTAGCGCGCCGTGCTCTTCGCGTCGGCGCCGATCGCCGAGACGTGGATCAGCCGCTTGGCGCCTGCGGCCCGCGCCGCCTCGGCGATAGCCTTGGCGCCGGCGACGTGCACGGCGTCGAACGTCTGCTTGCCGCCGCTGGTCAGCACGCCGACCGCGTTGATCACGACGTCAGCGCCCTGCACCGCGGCCTGCACGCTCTCGGGATAGCGCAGGTTTGCCTGCACGGCGTGAATCTGGCCGACCGCACCCATCGGCTGCAGGTGGCCGGCGAGGTCCGGCCGTCGGACCCCCACCCGGACCCGCCAGCCCTGGCGCGCCAGCGCGCGCACCGCATAGCGGCCGACGAACCCCGACCCGCCGAGCACGACCGCGAGACCGCCGTGGAGAAGCCCAGATGCCATGACTGTCGTTCCCGTTCCGTCGCCTCACAGGAGCCCGCCTGCGCCTGCGGCCGGTTTCATCCAATTCAGCCGAGGTTTACACGATGACGGAGCAGGGAGGGAAGCTGGCAACTTGTCGGGCGGGGCGCAATTGACAACGCCGCCGCGGCAAACTACTTGATGCGCCTCGTGCCCAGATGGCGGAATTGGTAGACGCACTAGTTTCAGGTACTAGCGCCGCGAGGCGTGGAGGTTCGAGTCCTCTTCTGGGCACCAACCGCTTCCCGCCGAAAGCCTGTGACGCCATGGCCAGCCCTCGAATCTCGCTGCACAAGGGCGACCTGCCGGCCGGCCTGACCTTTGGCAGCAGCGTCGCCGTCGACACAGAGACGCTCGGCCTCAATCCGCATCGCGACCGGCTGTGCCTGGTGCAGCTTTCGGCCGGGGACGGCACCGCTCATCTCGTCCAGCTGAGCGGGGGTGCCTATGCTGCGCCATGCCTTAAAGCGCTGCTCGCCGACCCGAGCATTCTCAAGATTTTCCACTACGCGCGCTTCGACGTCGCCGTGCTGTCGAAGTATCTCGGCGTCCAGACGACCCCGCTCTACTGCACCAAGATCGCCTCCAAGCTGGTACGCACCTACACCGACAGGCACGGCCTCAAGGATCTGGTCGGCGAGTTGCTCGGCATCGAGCTCTCGAAGCAGCAGCAGAGCTCCGACTGGGGCGCGGGCGAGCTGACCCAGCAGCAACTCGCTTATGCCGCCTCCGACGTGCTGCACCTGCATGCCGTCAAGCAGCGCCTCGACGCCATGCTGGCGCGTGAGGGGCGCACCGAGCTGGCCGAGGCCGCATTCCGCTTCCTCCCCGTGCGCTGCCAAATGGACCTCGCCGGCTTTGCCGAGGACGACATCTTCGCGCATTGATCCGTCCGCCCGCCCGCCGGGAGGGGCCTGCAACCCAAGACTTCACCCGGACGACTTGAGCCGTGGGTCCGATCGGTCCCAATATCACCCCAATTGGCGGCGATTCCTCGCACTGCACCAACCAACAACACGAGTCCGTTCACGGCGGTCGCTTGCCCATGGCCACCACAAACGAGATCGAGCGCCATCTTGGCCGTGCCCGCGGGGTCGGGCGCATGGCCGTGGTCACCGTCGACCGCTCGCGTGATTTTGTTCGCGCCCGGCGGCATACGTGGCTCATTGCGGTCTTGCGCCGGGCGCTGCCGCTGGCCAGCGTCGGCATCGTCGCGCTCTACGGCGCCATGATGCTCAAGACCGCGGGCCTCGGCGACGCGCTCAGCCAGCTGACGGTGCCGCGAATCCTGCCCGAGCACCTGACGATGAACAATCCGCGCTACGAGGGCTTCAACTCCGACGGCGGCAGCTACGTGGTCACCGCCAAGACCGCGCGGCAGGACCTCGACAAGGAGGCACTGGTTCGGCTCGAGTCGATCGATGGCGATCTCCTCGATGCGCGCAAGACCAGGACCAACCTCAAGGCGACGCGCGGCACCTACGACAACAAGCGCGCCAAGCTCGAGCTATTCGACGGCATCACTGTCGTTTCCGAGGATGGCAGCAAGGCGACGTTGCAGTCCGCGACCGTGCTGCCGAAGGAGAATCTCGTGATCTCGAAGCTGCCGGTGCTGGTCGAGATGCCGACCGGGACGGTGCGCTCGAAGGAGATGACGCTGCGCCAGAAGGTGAAACAGGTGACATTCGAGCGCGACGTCGTCGCCCACCTGAAGCCGCCGCCGAAATCCAAGGACGGCGCGGGCGAAGCCAACGCGTGGACGGCAACCACCGAGCGTGCCGGGGGGAACCAGCCGGCCGGGCCGGCCCCGCTATTCGGGGCCGAGGACAAGCCGATCGACGTGACCAGCGCCCGGCTCGACATCGACGACCTCAAGAAGACCGCGATCTTCACCGGCGAGGTGAAAGCGGTGCAGGGCGAATCGACGCTCACCACGCCTGAGCTGACCGTCCTCTACGAGGCCGACTCCGCCGACGGCAAGCCGGCCCAGCCAGCGGCCGGGCTGGTGTCCGGCCAAGCCGCCAACAAGCTCTCGCGCATCCTCGCCAAGGAGCCGGTGACGATGCGCCAGAACGGCAACGAGGCGACCGGGCAAGCGCTCGAGTACGATGCCAGGACCGAGATCGCGACGCTCGCTGGCAACGTCATCATCGTCTCGGCGCCGGACCGGCAGGCGGCGAGCGACCGCGCCGAGTTCAACGCCAAGGCCGACACCGCGCTGCTGACTGGCAACGTCGTCGTCATCCAGGGCAAGAACGAGCTCAGGGGCCGGCGGCTCCACGTCGACCGCAAGGCCGGCCTGACGCACCTCTCCTCGCCGGCCGATAGCAAGGCCGGGGCGGGCCGTATCACCGCCCGCTTCGTGCAGGGCGAATCGGCCGACGAGACAGCCAAGGGCAAGCCGGCCAAGGCCAAGCCGGTGCCGCAAGCCGGGCTCGCCGCCGGCGCCGTCGCCGCGTTCAAGACCTCGCCGGGTGCGCCGATCGATATCGAGGCGAGCACGCTCGACGTCGACGACACGGTCAAGGTCGCCGTGTTCCGTGGCGACGTGCATGCGGTGCAGGGCGACTTCGTCGTGCGCACTGCCGAGCTGCATGCCCACTACACCGGCAAGTCCGCGCTCGCCGATCCGGCCGCCGGCGCATCCGGCGAGGAGGCGTCCAAGCTGACCCGCATCCAAGCGAAGAGGAAGGTCGTCGTCACCTCCAAGGCCGGTCAAACCGCCACCGGCGACTACGCCGATTTCGACACCACGGCCAACATGGTCACGCTCGGCGGCGACGTGGTGCTGACACAGGGCCAGAACGTCGTGCGCGGCACCCGGCTGTCGATCGACATGGCGACCGGCCATACCCGGATCCTGACCGAGCCGGCGAGCGGACCGCAGACCTCCTCTGCGCCCGCCGCCGCCGGGGCGCCGCCACCCGGCTTTCCGAGCGGCGCCGGGGCGTTCCGCAGCGGCCGGCCGAGCGCGGTGTTCTATCCCAAGCAGGTGCGCGAGCAGTCCGCCGCCAGGCCGGGCGCGCCCAAGCCCGAGGCGGGCACATCCGATCCGGCCGCGGCCAGCAGCTGGCAGTCGACCACAGGGACGACCGCGGGTGCGGCCCGCAATTGACAGGCGCCGTCCGACGCTGCTCATTGGCGGCGCTTGGGCGAGACCGATACGCACGAGGACACGAGAACCGTGAGACTGCTCCCGTTCGGCAAACAGCGGCCGGCGAAGCCCGGCATCGGCCGGCGCCCCGGCAATGGTGCGCTCGTCGCCGGCAATGGCTACGACGAGCTGGATACGGGCGACGAGATCCACGGCGGCAAGAACCTGCTGACCGTCCATCACGTGCAGAAGACCTACAAGAAGCGGATGGTCGTCAAGGGCGTCAGCCTCGGCGTCGCGCGCGGGGAGTCGGTCGGCCTGCTCGGCCCCAACGGCGCCGGCAAGACGACCGTGTTCTACATGATCACCGGCCTCGTTCCGGCCGATTCGGGCCGCATCACCATCGACGGCCACGACGTGACGCGGCTGCCTATGTACCGACGCGCCCGGCTCGGCATCGGCTACCTGCCGCAGGAGGCCTCGATTTTCCGCGGGCTCACGGTCGAGCAGAACATCATGGCGGTGCTGGAGCTGGTCGAGCCGTCGCGCGCCAAGAGGGAGGCGCAACTCGACAGCCTGCTCGAGGAGTTCAACATAGCGAGGCTCAGGAAGTCGCCGTCGATCGCGCTCTCCGGCGGTGAGCGCCGGCGCTGCGAGATCGCCCGCGCGCTGGCCTCGAATCCATCGTTCATGTTGCTCGACGAGCCGTTCGCCGGCATCGATCCGATCGCGGTCAAGGACATCCAAGACCTCGTGCGTCACCTGACCGAGCGCGGCATCGGCGTGCTGATCACCGATCACAACGTGCGCGAGACATTGAGCCTCATCGACCGGGCCTACATCATATATGATGGTCAAGTTCTGACACAGGGTAACCCGGACGAAATCATAGCCAACGAAGAGGTACGCAAGGTCTACCTCGGCGACATGTTCGTTAACGGGCGTTGATTATATCGACCCTCGACAACGTCGGCGAAAGACGTGAAGGTTGAGGCATGGCGCTTGCAACGAGACTGGAGCTGAGACAGGGCCAGCAGCTGGTGATGACACCCCAGCTGCAGCAGGCGATTCGGCTCCTCCAGCTGTCCAATTTCGAGCTCGCCCAGTACGTCGAGTCCGAGCTCGAGCGCAATCCCCTGCTCGAGCGCGACGAGAGCTCCGAGGCATCGCTGGAGAGCGAGGACCGCGAGCCCGCGGCCGAGGCCAACGGCGGCTCGAGCGAGCATGCCCTCGACCTCGAGGGCGGCGTTGTCGATGCCGGCGCCACGCTCGACACCGAGTACGACAATGTCTACCCCGACACGCCCCAGGCCGACATGGACCGCGACGCCTCGCTCGGCAACTGGAGCACCGTGCGCCAACGCAACCACAACGGCTTCGACGACGACACCAACCTCGAGGACTACGTCGCCGGTGAGACCTCGCTCAAGGATCACCTGTCCACGCAGCTGCCGCTGGCGCTGCAGGCTCCGGCGGAGCGCCTCGTCGGACAGTACCTGATCGATCTGGTCGACGAGGCGGGATACCTGACCGCCAATCTCGCGGAGATCGCCGAGCGGCTTGGGGCGCCGGCAAGCCTCGTCGAGAAGGTGCTGGAGACGCTACAGACATTCGACCCGGTCGGCGTGTTCGCGCGCTCGCTCGGGGAATGTCTCGCGCTGCAGCTCAAGGAGCGGAACCGCTACGACCCGCAGATCGCGAGCCTGCTCGACAACCTGCATCTCCTGGCGCAGCACAATGTTGCCGCGCTCAGGCGGGCGGTTGGCGTGGAAATGGATGAGCTGGCCGAGATGGTCAGCGAGATCAAGCGCCTCGATCCCAAGCCCGGGCTCCGGTTCGGCCACGTCGAAGTGCAGGCGATCGTGCCCGACGTACTGGTGCGGGCCGCGGCCGACGGCAGCTGGATCGTCGAGCTCAACTCCGACACGTTGCCGCGCGTGCTGGTCAACCGCTCCTATTACAGCCGCGTCTCGCGCACCGCCCACACCGAGAAGGACAAGGACTACCTGATCGAGTGCCTGCAGACCGCCAACTGGCTGGTCAAGAGCCTCGACCAGCGCGCCCGCACCATTCTCAAGGTGGCCGAGGAGATCGTGCGCCAGCAGGACGGCTTCCTGACCCACGGCGTCGAGAATCTGCGGCCGCTCAACTTGAAGAAGGTCGCGGACGCGATCTCGATGCACGAGTCGACCGTCTCCCGTGTCACTTCCAACAAGTACATGGCGACGCCGCGCGGCATCTTCGAGCTCAAGTACTTCTTCACGTCCTCGATCGCTTCCTCCGAGGACGAGGGCGAGGCGCACTCCTCGGAGGCGGTGCGCCATCGCATCAAACAGCTCATCGAGGCCGAGTCCGCCGCCGACGTGCTCTCCGACGACCGCATCGTCGACATCCTCAAGGGCACCGGCATCGACATCGCGCGGCGCACCGTGGCCAAGTACCGCGAGGCACTGCGGATCCCCTCGTCGGTCCAGCGCCGGCGCGAGAAGCGGCTCAGCGGGCAGGTCGGGAGGGTGATGTGAGGCGGGCGCTTGTCCCCAGCCGGCGGACGGGCATGCCTCGCCAAGGCTCCGCGCCCATTTGACACATCTGACCGACAGTCATACCGTTTTCTTGGGAGCCGGAGCATCGCGTCGGTCCCCGCCAAGATCAACGGCCGAGGGATTGAAGCATGCGTCGATGACAGACGAGGATCCGACCAGGCTGGGCGGCACTCTCTAAGTTGCGAGCCAACATAGACCGAGACGAAGCGATGACGATTCAAGTCACGGGAAAGAACCTCGACGCAGGCGACGCCTATAAGACCTACGCGACCGACAAGGTCAGTGCGATTCTCGAGAAGTATATCGGGCAGGAAATCTCGGGCCATGTGCGGCTCGAGAAGGAAAAGGCCGGCTATAGAACGAGTTGCTCGATTCGCCTCAGGACCGGGCTGAGGGTCGAGGCCGAGGGCGACGGCAGCGACGCCTACGCCAGCGCCGATGCCGCCATCGAGCGGCTGGAGAAGCGCGTCCGAAGGTACAAGCGGCGCCTGAAAAGCCATCACAATGGCCGGGATTCGCAAAAGAGAGATGCCGAGACTCGGGCTGCGGACTATACTGTTAGAGTCGACGACGACAGCGTCGACGAGGGAGGCTCCCACAATCCGGTGATCATCGCAGAGACGGAGCGAGGCATCAGCGAACTCGCCGTTAAGGATGCTGTGATGCGGCTGGACTTGACCGAGCAGTCCTTTTTGGTGTTTCGCAATGCCGCACACGGCGGTCTCAATGTTGTCTACCGGCGTGCGGATGGACATATCGGGTGGATTGATCCGGCCCCGGCGCGAGGGGACGAGATGAACGGCGGCGGCGACGACGCCTGAAATCAACATGAATTCGACGCGTTTCTGCGGCACGCGAAGTGCATAGACGTTTGCGGGTCCGTAGGAACCAGCTGGGACGCATCGAAATGGACCTTGGCGATCTTCTGGCCCCCGAGGGCATTATCCCCTCGTTGAAGGCCAAGAGCAAAAAGCAGGCGCTTCAAGAGCTTGCGACGAGGGCCGCCGAGGCGACCGGGCTCGATCAGCGGGAGGTTTTCGATACCCTGCTGCAACGCGAGCGCTTGGGCTCCACCGGCCTCGGCCGCGGCATCGCGATCCCCCATGTCAAATTCCGGTCGCTGAAGTCGATCGTCTGCCTGTTTGCCAGGCTCGAGGAGCCGATCGAGTTCGACTCCCACGACAATGAGCCGGTCGACCTCATATTCCTGTTGCTCGCCCCCGAGCATGCCAGCGGCGATCACCTGAAGGCCCTGGCCCGCATCTCGCGCCTGGTTCGCGAGCCGACCACGCTGGAGCGGCTGCGCTCCGCCCCGAGCGTCGATGCGTTGCGCTCGGTGCTGACGGCGCCGGCCACTTCCCACGCTGCCTGAGCTTCTCGCGAGTGATTGCCGCTCAGCCGAGTACGGCCAGCGCGCCGAGCGTCATTCCGCCGACGATGATTCGCCACCACCCGAACAGCGCGAATCCACGGGCGGCGACGTAGTCGAGCAGCCAGCGCACGACGACGACCCCGGCGAGGAACGCGGTGACGAAGCCGAGCACGATGCCGGTGACGTCGTCGGGCCGCAGCACCGCCCAGTTCTTGTAGAGATCGTAGGCGAACGCGCCCGCCATGGTCGGCATGGCGAGGAAGAACGAGAACTCGGCCGCCGAGCGCTTGTTGACGCCGAGCAGCAGCGCGCCGACGATGGTCGAGCCCGAGCGCGATACGCCGGGGATCATGGCGAGGCACTGGAACAGCCCGATCTTGAAAGCCACCGCGGGCGGAATGTCGTAGGCGCTCGTGTAGCGTGGCTGGAACTCCATCCGATCGACCGCGAGCAGGATGATGCCGCCGAGGATCAGCATGACCGCGATCAGCATCGGCGTCTCGAACAGCACGCCCTTGATGAACGAGTGCGCACCCGCGCCGATGATCGCCGCCGGAAGGAATGCGATCAGAACGGCCAGCACGAACCGCCGCGCCGCGGGATTGCCCGCCATCGACAGCGCGATATTGAGCAGCTTGGCGAAGTAGACCGACAGGATCGCCAGGATCGCGCCGAGCTGGATCAGCACCTCGAACGTCTTGCCAGACGACTTGAAGCCGAGGAAGTGACCGGCGAGCAGGATGTGGCCGGTGGAGGACACTGGAATGAACTCCGTCAGCCCCTCGATGAGGCCGAGCAGGACGACTTGCCAGGTGGACATGCTCGGGTGGGCTCCAGGCTTCGCGCGGGGTCTGGCTTCGTCTTTCTCATTGCGCGAGGCGGCTCTCGTTGCGAGAGCCGGCCGCCACGCGCGACCAGCGGCCGACGGGAGTTGGCTCGCTTGCTTGGCCGTATACCAGGATTCCGCTCTTGTCCCTGCCACCGCCGGGCCACAGCTCTGGTCCAGATGTCGGCATGGCTCTCCGACGGTCGCCCGAATCAGCGCCTATAGTGCCGCACAGACGGTCGATTGCCGCATTTTGACGGCGCGCCCGGCCTCGCAGTGATCGGAGCCGATGCACACGCTCACCCATTTCCGCCTGTGCCCGTTCTCGCGCTCGATCCGTCTCGCACTCGCCGAGCTCGGCATCGAGGTGGCGGCGAAGGAGGAGCGTCCGTGGGAGTGGCGGGCGGCGTTCCTCGCGCTCAACCCGGCCGGCGACTTGCCGGTGCTCGAGATCGAGCGCGGCCCGGTGCTGGCCGGAGCCTACGTCATCTGCGAGTATCTGGCGGAGGAGACGCGCCGGCACCCGGGTGAGGGTCGCGCCCTGCAACTGCTGCCGGCCGCGCGCGAGGACCGCGCCGAGGCACGCCGGATCATCGACTGGTTCCACCGCAAGCTCGATCGCGAGGTGACGCGGGAATTGCTGATCGAGAAGGTCTACGCACGCCTCACACCCGGCGGCGAGCGCGCCCCCGACGCCGACATCCTGCGCGCCGTCCGCGTCAATCTGCGCAACCATCTCGGCTATCTCGGCTACCTCGCCGAGCAGCGCCGCTGGCTCGCCGGCGACGAGATGAGCTTCGCCGATCTCGCCGCCGCCGCCCATCTCTCAGTGATCGACTACCTCGGCGAGGTGCCGTGGGACGAGTTCCACGGTGCGCGCGTGTGGTATGCGCGGATCAAGTCGCGGCCCGCGTTCCGCACCCTGCTCGCCGATCGTCTCGCCGGCATGCCACCGCCGCTGCATTACACCGACCTCGATTTCTGAGGGCCGCGCCAGTCCCTTGATCTCTCCCGGAGGGGAGAGGCAAAGCGAGCGGCGCCGACAGCTGTCGCCGCGCTCAGCCTTCGAGCTCGGTGCGCAGGATGTCGAGCTCGAGCCATTGCTCCTCGGCGGCGGCGAGCTCCGCCTGCGCGGCGCCGTGCCGCGCGCTGGCGCTGGCGAAGGCGGCCGGGCTCTCGGCATAGAGACGCGTGTCGGCCAGCTGCTTCTCCAGTGTCGCGATCTCGGCCTCGAGCCGCGCGATGGTCTCCGGCAGCGTCGCGAGCGCATGCTTCTCCTTGAACGAGAGCTTGCGCCTGGCTGGCCTTGCCGGAGCGGCCTCGCCGACGGCGTCGGCCGGCGCCTCGCGCTTGCCGATGCGTGCGCGTGGCGCCGACGTCTCGGGCTCCGCGCCCTTGCGCTGGGCGATCATGTCGGAGTAGCCGCCCGCATACTCGGTCCAGCGTCCGTTGCCGTCGGGGGCGATCGTGCTCGTCACCACGCGGTCGAGGAAGTCGCGGTCGTGGCTGACGAGCAGCAGGGTGCCCTGATAGTCGGCGAGCAGCTCCTGCAATAGATCGAGCGTCTCGAGGTCGAGATCGTTGGTCGGCTCGTCGAGCACCAGCAGGTTGGACGGCTTGGCAAGCGCGCGCGCGAGCATCAGCCGGCCGCGCTCGCCGCCCGACAGCACCGAGACGGGTGAGCGCGCCTGCTCGGCCTGGAACAGAAAGTCCTTCATGTAGCTGGCGACGTGGCGCGCGCGGCCGTTGATGACCACCTGGTCGCCGCGACCGCCGGTCAGCGCGTCGGCGACGGTCCAGGAGGGATCGAGCTCGTCGCGGCGCTGGTCGAGCGCCACCATCTCGACGTTGGCGCCGAGCCTCAGCGTGCCGGCATCGCCGGCGAGCTGGCCGGTCAGCAACTTGAGCAGCGTGGTCTTTCCGGCGCCGTTGGGCCCGACAAGGCCGACGCGGTCGCCGCGCAGGATGCGGGTCGAGAAGTCGGCGACGACCGGCGCGCCGCCGTAGCTCTTGGTGAGGCCATTTGCCTCGATCACCAGGCGCCCCGAGAGCTGTCCCTCGGCGGCGTCGAGCTTGACGTTGCCGATTGCCTGGCGCTGCTCGCGGCGCTCGCGGCGCAGATCGGCCAGCTCGCGCACGCGGCGCACGTTGCGCTTCCTGCGCGCGGTGACGCCGCCGTGCATCCACTGGTCTTCGCGGGCTATTCTGCGGTCGAGCTTGTGGCGCTCGAGCTCCTCCTGCTCGATCCTCGCGTCGCGCCACGCCTCGAATGCGGCAAAGCCCTGTTCGAGGCGCCGCGTCGTGCCCCGATCGAGCCAGACGGTGGTGCGCGACAGCGTCTCGAGGAAGCGCCGGTCGTGGCTGATCAGGACGATTGCCGCCTTCGATCGGGCGAGCCAGCGCTCCAGCCATTCGATCGCCGGCAGGTCGAGGTGGTTGGTCGGCTCGTCGAGCAGCAGTACGTCGGGGCCGGGCGCCAGCACGCGAGCGATCGCCGCGCGGCGCGCTTCGCCGCCGGAGAGCGTCGCAGTCGGCTCCTCGCCGGTGAGGCCGAGCTCGATCAGCATGGCGCGGGCGAGGTGGGGATCGTCCGCCGGGCCGAGGCCGGCCGCAACGTAGGTGCCGGTGGTGTCGAAGCCGGCGAAGTCGACCTCCTGCGGCAGATAGCGGACGAGGGCGCCCGGATGGGCGAAACGCTCGCCGGCGTCGGGCTCGATCGCCCCGGCGGCGATTCTGAGCAGGGTGGATTTGCCGGAGCCGTTTCGGCCGACGAGGGCGATGCGCGCGCCGGGCGTGACGTCGAGATCGGCGCCGGTCAAGAGCGGCGTGCCGCCGAAGGTGAGACGGATGCCTGTCAGCGCGAGCAGTTGCGCGGCCATCGGTCAGCCTCGCGCGGCGTGCGCGTGCCACGGCGTCGGGCCGTGCACGGGCGAGAGCAGGTGCTGGTAGGCGGTGTGAATGCCGGTCTGGACGTGATGGGTCGTGAATCCGTCGAGGACGCGCGCGCGCGCGGCCGCACCCAGGCGGACGCGCAGGGCGGGATCGGCGGCGAGGCGGGCGAGCGCACGAGCGAGCGCGGAGGCCTCTCCCGGCGGCACCACGAATCCCTCGATGCCGTCGCGGACGAAATGACGGCAGCCCGGAACGTCGGTGACGACGAGCGCGCGCGCGCTGGCGGCGGCCTCGAGCACGCTCCGCGGCATGCCCTCGCGCGTGATCGCCGGAAGCACGGCGATATCGCTCTCGCGCCACACGGCGCGGATGTCGGAGACGTGACCGTGCCAGGTTACGAGGCCTTGCGCCTGCCAGCGCTCGATCTCGGCGGGGGGAATGGCATCCGGGTTGTCGGCATCGCTCCTGCCGTACAACGTGACGGCGAGCGGCACGCCTTCGGCGGCGAGCTGGCGCTGCGCGGCGACGAGGGTATCGAGGCCCTTGGAGCGGATCATGCGGCCGACGAAGGCAGCGACCGCGGGATCATTGGCGGGAGGCGGTGCGGCCGGATAGGCGTCTGGATCGATGCCGGCGCCGCCGAGGATGGTGACGCGCGGGCCGGCATCAGCGCCATTCTCCGCCATGTAGGCGACGTCGTCCGGATTCTCGGCGAGCAGCCAGGTGCTGTTGCGCTTCACGATGCTGCCGAGCGCGGCGAACGCCGCCGGTCGAATGAGGCGCGCGGCACGCGAGTCCGAGATGGCGAGGAAGCCGAGGCCGGTCAGGTGCATGACGACGCGCGGTACCTGGACGAGGCGCAGCGCGAGGCTCGCCAGCACCATCGGCTGCATGGCAACGACGTGCAAGACGTCCGGGCGCTCGGCGGCGATGAGGCGCGCGAGGCGGCCAACGGTCGCCGCCTGCTCCAAGGGCTGCAGCGACGCGCGGCGCAAATCGAACGACACGACGCGCACGCCGAGGGCGGCGATCTCGGAGACGCGGCCCGAGGAGCGCGTGGCGACGACGACCTCGTGGGCGATCTCGCGCAATGCGGCGATCAGCGGTTTGAAGTGGGACAGCGCGAACCAGTCCTCGGTGACGAGGAGCAGGATCTTGTGGCACGCGGCATGCCGGCCGGCCTCGTGATGGCGCGTCATATCGGTCCGCCAATGCCGACGGGGAGCGGCAGTGCGGCAGGCGCGGTACGGCTCGGCTCGGTCGGGACGAAGCCGCTCGCAGGCAGGTGCATCGCGCCTCTCGAAACAAATCGACTGATCACAACGCTATCGCCCGGCTGCCTAGCAAATTCCTTTTCCGGGGAACAGGGCTTCGAGGGTCGCCGGGCCGGATTTGGCGAGGTCATCGCGTTGCTCCAGGCGGCAGGAGCCCACTTTCCGCTGGTGCAGCCACCGTGATGCCTGGCGCCACCGGCGGCAGCGCCGAACGCGTCGGCTGCGCGCCACTTGCCCGGCGTCCCGCGGTCAGCGTGCGAAGGAGACCTTGGATCGCGGGGGACCGGCGCCGTAGTCGCCGCGATCGAACCAAACCGCTCGGAGCGCCAGCGCCAGCTCCTTGGCGCTTCGGTCGAGATCGAGCTCCGAGGCGTAAGGATCGAGCCCCATCGAGGCGTAGACGTTGGCGAACGCGTTCTGCAGGCTGGCGTAGGCGATGTCGTAGCGCACCTCGGCAACCAGCGTGTTCATCTCCTCGCGGATCAGCGTCTGCTCGCTCACCCGGTCGGCCCCCGCCTCGGTCCGGATCAGCTCCACCATGCGCCGCTGCACGTCGAGATACTCGCCCGCCGTTTCCAGCTCCTTCCGCGAATGGTAGAAGCGCACGCGGCTGACGTGGACCTGGGTCATGATCGCCATCGTCACCGCCAGCCCGCGCTCGTCGAGCAGCTGCTGTTGGGCCTCGATCACGCTGCGCTTGGCCGGGTATTGGATCAGCCGGATCAGGTTCCAGCTCGCCTTGGCGCCCCAGTTCAGCCAGTTGTTGTTGTAGAGGAAGTCGTTGCTGTCGAAGTTGCTGCCGGCATAGACCTGCAGCCCCGGCAGCAGCTCCAGCAGCGCGGCGTCGAGGTCGTGCTCGTTGATGCGCTGGCGGTACCACACCTCGCGCAGCTCGGCGCGGTTCTGCACCGCGGTCGAGATCATGTCCTTGACCGGCATGTCGAGCGACAGGTCACGCAGATCGCGCCGCGGGCTGACCAGCGTGAACGGCGTTCCAGGCCGGAGATTCATCAGCGAGGAGAGCTGCGTGCGGGCGACCGAAAGATCGCGCTCGAGCTCCTGGATCGTCCGCTTGATCTCGACCAGCTCGCGCTCGTAGGTGACCGCAGTGATCGGCGAGGTCTGGCGCTCGTCGACGATCGCGCGGGTGTTGATCTGCACCGTGCTGACGCGCCCTTCGAGCGAGCGCAGCCGGGTCAGCAGCCGGTCGGCACTGAGCGCGCGCCAATAGGCCGTGCGCACGTCCTCGATCACCCGGTGCGCCACCTTGCGGCGCAGCTCGTCGGCGATCAGGTACTGGTCGGCGGCCTGGCGGGCGCGCACGTAGGACAGGCCGAAATCGAGGATGTTCCAGGTGAACGCCACGTCGGCGGTCGAGATCTTCTTCTCTTGCGATGTCGAGGCGCCGAAGTTCGGCTGCAACGTCACGAGGTTGAAGCTGCTCGCGGCGTTGTAGTTGTCGCGCGCGGCGTAGCCCGAGTCGGCCACCGCCTGCGGCAGCAGGTTGAAATGCGCGAGGTCCAGCTCCTTGATGCGGAGCGCCGCCTCCATCGTCTCGACCCGGTGGTCGAGGTTGTACTTGAGCGCCCGCGCCATCGCCTCGTAGAGGTCGATCGGCCGCGTCACCGGCTCCTGGTCGGCATCGACGACGCGCAGCAGGTGGTCCTCGGCCTTGTCCGCAATCTCCGCCGACGTGAACGGCATCGGAACCACCGAACAGCCGGACGCCGCCGCCGCCAACAGGAGCGACGCCATCGTTCCGCGGATGGCCGTGAGCTGCATCGTGCGCCGCTCGGTTGTATTCGAACCTGTGGAGAACAACGCCGCACGCGACCGCCCTGAGCTGCACAAGGCAGGCGGAAAGCCCGATTAGGCCTGTAGGTTGTAGTAGGTGATTCGAGCAACCGACGAAACGAGGCGTTTACGGATAGGTCATATTCGCCGGCCGGCTGTTGCCGATCTGCATGGGCAGAGCATTTGATTCCGAGGGATTTTGTCGCCGGCGTCGACAACGCGACGCGGCGGCCCCGGTCGGACGCCGGGATGGCGGGATGTCGGGCCGTCGCGACGATGGCGGCGACGGTCCATGCTCGGCGAGCGCGCAAGAGGGCCGGCAATCGAAAACTGTGGAATGTCACACGTCCACAGCCGCGGGTCGCCTCACGTGCCGCAGAACGTCTGTTCCACGACCTCCTCCGGCCGTGGCGGCGCGGCATGGCGCTCGCGGCCCGCCTGCGCCTCGAACGGCCGGCCCGACACCTCGACCAGGGTCTCGAATGGGCCGAGGTCATCGTGCTCGACCGCCGCGCGTATGGCCGCCTCGACCAAGTGGTTGCGCGGGATGTAGAGCGGATTGACGGCGCGCATCGCCGCCTGCCGCGCCGGCCCCGGCCCGCCCTCCGCCGCCATCCGCTCGCGCCAGCCGACCGCCCACGAGTCGTAGGCAGCAGGGTCGGTGAACAGGGCGCGCAACTCGGAATCCGCCGCCGTCGATGCCGCCGCATCGGCCAGCCTTCGGAACGTCAGCGTGTAGTCGGCGCCACCCTCGGCCATGCGGCGCAGCAGGTCCTCGGCCAGAGCGCCATCCTCGGGGCGCTCCTCGACGAGTCCGAGCTTCCGGCGGAGCCCCGCCACGTAAGTCTGCCGGAACCGCGCCGCGAAGGTGGCCAGCGCTGCTTCTGCAACCTCGACTGCCTCCTCCTCGACGTCGGCCAGCAGCGGCAATAGCGCTTCGGCGAGCCGTGCCAGGTTCCACTGCGCGATGCGCGGCTGGTTGGCGAACGCGTAGCGGCCCATGTGGTCGATCGAGCTGTAGACGGTGGCGGGATGATAGGCGTCCATGAACGCGCACGGCCCGTAGTCGATCGTCTCGCCGGCGATCGACATGTTGTCGGTGTTCATCACGCCATGGATGAAGCCGACGTGCATCCAGCGTGCGACGAGCTCGGCCTGCCCGAGCGCGACCGCCTCGAGTAGTGCGAGCGCCGGTCGCGCCGCCTCCGCCGCGGCGGGATAGTGGCGGGCGACGACGTAGTCGACGAGGGCGCGAACGCTCGCGATGTCGCCGCGCACAGCGAAATACTGGAAGGTGCCGACGCGAATGTGGCTCGCCGCGATCCGCGTCAGCACCGCGCCCGGCAGGTAGCCTTCGCGGAGCACCTTCTCGCCGGTCGCGACCGCCGCCAGCGCGCGCGTTGTCGGAATGGCGAGCGCTGCCATCGCCTCGGCGACGATGTACTCGCGGAGCACCGGCCCGAGCGCCGCCCGCCCGTCGCCGCGGCGCGAAAACGGCGTCGGCCCCGAGCCTTTGAGCTGCACGTCGCGGCGTGCACCGCCGGGAGCGATGATCTCGCCGAGCAGGATCGCCCGCCCGTCGCCGAGCTCAGGCACGAAGTTGCCGAACTGGTGGCCGGCGTAGGCCATCGCGATCGGCTCGGCGGAGCCCGGCACCATGTTGCCGGCGAGCAGCGCCACGCCCTCGTCCGTCGCCAGTGCGCGCGCATCGAGCCCGAGCGCCTCGGCCAGCGCGACGTTGAGCTTCAACAGGCGCGGCGCGGCGACCGGTGTTGGTGCGAGCCGCGCGTAGAAGTGTTCCGGCAGACGCGCGTAGCTGTTGTCGAAGGCGAGCACGACGTCCCCGTCACGAAAGATCGATGGCGTGGCGCTTCAGGTCGGCAAGATCGGTGTAGGCGAGCGCGGCCTCGTGCGTCGCCTGCAGATGCACGCGCGGCGCGGCGCCCGCTTCCAGCGCCTCCTGCCAACGCGCCGCGCACAGGCACCAGCGGTCGCCGGGCGAGAGTCCCGGAAAGCCGTACTCGGGAATCGGTGTCGACAGGTCATTGCCGCGCCGTTTGGAGAACGCCAGGAACTCCGCCGTCATGACCGCGCAGACGGTGTGGCAGCCGACGTCCTCGGGACCGGTGGCGCAGCCGCCATCGCGGTAGAAACCGGTCAGCGGCCGGCTCGAGCACGGCGCGAGCGGCTCGCCGAGGACGTTGCGGTCGGGGCTTCTGGCCATCGCTGTCTCGCCGGATCAGGAATGCGACCCTGATATCGGGCCTCCCGGCGGCGACGGCAAGAGCCGGTCTGGCCGAATTGGACGTCGCCTCGTTCCCGCTCCCCTCGCGCTCGGAACCCGCCTATAACCGGCTCCGGACATCCGCCCGCCGCGAGGAGCCTCAGCCCCATGAGCACCACCCCCGCCGACGACGGCCAGGTTCGGCTCGAGATCGCCGACCGCATCGCCGTCGTGACGCTCGACCGGCCCGAGTTCCGCAATGCGCTGACGCTCGCCATGTACGATCGCCTCGCCGAGATCGCCCGCGCCATCGTGCCCGGCGGCGAGATCGCGGCGCTGATCGTCACCGGCGGGGGGGACCGCGCCTTCGCCGCCGGCACCGATATCTCCGCGTTCCGCGATTTCTCGACTGCGGAGCAGGCGCTCGGCTACGAGGCGCACATGGACGAGGTTCTCGGCGCGATCGAGCGCTGCCCGGTGCCGACCATCGCGGCAATCGCCGGCGCCTGCACCGGTGGCGGCGCGGCGATCGCGGCCTGCTGTGACCTCAGGATCGCTACCAGCGACATGCGCTTCGGCTTCCCGATCGCGCGCACGCTCGGCAACTGCCTCTCGATCGCCAACCTCGCTCGCCTCTCGGCGCTGATCGGCTTCGGGCGTACCAAGGAGATCCTGTTCACCGCCCGCCTGATCGAGGCCGAGGAGGCCCGCGCCATAGGCCTCGTCTCGACGCTCTTCGACGATCACGCGGCGCTGATGGCTGGCGCCCGCGAGCTGGCGGCGCTGGTCGCCGGCCATGCCCCGCTGACGCTGCGCGCCACCAAGGAGGCGATGCGGCGGATGCGGGCCGATCCGGCTGCCGCCGACGGCGACCTCGTGACGCTCTGCTACACCTCGGCCGATTTCGCCGAGGGCCGAGAGGCCTTCCTCGCCAAGCGCCGACCGCAGTGGAAAGGCCACTGAGGCGGACAAAAAATCTCCCACCCGCTGCCAAGCTCCACCGAGGTGTGCTTAAGTCGCCGGGGCAACGGGATGCGCGCGGCACGTGCAGGCCCGGTTGCGTGCGACGAGCCGAGGGAGGGACCCGTGGGGCACCTGAGCAAGATCACCCGCCGCCGCTTCGTGGCCACAACCGCCGCCGCAGCCTCGACGCCGGTGCTCACGGGCTTCATGCCGGAGCCGATCCAGCGCCAGCTCGCCGCCACTGCCACGCGCGGCGTGACCAATCCGTGGCGCGAGCTCGGCGGCATCGCCATCGACGCCGGCCGCGCCGGCCTCTCGGTGCCGCACATGTCGTTCGGCGTCACCGGCGGCACCGGTTTCGACGAGGTAATGCCATCGGTGGTCGAGTTCCTGAGATCGCTCGAGAGCGCGGCACGCGAGAAGGCGAGCGCCGAGGCCGAGGCGCTGATCAGCCGCGCCGCCGATCTCCTGCAACGCCTGACCGCTGCCGAACGCATGCCGCGCCAGGATCGCGAGCCAGGCACGGGGCTCGCATCCGTCGTCGCGCGCCCGGTTCTCGACGACAAGCTGCGCAACGAGTACGTGACCTTGTTCCAGACGTGCGAGCCGCGCGAGGCCAACCGCTCGCTCGTCAACTGGTACACGAGCCAGCTGAAGGACGAGGACAACCGCAAGCGCTATGCCGAGGTCGCCAACGCGGTGTGCGCGCCTTGGTACTTCATCGCCATCATTCATGCGATGGAGGCGAGCTTCAACTTCCGCGCCCACCTGCACAACGGCGATCCGCTGTCACGCAGAACCTGGCAGGTCCCGGCCAACCGTCCGCCGGTGTGGAACCCGCCCAACGACTGGGCCTCGAGCGCCGTCGACGCCATCAAGTACGACGGCTTCGCCGATCAGACCGACTGGAGCCTCGCCGCGACGCTCTATCGCTGGGAGGGCTACAACGGCTGGCGCAGCCGCACGCTGCACAAGATCAACACGCCGTATCTGTGGAGCTTCTCCAATCACTATTCCAAGGGCAAGTACGTGCGCGACAACGTGTGGGACCCCGACGCTGTCTCCAAGCAGTGCGGTGGCGCAGTGATGTTCAAGGTGCTGGTCGAGGAAGGTCTCGTTCCGATCGCGTCGTGAGCGCCGTGATCGCGGTTGCTTCGGTAACGACGGTGCGATAACGCGCCGCGCACGGTTGTCATCGTGGCCGGAGCGGCCATCCGGCGCGCGCCGCTCTTACGTCCCCGCCGGCCCGAGGCCGACCGCTCGGCGCGCCTTCTCGACCTCGGCGCAGTCCGCCTTGGAAAAGCCGGCGACGCCCGCCGCGGCGAGATCATCGCAAGCGTCGCCGAATGCCGCGCCGGCGTCCGGCAGCCCGGAGCTCGGGTTGAGCCGCATGGTCAGCGCGCGATAAGCGACGCGGCCGAGCTTGTTGACACCGATGCCTTTCACCTGCGCCCCGCGATGCGTGCCGCCGACGGCGACGAGATGGGCGAGCTTGTTCAGGATGCCGCTATTGAAGTGCACGCAGCCGTTGAAATAATCGTAGGTCGTCTCGCAGATCGGATCGTCGCGGTCGACGTAGTCGGCATAGTGGTCCGGCTGCCCGCGGTTGCTCGGTGAGAACGGGTCGGCCTTGGCGAACATCGAGCGCCCCGCGAGCGACAGGTTGGGGTTTTCCATCGAGCGCATCGGCTGCTCGATCGAGGCGCCCGGCAGCTGCTCGCCGATCACCCAGTTGCCCTTGCCGCCGCCTCTGTGGAACTCGACCAGCGCGCCGAAGATGTCGGCGAACCCTTCGTTCGCCGCACCGGATTCGTCGCTGTAGATCAGGCCTGCCGAATACGAGATCACGCCGTGCGTCACCTCGTGCGCGACGACATCCAGCGCGCCGGCGAACCCCGGCCCGTACACCATGACGTCGGGCTTAGGGCACTCGAAGCTCGGCGTCTTGCACCAAAGCGCGTTCTTCATCGTGTCGAAGCGGATGTAGGATTCGAGCGCGCCACCGCCCTGCGGCCCGTCGCCGTCGACGTCGTCGTAGCTGTCGCGGCCGAGCACGGACAGGAAGTAGGCGTGAACGGCGCCGGAATTGTCCATCGCCCTCTGGCCATCCTCGGGCAGCGACTGGCTCGCGACGCCCAGCTGCTCGTCGATCAGCTGCGCGCCGGGGAACTGGCTGGTGCCGTCGAGATCGAAGACGCGGCGGACCATCACCGTGGGCCGGTCGCGGTAGAAGAACAGCACCTCGCTGGTCTCGGCATCGACGAAGAAGTGGAACGCCTCGATTCGCACCAGATAGGCGAGCCGGATCGGCCCCTGCCGCGCGCCGCGCGCGCGCATCAGCGCCGGATCGAAAAACGTCTTCTCGGCCGTCGCCTGCAGCCCCTCGGCGCTGGCGCCGAGCCGGTCGAGACCGGGATCGCCCTTGCGCTCATCGAGCATCTCGAGCAGCGTCTCGCGCGCCGCCTTGATCGCATCGGCCTCCGAGATCTTGGCCTCCGTCGTCTCGACCTTGGTGGTCGAGAAGCTCGCGGTGATGTCGATCACCGCCAAGCGGGGATTGACGATGAACCGCGCCGACGAGCCGAACACCGGGATGCCATTGACCTGCTGCGTCACCACTGCGACGCTCTGGCCCTTGATGTCGGGATCATGCCGGATCTCGGAGACAACGCGCTTGGCCTTGGCATTCTTCTGCGGGAAGGTGGCGGAGATCTCGCGCGTCGCCAGGAACGCCTCGACGGCGCGGCGAACCGAGTCCTCGCTCGGCTGGCCCTTGGCGTCGCGCGTCACCGTCAGTGCCGCGGTCGGATCGGGTCGCGACTTGAGGCCGCTGATGCGGCGCGGCAGGCCTGTGCCCTCGTCGATGCTCGCCTTGATCTCGGGATGCACGCGCTTGGCGGCCGTGATCGCCTCGCGCACCTCGGCCTCGATATCCTCCGCCCGCGCCGGTCCGCCGGCCAGCGCAGCCAGTGCGAGCGCGACCGCCGATCCTGCCAGCACTCTGTGCATGCCACTCCTCCTCGCTCGCGCTCTCGCTTGCGCCGAGACGCCCCGCCACATCACCGGCAGCTGACGCTCATGCCGCCGCGCGACGGTCCGTCGGTCGCAACCAGTTGCTTCCGCCCGGCCTCGCTCGTTGCCATCCAGCGCTCGGCGAGCTTGTCGATTCCAAGCTCGGCCACGGCCGCCTCGAACGGCTTCGCGGTGTCCGTCCAGACGCGCTTGACGACATCGAGATCGCCGAGCATCTGCCCGCCGACGGGCCGCGCATCGGCGAGATCGAACGAGACCTTGCCGCTGGCATTGAAGTCGATCAGCGGCCAGCATCGCTCGTCGCCATTGATGTTGCCGTCACCGTTCAAGTCGAGCGCGATCGACGCGCCACCGGCGTCCTCCTCCATGATTGCCACCAGATGCTGGCGGAAGATCTCGAGATCCAGGGCATCGACGTTCTCGTCGCCGTTGAGATCGACGATCGACTTGAGCAGGTCGGGCTTCAACCGCAGTACCGCCTCGAACGCGTCGATCCGCGGCGCGGCGTCACTCTTCTCGTCGACAACAGCGGATTCGCGAATGATTCGTCCGATCTCGGCCGGCGTCCTCGCGGGGTCGAGCTCGAACAGAATGGCAGCGAGCGCGGCGACGTGCGGCGCCGCCTGCGAGGTGCCGCTGCACACGCCGTAGGTGTCGCTCGGACCGGCCAGCGTGCTCATCACGTCGACTCCCGGCGCGGAGACATGCCCGCCCGCGTTGGAGAACGGCGCCCGCATGCCGGCCCGGTCGATCGCCTCGACGACGAGGATGTTCGGCAGTGGCTGGAACACATCCGATGAGTGTGTGCCGGCGAATGCGAACGGGGTGAACCACTTCGCCTGCACGGGTGTGGCAAGCCCTTCCGAGTCGTTACCGGCCGCAGCGACAAACAACACCTGGTTGATCGTCATCGTCGCGACGAAGCGCAAGAGGTCCGCCTGATTGAGAACATGCGCCTTGAGGCTCTCGTCGGCGATCGAGCCGTCCTCGATCTTTGCCCCGGCATCGACCCAGTTGTAGGCGAGGCTGACGTTGACGACGCGCCGCTTGCCCGCCGGCAGAGGGCTCGCCGACAGCAGATACTCGGCGAGATCGGTGATCGCCTGCGCATAGAGCGTGGTGATGCTCTGGCCTTTATCCTTGACGCCGGCCGATATGCCCTCGACCCACAGCTCGGCCGAGATCGGCACCGCATCGACGACGGCGTCCGGCACGATGCCGTCGATGCCGCGCCCCGAACCGTGGATCGCGCCGGCAATGCCGGCCACGTGGGTGCCGTGGCTGAAGCCGCACTCGGCGCTCTCGGGGTTGGCGGTCAGACCGCCCTGGACGTTGTGGTAGGTGAGCTGGCCGTGCAGGCCGAAGCCGGTGTCGAGGAACACCTTCGGCGTGCGCGCTCGCTCGGGGTGGTCGATGCGCGAGGCATTGAGGATCGTCCACACCGGCGGCAGGCGCATCATCTTGTGGCCCCAGTTACCGTCATCGGTGACGCCGGTCCGCCAGTTCCAGCCGTAGACGACATCGCCGCTCTGGGTCTTGGTCTCGCTGCGTGGCGGCAGCGTTTTCGGCGCCACCGTCGAGTTGACGAACGCGCTGCCGACCGCCGGCTCGTTGCGGAGCTCCTGAATGATCCTCGGCGCCAACGCTTCGCTCAGCGTATCGGGCTTGGCTTCAGGCGCGAGCGAGCGCGTCATTCCGCGCGTCGCTGCCGCCGGCGGTGCCGCTTTCGGCGTGACGTGCAGCACGCCGAGCACCGGCACGGCCTTGGTCACCTCCAGATTGTATTTCTCCAGCAGTGCGTCGATCTGATCGCCGGTCACGTCGGGCTTCAAGCGGATGACGTAGCTGTCCTTCTCGACCGCGACCTGCGCTTTCACCACCGGCGGCGCATTCTGCGCCGACGCGTCGGTAGGCGTCAGGCTGCGCGTGCGCGCGCCGGTCGCGGCCGCTCCCGCGACGTCGGCCGTCGCCTGCGAGCTGTCGGGCTTGCTCGCACCGCCGAACCACGACTTCAGCCACGCGAGCACGCCGCCGCTGTCGCCCTCCGCCGCGCCACGCATCGGCTCGGCGAGGCCGATCGTCTCCGACCGCTTCTCGCGCACCTTGCCGTCGGGATCGACGACGTAGAAGTCCTTGGGATCGAGCCTTTTCTCCGCCGGCGCGGACTTGACCGGTGGCGGAGATCCGAGGCTGCGCGTGGTCGGGCCGCGCGAGCCGGAGTATTTCTGCTCGAGCAGTTGCTTCAAGCGCTGCTGCTCGGGCGGCAGCGACTGGGCGTCGGCGCTGCCGCCGCCGATCGCGCCCGCCGCAAGCGCGAGACCGGCGACCAGGACACTTCCCTTCATGACCCTCTCCTCATGCTCGCGGAGCCGGCCGCGCCGCCCGTTCCCTTCCGCGCCGCGATCCGCCTCCGGGTGCCGCGTCATGGCACGCCTGCGGCGCCCCATTCCGCTGCACAGCCACCATTGCCAGTATAGCGGCCAACCGAGGCAAAGCGCAGGCGCGATCGGCCGACTACTATTTCCACCAGCCCTTGATCCAGCCGGTAACCGAATCCCAGCCTCGCTGCCACCAGCTCTTCTGCGGCTCCGGCGCCGGTGGTGCCGGTTGCGGAGCAGGCGACGGCTCGGGTGGCGGAGGCTCGGGCGCCGGCGCAGGCGGCGTCGGCTCCGGTGCCGGAGGTGTCGGCTCGGGCGGCGCCGGCTCGGGTGGCGCCGG
>JBFMEX010000027.1:0-15387 GCA_040752215.1 Pseudomonadota bacterium | reverse complement strand
TCTTCAACGTACCGCCTTGGCGGCATTGCGCGCCGCCGCCATGCCGAGCGTCTGATCGAGGCCGGTGACGCCGGTCAGGATCGCGCCCTCGAGGTCGGCGTCGGTGAGATCGGCCCCGGTGAGGTCCGCTCCGCTCAAGTCGGCGCCGGAGAGATCGGCGCTCGTCAAGACGACGCCCGCCATGCGCGCGCCGCGCAGATTGGCGTAGCGCAGCAGGGCATGAGTCATGTCGGCACGAGTGAGATCGGCGCCTTCGAGGTTCGCGCCGAGCAGCTCGGTGCGCCAGATGTGCTCGATGAACCCGGTCTTGCCGAATGGCGCCATGGTCGCCTGACGCAGATTGGCACCGGCCAGATTGGCGCGGTTGAGGCGGCCGAAGATCCGCGCCTCGCTCAGGTCCGCACCGACGAGGCTCGGTGCCTCGCTGGCCGGCGCGCCCAATGTCGAGAAGGCCGACGGGCGCAGCAGGCTCGCTCGCGCGAGCTTGGCGTGATCGAGGCGTACGCCGATAAGCACCGCGCGGTCGAGCTTGGCCTCGGAGAGGTCGGAACGTGTGAGGTCGGACCCGGTGAGATCGGCCCCGAACAGATCGGCACGAGCGAGCAGCGCGCGCTTGAAGTCGAGACCGGAGAGATCGAGCCGAGCGAGGTCTTTGCCCGAAAGATCGACCGGGCGCGCCGGATCGGCGGCGACCAGGCGCTCGGTCACCTCGCGCGCGGACATGTCGGCGGCCCGCCCGGCGGCGGGTGTCAGCAGCACGACGACAGCAAGAGCCGGGAGAAGGGGGCGCGAGCGGGCCATTCTCGGATCTCCTTTCGCGCCGACCGGTGGGCTTGACGTCGGCGTGGGAAGCCGAACTCTATGCGCAAGACCGGGCATTGGCCATGGGTACGGTCGGTCGCATGTGAACTCTCGGGCTGATGCGCGAGGAGGCGGCGCGAGGCATGACAAGCGAGAAATCCTACGACGCGGTCGTAATCGGCTCCGGTCTGGGCGGTCTTACGGCCGCCGCGCTGCTGGCGCGGGTCGGCCGCCGGGTGATCGTGCTGGAGCGCAACCGCAGTTTTGGCGGCGCGGCCTCGATCTACCGCGTCGGCGCGCTCGACATCGAGGCCTCGCTGCACGAGACCGCAGATCCGCGCGATGCGGCCGAGCCGAAGCACGCGATCCTTGCGCGACTCGGCCTGCTCGATTCGGTGCCATGGGTAGGGATCGACAGTTTCCAGACGGTCGTCGGCGGTCCGGTCGGCGCGCCGCTGGTGCTTGGCCACGGTTTCGCGTCCGTCACCGTCGCGCTCGCCGAGCGCTTTCCGGGCTGCGCCGACGGGATCGGCCGGCTGATGTCACGCATGGACCGGCTCAACTCGGGACTGGCCAGGCTGACGGCAGCCGGCGAGGCGCGCTCGCCCGCCGGGCTCGTGATGGCCGCCCCCGCGCTGCTGCCTGCGCTTCGGGACTGGCGACTCTCGCTGGCCGAGGCTCTCCAGCGCGACCTCGGCGACTGCGAGGGTGCGAAGTGCGCGCTCGGCGCCAATCTGCCCTACTACCACGACGATCCCGCCAGCACGTGGTGGCTGCTGTTCGCGATCGCGCAGGCCGGCTACATCGCATCGGGCGGCGTCTATGTGCGCGGAGGCTCGGCCAGCCTCAGCCGGGCGCTGGTCAAGGCCCTGAAGAGCGCGGGCGGCGAGATCGTGCTCGGGCGACGGGCGAGCGCGATCGAGCTCGGCGGCGATGGCCGGCCGGCGGGTGTGCTGCACGTCGGCAAGGAGGGCGGCGATCCCGTGCGCGTCGCGACGCGGACGGTGCTTTCGAGCGGCGCGCCCGATCAGATCGCAGAGATGCTGCCCGAAAACCGGCGGGCGGCATTCCGCGCGCGCTACGCCGGCCTCGCGCCGTCGATCTCGCTCTTCTCGGCCCATTTCGGACTCGCCGAGCCGCCGCAGAAATTCGGTCTCGGCTCCTACTCGACCATCCTGCTTCCCGATTGGATGCAGCGTCTCGACGACTACGCCCGTGCCGGCGCTCTGCTCGGTGCGCCGCCGGGCAGGGAGCTGCCGCCGTTGACGGTCGTCAACTACGCCGCGATCGACGCCGGCCTCGGCAGCGGCGAGCGATCGCTCGTCACCGTGGTCGGTGTCGATCGGGTGTCGAACTGGACCGGAGCGGGCCGCGAGGCCGAGGAGGCGCGCCGCACGGCATGGCTTGCCGCCATCCTGGATGCGCTCGAGCGGCGCTACCCGGGCTTTGCCGGCGCGGTGCGCGAGCAGATCCTGATCACCGCGCGCTCGATGCGCGACTACCTCGGCACGCCGGAGGGCGCCGTCTATGGCTTTGCACCGGCTCCGCCCACCTCGCTGTTTCGCCGCGGCGCAATGCACGGCCCGCGTACCCCCGTTCCGGGACTGCTGCTGTGCTCGGCGTTCGGAGGCAGCGGCGGCTTCACTGGCGTGATGATGGCGGGAGCGGCCGCCGCACGCGCGGTCGAGCAGAGCGCCTGAGCCCCATCGGAGCAGGGCCGCTCACCGTGCCGCCAGAGTGCGTACCAGCGTCAACGCGGCGGAGACGGCGAGCCGGCGTACCTCGCTGCGGCCGACATCGCCGAAGCGATAGGCCTCGTGCGTGGCCTTTCCGTCGCGGCGCTTGGCCGCCATGTGGACGAGCCCGACCGGCTTGTCGCGTGAGCCGCCGCCGGGGCCGGCGATGCCGGTGATCGCGACCGCGATGTCGGCCCGCGAGTGAGCGAGGGCTCCCGCCGCCATCTCGCGCGCCACCGCCTCACTCACCGCGCCATAACGATCGAGCGTCTCTCGCGACACGCCGATCAGCTGGACCTTGGCGTCGTTCGAGTAGGTGACGAAGCCGCACTCGAAAACGTCGGAGGAGCCGGCGACCTCGGTCAGCACGCCGGCGACGAGGCCGCCGGTGCAGCTTTCGACAGTGGCGAGCCTGAGCCCGCGCGCGCGCAGATCGTCGAGAAGCTCCGCCGCGGTTCGGACGAGGAGAGGATCGAGCATGACCAGCTCCGGAAATGACGAAAGGCGCACATCTGTGCGCCTTTCCGAACTCTGACACGCAAGCAGGCTCCGCGTCACGCGCAGTCGTGTCGACCTCAGTGCGCCACGAGGCGCTCGGCCTGCTGCAGCAGCCCGTCGAGCACGGCGCGGCTCTCCGGCCCCATCGCCGAGACCGAGCGCTTCTGCGCGTCCTGCCAGATCGGATAGGCTTCCTTGAGGACCGCTTGGCCTTTCGGTGTCAGGTGCAGGCCGCGGCCCCGGCGACCGGCCGGCGGGTCCATGTTCAGGTGACCCAGCGCGAGCAGGCGCTTCAGGTTGCGCGACAGCGTCGATTTCTCGATGTCCAGCTCGTGGCCGATCTCGACCGCCGTGATGCCGTCGCGGGAGGCGAGCTGGGTCAGTAGCGTGTACTGGCTGGCGGTGATGCCAAGCGGGCGCATCGCATCGTCGTAGATGCGCGTGACGATTCGCGAGAGCTGGCGGACACGTGTGGCAAGGCAGGTCGCCGCCGTGGTCTGCGCGATGTCGGCGACGCTGACGCCGTCGGCGCTGCGCCGGTCGAGGGGTTGGCTCATCATGTTCATGTTCGGTGCCCCCGGGGTGATTTTTGGTCATACAACCGCTTGCACTCTGATGCCGCGATTCTGGCCAGGGGGTCAATGTGCCGGTGGGGGAAACGGGGAAATCCGGTGCGCGCGCAGCTCAGGCCGGGAGCAGAATGCTGGCGGTGGCCATGGCGGCGATGCCTTCGCGGCGGCCGGTGAAACCGAGTCCCTCGGTGGTGGTCGCCTTGACAGCGACCCGCGCGACGTCGATGCCGAGGATGCCGGCGATCGCAGCACGCATTGCCTCGCGATGCGGGCCGATGCGCGGCGCCTCGCAGAGCAGCGTGACGTCGGCGTTGACGATGCGCCCGCCGCGCTCGGCGACCCGGCGTGCGGCATCGGCGAGGAAGACGCGCGAGGCGGCGCCCTTCCACCTCGGGTCGCTCGGCGGGAAGTGCTGGCCGATATCGCCGTCGCCGAGCGCGCCGAGGATGGCGTCGGTCAGCGCATGCAAGCCGACGTCGGCATCGGAATGACCTTCGAGGCGCTGGGAGTGCGGCACAGAGACACCGCACAGCCAGACATGATCGCCGCTGGTGAAGCGATGCACGTCGAAGCCGGTGCCGCTGCGGGTCTCGAGCTCCGGCGCGACGGAACGGAGCAAGCGATCGGCCATGACGAGATCCTCCGACGTGGTGATCTTGCTGTTTGCCGCCGATCCGCGCACCAGGGCTACGCGCACCCCGCCCCACTCGGCGATCGCCGCATCGTCGGTGAAATCGTCGCGCCCGGCGGCCGCGGCGCGGCGATGGAGCGCAAGGATGGTCGCAAAGTCGAACCCTTGCGGGGTCTGGGCCCGCCACAGCCCCGCCCGGTCCACGGTCTGCGCGATGCTGCCGTCCGGCGCGGCCCGCTTCAAAGTGTCTGCCACCGGCTCGGCGGCGAGCGCGCCCGGCCAAGTGTCCAATGCCGCGAGCACCCGGTCGATGACGTCGGCGGTGACGAACGGGCGCGCGGCATCGTGGATCAGGACCCGGTCGACGCGACAGCTGGCGAGGGCCTCGAGTCCGTTCGACACCGAGCGCTGGCGACTGGCCCCACCGGCGACTGCCGGCAGCAGCTTGGAGACGATCGCCGCAGCGGCGGCACGATAGCTGGCCTCGTCGTCCGGGTGGATGACGACCTGGACCAGATCGATGCCCGGGTGGGAGGCGAAGGCTGCCAGGGTGCGAGCCAGCACCGGCGCACCGCCGATCGGCGCGTATTGCTTGGGCGGGTCGCCGGCAACGCGGGCCCGCGAGCCCCGGCCAGCGGCGACGATCAGCGCGGCGGTGGTCATTGCTTCTCCCCGAGACCCCGGCCTCATTATCGCCGGCCTCGACCGGCCGCAACGTCGCGGCGTCATTTCGCGCTTGCGAGATAGGGACTCTGAGGCTATGCTGCCCAACAATAGGGCATCATGGAATAGCGCCCATCAATTAGGCAACCGCGATGGCGACAGCCTCAGGCGACATCTCGATCGGCAGTCTCCCGCCCGTGCGCCCAGTGCTGCTTGCCCCCATGTCGGGGGTCACGGACCTGCCGTTCCGGAAGCTCGCACGCGAACTCGGCGCCGGTCTCGTCGTCTCGGAGATGATTGCCAGCGAAGCGCTCGTCGAGCAGCGGCGCAACGTGCTCAGTCGCGCGGTCGGTCGCGATCTCAGCCCTTTCGTCATACAACTCGCCGGTCGCGAGGAGCAATGGATGGCTGAGGGCGCGCGGATCGCTGCCGGGCTCGGCGCCGACGTCATCGACATCAACATGGGCTGCCCCGCGAGGGAGGTGACCGGCAAGCTGTCGGGCAGCGCGCTCATGCGCGATCTCGATCACGCGACGCGCCTGATCGAGGCCGTGGTCGGCGCGGTCGACGTTCCGGTGACGCTCAAGATGCGGCTCGGCTGGGATCACTCGTGCCGCAACGCCGCCGAACTCGCGCGCCGGGCGGAGGCGGCCGGCGTTACGCTGCTGACGGTGCACGGCCGCACGCGGTCGCAGTTCTTCAAGGGCGCCGCCGACTGGTCGCTGGTCGGCGAGGTGGTCGATGCGGTCTCTATCCCCGTGATCGTCAACGGCGACATCGTCTCGCTCGAGAGTGCGCGTGCGGCCCTCGCCGCGTCGCGCGCGGCGGGCGTGATGATCGGGCGCGGCGCCTATGGCGCGCCGTGGCTGCCGGGGCGGATCGCGGATGCGTTGGCGAGCGGCGGCGCGCTCGTCGCTCCGGGGCTCGCCGAGCAGGGCGGCATTGCGATCCGTCACGTCGTCGCCATGCTCGGACACCATGGCCGCGAGCACGGGCTCAAGATCGCCCGCAAGCACATCGGCTGGTATCTCGCGGCCAGCGGCCTCTGCGAGGCGATCGTCAGGACCTGGCGGCGTCGCCTGTGCACGGACGACGATCCTGCGCGTGTCGAGCGCGGCATCGGCCAGTTCTACGAGGTGGCGATGGAGGCGACAGCATGATCGATGCCAAGCCTACTCGCGGGCGTCCACTTCAGGCGGCGCGACGGCCGGTCGCGCATGACCTGCTGCTGGCGGCGTTGCCGCATCCGATCCTGGTCGTGTCCGAGGATCACTCGATCGTCTATGCGAACACCGCCAGCGAGGCGTTCTTCTCAGCAAGCCTGCCCATGCTGAAACGGGCGCGGCTCGAGGATCTGGTCGCGTTCGGCTGCCCGCTGGTGGCGCTGCTCGAGCAGGTTGCCCGGAACGGAACCACGGTCAACGAGTACTCGGTCGAGGTGGTGACGCCGCGCCACCCGGGACCGCGGCTCGTCGACGTCTATGCTGGCGCGCTGGCCGACCAGCAGGGGCTGATCCTGATCATGCTGCAGCAGCGCACCATGGCACAGATGATCGAGCGCCAGCTGACCCACCGCGCCGCGGCGCGCTCGGTCTCCGGGATGGCGGCCGTGCTCGCCCACGAGATCAAGAATCCGCTGTCCGGAATCCGCGGCGCAGCGCAACTGCTGGAACAGGGATTGAGCGACGAGGACCGCGCCCTCTCCCAGCTCATCTGCTCGGAGACCGACCGCATCCGCACCCTGGTCGACCGCATGGAAGTGTTCGGCGACGAGCGCCCGCTGGCCAAGGAGCCGGTCAACATCCACGACGTGCTGGACCATGTGCGGCGGCTGGCCGAGAGCGGCTTCGGACGCAACATCAAGTACGTCGTCGACTACGATCCGTCGCTGCCGCCGGTTCCGGGCAACCGCGACAAGCTGGTGCAGGCATTCCTGAACCTGATCAAGAACGCCGCCGAGGCGATCGGCGAGGCGGGCGAGGGCGGCCGCATCGTCATCCAGACCGCGTTCCGCCCCGGCATCCGGCTTTGGGTGCCGGGATCGGAGGCGCGGATCAGCCTTCCCCTGATGATCCAGATCGAGGACGACGGGCCCGGCGTGCCGGAGCACATCAAGCCCAATCTGTTCGATCCGTTCGTCTCCACCAAGCGTACCGGCTCCGGCCTCGGTCTTGCTCTGGTGGCCAAGATCATCGGCGATCACGGCGGCATCATCGAGTGCGACAGCGAGCCCGGCCGCACGGTGTTCCGCGTGCTGCTGCCGCTGCAGGAGACGGGCCGGGCATGACCAGAGCAGCAAGCCGGAGATAGACCATGGCGCGCGGCACCATTCTCATCGCCGACGACGACACCGGCATTCGCACTGTCCTCAACCAGGCTCTGGCCCGAGCCGGCTATGCGCCGCGCGCGACCGGCAACGCCGCGACGCTGTGGCGCTGGGTCAGCCAGGGCGAGGGCGACGTCGTTATCACCGACGTGGTGATGCCGGACGAGAACGCCTTCGACCTCATCCCGCGCATCAAGAAGATCCGTCCCGATCTGCCGATCATCGTCATGAGCGCGCAGAACACGCTGATGACGGCGCTGACCGCCACCGAGAAGGGGGCGTTCGAGTACCTCCCGAAGCCGTTCGACTTGAACGAGCTGGTTGCGGTGGTGGCGCGTGCGCTCGCCGGGCCGGACAAGCGCAGCCCCCGCGCGCAGGCCGAGAGCGAGGGCGAGGAGCTGCCGCTGATCGGGCGCTCGCCGGCGATGCAGGAGATCTACCGCGTGCTGGCGCGGCTCACGCAAGCCGATCTCACGGTGATGATCTCGGGCGAGAGCGGCACCGGCAAGGAATTGGTCGCGCGCGTGCTGCACGATTACGGCAAGCGCCGGCACGGGCCGTTTGTCGCCATTAACATGGCGGCGATCCCGCGCGAATTGATCGAGAGCGAGTTGTTCGGCCACGAGAAGGGCGCCTTCACCGGCGCGCAGGCGCGTACCCAGGGCCGCTTCGAGCAGGCCGAGGGCGGCACGCTGTTCCTCGATGAGATCGGCGACATGCCGCTCGAGGCGCAGACGCGCCTGTTGCGCGTGCTGCAGCAGGGCGAGTACACCACCGTCGGCGGACGCACGCCGATCAAGACCAACGTGCGTATCATCGCCGCCACCCACCGCGACCTGAAGACCCAGATCCAGCAGGGGCTGTTCCGCGAGGACCTGTTCTATCGCCTGAACGTGGTGCCGCTCAGAATCCCGCCGCTGCGCGAGCGGCTCGAGGACATCGGCGATCTCGTGCGCCACTTCCTGCGCCAGGCGGCGCGCGAGGGGCTCGGACAGAAGTCGATCGAGACGGCGGCGCTGAACCGCTTGAAGGCCTATCAGTGGCCCGGCAACGTGCGCGAGCTCGAGAACCTCGTGCGGCGGCTGGCGGCGCTCTATCCCCAGGACAGCCTGACGCTGCAGATCGTCGAGCAGGAGCTGGCCGACGCCTCCGCGCCGGCGCCGAGCGAGACTGCCGGCGACAGCAAGGACCTCGCCGAGATGGTCGAGCGCTACCTCTCCGGCTACTTCGCCGGCTTCGGCGCCGACCTGCCGCCGGCCGGCCTCTACGACCGCGTCATCCAGGAGGTGGAGCGCCCGCTGATCTCGGCCGCCCTGGCGGCGACGCGCGGCAACCAGATCCGCGCCGCCGAGCTCTTGGGCCTCAACCGCAACACGCTCCGCAGCCGCATCAAGTCGCTCGACATCCGCGTGTTCCGCGGGCCGGCGGGCTGATACCGGCCGCCGGACTGGGCCGGGCACGCCAGGGCGCTGAACCAATTCCGCTGGCGGCGCCCCATTAGGCAAAGGGCAATCCTCGTCAGATCAGGTGTGCGTCAGGCCCGCTTGCGTTCCTGGATCGGCTTGACCCCGGTCATGTCGAGGACTATGGGAGACAGGTTGTCGCGAAAAAGTCACAGTCTATGCGTTGATGTGATCGAGAGGTTTCACTGTGACTTGTGCTTAGGGCCGCACCGAGCGCTCCGCGCCGCGCCGACGGTCCGCAGACACGGCAAATGGCTCCACCGAGCCCGTTCTGGCCGAGCCGAGCAGAGCCCTGGATCGATGAACGCAACAGGTCAGCAAGTGGCGCCGGCGGTCGCCGGCAGCGCGGGAGCGCCCGGCTTCGACCCGAGCGAGCGCTCGTTCTGGATCGGCCTGATCGTCGTCCTGCTGGCGCTGGTGTCGGCGCTGGCGACCTACCTGATCCTGACCGGCTTGACGCCGATCGTCCCGCGCAACGACGTGGTGCTGGTCGTGCTGCTGATCAACGTGGTGCTGATCATCGCCATGATCGCGGTCATCGCCTGGCAGGTGGCCGGTCTATGGCGCGCGTGGCGCGACAAGGAAGCCGGCGCCCGGCTGCACGTACGCATCGTGGCGCTGTTCTCGATCATCGCCGCGCTGCCGGCGATCCTGCTCGCGGTGGCGGCGACGACGACCTTTTCCCGCTCCCTCGACGGCTGGTTCTCGACCCGGGCGCGGGCGATCATCGACAATTCGCTCGACGTCGCCAAGGCCTACCTGGACGAGCACGGGCAGGTGATCCGCACCGATATCGTCAACATGGCGCGCGACCTCGACAGCGCCGCCGATCTGGTCGAGGGCAACGAGCATGATCTGGAGCAGCTGCTGGTGGCACAGGCGGGGCTGCGCGAGCTCCCCTTCGCGGTGATCGTCGATGCCCAGGGCGTGGTGATGGTGCGCAGCAGCACCGAGCGGCCGCGCGCGTTCAAGCCGCCACCCGATCTTGTCATCGCCCAGGCCGAGGCCGGCGCGGTGCCCGTGCTGACGCCCTCCGACGGCTTTCGCATCGCCGCGCTGGCCAAGCTGCAGCGCTATCCGGGGCGCTATCTCTACGTCGCCCGCGACGTGAGCCCGAAAGTGCTTGGACACTTGCGGCGCACCGAGCAGAACGTCGACGAGTACAATCGGCTGAGGCAGGCGCGCGGCGGGCTGAAGCTCGCCCACGGGCTCATGTACACGATGATCTCGATGACCGCGCTGCTCGCCGCGATCTGGACCGGCATGTGGTTCGCGGGCCGGTTCGTGGCGCCGATCCGCCGCCTGATCGGCGCGGCGCAGGAGGTCTCGGCCGGCAACCTCCAGGTCCAGCTGCCGGAGAAGCGGGGCGAAGGTGACCTCCGACGCCTTTCCGGAACCTTCAACGTGATGACGCGCGAGCTGAAGACCCAGCGCGACGCACTCGTTACCGCCAACGAGCAGCTGAACGAGAGGCGCCGCTTCATGGAGGCGGTGCTGTCCGGCGTGTCTGCCGGCGTGATCGGTCTCGACAGTCAGGGCCGCGTCGAGCTCGCCAGCCGCTCGGCGCAGCTTCTCCTCGGCCTCGACGAAAGCAGGCTCGTCGGCAAGCGCCTGATCGAGGCGGTGCCGGCGTTCGCCGCGGTACTCGACGGGCACGAGGCGCGCTCGCTCAAGGCGCGGCCGCAGGCGCAGGTGACGCTCGCCGTCGGTAGTGAGGAGCGCACGTTCGCGGTCCGGGTGACGCATGAGAAGGCGGGCGCCGGCGACGTCGGATCGGTCGTCACCTTCGACGACATCACCGAGCTCGTATCCGCCCAGCGCTCGAGCGCGTGGGGCGACGTGGCACGGCGCATCGCGCACGAGATCAAGAACCCTCTGACCCCGATACAACTTTCGGCCGAGCGGCTGAAGCGCAAGTACGGGCCTGCGATCGCCGACGACCGGGAGACGTTCGACAAGCTGACCGACACCATCGTGCGCCAGGTCGGCGACCTCAAGACGATGGTCGACGAGTTCGCGGCGTTCGCGCGCATGCCGACGCCGGTGATGGAGACGACGGATCTGCGCGATGCCGTACAGGAACCGGTGATCCTGTTCCGAGAGGGCCACCCGCGCGTCACCTACGCGCTGGATCTGCCCGAGGCACCGGTGATGGGATCGTTCGATCGCCGCCTGGTTTCGCAGGCGGTCACCAACCTGGTCAAGAACGCGACCGAGGCGGTGGAGACGGCCGAGGCCGACCCCGCCATGCCCGGCTGGGCGCCGAAGGTCGAGACGCGGATGGTGCTCGGCACGGACCGCGTCGCCATCGAGGTGATCGACAACGGGGTTGGATTGCCGAAGCAGAACCGCTATCGCCTGCTCGAGCCCTATGTCACCACCAAGGGTCACAAAGGCACCGGCCTCGGGCTGGCGATGGTGCAGAAGATCACCGAGCAGCACGGCGGCACGCTGACGCTCGACGACGCCGACAAGATCGCCGGCCACGGCCGCGGTGCCGTGGTCCGCATGACGCTGCCCTACGCGCCCGGCGGCACGCCCGAGCCGCGTGCGGAGGCGCCGGCGGCCGGCGAGAGGCGCACCGCGACGAGTAGTAGAGCTTGAGCACGATAGCTGGGAGCGACAGATGGCAGCTGACATCCTGATCGTCGACGACGAGGCGGACATCCGCGAGCTGGTAGCGGGCATCCTTCAGGACGAAGGACACCGCACACGGCTCGCCCGCGACAGCGACGAGGCATTCAAGGCGATCGAGGAGCGCCGGCCGCAGCTCGTCATTCTCGACATCTGGCTGCAGGGGAGCCGGCTCGACGGCCTCGAGGTGCTCTCGGCAATCAAGGGGGCGCACCCGGACCTGCCTGTCGTCATCATCTCCGGCCACGGCAACATCGAGACCGCAGTCACCGCCATCAAGCGCGGTGCCTACGACTACATCGAGAAGCCGTTCAAGGCCGACCGGCTGATCCTCGTCACGCTCCGGGCACTGGAAGCCTCGCAGCTGAAGCGCGAGGTAAAGGAGTTGCGCGAGCGCTCGACGGTGAGCGCGGAGATGGTCGGCAAGTCGGCGGCGATCAACCAGCTGCGCCACCAGATCGACAAGATCGCCCCGACCAACAGCCGCATCCTGATCCGCGGCTCGTCCGGAACCGGCAAGGAGCTCGCGGCCCGCGTGCTGCACCAGAAGTCGCAGCGCGCGGAGGGACCGTTCGTCGTCCTCAACGCGGCGGCGATGGCACCGGACCGGGTCGAAGAGGAGCTGTTCGGCACCGAGGGTCGGGCTGGCCCGCGCAAGGTCGGCGCGCTCGAGGAGGCGCACGGCGGCACGCTCTACATCGACGAGGTGGCCGACATGCCGATCGAGACGCAGGGCAAGGTGCTGCGCGTGCTGGTCGAGCAGAAGTTCCAGCGCATCGGCGGCGCGCAGAAGGTCGCGGTCGACGTGCGGATCATCTCCTCGACCAGCCGCGATCTCGACCGCGAGATGGAGGAGGGCAGGTTCCGTCAGGATCTCTATCACCGCCTCAATGTGGTGCCGTTGCGGGTACCGAGCCTCGCCGAGCGGCGTGACGACATTCCCGAGCTGATCGAGTATTTCATCGCCCAGCTCTCGCAAGCCTCCGGCCTCGCGCCGCGCGCGATCGGGGAGGATGCGGTCGCTGTGCTGCAGGCCCACGACTGGCCCGGCAACGTGCGCGAGCTGAGGAACAACATCGAGCGGCTGCTGATCCTCGCCGGCGGCGAGGCCGGCGCCATGATCACCGCCGACATGCTGCCGGAGGAGATCGGCTCCAATGTGCCGCTGCCGGTCAACGGCGGCGCGGAGCACCTGATGTCGATGCCGCTGCGCGAGGCGCGCGAGATTTTCGAGCGCGAGTATCTGCTCGCCCAGATCAACCGCTTCGGCGGCAACATCTCGCGCACCGCCGAGTTCGTCGGCATGGAGCGTTCGGCGCTGCATCGCAAGCTGCGCGCGCTCGGGGTCTCCTCCGAGCAGCGCTCGGGCGAAGGCCGGCCAGCCTGAGGAGCAGACATGAAGGTCATAATCTGCGGCGCCGGTCAGGTCGGCACCGGCATCGCCGAACGGCTCTCGGCCGAGCGCAACGACGTCGCCATCATCGATGCGAGCCCGCAGCTGGTGCAGCGCGCCAACGACGTGCTGGAGGTGCGCGCCGTCCTCGGCAACGCCGCACATCCGGACGTGCTGGAGCGGGCCGGCGCGCGCGAGGCGGACATGCTGATCGCGGTCACGCTCTACGACGAGGTCAACATGGTCGCCTGCCAGGTGGCCCACACGCTGTTCGACATCCCGACCACGATCGCGCGGGTGCGCGCGCAGAGCTATCTGCAACGCGAATGGTCGAAGTTGTTCTCGCGCGAGAGCATGGCGATCGACTTCATCATCTCGCCCGAGATCGAGGTCGGCAACATGATCCTGCGCCGGCTCGAGCTGCCGGGTGCGTTCGACACGACGACGTTCGCCGATGACCGGATCAGCGTGCTCGGCATCTCGTGCGGCGCCGATTGCCCGGTGATCGACACGCCGCTGACACAGCTCGCACACCTCTTTCCCGATCTGCCGGCGGTGACGGTGGCGATGGTGCGCGCGGGACGGCTCTTCATCCCGCACGGGAAGGACCAGCTGAAGATCGGCGACGACGCCTATGTGATCACACCGACCGACCAGGTCGCACGCACGTTGAAGATCTTTGGCCACGAGGAGGCGCAGGCGCGTCGCGTCGTCATTGCCGGCGGCGGCAACATCGGCTTCTACCTCGCCCAGCGACTCGAGGAGGCGCAGAGCAACGTGCGCGTGAAGGTGGTCGAATCGAGCCGAGCACGAGCGGTCGCGATCGCCGAGAAGCTCTCGCGAACGGTCGTGCTGCACGGCTCGGCGCTGAGCGAGGACGTGCTGCGCGAGGCGGAGATCGGCGCCGCCGATACGCTGGTCGCGGTCACCAACGACGACCAGGTGAACCTCTTGACCTCGGCGCTGGCCAAGCAGCTCGGCTGCAAGAGCAACCTGGCCCTTGTCAATAGCCCCGACTACACCGGCATGGTGCGCTCGCTCGGCATCGACGCGCAGATCAACCCGCGAGCGATCACCGTCAGCCGGGTGCTGCAGCACGTCCGGCGCGGGCGCATCCGCGGCGTGCACACGATCCACAACGGCGCCGGGGAGGTGATCGAGGCGGAGGTGCTGGAGACCGCGCCGGTGCTCGGGCGATCGCTGCGCGAGTACAAGCAGTCCGAGGGGCTGCGCTTCGGCGCGGTGCTGCGCGGCGGCAAGGTGTTCACGCCGACGGGCGCGACCGAGCTCGAGGTGAAGGATCGTGTCGTGCTGTTCGCGCGCGCCGACCACGTGCGCGAGGTCGAGCAGATGTTCCGCGTCAGCCCGGACTACTTCTGAGGGCCGGGGAGGGCTGCGACGATGACCCGGACCGTCTACGTCAACGGCCGCTATCTGCCCTATGCGCAGGCCGGCGTGCACGTCGAGGACCGTGGGTTCCAGCTGGCGGACGCCGTCTACGAGGTGATCGAGGTACGCGCCGGCCGGCTCGTCGATCTCGAGCGTCATCTGGCGCGGCTCGCGCGCTCGCTCGGCGAGCTCGCCATCGTCGAGCCGATGAGCAGGCGGGCACTCGCCCATGTGATCGCCGAGACGGTCAGGCGCAACCGCGTCGAGCACGGCCTCGCCTATCTGCAAGTCACCCGCGGCCAGGCGCCACGCGACTTCCTGTTTCCCGCTCGGGACACCCCGCCGACCGTCGTCTGCCTCGCCCGCGCGCAGTCGCACGCTGCAGCCGAGGCGCGGGCGCAGAGCGGCATTGCGGTGAAGACGATGCCCGACATCCGCTGGGGCCGCTCGGACATCAAGACCGTGATGCTGCTGCCGGCCTGCCTCGCCAAGGAGGCGGCGCACGCGGAGGGGGCGCGCGAGGCGTGGCTGGTCGATGCCGACGGACTGATTACGGAAGGCGCCTCCAGCAACGCGTGGATCGTCGACGCGGAGGGGCGCCTCGTCACCCGACCGACCGATCGCGCCATTCTCGCCGGCGTGACGCGCGCAACCTTGCGCGACGTGCTGGCCCGCGAGGGGCTGGAGCTGATCGAGCGCGCGTTCACAGTCGCTGAGGCCCGCGCGGCACGCGAGGCGTTCGTCACCTCGGCGACCAACACTGTGATGCCGGTCGTCTCAATCGACGGCGCACCGATCGGCGACGGACGCCCAGGACCGGTCGCGCGGCGGCTGCGCAAGGTGTTTCACGAGGTCGCAGCCGCGAGCGATACGAGGCGTATCCGGCCAATAAGCCGATCGCACTAGCGCCGAGCGTCCGTTTGCCGCTGGCAATTGGCCCAGAACCTTATATCTTCACATCCTAATGTGATCGGGATTCCTGACGTCGAGCCCCGAAGCTCGCGATGGTATCCCATGTACCAAAAGCGCGACGACAACAAAGGCGGACAAGACAATGCCCGCAGACAGAGCACAGAGCCTACAGGATACGTTTCTCAATCACGTCCGTAAGAACAAGACGCCGCTGACCATTTTCCTGATCAACGGCGTCAAGCTCCAAGGGATCGTGACGTGGTTCGACAACTTTTGCGTCCTGCTGCGGCGCGACGGCCATTCGCAGCTGGTGTACAAGCATGCCATCTCGACCATCATGCCCGGGCAGCCGGTCCATCTGATGGAAAC
>JBFMEX010000026.1:0-176382 GCA_040752215.1 Pseudomonadota bacterium | reverse complement strand
AAGATCGCCCCCCAGGGCGCCGCCGGTAGCTCCGAGCCAGGCAACGTCCTGGTGACGCTCGCCGAGGCGGCGGCCGGCGATGCCGCCTCTGCCGGCGACCGGCTGCCACTCTGGCTGTCGCGCGCCGCGAACCCGCAGATCCTCGTGCCCGCCGGCAGCTATCGCGTCGCGGCCGAGCTCGGTCACACCCAGATCGCCAAGACGATCACCGCAGCGGCAGGCACGACCCAGATGGTCGAGCTTCTGCCCGGCGCCGGCCGGCTCGAGCTCGTGGTGCAGGCCGCCGCACAGGGCCCGCCGGCCGAACGGGTTCTGGTGGTGGTCGCCGTGGACGATCCCAATGCGCCCGGTGGCCGCCGTGAGGTCGCACGTTCGGCGGCACCCCGGCCGGCGTTCCATCTGCCGACCGGCACCTACTACGTCCAGGCCCGCAGCGGCACGGCCGAGGTCCGCGACCGCATCGCCGTCTCGGCCGGAGACACCGTGCGCCGATCGCTGGTGCTGCCGGCCGCCCGCCTCACTATGGCCGTCGTCGTCAATGGCCGCGCCGCCGATGCCGATCGCGACATCACGATCGAAGTCGCGCGCGTGGCCACGCCGCCGGAGCGCGTCGCCCGCTCGGGCGCCGGTGCCGCCGAGCTGATCCTGGCCGAGGGCAAGTATTCCGTCTCCGCCACACTCGGCGCCCACAACGTGCGCGCCGTGTCCGAGATCGCGCTTGCGGCCGGTGAGAAGCGCGACCTCGCGCTGCGCCTCGAATCCGGCACGATTCGCCTACAGCATCGCGGGGCGGCCCGCCGCGCCGCTGCCGATGCGCTGTGCGAGGTGCGCGATGGACGCGGGGTCGTCGTGTGGCGCACGGTCGAGCCGGATCCGCGGGCGGACCTCGCGCCAGGTCAGTATCATGTTCGCTGCGGTCCCGATTCGGCGCCGATCGAGCGCACGATCACGCTGGCGGCCGGCGAGCAGCGCGTGGTCGAGATCGGACGAGAGTGAGCGATGGGCCCCTGCTCCGGTGCCCGCGCCGCTAGCGCGGCGTACTTGATGGTCGGGAGGGCCCTGCGAGACGCCATGCGAGATCTGCCGACATCAACTCCTGCCGCTGAAGGACGCTGCGCGCCATGCCGCCGCAACGAGCGGCTGGTGCGCGCCGCCTTGCCGCTGCTCGCCGTGCTCGTGCTCGCCTCGGGAGCAAACGCGCAGCAGCCGCCACCGGACTGGCAGGTGGACCTCTCCGTTCCCGATCCCGACAGGACGCGAGGCGGTGCCAACACGACCATCGTGCCACGCATGGCCGAGCCGGCAGAGCCGGTGCCGGCCGACATGGGGCAGGTCCGCCTCGTCGCGCTTCTGACCGCCGACGGCCAGCCGATCGATCGCGGCGTGGTCTGGCGCGTGTTCGAGGACCATCCGGCGGATGCGCGCCAGCTGCCCAAGATCGTCGGCACCTACAAGGAGGCGAGCCCGGTCTTGAAGCTCAAGCCAGGCGCGTACATCGTCAACGTCGCGTTCGGTCGCGCGCATCTCACACGTAAGATCAGCGTCACCGGAGGGCCGACCCGCAAGGAGCCGTTCGTACTCAATGCCGGCGGGCTAAGGCTTTCTGCGCTGATCGGCGGCAAGCCGGCACCCGCCAATTCGGTCAGCTTCGAGATCCAGACCGACGAGCGCGATCAGTCTGGAAACCGCGCCACGGTGATGAGCGGCGTCAAGCCGGGGCTGATCATTCGCCTCAACGCCGGCATCTACCACGTGGTCTCCGCCTACGGCGACGCCAATGCGGTGGTGCGTGCCGACGTCACGGTGGAGGCCGGCAAGCTGACCGAGGCGACGGTAGCCCATTCGGCGGCCAAGGTCACACTGAAGCTCGTCACCAAGTCCGGCGGCGACGCGCTGCCCGACACGCAGTGGGTGCTGCAGACTCCGGACGGCGTCATCGTGAAGGAGAGCGTCGGGGCGCTGCCGACTCACTATCTCGCACCGGGCACATACACCGCGATCGCCAAGTCGCAGGGCCGCGCGTTCCGCCGCGATTTCTCCGTCGAGAACGGCGCCGTGACGCAGGTCGAGGTGATGATGCAGTAGGCGCGCCGCCCGGCGCGTGCGGGAGTCCGGGACCTCAGAAGTCGTTCAGCACCCAGTCCGTCGGGCAACCGTGCGAGGTCATGCGCGACGCGGCAGCCGCGGCCTCGTCGACCAGCCCCAGCTCGTCGGCCAGCTGACGCGCCATTTGCCAATGCTCGCAGGCGGTGGTCAGGTCGCCGTCGGCCTCTGCGATATCGCCGAGCTCGAGCCGGGCTGCGGCATGCACACGCCGCTCGCCGAGGCTGCTCGCGGTTCTGATGCAGCGGCGCAGGTGCTCGCTGGCGACGAGGTCGGAGCCATCGGCACGGGCCCGGCGCGCGAGCGCCAGCAGCAGGGGTGCAGCGGCTCGACCATCGTCGCGGCGGTCGGCCTCCGCCAGCCGGCGCGCGAGCTCGGCCGGGTCGATCCCGGCATAGTACGGAACGTCCGGCACAGGTAGCGCCACAGGCTTCGGTGACGGCGCCGCGGCTGGCGGCGGCGCCACCGGCACGCCGTAGCGACCGGTCGCGCCGGCTTCGGCGGCTGTTAGCGGGCGCGTTCGGCGCCGGCGCACCGCGAGCAGGATCGTCGTCGCCAGAACGGCGAACGGCATCGAAAGCGCGATCCACGCGGCGAGCCCCGCAATTTCGATCGTCTGCCCCGCCATGCGGCGTCTCCCCCCGACAGACCCTCAGCGGCGGGAGATTGCCTTGCCGGCGAGGTGGCGTCCAGCGTCTGAGTAGCCGAGACCGACTATCGTATCGGTGGCGCGTACATCAGCCCGCCGCGGGTCCACAGGTCGTTGAGACCGCGCTTCAGCTTGAGCGGCGAGCCCTGCCCGAGGCTGCGCTCGTAAAGCTCGCCATAGCTTCCCACCTGACGCACGATCTGCAAGGCCCAGTCCGGAGCCAGCCCGAGGCCCGCCCCGCCGCCGAGCAGACGCGCGACCGCCTCGCTGCCGGCGGCTTGCATCGCCTCCACGCTGGTGCTGCTGATGCCGAGTTCCTCGGCTGCAATCAGGACCTTCAGCGTCCAGCGCACGATGGCGAACCACTGGCTGTCGCTCGCCCGCACCCACGGACCGAGCGGCTCCTTGCTGACCATCTCGGGCAACAGCACGTGATCGGAGGGCAGTGAAAGCCGGCTGCGCGCGGACGCCAGCGCGGAGATATCGGCGCTCAGCACCGTGCAGCCGCCGCTCTCGTAGAGCCTCACCAGCTCATCCCAATGCGCGGACGCCACGAGCTGGTAGCGCATGCGGCGCGCGTTGAAGAAGCCGGCCAGGGCCGCCTCCGCGCCGGCGCCCGCCAGCACGCAGACCTTGGCGCCCGTCAGCTCGAGCGCGCTCGCCAGCGCATGAGTGCGAGGGGCGAGAAAGCCCTGCCCATCGTAGAACAGCACGTCGACGAAGCGCACGCCCCGTTCGCTGTCGCGCGACAGCGTCCAGGTCGTGTTTCGCGCCAGCACGTCGACCTCGCCCGCCTCCAGCGCGCGGAACCGGTCGGCCACCGGCAACGGGCGCAGCTTGACCGCGCTCCTGTCGCCCAGCACCGCCACCGCCAGCGCGCGACAAAGGTCCACGTCGAGACCGGACCAGCGCCCCCGCTCGTCGACGGTCGAGAAGCCGGCGACGCCGTCGCTGACGCCGCACTCGAGGTGGCCGCGCGCGCGCACCGTCTCCAGCGTCGTCGCCGTCGCGGAGGCTTCAGTCGGCCTCGCGCACAATGCGGCGAGCAGCCCGATGGCCCATCCAAAACGCCGTAAGATTGCCGAGGCACCTCGCACTCAAGATTCCTTCCTGTGGGAGGAGGCCCGGGCGCCGTGCGGCGCCGCGCGGAAACCTCGTTCGATCGACACATTTGTCGGCGCGCCGATGCGCGCATAGGCTCTCCCATCGCGTCCGGAGCGCCCCCGGTCAACCCCTTGACCGCGCCGCCGACCTGCGTCAAAGGGCGCGATCCGAAGTGCGGGGCCAGTGAAACCGATGACCGACGACGACAAATCCGGGGCCCGGCACCGACCGGCGACCCGCGTCGTGCACGAGGGGCGCGATCCCGCCGCCACGCACGGGTTCGTCAATCCCCCCGTCTACCGTGGCTCCACGGTGCTGTTCGACAGTGTGGCCCGCCTGAACTCGGGCGACCAGCCGTTCACCTATGGACGGCGGGGCACGCCGACAGTCCAGTATCTCGAGCAGGCGCTCACCGCGCTCGAGGGCGGCGTGGCAACGGTGCTGGCGCCGTCCGGTCTTGCCGCCATCTCCACTACGCTGCTCGCCTTCGTCGAGGCCGGCGATCACATCCTGATGACCGATTCCGTCTACCAGCCGACGCGCCGACTGTGCGATCGTGTGCTGGCGCGGCTCGGAGTCGAGACGACCTACTACGACCCGTGCGACACAGCAGGCCTCGCCCGTCTGGTCCGCCCGACGACGCGGCTCGTCTTCACCGAGAGCCCCGGCTCGCAGACGTTCGAGATGCAGGACATCCCCGCCATCTCCGAACTCGCCCGCGCACACGGCCTGTGGCACGTGATGGACAACACCTGGGCCACGCCACTCTATTTCAAGCCGCTCGGCCACGGCGTCGACGTCGTCGTCCACGCGCTCACCAAGTACATCGTCGGGCACGCGGACGCGATGCTCGGCTCGATAACGGCCAACGAGCGGGCGAGCCGGTACGTGCTCGCGGCCAAGGACGCGCTCGGCATCTGCCCGGGATCGGAGGAGACGTACCTCGCGCTACGCGGCCTCAGAACGCTCGACGTCCGGCTCGAGCGCCATCAGAATAGCGCGATCCGCATTGCGCGCTGGCTCGCGGCCCGGCCGGAGGTCGCGCGCGTGTTGCACCCGGCGCTCGCGAGCCATCCCGGCCACGCCATCTGGATGCGCGACTATGCTGGCGCATCGGGCTTGTTCTCGATCGTGCTAAAACCCGCGACCCCGCAGGCCATCGCGGCCATGCTCGACGGCCTCACGCTGTTCGGCATGGGCTACTCTTGGGGCGGCTACGAGAGCCTGATCCTGCCCTTCGATCCGGCCGGCTATCGCACCGCCACCCAATGGCGCGCCGAGGGCCCGGCTTTGCGCCTCCACATCGGCCTCGAGGCCGTCGAGGACCTCAAGGCCGATCTTGCTGCCGGATTTGACCGCCTCGCAGCCCACACATGACACGAGCGTGACAAGCGCCCCCCTTGCGTGCCGCCAGTGCTCCGAACGGTCTAGCCTTTTCCCCCTTGACGCCCATCCTGCCGCATGCGCTGCTTGGCTCGGGAGAAAACGCCGAGACAGGGCAATGGGCGGTCACGCTCAATGAGCGACGCAATCATCGAGACCAGGGGACTCACCAAGGAATTCCGCGGCTTCACGGCGGTTCGCGACGTCGCGCTCAGCGTCCGGCGCGGCACCATCCATGCCTTGATCGGACCCAACGGTGCCGGCAAGACCACCTGCTTCAACCTGATCACCAAGTTCCTGCAGCCGACCGCCGGCACGATCACGTTCAACGGCCGCGACATCACGCGGCTGAAGCCCGCCGACGTCGCCCGCCTCGGCCTCGTGCGCAGCTTCCAGATCTCGGCGACGTTCCCACATCTCACGCTGCTCGAGAACGTGCGCATTGCGTTGCAGCGCCAGCTCGGCACCTCGCTGCATTTCTGGCGCTCAGAGCGCTCGCTCGACATCCTCAACGAGCGTGCCGCCGGCTACCTCGCCGCGGTCGGGCTCACCGGGTACGCCGAGTTGACCGCCGGCGAGCTGCCCTACGGCCGCAAGCGCGTGCTCGAGATCGCCACCACGCTGGCGCTGGAACCTGAGATGCTGCTGCTCGACGAGCCGATGGCCGGCATGGGGCGCGAGGACATCGCCCGCGTCTCGGCTCTGATCCGCAAGGTGGCCGAGAACCGCACCGTGCTGATGGTCGAGCACAACCTCAACGTCGTCGCCGACCTTTCCGACTTCATCACCGTGCTCGCCCGAGGCGAGATCCTCGCCGAAGGCACCTACGCCGAGGTGTCGAGGAACCCGCAGGTGGTCGAGGCCTACATGGGCACTGGCGGCGCTGGCCGCGGCGCGGGAGCCGCCGCCCATGGCTAGCGCGTCCGAGACGATCCTCGCCGTCGACCAGCTCCACGCCCACTACGGCGAGAGCCACATCCTGCACGGCATGGCCTTCACCGTGCCGAAGGGCGAGGTCGTGACGCTGCTCGGACGCAACGGTGCCGGCAAGACGACGACCATGCGCGCGATCATGGGGCTGATCGCCAAGCGCCAGGGCTCGATCCGCTATCGCGAGACCGAGACGATCGCGCTTCCCTCCAACCGCATCGCGCGGCTGGGCCTCGCCTACTGTCCCGAGGAGCGCGGCATCTTCGCCAGCCTGAACGTCACCGAGAACCTGCTGCTGCCGCCGGTCGTCAAGACGGGCGGTCTCGGCCTCGACGAGATCTACGAGCTCTTTCCCCGCCTCAAGGAGCGCGGCGCCAGCCAGGGCACCAAGCTTTCCGGCGGCGAGCAGCAGATGCTCGCCATCGCCCGCATCCTGCGCACCGGCGCCGACCTGCTCCTGCTCGACGAGCCGACCGAGGGCCTCGCGCCGGTGATCGTGCAGCAGATCGGCGAGATCGTGCGCGAGCTCCGGCTTCGCGGCTTCACCGTGCTGCTAGTCGAGCAGAACTTCCATTTCGCCGCGACCGTGGCCGACCGCCATTACGTCGTCGAGCATGGCACCGTCGTCGACATGATCGAGAATGACCAGCTCGCGGCCAACAAGAGCAAGCTCGAGGGCTATCTCGGCGTCTAGTTCGTCAAAGAGCAAAGGAGCTCATCAATGCGCGTGAAGCGACTTTCGATCGGAACCGCCCTGCTGGCCATGACGGCGACCGCCGCCAGTGCCGACATGACCGACGGCGTGGTCAGAATCGGCGTTCTGTCCGACATGTCGGGTACCTACTCCGATCTCTCCGGCAAGGGCTCGGTGTGGGCTGCCGAGAAGGCGGTTGCCGACTTCCTCAAGGACAATCCCGGGCTCAAGGTCGAGGTCATCTCCGCCGACCACCAGAACAAGGCCGACATCTCCTCCAATACTGCCCGCCAATGGTACGACGTCGACAAGGTCGACGTGATCGCCGACCTCGTCACCTCGGCGACGGCCCTCGCTGTCAACCAGATCGCCAAGGAGAAGAACAAGGTCGCGCTGGTCTCCGGCGCCGCATCCTCCGACCTCTCCAGCAAGGCCTGCACGCCGAACACCATCCACTGGACCTACGACACCTGGGCGCTGGCCAACGGCACCGGCAACGCGATCGTCAAGACCGGCGGCAAGAGCTGGTACTTCCTGACCGCCGACTACGCGTTCGGCCACGCGCTCGAGCGCGACACGATGGCAGTGGTGGAGAAGAATGGCGGCAAGGTGCTCGGTGCCGTGCGCCACCCGTTCCCGGCGCAGGACTTCTCCTCGTTCCTGCTGCAGGCGCAGGGCTCCAAGGCGCAGATCATCGGTCTCGCCAATGCCGGCGCCGACACCACCAACGCGATCAAGCAGGCGTCCGAGTTCGGCATCGTCCAGGGCGGGCAGAACCTCGCCGGCCTGCTCGTATTCATCACCGACGTGCACGCGCTCGGTCTCAAGACGGCGCAGGGCCTGATCTTCACCGAGGCTTGGTATTGGGACGCCAACGACAATAATCGCGCCTTCGCAAAGGAGTTCGCGGCGGCCATGGGCGGCAAGCATCCGACCATGGTGCACGCCGGCGTCTACTCCTCCGTGCTGCACTACCTGAAGGCGGTCAAGGCGCTCGGCAACGACGCCGACGGCGCCGCGGTGGTGGCCAAGATGAAGGAGCTGCCGACCGACGACAAGCTGTTCGGCAAGGGCACCGTGCGCGCCGACGGCCGCAAGATCCACGACATGTACCTCTTCGAGGTCAAGAAGCCGGAGGAGAGCAAGGCGCCGTGGGACTATTACAAGCTCCGCGCCACGATTCCCGCCGCCGAGGCGTTCCGCCCGCTCGAGCAGAGCGAGTGCCCGCTGGTCAAGAAGTAGATGCCGTCGGCCGGGGCACGTGCCGCCCCGGCCGTACCTCGCTGGACGGAGCCTCACCCCCATGTTCGAGCTGTTGGGCGTGCCGCCGCAGGCGCTGTTCGGCCAGTTGCTGCTTGGCCTCATCAACGGCGCCTTTTACGCGCTGCTGAGCCTCGGACTCGCCGTCATCTTCGGCATGCTCAACGTCATCAACTTCGCCCACGGGGCGCAGTACATGATGGGCGCGTTCGTCGCCTGGATGCTGCTGCAGTACCTCGGGATCCCGTTCTGGGGCGCGCTCTTCATCGTGCCGCTCGTCGTCGGTGCCACAGGAATCGTCATCGAGCGGCTGCTGCTGTCGCGCCTCTACAAGCTCGATCACCTCTACGGCCTGCTGCTGACATTCGGCCTTGCGCTGATCATCGAGGGGCTGTTCCGCCGCCAGTTCGGTATCTCGGGCCTGCCCTATCAGAACCCGATCCCCGGCGGCACCAATCTCGGCTTCATGTTCCTGCCCTGGTACCGCGGCTTCATCGTCGTGTTCTCGCTCGTCGTCTGCCTCGCCACCTGGTTCATGATCGAGAAGACCAAGCTCGGCTCGTATCTGCGCGCCGCCACCGAGCGGCCCGATCTGGTGCAGGCGTTCGGCATCAACGTGCCGCGCATGATCACGCTCACCTACGGCTTCGGCGTGGCGCTGGCTGCGCTCGCCGGCGTGCTGGCGGCGCCGATCTACTCGGTCAATCCGCTGATGGGCTCGAGCCTGATCATCGTCGTGTTCGCGGTCGTCGTCATCGGCGGCATGGGCTCGATCATGGGCTCGATCGTCACTGGCTTCGGCCTCGGCGTGATAGAGGGCCTGACCAAGGTGTTCTATCCCGAGGCTTCGAACACCGTCATCTTCGTCATCATGGCGATCGTGCTGATGATCCGGCCGCAAGGCCTGTTCGGTACGCCCAAGTGAGGACCGGCGCCATGAAGCTCGACGAACGCCTCGTGCATCTGCTGCTGCTCGCGCTCCTGGCGGTGGCGCCAGCAATCGTCTACCCCGTGTTCCTGATGAAGGTGCTCTGCTTCGCGCTGTTCGCGACCGCCTTCAACCTGCTGATCGGCTATGTCGGCCTGCTTTCCTTCGGCCACGCGATGTTCTTCGGCTTCTCCGCCTACATCACCGCGCACACGGTCAAGGAATGGGGCTGGACGCCCGAGCTCGGCATCCTCGTCGGCACGCTCGTCGCTGGCCTCCTCGGGCTCGTCACCGGCGCGATCGCCATCCGCCGGCAGGGCATCTATTTTGCGATGGTGACGCTGGCCCTCGCCCAGATGGTGTTCTTCTTCTGCGTGCAGGCGCCGTTCACCAAGGGCGAGGACGGCATACAGGGCGTGCCGCGCCGGCCGCTGCTCGGCGTGCTCGACATTTCCAACGACCTCTCGCTCTATTACGTCGTGCTGGCGATCTTCACTATCGGCTTCCTCGTCATCTATCGCACCATCCATTCCCCGTTCGGACAGGTGCTGAAGGCGATCCGCGAGAACGAGCCGCGCGCCGTCTCGCTCGGCTACCGCGTCGACCAGTACAAGCTGCTCGCGTTCGTCATCTCGGCGGCGATCTCCGGGCTCGCCGGCTCGACCAAGGCGATCGTGTTCCAGCTCGCCTCGCTGACCGACGTGCAGTGGCAGATGTCGGGCGAGGTGGTGCTGATGACGCTCGTCGGCGGCCTCGGCACCGTGCTCGGGCCGGCCGTCGGCGCCGCGGTCATCATCACCATGCAGAACTACTTGAAGGGCTTCGGCGAGTGGGTGCTGGTGATCCAGGGGCTCATCTTCGTCGTCACCGTGCTCCTGTTCCGCCGCGGGATCGTCGGTGAGATCACCGCGCTGTGGAACGGTCGCGGCAAGGATCAGCCGGGACATTGAGCTGGTGAAGTTGTGAGGTCGTGAGATCGTGAAGTCGCAATACTCCTACATTCACGATCCACGGTTCTCGTGAAGTCGTGATTTTCCGACACTCGGCACTCACCACTCACGGTTCACCACCCCTGTTCCGCCTGAAACAGCGCCGCTCGGCCGCCCGGCTATGTTTGCTCCATCAGACACGGGGAAGCGACCCCTGACCCAGATGGAGGACACCATGACCAAGCTCTTCGACATCGCACTCGCCGCCGCCGCGGTTGCCGCCGTTTCCGCCACCCTGCTGCCCGCCGGCCCGGCCGAGGCCCGCGGCGGCCGGATGTTCATCTCGCAGGACTACCAGTTCAACCAGCCGATGCACGGCTTCCAGGGCCGCACCACCGGCGGCTACTACTGTAGCTACCACCGCCTGCCGAACCGGGTTTGCGTTTCCGACGGCGCCGGTGGCGAGAAGTGCACGATCAAGGGCTGGACGCTGCGCCAGTTCTGCTCGTAAGCCCCCGCAACGTCCCCCGAGGCGGCCTCCCCCGGCCGCCGCTCCCGAAGCCCCGGCGCCCCCTCGCCGGGGCTTCTCATTCGCGTACGTCGACTGCCGCTCCAGTTCCCGGCTGCCGGGCCGGCAAGCCAGTCTCACCGCCCCTGTAGCGCCCGCGCCTCGCGGATGCTCATCAGCTCGTAGAGGTTCTCCGACGAGACATAGCCGGTCAGCCGGCCGGCACCGTCGACCACACCGACGATGCCGCTGCGCTGCTTGGCAATCTCGGCCATCACGCCATCGAGCGGCGCCGTCTCCCGCACCTCGACGATATCGCGGGTCATGACCTCCACCACCGGCGTCGCTCCACCCTGCTCGCGCAACGCACGCACGATGTCGGCGCGGATCAGCACGCCGCGCAGCCGCCCGCCGCCGTCGACGACGGGCAGCTCCTGCTGGGTCGTGCGCAGCAGCAGGTCGGCCGCGTCGTCGATGGTGTCGAGTGGCGACAACGCCTCGAAACGGGTGATCATCGCGTGCGCGGCGAGATAACCCCGCGTCAGATCGCGGGCCAGCACGTAGCCCGCCTCGCCGCTGGCGGCGAAGAAGATGAATACCGCGATCAGGATCAGGAACGGATTGCCGAACAGGCCGAGGAATCCGAGCACGATCGCCAGCCCCTGTCCGACGACGGCTGCCGCGCGCGTCGCCCGCGTGAAGCCCATCGGGATCGCCAGCAGCGCCCGCAGCACGCGCCCGCCGTCCATCGGGAACGCCGGGATCAGGTTGAAGGCGAACAGCGCGATGTTGGCGACCGCGACGCGCTGCACGAGGCTCGCCTCGCCCTCGGCCGCCCGGACCAGCGCCTCGGCGTCGGTCGGTAGCCCGGCAATCGCAATCAGCAGCGCGGCGATGACGAGGTTGACCGCCGGGCCGGCGAGCGCGACCGCGATCTCCTCGCCCGGCTTCTCCGGCATGCGCTCCAGCGCAGCCACGCCGCCGATCGGCAGCAGCGTCACGTCCGGCGTCTTGATGCCGAAGCGGCGCGCCATGAAGATATGGCCGAACTCGTGCAGGACGACGCAGAGGAAGAGGATGGCGATGAATACGACGCCGGCCACAGCCTCCTGCGGCCCGCCCTTCATCCAGTGGATGGCGGCGATCCAGGCGAGCAGCAGGAAGAACGTCGGGTGAATGCGCACCGACGTGCCCGCCACCTCGAATAGCTTGACCGATCCGCCCATCGCCGCGCCTCTTGCCTGCGCTCCACCATGAGCTTGGCAGGTAAGGCTTCGCCATGCACGCGACAAGTCGCACTCGGGTGAATACGTTGCGACGAGGGGAGGCTCGGCTTGCTCAGGCCGCGCGGCGCTGCTCGCCGAAGAAGGCCGACGGCACGCGTCGCGAATGTCCCTCGGCGAGCACGGCTTTGAGCGTCACGAGGTAGGTTTGCGGGCTGAAGCCGCGCCGCGCGTTGAGTCTCAGGCCGGCGGCCGTAGCGATCGCGGGAGCGAGCAGTGCGAACCCGGTCTCCAGGAACAGCGCCTTCAGCCGCCGGGCGCCAAATACCTCGACGAGGGCGCGGAATCTCAGGACCACTGCGAGCTTCTCCTGCCGGCCAACGTCCAGGTTGCGCCACACGTGATCCTCGATCTCGGCGAGTGTCGTCTCGTCGAGCCCATCGAGCAGGGCGAGCCCGCGGCCGCGCGCAATGAGCATATCGAGCGGGATCATCAGCTGACGCTCGGACACGGCGGGAATGTCGGTGACGTCGATTCTAGCGGTCATGGCCTCGGCTCCTCGGGCTCGGGTCTTGGGGCTCAGCCGTGGCTCTCGCCGGCGAACACCGTGAACGGCGTGCCGGTCAGCAGGATGATTTCCTTGGCCGCCCGCGTTTGCAGCAGGAAATCGACCTCGTGGCCGATGAGCTTGCCGTTGAGGTTCTTCACGTCGGCCTTGGCGAAGCGGAACTTCGCGCCGTCCTCGGCGGTGATGACGCCGTAGCCGAGCGTCGCATCGAACTTGGTGATCTGGCCCTGCATTTGGCTCTCCTCGGTCTCTCCGGCCCGGCGCCGGCCGGGCTTCATAAGGAGAGGATCGCGGAAAGCGCCGCGCAGCGCTGTTCCCGCCGGGACAGGCGGGGTCGACCCCGCGCCGGGAAGGCGCGGCGCATGATGCAGTTGGTTAAAGAGGGGTTACCGGCCAGTGGAGCGGTTGGCGCTGGCGCCCGGATCGGCCTGCTGCGCAGGGCTCAGTGCTTGCACTCGTTCACCTCGAGCAGCTTCAGCTCCTTGAGCTCGCCAATGATCGCGAAGTCGCCGTAGTCGATGAACAGCCGCGAGGAGACGCCGTTGTCGAACAGGCGGAACGACAGCTCGTAGGCCGGCAGCGCGTCCGCCTTCTCGGCCCCGGGCTCGTAGTAGCTGATCGCGATCGGCCATGACGGCAGTGCATCGAGCACGCCGGCCGCATCGGCCTCCTTGCCGACCGCCACCTTGCCCGCCGGAGCGCGCTGGCCGATGAAGGCGCTGGTCTGGTAGACCTTGTCGCCCTTCTCCGAGCCGTCATAGAGATCGGCGAGGAATACGTTGCGGCCATCGCGCGCGGAAGCCAGCAGCGCCGTGGTGTGCTGGACCGGGAAATAGACCCCACTCGCCAAGTCGATCTTCTTCTTCTCGGGCTTGGTCAGCTCGACGCGCACGGTTGCCGAGCCCGGCGCACGGCCGGCGTCGCCCTGGGTCGCGTCCTCCAGCCGCTCGTCGCGATACTGGCTCGAGTTGAAGCGCAAACGCTTGCCGGCGGCATCCTCCCAGCTCGAGGTCCTGAGATCGCTCACCTGCGCCTCGCCCTCGCGGTTGGTCAGCCGGGTCACGAAGCGCATGTTCTGGGTGAAGCCCTCGCAGGTGCTGCCGGCCAGTTCGTAGACCATCCGCCCATTGAGATCGGCGACGCCGGAGCCCGGCGCCGAACGCGAGAGGGTGATGTCGTAGACGGCGCGGTGCGGAGCGAGCCCCGTGACCTCGGCCGCGTCGGCGCGCGGCGCCGCACCCGTCCCTGCAAGTGCCGCCCACCCAGCCGCGAGCGTCGCAAATGCCCGCCTCATGCCCACCCTCCTGCTCGTTGCGGCCGCTGCGCCCCCGCCGACCGACGGTCGCTTCCTTCCCCCCAGATATAGGCTTTGGCGCGCCATTGCAAAGATCGCCCGATCCGTTCACAACTCACGCTCCCAATGCGCGAGATTGGGGACGCCCTGGGCTCCTGGAGGAGGTAACGGACGATGAGCGCAATCGAGGCCCGGATGGCGGAGCTCGGCCTGGTGCTGCCCCCGGCGCCGGCCCCGGTCGCCAACTACGTGCCCTACGCCATTGCCGGCGATCTGCTGTTCGTCTCCGGGCAGATCTCCAAGGCGGCCGACGGTTCGGTGCTGTCGGGGCGTCTCGGCGAGCGGCTGTCGATCGCCGACGGGCAGAAGGCCGCCCAGCTCTGCGCGCTCAACATTCTGGCCCAGGCCAAGGCCGCGCTCGGCGCGCTCGAGCGCATCGGGCAGGTGCTGCGACTGAACGGCTTCGTGCACGCGACGCCCGACTTCAACGACCACCCTCAGGTGGTCAACGGCGCCTCCGACCTGATGGTCGCCGTGCTCGGCGGCAAGGGGCGTCACACCCGGGTCGCGGTCGGGGTGGCGGGGCTGCCCGGTGGATGTGCGGTCGAGATCGACGCCATCATTCGCATCGACGGCTGAAGCAGGGGAGCAGGTCGCATGCTCGACCGCGCCACCTTCGTCCGGCCGATCGCCCACCGCGGCCTTTTCGACCCGGCGCGCGGCGTGATCGAGAACTCGGGCAGCGCGTTCGAGGCGGCGATTGCCGCCGGTTACGGCTTCGAATGCGACTTGAGGCCGGCGGCCGGCGGGCTGCCGATCGTGTTCCACGACGAATCCCTCGATCGCCTGGTCGAGGGCTCGGGCCCGGTATCCAAGGTCGGCGTCTCGGAACTCGCACGACTGCGCTATCGCCACGCCGGCGAGCCGATCCTGACCTTTGCCGATCTTATCGATCTCAACGCCGGCCGCGCGCCGATGCTGGTCGAGATCAAGAGCGAGTGGGGGCCGCCCGACGCCCGCTTCCTGGCCGAGATCGCCCGTCTCGCCACCGGCTATCGGGGGCCGATCGCGCTGATGTCGTTCGATCCTGTCGTAATGACCGAACTCAGGCATCTCGCACCCGCCGTGCCGCGCGGCATCGTCTCGGGGCGCTACCACAACGACGACAGCGAGGGCTGGTGGGGCCATCTGCTCTCGGCAGAGCGCCAGGAGCGCCTTACCCATCTGCTCGAGTCGGCCCCGGCGGCGCCATGCTTCTACGCCTACCACGTCAAGGCCCTGCCGACCCCGGTGACCCGTTTCGTGCGCGAGGTGCTCGGCCTGCCGCTGTTCGCCTGGACCGTGCGCGACGAGGCCGACCGGCAGTCCGCCGCACAATGGGCCGACGCGCCGATTTTCGAGGGCTACCGACCGTGACGCGTCCGGCCGGGCTCGCGTCTCACCGACTGCCTGTCCTTCGACGGGCAGGCTCGCCAGAACGACGAAAAAGCCCTCTGGCACATGCCTCCTTCCGTGGTATACCAGAGCCGCAGCAATGCCGGTATCGGAGATCCAATGCTCGGCAAAGCGGCCAAATGGCAACCTCGCAAAGGGGTGCCGCGCAGGTGATCTCTGGTGTCTTGCCAGCGGTCGAGGGTGGAAACCAGCGGGGGGGATGACCCGTGGACGAAATCGTCTCGTTGTTTCACGGCTTTGCCGTCGCGATGACGCCATACAATCTGATGTTGATGTTCGTCGGCATTCTGCTCGGCGTGATCATCGGCGTGCTGCCGGGCCTTGGCGGCGCCAACGGCGTGGCGATCCTGCTCCCCCTCACGTTCTCGATGTCGCCGACCTCGGCCATCATCATGCTGTCCTGCATCTACTGGGGAGCGCTATTCGGCGGTGCAATAACATCGATCCTGTTCAACATTCCTGGCGAGCCCTGGTCGGTGGCGACGACGTTCGACGGCCATCCACTGGCACAGAAGGGGCATGCCGACCAGGCGCTGACCGCCGCTTTCACATCATCCTTCGTCGGCGCCATCGTCGCCGTGCTGATGATCACGCTGCTGGCGCCGTTGGTCGCCAAGTTCGCGCTGCAGTTCGGTCCGGCCGAGTTCTTCTCCGTGTTCTTCCTCACCTTTGCGAGCTTCGTCGGCATGAGCAAGGGCTCGCCGTGGAAGGTCGTCGCCTCGATGTGCTTCGGCTTTGCGCTCGGTGCGGTCGGCCTCGACAAAATGACCGGCTCGCTCCGGCTGACCTTCGGCCATACCGAGCTACTGGCGGGATTCGACTTCCTGATCGCGGTCATCGGCCTTTTTGGCATCGGCGAGATCCTGTCCTCGGTCGAGGACGGCCTCAAGTTCTCCGGCGCACGCGCCAGCATCCGGCTCGGCGTCGTGCTGGAGACCTGGAAGAAGCTGCTCTCGTACTGGGCGACATCGATCCGCAGCTGTCTCATCGGCTGCTGGATGGGCATCACGCCGGGCGGCGCCACCCCGGCCTCGTTCATGAGCTACGGCATCGCCAAGCGCTTCTCGCCACGAGGTGAGAATTTCGGCAACGGCGAGGTGGAGGGCGTCGTCGCGCCGGAGACCGCGGCGCACGCCGCCGGCACCAGCGCGCTTCTGCCGATGCTGACGCTCGGCATCCCCGGCTCGCCGACGGCGGCGGTTCTGCTCGGTGGATTGATGATCTGGGGCCTGCAGCCCGGGCCGATGCTGTTTGTCGAGCAGAAGGAATTCGTGTGGGGCCTGATCGCCTCGATGTACCTCGGCAACATTGCCGGCCTGATTGTCGTTCTCACCTGCGTGCCGCTGTTCGCCGCGATCCTCCGCATCCCGTTCTCGATCATCGCGCCCGTCATCCTCGTCATCTGTGCGGTCGGCGCCTACACCGTGCACAACTCGATGTTCGACGTGTGGCTGATGCTGATCTTCGGCGTGATCGGCTTCACCTTCAACAAGCTCGGCTATCCGCTGGCCCCGCTCGTGCTCGCGATCGTGCTCGGCGACAAAGCGGAGGAAGGCTTCCGCCAGGCCCTGCTCGGCAGCCAGGGCGACCTTTCGATCTTCTTCTCGAACTGGCTGGTCGGGTCCATCATGGGCCTCGGCATCGTTCTCCTCGTCTGGCCGTTTTTCGGCTGGACCAAGAGCAAGCTTGGATTGGCCACCAAATAGCCATCCGGGAGATAAAAACCAGAGAGGGGGCGAGGCCCCGCAACAAGGGAGAAAGTCCAGATGCCTTCGAATACGTTCCCGCACCTCACGCGACACGCGCTGGCAGGCTTCGCCGCAGGCGCGATTGCGCTCGGCGGCCTCGGCGCCACGGCGTCTGCGGCCTGGGAGCCGACCAAGCCGGTCACGTTCGTCATTCCCGCCGGTACCGGCGGCGGCGCCGACCAGATGGCGCGCTTCGTTCAGGGCGTTGTGACCAAGCACAACCTGATGAAGCAGCCGATGGTGGTGGTGAACAAGGGCGGCGGCGCGGGCGCCGAGGGCTTCCTCGAGGTCAAGGGCTCCGCCGGCAACCCGCACATCATCATCATCACGCTGTCGAACCTGTTCACCACGCCGCTCGCGACAGGCGTGCCGTTCAACTGGAAGGAGCTGACCCCGGTCTCGATGCTGGCGCTCGATCAGTTCATTCTCTGGGTGAATTCTGAGAACCCGGCCAAGACCGCCAAGGACTATATCGCAGCGGTCAAGGCCGGCGAGCCCGGCAGCTTCAAGATGGGCGGCACCGGCTCCAAGCAGGAGGACCAGATCATCACCGTCGCGCTCGAACGGGTGACGGCGCCGAAGAAGTTCACCTACGTGCCCTACCAGGGCGGCGGCGCGGTGGCGACGCAGCTGGTCGGCAAGCACATCGATTCCTCGGTCAACAATCCGATCGAGGCGGTGTCGCAGTGGAAGGCCGGCGCGCTTCGCCCACTGTGCCTGTTCGACGGCAAGCGCTCGGTCTACAAGGACAAGGTGACCGCTGACATGGCGTGGTCCGACATCCCGACCTGTAAGGAATCGGGCGTCGACGTCGAGTACCAGATGCTGCGCGGCATCTTCATGGCGCCGGGCGTGAAGCCGGAGGAGGTCGCGTATTTCGTCGACCTGTTCAAGAAGGTGATGGCGACCGACGACTGGAAGCAGCTGATGCAGAACGGCGCCTTCAACCAGACGTCGATGTCGGGCGACGAGTACAAGAAGTGGCTGGAGAAGGCCGAAAAGACCCACCATGATCTGATGAAAGAGGCGGGCTTCCTCGCCGCCGGGAAGTAGCCTGAAGCGCGGCCTCGCGCGCTCGGCAAGGGCGCGCGAGGCTTGGTCGCAACATTGCCACACATGTCTTCAAGCCGAGGTGACGAGCCATGAGCCACGACGAGGACGACGACGGCGAGACCCAGGGCCCGACCCTCGTCACCATGCGCACGATGGACATCGTCGTCGCGCTCGTGCTGATCGGCCTCAGCGCGCTCGTCATCTTCGACAGCATGCGCATCGGCCACGGCTGGGAGCCGGGGCTCGGTCCGGCGGCCGGCTACTACCCCTTCTATATCGCCGCGTTCATGGGGCTTTCCAGCATCATCGTGCTGCTCGGTGCCCTGTTCAAGCCGGGTCCCGGCTGGTCGCGCGCGTTCGCCACCAAGACATCGCTGCTCAGGGTGCTCTCGGTGCTGCTGCCGGCGTTCGCCTACGTGGCGCTGATCCAATTCCTCGGCATCTATGTCGCCTCGGCGATCTTCATCGCCGCGTTCATGGTGTTCGTCGGTGGCGACAACCCGCTGATGGCGATCGCCGTCGGCACCGGCGTGCCGGTCGCGCTGTTCTTCATGTTCGAGAAGTGGTTCCTGGTACCGCTGCCGAAAGGCCCGCTCGAGGCCATGCTCGGCTATTGAGCGCACGCAGGCGATACCAAGCCAGCCATCGCCGCGCCGGCTCCCGTCAGGCCAGCATGGTCTCCGGCTCCTGCTCCTCGAGATCGATGTCGACCATCATGTCGCGCGCGATCTCCTCGAGCGCCTCGCGCAACAGCTCCGAGGAGCCCCCGGCCGGCATGACGATCTCGACCGTCGCCGCAAACATCCGCTCGCCCGACATGGAGCCGGTGAAGACGCGCGTCTCGAGGCTGTCGATGCTGACGCCCTGGCGGGCGAGGGCGCTCGCGACCTCGTGGATGATACCCGGGTGATCGACACCCGTAATATCGAGCCTGGCACGGCGACCGGACACGACCGGCGCGGTCAGATCGCGGCGCAACATGCAGTCGATACCCGTCTTGGCGAGGCTCGCGAGATCCACCTCGAGCGGCGCCACCGACGCCTCGGGCAGCTCGATCATCAGGATGCCGGCGAACTCGCCGCCGAGACGCGCCATCGAGCTGTCGACCCAGTTGCCCCGATGGCGCTCGATCACCTCCGAGACGCGCTCGACGACGCCGGGGCGGTCGCGCGCGATCACGGTCAGGACAATCTGGACGGTCATACTCGCGGCTCCTCCACTCGGCGCCGGATGATCCCAGCGGCGTTTTCCGCGTACCATACGGTGAACTCGCCATCGACACAAAGGGCGCCGGACATATCATGAGCGAACCCGAGACATCGACCGTGCGCGTCGTCGGCTCGCTCCGCGAGCTGCCGCAACCCGCCTGGGACGCGCTCGCCAACCCCGATCCCGCCGCCTTCGATCCGTTCCTCAGTCACGCCTTCCTTTCGGCGCTCGAGGATTCCGGCGCGGTCGGCCCGGAGGCGACCGGCTGGCTGCCGCGTCACCTCGTGCTCGAGGACGCGCGCGGCGCGCTCCTCGCCGCCATGCCGCTCTATGTCAAGCTGCATAGCCAGGGCGAGTACGTGTTCGATCACAGCTGGGCGGATGCGTTCCATCGCGCTGGCGGCCGCTACTATCCGAAGCTCCAGTGCGCGGTCCCGTTCACGCCGGTCCCTGGGCGTCGGCTGTTGGTCGGCTCGGCGACGGGGCGCGCCTTGCGCGAGGTGCAGCTGTTGGAGGGCGCACGCCGGCTGGCCGAGGCGGCGGGCGTCTCCTCGCTCCATATCACGTTCCTGACCGAGCCCGAGCAGCGGCAGGCCGGCAAGCTCGGCTTCCTGCCGCGGCGCGGGCAGCAGTTCCATTGGTCCAATCGCGGCTACGGCTCGTTCGACGACTTCCTCGCCACACTCGCCTCGCGCAAGCGCAAGGCGATCCGCAAGGAGCGCATCGAGGCCCTCGCGGACGGCGTTCGCATCGCGCAGCTGACGGGCCCAGACATCACCGAGGCGCACTGGGACGCCTTCTTCGCCTTCTACCAGGATACCGGCGACCGCAAATGGGGCCGGCCCTATCTCAATCGCGCGTTCTTCTCGGCTCTGGGCGAGCGCCTCGGCGCGCACTGCCTCCTCGTGCTGGCGACGCGGGCGGGCCGGCCCATTGCCGGTGCGCTCAACCTGATCGGAGGCAGCTGCTTGTACGGGCGCTACTGGGGCGCGATTGAGCACCGCCCGTTTCTGCACTTCGAGGTCTGCTACTATCAGGCCATCGAATATGCCATCCGGCACGGCTTGGCGCGGGTCGAGGCCGGCGCCCAGGGCGAGCACAAGCTGGCGCGCGGCTACCTGCCGACCGAGACCTACTCCGCGCACTGGATTGCCGACGAGGGGCTGAGAGAGGCGATCGCACGCTATCTCGACGGCGAGCGCCGACACGTCGCCAATGAGATGGCAGTGCTGGCGGAGTACGCGCCGTATCGCAAGTCGGAGCAGGAGAGGTCTTGACTTGACGGCAGGATGAACGAGCGCTTAACAGGCGGTCGAACGCGCTCCCCATTCATCGCGAGGGCCCATCATGAGCTACGATGCCAACAACATCTTCGCCAGGATCCTGCGCGGGGAGCTGCCGGCGGTGAAGGTCTACGAGGACGCCGACGCGATCGCGTTCATGGACATCATGCCCCAGGGTCCGGGACATACGCTGGTCGTGCCGAGAGCGCCCTCGCGCAACCTGCTCGACGCGGCACCGAAGACGTTGGCAATGGTGATGCCGACGGTGCAGCGGCTGGCGCGCGCGGTGAAGACCGCGTTCGCCGCCGACGGCGTCACCATCCTGCAGTTCAACGAGGCGGCCGGCGGACAGACCGTCTACCACCTGCACTTCCACATCATCCCGCGCCACGACGGCGTGCCGCTCGCCAAGCATGCGGGTGGCATGGAGAGGCCGGAGGTTCTGGAGGCCCACGCCGCCAAGATCCGCGCCGCACTCGCCGGCTGAGCCAGGGCCCGGCGTCGGCGACATATGACAACCTGATGCCCTTCGACTGAACCGCGACGCTAGTTCTCTCGGAAGGCGCGCGAGAAGCTGTCGACGATCGGCTTCATCAGGTACTGGAAGAACGTGCGCTGCTCGGTGCGGATGAACACGTCGGCCGGCATGCCGGGGGTCGGGCGGAACTCGCCGGCCTTGGCGCGAAGGTCGGCATCGTCGATGCGGATGCGCACCACGAACATGCCCTGGTTGGTCGCCTGGGGAATCGCGAGCTTCCTCGCGTCCTGTTCGTTCACCGCGTCCGCCGACACATAGACGACGTGGGCGTCGATCATCGGGGTCACGCGCTGGTTGAGCGCCGAGATCCTGACCTGCGCATGCTGCCCTTCCTTGACGTGGGAGATGTCGGCCGGCATCACGCGACTCTCGATGACGAGGTCGTTGTTGATCGGCAAGAGGTCGAGGATCGGCGCCCCCGGTGCGAGCACCCCGCCCGGTGTATTGTGATTGAGCTTGACGACGACGCCGCGCACGGGTGCTGCGATCTCGATCCGCTCGGCGATGTCTCGGGCGGCACGGATCTGTTCCTTCAGGTCGTCGTGCTCGGTCTCGGCGAGTCGCAGCTCCTCGACCGCCTTCTGCACGGCGGCCGATTTCAGCTGTGCGATCTGCTGCTCGGCGCGGGCGATGCGCTCGCGGGAATCGGAGATCCGGCTCAACAACTGACCGAGCTCGCCGGTCATGCGGGCCTCTGCGCGCCTGACCGCCAGCACATCCGTTCGCCGGACGAGATTGCGACGCAGGAGCTCTTCCTTGCCCCGGAGCTCGTCGGCGAAGAGGTCGATCTGCGCGCGCGTCGCGACGACCTGCGCCTCGAAGCCCTGGATGCTCTCGGTGAGGCCGGCGATCTCCTTCCTCAGCACCTCCTCCTCGGTTGCGAGCTTGTTGCGCCGGGCATCCAGCTCGCCCTTCTGGCGGAGGATGATCTGCGCAACCTCGGGATCGTCCTTGCTCGCCAGCAAAGCCACAGGGATCTCGAACGCAGTCTCGAGCCGCGCCTCGGCCCTCAGCCGCGCCTCCATCGCGGCGAGGCGAGAGGCGCGCAACTCGAGCCGGCGCAGGCGGGCCTTGGGTGCGATCTCGTCGAGACGCAGCAGGGTCTGGCCCTGCTCCACGAGGTCTCCCTCCTTGACCATGATCTCACGCACGATGCCGCCCTCGAGGTGCTGCACGGTCTTGTTCTGGCCGGTGGCGACGAAGCTGCCTGGCGCGACGACGGCGCCGTCGATCGGCGCCACCGCCGCCCACACGCCAAAGCCGAGACCCCACATGAGTAGAACGACGATGCCGAACAGCGTCGGTCCGACGACACTGCGTGGAACGCTTCGATGCCACTCGTCGATGCTCGGGCAGCTCGGCAGCATGGGTTTGCTTCCTCTGTAATGCGCAGCGCTCCGATCTCAGCCCTGCGGCTGGCCGGCGGCGATCGTTACCGCGGGGATCGGAGGCGGCGTTGTCGGAATGGGCGGCGGGGTAGCCGGAATTGGGGGCGGCATCACCGGAACGGCGGTCGGCACCGGCGCCTTGACGACGCGATGCAGGATCTCGTTCGGCGAGCCGATCGCCTCGACGCGGCCCGCCCTCAGGATCAGCACCTTGTCGACACTTGCGAGCAGCGCCGGGCGCTGCGTCACCGCGACCACGGTGATGCCGCGCTCCTTGGCCCGCTTCAGCGTATCGGCGAGCGCCTGCTCGCCGGCGGCGTCGAGGTTGGCGTTCGGCTCGTCGAGCACGACCAGCGCGGGATCGCCGAAGAAGGCGCGGGCGAGTGCGATGCGCTGCTTCTGGCCGCCGGAGAGCGGCGCGCCGCTCGCCTCCATGAACGTCTCGTAGCCGTGCGACTGATGGCATACCATCTCGTGGATGCCGGTCAGCACCGCCGCATCGTAGACCTTCTCGTCGGGCAGGTCCTCGCGCATGCGAGCGATGTTGGCCTTGATGGTGGCCGGGAACAGCTCCACCTCCTGCGGCAGGTAGCCGGTGTACTCGCCGAACTGGCGGCGGTCCCAGTTCCTGAGCTCGGTCGAATCGAGCCGCACCTTGCCCGCGGTCGGCAGCAGGCAGCCGACGAGAATGCGCGCGAGCGTCGACTTGCCCGAACCGGACGGCCCCAGGATGGCGAGCGATTCACCCGGCTGCAGCTCGAACGAGATGCCGTTGAGCGTCGGCTCCTTGGTACCGGGCGGCAGATAGAGCAGCTTGTCGACGGCAAGCCGCCCCTTCGGCTTCGGCAGCCTCAGCGGCGGGCGCTCGTTGGCGATCGTCTCCACCATCTGGCAGATGCGCGCGTAGCTCTGGCGTGCCTGCAACAGGCCACGCCACCCCTCGATCATGCCCTCGAGCGGCTGCAGCCCGCGCCCGGCGATGATCGAGGCGGCGATCATCATGCCGCCCGTCAGGTGACCTTCAAGTGCCAGATAGCCGCCCCAGCCGAGCATCGCGATCTGCGTCGTCAGGCGGGTGAACTTGGAGGCGCCGCTGATCCACAGATTACGGTCGAGGGCGCCGAGCTGGAGTGTCAGTGCGCTCGCCTGCTCGCGGCCCCATTGCAGGATGCCCTCGTTCAGCATGCCCATCGCGTTGATGACCTGCGAGTTGCGGGTCAACGCCTCGGCATGCGCATCGGCGCGGGCCGCATGCATGCCGGCGCGGCCGAGCGGCGCCGATGTCAGCTTCTGGTTCAGCACCGCGATGGTGAACAGGATGACGCCGGAGGCGACCGAGATGATGCCGAGGTGCGGGTGGATCAGGAACACGGCGATGAAATACAGCGGCGCCATCGGCGCATCGAACAGCATCAGCATCACCGGGCCGGAGATGAAGCTCTTGACCTGGTGCAGGCTGCGCAGCGTCTGCAGGCTCGAGGTGTCGGCAATCCGCGCCGCGCCCACCATGCCGGCCACGACAGTGCCGCCGAGGATCGTCTCGAGTTGTGTCGCCACGCGGCCCAGCACCTGGCGGCGCAGGATGTCCAAGAGCGACAGCACGCCGATGAACCCGAGCGCCATGATGGTCAGCATCAGCAGCGTCTCGACGCTGCGGCTCGACAGCACGCGATCGGAGACCTGGAACAGGTAGATCGGGATCGTCAGCATCAGCAGGTTGACGAAGATCGAGAACAGGGCGACCGTCGCCAGGTTGCGTCTCAGAACGATACGCCAGTCCCGCATCGGGTTGCGCGCCGCCGGGGCGTAGCTCGAGACCTCGCTCGCCTGCTCCGGTGCGCCGTCCTCCGCGACCTCGGGCTTGTCGGCCGTCTCGGGCTTGGCTTGGTCCGCCGGCACAGCGGCCGATTCCGCGGGTGCGCCAGCCTGCTTTTCCGGTGCCGCATTCGGCCTGGTGTCGCTCATTGAGCCGCTCCCGACGCACGCGCGGCCGCCGGCTCAGACCGGATCGACGACCGCCTCCGGCTGGAAAGCTGCATGATGCATGCCAGCGCCCTTTCGGGCCGGCCGCCGGATACGAGGCGCGCGTCACGCCAGCGCGTCGTGACCGCGCACCATCATGTCCTCGATCACGCTCGGCATGGTGATGTTGATCTCCGGCAGGCTCGGCCCGTCGGCGCCATCGTCGCCATCGTCGCCGTGATGCGAGCCTGGATGACCGTCATGGTCGTTCCCGCTGCCGTGCCCGATCTGGCGATTGCTCAGCTGGCTGATGCGGTCGCTGTCGTCGATCGAGTTGATCTGGAGCGCCAAGTTGTATTGGGTATAGCGGCCGCCTACGAACAGGCTGTCGTCGTTGTCGTTGGAGAAGATCGAGGCGCGGTTGAACTGGATGTTGCCGCCGGAGGCGATCACGTCGCGCGCCTCGTTCAGGCGGCCGTCGACGTAGGAATGAATCTCGTCGGCATCATTGACGACGTTGACCTGCACGATGGTGTTGAACTCGTAGAAGTTGCCGTTGACGAGCTGGATCTGGTCCTGGTGGCGCGCGAAGAACCGCTCCGGCGCAATCCGGTGAATCTCGAAGTCGTCGCCCGCCATCATCAGCGAGGCGTTCGACTGGTCGTGCCCGGCGGAATTGACGTCGCCGAATCCGTCGATCTGGCTTGGCAGGTCAATACCGGAGAGAACGTCCTCGAGCTCGAACTCGATGTTGTCGACGTCGATGATCGCATTGAGCTGCACGGCGGAGAAATGCTGCTCGCTCCCGCCTATGATCAGCTGATCGCGCGGATTGAGGTCCTCGGCCTCCAGGATCTCGGCCGTGTTGGACTGGACGTTGTTCCCGGACGAGATGCTTCCGACCACTGGCGTCTCGGCATTCGAGCCGCCGCGCTCGACCTCGATGGTGTCGCGGTCCCATAGCACGTTGACCTGGATGATGGTGTTGAACTCGTAATAGTTCCCGGTCACCCACAGCGTGCCGTCCCAGTCGCCACCGTCGACGATCACCGCCTCGTTGCCGAGGCCCGGCTCGGAGTCGGCCGTCGTCTGCGCGTAGACACCACCGTCGATGCCGTGCGTCGAGGTGAACTGCGATTGGCCGTTGCCGGTGATGCCGCTCGCCTGCACCACCCAGTCGAAGGTCATGCCGTCGCCGGCACCGATCTCGACGTCGCCCTCGATGCCGCCGAGGCTCTGCCACACCGGCACCGCGGTCAGGGGATGCTGCGCAAACGACAGCGCCGCCATGACCGGGCCGCTCGCCGTGCCGCCGATCTCGGCCGCGATCGAGAACGGATCGCTCGAGAACCCGAGAACCTCGGCGAACGAGCCGAGGCCGTCGAAGAACGTCAGGTCGCTCGCATAGAGCGGCAGGATCGGAAACGAAGGATCGATCGGCACCGTCGTCGTCACGCCGAAGCCCGCGAAACCACCGCCGCCACCACCGCCGCCGGCATCGATCGCCTGCGCGGGCCCCGCGTTGTAAACGGCGCCAGATGCGGGCGCCTTGGCGACATAGCCGCCATCGCCGGCGGGCACCTCTACGGCTGCGTCCTGCCGGCCCAGGGGCGCCTGATTCTCTGGCGCCGCTCCAGCCGAGCCGTCGTCCGCATCGCCCGAGACATGCTCGGCCGGTGTGCCGTCGGAAATCGCCATCTTGTCGACGCCGGCGTTGCGTGCGGCACCCGCCTCGTCCGCGTCGTCGTCCGCGGCCCTTGCCTTGCCGGCGCGGAACGCATCGAGGCCGAGGCCCTCGCCGACGATGAACGACCACGCCAGGAAGTGCCAGAGATAGCGGTTGCGCTCGCGCTCGGAAGTAGGCGCGTCGGAATCGGCACGGGGCACCGCGACGGCAGTGCGCAGCGAGAAGACAGACCTCTGCTCGGCAATCGACATCGGCGACGTCCAAATCCTCGTGTGACCTACGCCGCATCCCACGCCGGCCCCGCTCGGGTCGGCTCGGGCCAACCCGCCCGGCCCCGCGTCGAGGCCGGGCGGTATCGTCTCTGCCGGCGGTGCGCTCGCGCGTCAGCCGCCGCCAGAAGCGTCCTCGTCAGACAGGAGCGCCGTCGCCGTGGCCCCAGTCGTGATCCCAGCCGTGGTGCCCCTCGATCGCCGGGGCGTCGATGAGCTCGGAGTTGTTCGACTGGTTGAAGGGCATGTAGACGTGCGGGCTGAGGGTGAACGCGACGTCGTTGTTGAAATCGACGTAGCTCGAGCCACCCTCACCACCGTAACCGCCCTCCTGGGTCGGCGTCAGGTCGTGCAGAAGGGCGAAGATCTCGCCGTTCTGGTAAGCGTTGGCATAGCCGCCGGACGAGTCACCGTCCGCCGAGCCGCCATTGCCGAAGGCACCGAAGCCATTCGACAGCGCAGTAGCAAGACCACCATCCGCATCGCCACCGAGGATCGGCGCGTTGTTGGTCGCCTGGCCACCCTGAGCAATGCCGCTGTCGGCCCCATCGGCACGGCCGTCGTTGAAGGCAAGCGTGGTCGAGGTGCCGTTGCCGCTGACGTTGATGGCACCAGAGGTCGCGTCGGAGCTGGTAATCTCCGACTGATTGACGGCCCCCTGGGCGGTGGCTATTCCGCTGTTCACGGTGTTGACGACCTTACCCGTCGTCGCACCACCGGCACCATCGACCGTGAAGTTCGGTTGCTCGATCACGCCACCAGTGGCCGTGTTCGAGGCGCCGCCGGTCGAGGAGGCGGGACCCGGCTGTGCAGAGGCGCCACCCGTGTCGTTGGCGTTGGCGGTAGCCGCCCCGACGCCGAACGGCGTCGCTTCGGCAACGTCCGAACCGCTGGCGTCACCAGCGAGCGAGCTGCCGCTGACGACGATCCCGGCCGTGCCGCCTGTGCCAGTGGTCGCGGAGCCAGAGGTCAGGCGGTTGCCGTCGACGTCGGCCGCGCCGCCGGTGCTGGCCCCGGTCGTGCTGCTGCCGTTGGCTGCCGCCCCCGTCTCCGCGTCGCCTGCCACCGGGCTGGCGATCACGAAGCCGGTCTCGGCACCGCCGGTCTCGCTATTGCCGCCCGCAGAGCCGCTCTGCGTGCCCGCAGCGCCGCCCGTCGCTGTGGCATCGCCGCCGTTGCCGCTCGTCGCGCCGCCGGCGGTGGCAGCATTCGCCGCCGCGCCGCCGTGGCCGCCGTCCGACGCGGTGTTGCCGATATCGGCACCGGCATCACCACCAGACGCACTGGTATCGCCGCCGGCCGCGTTGCCTGCGTTCGACGTGGCGTAAACACCGCCAATCTCGACGTTACCGATCGTCGCCGACATCTCGCCGCCGTTGCCGCCCTTGCCGCCGTTGCCGCCGAGCGACAGGACGTCACCCACCGCGATCGTCGGCGTCACCGAGAACACGATCTGCGGGCCGCCGCTTAGGACGTTGGCCTGGGTGACCTTGTACTCGTTGATGTCCTTGATGTGACCGACCGGAGCGAAGGAGGCCGTGGCGTCGTAGAGGTTCGAAACGTTCGACTGATCGATCGGCATGTCGATCCGAGGCGACACCTCGAGGGCGATCACCTGGTTGAAGTCGACGTCGCTGTGGCCGCCGAGGCCACCTGTCCCGCCAGCTTGCGTGTCAACCAGATTGGTGATCAGATCCTTGATCTCACCGTTCTGATCCGCATACGCGGGACCGCCCTGCGACGTGGCGTTGGACTGACCGCCAAACGCCGCGCCGCCGACCGACGTCGCTGTCGCCGTGGCGAGATAGCCATCCCCGCTGCCGCCAGTGACGACCGCGTTGTTGGTCGCATGCCCACCATTGGCGAGGCCGCTGACACCGGCGTTGGCGAGGCCGGGGTTGGAAGCCGTCGTCGTCGTCACGGCGTTGCTCGAGCCCGTCACACCGGCGCTGGTGGCGACGCCACTGTGCACCGGCGCGTTGTTGCCCGCCTGGCCGCCCGTGCCGAAGCCGCTGGCGACGACGTTCTGGACGATGCCGGTGTTGCTGGCGTCGCCGGCATTGCTGTCGAACAGCGGACGGTTGATGTCGCCGGCGTTCGCCGTGCCCGAGCCGCCGCCCGTCGCCGTCGCATCAGACGTCGGAGCCGCATTCGCACCCTGGTCGTTAGCGGTGGCAGTTCCTGTACCAAGACCACCGACCCCGGCGAAGACGGTATCGCCGCCAGAGGCATTGCCGCCGACCGAGTTGCCGCTCGTCGCCGAGCCGCCGCCGCCCGCCGCACCGGAGACCGCATTGCCAGTTCCGAGTGCGTTGCCATCGACGGAGGCATCACCGCCGATCGCGCTACCCGACTCGCTCGAGCCATTGCGCGCGCTGCCGGTGACGGCATTGCCGCCATCCGGGCTGGCCGTGACGGCACCCGACCCTGTGGCACCCGTCGTGCTCGAGCCGGCAAGTGCGGCACCAGCAAACGCCGCGCCACCCGTGGCGTACGCGTTACCACCATTGCCGGTCTGCGCCGAGCCGGAGGTCAGCGAATTGCCGGCCGCACCGCCGCCGCCGCCGTTGGCGGACGTGTCGCCGACCCAGTTGGCTGCATCGCCGCCCTGGCCGTTCGCCGCGCCGCCATGGGCGTTGCCCGCCTGCGAGCTTGCACCCGCGCCACCGATCGCGACGTCACCGATCGCCGCGGCGAGCGAGCCGCCATTGCCACCGGCGCCACCGACACCACCGGCAGAGGTCACGTCCCCGACAGAGATGGTCGGCGCAACCACGAAGGCCAGCTGCGGCCCGTTGGCGATGGTGTTGGACTGGCCGACCTGATACGTGTTGGTGTCCTCGACCCAGCCCTTGATGCCCGGTGTCGCGACCGCGTCATAGAGGTTGGAGTTGTTGCTCTGCTCGACGGGCAGGTTGAGGTAGGGCTCGACGAAGAGGGCGATGTCCTGGTTGAAGTCGACGTCGCTCGAACCACCGTCGGCGCCCTGGCCGCCGGCCTGCGTACCGACCAGATGATGGGCTAGATCGTGGATCAGGCCATCCTGGTCTGCGGTCGCCGTGCCGCCCTGCGACAGGCCATTGGCGGAGCCGCCCTGACCGGTCCCACCCGTGGCGTTGGACAGCGCTTCCGCCGTGCCGCCATTGGCCGTGCCGCCGGTGATCGGCTGCTGGTTGATGGCGTTGCCGGCGGTGGCGTTGGCGCTGGCGCCGCCGACGGCGACGCCGGGATTGGTCGCCAGAACGCTCGAGACGCCGTTGCTCGAGCTGTTCACCGCGCCGCTGGTGGAGAGCCCGCTGAACACGGGCGCGATGTTGATGCCAAGACCGCCGAGCGCGACGCCGCTATCGACATCGTTGTCGACGTCGCCGGACGTTGCGCCGGCACCACCCGTCGGCAGGAACTGCGGCAGGAGGACATCGCCCGAATGCGCCGGGCCGGAATCGCCGCCCTCGGCCCGAGCAACGCCCGTTGTGTTGCCAGTGCCGCCGGTATCATTCCCCGTTGCGCTGGCGAAGCCGAGGCCGCCGGTATTAGCGAAGACATCGTCGTTGCCCGAGGCATCGCCGCCGACCGAGTTGCCGCTCGTGGCATTGCCGCCGGCGCCGCCGTTGCCGGTCTGGGCAGTGCCGATGCTGATCGAATTGTTGCTGGCCGAGGCATCGCCGCCCGCGGAGTCACCGGTCTCGGAGTCGCCGTTGCCGGCCGCGCCGCTGGTCGCGTTGCCGCTCGAAGGATTTGCCGTCACGCCCCCCGTGGTCGCCTTGCCGGTCGTCACGTCGCCGCCCGAGCCCTGACCGGACGTCGCGAGGCCGCCCGTGGCGGTGGCGCTGCCCGCGGCGCCGGTCACAGCAGCCGCAGCAAGCAGCGCGCTCGCGGCCGCACCGCCGTAGCCACCATTCGCCGAGGTGTTGCCGATCGACGAGCGGCCGTCACCGCCATGGCCCTGCGCGTATCCGCCGGAAGCGTTGCCCGAGCTGGCATCGACCGTGGCGCTGCCGATCGAGACGTTGCCGACGCTGGCCGACAGCGACCCGCCGTTGCCGCCCGCGCCGCCCGCGGCGCCGGCGGATGTCACGTCACCGATCGAGATCGTCGGCTTGATGTCGAAGACGAGCTGGGGCGCACCCGCAATCGTGTTCGACTGCGAGATGTCGACCACGTTCTTGTCCGTCACGTTGTTGATGTCCTGGCTCGGGTGGACGTACTTCACGATCTTCTTGACGACTTTCTTCGACATAACCGGGATCCTTCGATTCTGTGCGCCTCGGCCGCTCACGGCCCTCTCACGCGTTGCACTTCGTCATTGCTGCAATCGGCATTTCCCGCTTCCCCGCCGGCCGGAGGGAAATCGGCTTCGTCTCGTCATCTGCAAGAGGAGATCGGCAACCCTTTCCTCCTTGTTCCGCAACCAAGAGGCGGCGGCCGCCGCGCAAGCGGGGCCACATCCCAAGTCGCTGTTCTAGCGACAGGATTCAAACGCCTGCTGGCGCCGAGGTCACGTCGTGGTCGAGAATCGGGTGGATGCCCCGTCCCCGCATTTCTGTCGTTGGCTCAATACGCTTCTCGCGAAGCGATGCCAAAGTAAGGGCGCGGGGATTTGCTTGTCAGCCGAGCATTAGAGATTTGGTAACGATTAACGGTTTCTTTGCAAAAGTCGGATTTCGGGAAAATTGGTTGAGAAATACGCCGGGCGCACAATTGCCGCCGACGGATGAACCTTGTGCGAACGACGAGTTGCCGGCAGCGCCGTCCCTACTTCATCGGCGCGGGCTGGTCGCGGTCGCGGTCCCACAGATCGAGGAACTCGTGACGACCATCGCCATGGGTGATGGAAAGGCCCCACCACTTGCGGCGCACCTCGTGATAGTGCGCCTCGGCATCGTAGACGTTGGCGACCGCGCCGACGGTCGGCATCTCGAGACGACCGATCGCCGACAGCAGCGAGTAGGCGGCGACGACGAGATTGCGCTTCGTCGTCACCAGCTGCACTTGCGCGTTCAAGTACTCCTGCTCGGCGTTCAACACGTCGAGCAACGTGCGCTGGCCGACCTTCTCCTCCTCACGCACACCCTCGAGCGCGGAGCGGTTGGCTTCGACCTGCGTCTGATCGGACAGCACCTGCGCGCGCGCCGCCTGCAGCTGCGACCACGAGGCGACGACCGCCTGGCGCACCTCGGTCCTGACCTGCTCGATCTCCTGCAGCCGGCTGACGTGCACGTGCTTGGCCTGGCGCACGCGCGCGGAGACCTCGCCGCCCTGATAGATCGGTACCGTCAAGCGACCCGTCACCTGCGTCGACTCGACCTCGTCGATGGCGCGCGCAGTATCGAAGCGGTCGGAATAGGATGCCTCGAGGTTGACCTCGGGCAGCAGCTCGCCGCGGATTCGATCGACGGTGTGACGGGAGGACTGCTCGCGATAGAGCGCGCCGACGATCAGCGCGTTCTCGTTCTCGCCGATGGACAACGCGGCCTCGATGGTCTTCGGCAGCAGCTTCTCCGGCGCGCCAGGATCGACGACGTTGCTCGGCGGATGGCCGATGATGCGCTCGTAGATGGCACGGCTGGTCTTCAGATTGGCGCGCGCGAGATCGAGCTGCGACACAGCGCCCGCACGACGTGCCTGAGCCTGGGCGAGATCGGTCTTGGTCACCTCGCCGAGATCGAAACGGTCCTGGGTCGCTTTGAGCTCGCGCGACAGCACCTGGACGTTGTTCTCTTGCAGCTTGACCACCGCGGCATCGCGGACGACGTCGACGTAGGCGGTAACCGCTTCCAGCAAAACGGAGCGCTCGGTGTCGCGCAAGGCCTCGCGACCGGCGCGAACTCCCGCCTCCGCCTCGCGCACGGCATTGGTCGTCTGGAATCCGTTGAACAGGTTCTGCTGCAGGCTCAGTGCATAGCCCTTGGGATAGAGCCGCCCCTCGGTCGCCGTGTCGGGACGGGTGTTGGTGTTCTGAAAGTTGACGTCGGCCTCGCCGAAGATGCGCGGGCGATAGCCCGACATGGCGCGTGGCACCTCCTCGTCGGTCGCGCGCAATCGCGCCCGCTCTGCGTCGAGCCTCGGATTGTACTTGTAGGCGGAGGCCATCGCCTCACGTAGCGATTCGGCCGCCGCGTTCACACCCCCGAGCCCGAGAGTCGCTGCCGCGACCAAAGCGACCAGCGACGCTCTAGCCGTCAGACAACTCAAACGTCTCGCCGCGTCTTGCGATCGTGCCGGCACCGCAACAGCTCCCCCAGACCGCCCCACTCCGCCGCGCAATGATGCGGTGGACCCTCAGGGGCTAATGCGATTCGGGAGCGCGGAACGACATGAATCTCTATCGCGCCGTAGGCTGTGGATGGATTTCTGATGCCTCCTGTGGCATTGCGGACTCTCCCCCGCCGCCTCGAAGCGCTACCGCATCATGCGCGGCCGCCACCAGCACCGCCGCGACGATGAGCCCGTCCACGCCCGGCTTGCTGCCGATGGCGCCGGTGTAGACCGCGTCGCTCGCCATGGCGGCGATGGCCTCCGGCACATCCTCGGAGGCATGCAGACCGTCGCCCGAGAAAAACCCCACGACGACGGTCGGCGGGCGCCGCCCGACCAGCATGTCGTCGAGGAAGGGCGGCTCCTCCAGGAACGCCGTCGCGACCGACTGGAAACGCTGCTCGCCGGCGACCAGTGCCGCCACCTCCTCGGTGGCCCGGATCGATGCGCGGGGACCCTTCGAGCCATGCCCGACCACGAGCAGACGACTTGCCGCCGGATCGAGGCCCGCGCGCGCTGCCGTCGCCAGCGCTTCGGCCAAGAGCAGCTGCGGCAATCCGGGATCGAGGCCGAGTGGCGTCAGCACGCGGCAACGCTCGGTGAGCCCCGCGTCGGCGATTCGCTTCGGCACGACCCGGTTTGTGAAGTAGCCGTCCGCCATGAAGAACGGATAGACGAGGATGCGGCGGGCCGCGGAGGCTGCAGCGAGAGCGAGCGCGTCCTCGAAGGCTGGCGTGCCGTTGAGCACGCCGGAGGCGACCGCAGCGAAGCCCCCGGTCACGCGCACCGCCTCGGCATGGGCATGCAGCGCGCCGTTGGAGAAATCGCCGCCGCGCTCGCCATGCGCGACCAGCACCACTGCAATTTCGCTTCGAGTCAAGCCCATTGGTCCGCTCCGCTGGCCTGGACATAGGGCGCAGGCAGCAAGATCGCAACCCGGCGTCGATGTGCGCAAGCCACCAGACCACCTCGCGTCGGCTACGCTGCTCGATCGTTCCACGGCGCAATCGCCGCCACGCGCAGGATCAGAGCGACAACCCGAGCCGGCGGAACCACTCGAGCCCGGCGCGCGTGTCACCGCGCGGGCGGTACTCGCAGCCGATCCAGCCGGCGTAGCCGCCGGCATCGATGTCGGCGAACGCCGCCCGAAGGTCTAGCTCGCCGCCCTCCTCGGGCTCGCCGCGGTCGCGCGGAGCAGCGATCTGGTAGTGGCGGGTGTACGGCCGCGCCATCTGGATCGCCTCCGGCACACGGCCCTCCATGCGCTGGCGATGGTAGAGATCGAGCTGCAGGCCGAGGTTTGGAGCCGCAACCTCACGGATGATCTCGATCGCGTCCGCGGTGCGGGTCAGGAAGTAGCCCGGCATGTCGAAGGTATTGATCGGCTCGATCAAGACGTCGATGCCGAGCGGGGCAGCCGCCTCCGCTGCGACGGCGAGATTGTCGACATAGGTCGCGCGATCCGCCCCCTGATGCGTCAGCCCCGCCATGACGTGCAGCCGTCGGCAGCCCAGCACCTCGGCAAGCCCGAGCGCCTCGTCGAGCGCGGCGCGGAACGCGGCTCTGTGATCGGGCAGCGCGGCGAGACCGCGATCTCCCTGCTCCCAGTCTCCCGGCCGGAGATTGAACAGCACGAGCTCGAGACCGGCGTCGGCGAGCCGGGCCCGGAGCTCGCGCGCCGGCCACGCATATGGAAACAGCAGCTCGACGCCCTCGAAACCGGCGTCGGCCGCGGCGGCGAAGCGATCGAGAAAATCGTGCTCCGTGAACAGCAACGTGACGTTGGCGCAGAGCCGCGGCATCGCACTCTCAGCTCCCCTCGCTCAGCCGAGATCCGGCTTGGCCTGGCGCAGTCGCTTGATCGAGGAGCGCCGGCCCTTGTCCTCCAGGCGCCGCTCTTTCGCGCCGCGCGAGGGCTTGGTGGCGATGCGCGGTTTCGGCGTGACGAGCGACTCGCGGATCAGCGCGACGAGACGGGAGCGGGCGTCGGCGCGGTTCTGCTCCTGGGTGCGGAAGCGTTCGGCGCGGATCACGATCACGCCCTCCTCCGTCATCCGCCGGCCGGCGACGCGGGCAAGCCGGGCGCGCACTGCCGGGCTCAGCGCCGGTGCGCGAGCCGCGTCGAAGCGCAGCTCGACCGCGGTCGCAACCTTGTTGACGTTCTGCCCACCGGGCCCCGAGGCGCGAACGAAGCGCTCGACAAGGTCGCGCTCGTCGATCGAAATCGTGGCGGAGACGATGAGCTTGTCGTCGGGCATTGGGCGGCGCGGCCTCGCGGAATCGGTGCACATGAAATGGCTCGGCGGACACTCGCCGACCATCGCCACCGTATCAGGCCTCCGATCCAGGCTGCTACCGGCTCTCGAGATCCCAGTAGTCGCCGCGGAAATAGAGCAGCGGCTCGCCCTCGGCCCGGACTGCGCCGCCGACCACACGGCCGACGAAGATCGAGTGGGTGGTGAACGCGTGCTGCTCGTGCAGCAGGCAGTCGAGGCTGGCGAGCGCCCCCTGCAACACCGGTGCGCCGGTGCCGAAGCGCCCCCACGGGGCACCCGCGAAGCGCTGCTCGCCAGAGACGCCCTGCTTGCCGGCGAAGCGCTCGGCGATCAGCTGCTGGTCGCTGGCCAGGATGTTGACGCTGAACGCCTTGGCCTCGGTGATCACGGCGTGCGCCCCGCTACTCTTGTGGATGCAGACGAGGATCGTCGGCGGGCTATCGGAGAGAGACGAGACGGCGGTCGCGGTCAGCCCGGCACGGCGCCCCGGCTCGCCGGCGGCGATCACCGTCACCGCGCCGGCCTGGTGGCGCATCAGCGCGCGGTAACTCTCTGGGCTCATCGCCGCGCGCTTGAGGCCGGGCTTGTGCATCAGCGTCACGTCACATCTCCCGACCAGTCAAAAGGCGACCATCCGCGGTCCCGCCGTGCGGTGTCTACGGGTCCGCCGCGCCGCGGTCACTGCCGCCTTTGGCCGCAATCCCGAGCGCGCAAGTCCTATTATCAAGGAGGTTCACGGGCCCACGTCAATGGCGACCCGGGCCGCGGCGCCCTCGAAGATCGGAAATGATCTCGCGCGCCGCATTGTGGCCGGGCACCCCGGTCACCCCGCCCGCGGGGTGGGCCCCCGACCCGCAGAGGTAGAGGCCCGGCAGCGGCATCCGGTAATTCGCGTAGCCGAGCAGCGGGCGCATCGAGAACAGCTGCGACAGGCCGAGCTGGCCATGGAAGATGTCGCCGTCCGGCAGGCCGAAGCGGCGCTCCAGGTCGAGGGGGGAGAGCACTTGGCGGCCGAGCACGCTCGCGGCGAAGTTCGGCGCGTGACGGGTGACGGTGGCTATCACCAGATCGGCGAACGCCTCTTTCTCGGCCGGGTCGGCCCAGCTGCGGTCGCCCGGCAGGTGGGGCGCGACGTGCTGCACGAACAGGCTGGCAACATGCTTTCCCGCTGGTGCCAGCGTGTCGTCGACGGTCGTCGGGATCAGCATCTCGATCACCGGCTCGCGCGACCAGCCTTCACGCCGGGCGTCGAGATAGGCCGCCTCGAGGTAGGCCATCGACGGCCCGATGATGATGCCCGAGCCGTGGTGCAGCCCCGGCTCGCGCCCCGGCCGGCAGGTGAAATCGGGAAGCTCCGATAGGGCGACGTTCATGCGGAAGGTTCCGGAGCCCGTCGTCATCGCGGCAAAGCGTGCCGCCAGGTCCACGCCGATCGCCGCCGGATCGACCAGCCTGGAGAACAGCAGCTTGGGTGCCACGTTGGCCGCCACGGCTCGTGCGCGGATCGTCTCGCCGCTGGCCAGCTCCACGCCGACCGCGCGCCTCCTGTCGGTGAGCACGCACGTCACCTCCGCTCCGGTGCGGATTTCCGCCCCCGCCGCGACCGCGGCAGCCGCAATCGCCGCGCTGATGGCGCCCATACCGCCGATTGCGTGGCCCCAAACGCCCGGCTTGCCGTTGACCTCGCCGAAGCAATGGTGCAGCAGCACGTAGGCGGTGCCCGGAGTTGAGGGCGCGGCATAGGCGCCGACGATGCCGTCGAAGGCGAATGCGGCCTTGACCACGTCGCTCTCGAACCACTGGTCCAGGAACTCCGCTGCGCTGCGCGTGAACAGATCGGCCAGCAGCCGCTCGTCGTCGAGCGACAGGCGCCAGAGGTGCCGGCCGGCCCAGGCCCCGCGGATCAGCTCGGCCAGCCCACCGCCCGCATTCGGCGGTGTCATCAGCACCAATTTTCGGAGCACGCCTGCCGCCCGCTCGAGCGCCGCATCGTAGGCCGGCAGCCGCGCCGCATCGCGCGCTGAGAACGCTGCGATCGCCTGCTGGCGCGCGGCAAGGCCATAGGGCATCAGCAGGCTGCGCCCGGCGTCGAGCGGCCAGAAGTTGGCTGCCGGCCGCTCGACGATCCTGAGCCCGTGGCGGACAAGCTCCAGATCGGCCACCACCTTGGGGTTGAGCAGGCTGACCGTGTAGGCGGCGACCGAGTTACGGAAGCCGGGCAGGAACTCCTCGCTCACCGCGGCACCGCCGACGACGGCGTTCCTCTCCAGCACCGTGACGTCGAGACCGGCCCGCGCGAGGTAGGCGGCAGCGACCAGCCCGTTATGGCCTCCGCCGATGACGACCACATCCCGAGTGCGGGCGTCTGTCATCGTGCCGTCGACCTCGCCGCGCGGCGCTCACCACAGTGCTCGATCCAGGAATAATGCGATGCAGCATCGCTATTGCCGCACTGCAAACTGCAATCCTCGCGCAACACATCAGATCCTGAGCAGTTGAAAAATCGAAGGAGATGTTGATCCATCGCAAGTTGTCGGATGTGATCCATGTCAGGCTTTCATTAGCGTCTTGGGCCAAGACTGACGAGGTGAGCCGGCCGATTTGGCCGAAGCGCGACGGAGCGAGAGGACGATGACCACCGCCTCCCCGGCAACGAGCGGCGTGATCCGAGCGGCCGGCGCGCGCACGTCAGTGCTGTCCGATCGCACCATCGGCATCCTCGTCATTTCCCTCGTGCCGGCTCTGATCTGGATGGGCCTGATCGCCGCCGGCGGGTGGCTGATCGGCGCCGACATTCCGTTCTACGCGCTGGCGATGTGCGGACTGGGCATTGGCCTGTTCCTGGCCGTTGTCGGAGCCGCCGTCACCGCCCGCAGCTGAACGCGGGCAAGCCGGTCGGCCGCGCCCCTCCCGATCTTTCCCTCACGCACCCCAGCCACAGCGCAGCTCGTGGCAGTTGCGGCGGCGGTCGCCGACGCGGCAGCTCGCCCGCACCAGCTGGCACGTGCGGCACGTGTAGGCCGAGATGCAACCGCGGTACGAGCCGCCCTTGTGGAACTTGCACACGCGCACGGTCTGGCAATCGCGCCCGCCGTCGGCTACAGCGCCCTGCTGGGCGGAGGCTCCGAGCGGAGTGAACACCAGCAAGGCCGCGACGACCGATGCCGACAACGCAAGCGACCGCATGATCCGCCTCCCGACGCGTTTGACAGGCGACCACACTCGGCTGCTCGGGTTCTTTTGACAATCATCGGCGGCGCGCTTGGCAAACGGACGCCCCGGGGCTGTGCCCGGCGCGCAACGCCCGCCATCAGGCCGTCCGTGCTCGATTGATCCGGCCTACTCGGCGGCCGCGCGGGCCGGGCGCACGGCGGCCATGTAGTCGGTGAGCAGCGTCTCGGAGATCCGGCCCGGCTGGTAGTTGGTGCCGGCGATCTCGCGCACCGGCGTCACCTCGGCGGCAGAGCCGGTGATGAAGCACTCCGAGAACGAGCCGAGCTCGTCCGGCATGATGCGCCGCTCGATGACCTCGAAGCCGCGCTTCCCGGCCAGCTCGATCACGGTGGCGCGGGTGATGCCGGACAGGAAGCAATCGGCAATCGGGGTGTGGATCTTGCCGTCGGCGACGAAGAACACGTTGGCCCCGGTGCACTCGGCGACGCGGCCCTGCCAGTCGAACATGAGGGCGTCGGCAAAGCCCTTGCGCTCGGCCTTGTGCTTGGACAGTGTGCAGATCATGTAGAGGCCGGCCGCCTTGGCGTGCGCCGGCGCGCAGGCCGGATCGGGGCGGCGGTATTCGGCGATGTCGAGCCTGATGCCGCGCATGCGCTCGGCGGGATCGAACATCGACGGCCAAGTCCAGGTGGCGATGGCGACATGGATCGGGTTCTGCTGGGCGGACACCGCCATCATCCGCTCGCCCCCGCGCCAGGCGACCGCGCGGACGTACTTGTTGCCGCCGCCGTTGCGCTCGAGGATCTCGGCCTTCGCCGCCTCCAGCTGGTCGACGGTGTAGGGCAGCTCGAAATCGAGGATGCCCGCGGAGCGATGCAGCCGCTCGGTGTGGGTGCGCGACTTGAACACCTGCCCGTCGTAAGCGCGCTCGCCCTCGAACACACAGGAGCCGTAGTGCAGGCCGTGCGTGAGGACGTGGATGGTCGCCTTGTCCGACGGCATGACCTGGCCATCGAACCAGATCAGCGGGTCGCCGAAATACGTGAGATCCGTGGGCATCGACACCTTGTCCTCGAGCGCAGGCCGGCTTGAGTGGCAGCCCTCGTCGCGGGCGCGTCACGTCTGGTCCGGTGGTCGGTGCAATCGCATGCCCGCTGTCGCGCAATGGCGGGCGCCCGGCCTCGGGAGCCGCCCGACGGCCCCTCCGAAACAGCTTGCCACGCGTAACAATCGCCTGCAAATAAGTCAACATGGCTGACGTAACTTCCCCGCCCGCCGCCGGCCGCCGGCTTGCGCCCGTCCCGAGCGCCGCCTCGCACCGGGACCAGCTGCTTGCTTGCGTCGAGCTGCTGTTCTTCGCCTACCGCGACTTCACCGGCGATCCCGACGCGGTGCTGGAGCAGTACGGTTTCGGCCGCGCGCACCACCGCGTGCTGCATTTCGTCAACCGCAATCCGGGCCTGCGCGTCGCCCACCTGCTCGAGATCCTGAAGATCACCAAGCAGTCGCTGGCACGCGTGCTGAAACAATTGATCGACGAGGGCTTCATCGTCCAGCGTGCCGGCGAGGAGGACCGCCGCGAGCGGCTGCTCTACGCGACGTCCAAGGGCGCCCGCCTCGCCGACAAGCTGGCCACGCTGCAGATCCAACGCATCGAGGCCGCCTTCGCCGACGCCGGGCCCGGCGCCGAGGAGGTTGCGCGGCGCTTCCTTTTTGCCATGATCGCTGCCGAGGATCGCCCGCGCGTCGAGACGCTGATCGAGGGCGGCGCGGGGGAGCCGGGCCGGCCACTCGCGGGCGACGAGAAGTAGGGGAGCAGGGGAGCCGACGATGACGATCGCCGCCAATACGGCCCGCAAGGAGCCGCTGCCCGACGACGCCCCGCATGTGCTGGTGGTCGACGACGACCAGAAGATCCGCGATCTGCTCGCCCGCTACCTGTTCGAGAACGGCTACCGGGTGACGACGGCCGCGGAGGCGGCCTCGGCGCGCGCCGCCATGCGCGGCCTGGCGTTCGATCTGGTACTGCTCGATGTGATGATGCCGGGCGAGAACGGGCTCGATCTCGCGCGCGACCTCAAGGCGACCAACCGCATCCCGATCCTGATGCTGACCGCGCGCTCGGACCCCGACGACCGCATCGCCGGCCTGGAGGTTGGCGTCGACGACTACGTGCCGAAGCCGTTCGAGCCCCGCGAGCTCCTGCTGAGAGTGCGCAACATCCTGCGCCGCGGCCAGCCGGCGCCCGGCCCCTGCGACGAGGTGCAGATGGGCGCGTTCAGGTTCCACATCGGCCGCGGCGAGCTCAAGCGCGAGGACGAGACCATCAAGCTGACCGAGCGCGAGCGCGACATGCTGCGCCTGTTCGCCCAGCGCCCCGGCACGCCGATCGCCCGCCACGAGCTTTCGAACGACGATTCGACCGGCAGCGAGCGGGCGATCGACGTACAGATCAACCGCCTCAGGCGCAAGATCGAGACCGACCCGTCCAATCCGGTGTATTTGCAGACCGTGCGCGGCAAGGGATACATCCTCTATACCGATTGACAAAAGCGCGCCCCGGCGGCGCGAGTGGAGCCGATGGTTGCAGCTCACGACAAGGCCGACGCGGCACCGCTGAGCGTTCGCGCCCAGTGGCTCGAGTGGCTGAAGTCGCTGGTGCCCAACGCGACCGGCCGGCTGTCGGGCCCGATGCGCTGGCTGGCGGAGGTGATGCCAAAGGGCCTCTACGCCCGCGCGCTCATCATCATCATCGCACCGATCGTCGTGCTCGAGGGCGTCATCGCGTTCGTGTTCATGGAACGCCACTGGCAGAACGTGACGCGACGCCTGTCGGAGGCGACCGCGCGCAACGTCGCCGCGCTGATCGATATCTACGAGGACTACCCGACCAAAGAGGGCCAGCGCCGGCTGGTCGAGATGGCGCACAACCGGCTCAACCTCTCCTTGCAGATCCTACCGCCCGGAGACCTGCCCGAGGCGCGGCCGAAACCCTTTTTCGACCTGCTCGACCGCGAGCTCTCCGACGAGATCCGCCGCCACATCAAGCTGCCGTTCTGGATCGACACCGTCGGCCAGTCGCGGCACGTCGAGATCCGCGTCAAGCACGACAACGCCATCCTGCGCGTGATCGCCACCCGCAGCCAGACGTATGCCTCCAACTCGCACATCTTCCTGCTGTGGATGGTCGGCACCTCGGTGATCCTGCTGACGGTTGCGATCCTATTCCTCAGAAACCAGATCCGTCCCATTCTCCGCCTCGCCGAGGCGGCCGACGCATTCGGCAAGGGCCGCCCGGTGCCGGAGGACTTCCGCCCGCGTGGCGCGCGCGAGGTGCGGCAGGCGGCGCTGGCGTTCCTCGAGATGCGCGACCGCATCACCACCCACGTCGAGCAGCGCACGCACATGCTGGCCGGCGTCAGCCACGATCTCCGGACCATCCTCACCCGCTTCAAGCTGGAGCTCGCACTTCTCGGCGAGGGCAGCGAGGTACAGTCGCTGAAGTCGGACGTGAAGGAAATGCAGCACATGCTGGAGGACTACCTCGCCTTTGCGCGCGGCGACGGCGGCGAGGAGGCGCGGCCGACCAACGTGCGCGAGGTGCTGGAGGAGGTCTACGACGAAGCGCAGGTCTACGGCGTCCCGATCGAGCTCAAGATGCGCCGCCGGCGCAAAGACCTCGTGGTGCCGCTGAAGCGCCAGGCGATCAAGCGCGCGATCACCAACCTCGTCACCAATGCCGCCCGGTTCGGCGACCGCATCCTGATCCGTGCCGCGACCGAGGGACAGTGGCTGCGGATCGAGGTCGACGACGACGGACCCGGCATCCCGACCGAGGAGCGCGACAACGTGTTCAAGCCGTTCTACCGGCTGGACCACGCCCGCAATCAGGACGAGGGCAACACCGGGCTCGGCCTCGCCATCGCCCGCGACATTGCCAAGAGCCACGGCGGCGACGTCGCGCTCGGCGAGAGTTCGATGGGCGGCCTCAGAGCGATCATCTCGGTGCCGCTGTAGGCTCTGCTGGATGGGCTCATCGATTGCCCATTGGCGACGTCATCCCGGCGCGCCAGCGCACGCAGGTGCGCGCAGCGGCATAGGCCGGGATCCGGCCACGGCAGCCGTCGCGCACGACAGAAGCGTGCACAGGCCCCGGCCTTCGCCGGCGTGACGGTGTGGGCCGGGACACGGCTCGCCCAACTGCGCCGTCATCCCGGCGCGCCAGCGCGCTGCGACGCGCGGCACGGAACAGGTCGAGATAAGCTCATAGCGTGGCGCGGCTCAACGCGAGACCTCCTTCAGGATGCTCTGAGTGATCTCGCGGTCGATGCGCTTCTGCGCCTCGACGCCGCCCTTGTCGTCGGCGTCCACCTTGGCGACCGCGACCAGCACGGAGTGCGTGCGCTGGCGCCTGCCGGCGAGGCGCACGCCGCCGCCATAGGCATGCCCCGACGCCAGCGACACGCCGAACCGTGGCGTCACGCTGGCGTCGGCGACGATGTCGTAATCCATCCTGTAGCTCATCGCCACCGGAGTCTCGTTGGCGGCTCGGAGCGCGGCGGAGATGCTGAGCAGCCACTCGCTCAGGCCTACCCCGCCGGCGATGCGTGTCGGCATGTTGGGACCCGTGCCCGGCGGACGGCACTCGAGTTCGTCGGTCTTGTAGCTGACCGAGAAGCTGGTGGCGCGGGTCGTCGTCTGCAGCAGGCCGGCGGTGAAACCGATGGAGAACGTGCCGTGGGTGATCGGCACGACAAGGTTGGCGTCACCGGCCCCGACCCCGGTCTCGACCACGTCGAGGCTGTATTTGACCTCGACCAGCTGCTTGCGGACAAAGGGATAGCTGCGGGCCAGGCTGTCGATCGCCTCCTTCAGCTCGCACTCGACGGAATAGAGGATGTCGGAAACCTTGACGTACTGGCGCTCGTCGATCTCCGGCACGCTCGCGCAACCGGCGAGCGCAGCCAGCGCGCCGGCCACGGGCAACATCATCGAACGCATCACACGCACTACTCGGAAACGCAAAGCCGGTGGCGCAATGATGCGCGCGCGGGGAGTGGCCGCACAAGGCTGTGGCACCCGGCTCGATCGCCTTTGCCCATCCGCGTGGCGAGGCGGACACAGGAATGTGCGAACCACTGGGCGGGGAATGCCGTGCTGCGCTTGGGTGCGATGCTCAACGCGCGTGGCGACCCGCGGGTGTTGGTTTAGGCGCGGAGCCGGCGCCTGAGCGCCCCGGTCGCCGCCAAGGCCGCGTCAACCCAAGTCCTACGTACTTGCGGCCGTAACCCAACGGGGTCAGGAGGCGATCCGAAAGCGTTGACGTTTGCGCGGCAGCGAGCGTAGCGGCCTTCCTCACCGCAGGAGTGGGCGCTGTCCCGACCTAATCACCACCGCTGCTCCGATGAAAGGCGGAAAAGATCTGCCCCGACTTGGAGCGCAATAGCAGCTGAGCATCGGGAACCGAGCTGACAACCTCATCGAGTATCCTCACGGTCACTGTCTGCAACGCACCATGCTCGGGGAGCGTTTTCGAACCGCTGAAGAAATACTCCAGGTCTTTGAACTTGTAGCTGTCATTGAGCAGCCTGAGCAGCTGCCGAACTCCATTCTCGAGCGGAGAGAAGCCATGTTTCTCGGCTTCTTCAAGACACATTAACAAGTCGTGTCTGAGTTCATCTACGATTCGCTTGAGGTCGACACCGCAGTGTATCAGGTATGCCTTTAGACCCAGCTCAACGGCCCGCGCCGTCAAGAAGATGACCGGCACAGGAGCAACTATCTCGCAGCCCGGTTCACTGCCAATCGCCTCGTCGGTCGCATCGGCAGCAGCAAAGAACTCGATCGCATACCTCAACATGCCGAGCGCGCTAACCCGTTCAGGGTTGAGGTGGGTCCTTTTCTTCCGCTCAGACCTAGCCACCAGCGCCGAGCCCCTACTCCGCCGCCACCTTCGCATACCCCAATTGCTCGTTCAGCTTCGCGATCAAATCCGCGGCGGCGAGCGGGATGCTGGTGCCGGGGCCGAACACGGCCTTCGCGCCGGCCGCGAACAGCGCGTCGTAGTCGCCAGGCGGGATCACGCCGCCGACGACGATCATGACATCGCCGCGGCCCTCCTTCTCCAGCGCCGCCTTGAGGTCCGGCACGAGCGTCAGGTGCCCGGCTGCCAGCGACGAGACGCCGATGATGTGCACGTCGTTCTCGACCGCCTGGCGCGCCGCCTCGTCGGGGGTTGCGAACAGCGGCCCGATGTCGACGTCGAAGCCCAGGTCCGCGAACGCCGAGGCGATCACCTTCTGGCCGCGGTCGTGGCCGTCCTGGCCCATTTTCGCGATCAGGATGCGCGGGCGTCGGCCGTCGTTGCGCTCGAACGCCTCGACCAATTTCAGCACCTTGCCGACGTCGTCGTTCATGGCTCCGGCCTCCGACCGGTAGACACCCGAGATGGCGCGGATCTCCGCGCGATGGCGGGTGAACACACTTTCCATCGCCGCCGAGATCTCGCCGACGGTGGCCATCGCGCGCGCGGCATCGACCGCGAGCTCGAGCAGGTTGGCATCGCCTTTCGCGCCCTCGGTCAAAGCGCCGAGCGCAGCCTTCAGGCGCAACGGATCACGCTCGGCTCTCAGCCGCTCGAGCTTGGCGACCTGCTGCTCGCGCACCTTGCGGTTGTCGACCTTCAGCAGTTCGATCTCGGCCTCGTCGCTGACGCGGAACCTGTTGACGCCGACGATGGTCTGCTTGCCGGTGTCGATGCGGGCCTGCGTGCGGGCCGCCGCCTCCTCGATCCGCATTTTCGGGATGCCGGCGGCGATCGCCTTGGCCATGCCGCCGAGGCTCTCGACCTCGGCGATGTGAAGAAGCGCCTTCTGCGCCAGGTCGTGCGTCAGCCGCTCGATGTAGAAGCTGCCGCCCCACGGATCGGCGACGCGGCAGGTGCCGCTCTCCTGCTGCAGGATCAGCTGTGTATTGCGGGCGATGCGGGCGGAGAAATCGGTCGGCAGCGCGATCGCCTCGTCGAGGCCGTTGGTGTGCAGCGACTGGGTGTGACCCTGGGTCGCCGCCATCGCCTCGATCGCCGTGCGGGTGACGTTGTTGAAGATGTCCTGCGCGGTCAGGCTCCAGCCCGAGGTCTGCGAGTGCGTCCTGAGCGAGAGCGAGCGCTCGTCCTTGGGCTGGAACTGCTCGCGCATCAGCTTGGCCCACACGAGCCGCGCGGCGCGCAGCTTGGCGACCTCCATCGCGAAGTTCATGCCGATCGCCCAGAAGAACGACAGGCGCGGCGCGAACTTGTCGACCGGCAATCCCGCGGCGACGCCGGCGCGCACGTACTCGACGCCGTCGGCAAGCGTGTAGGCGAGCTCCAGATCCGCGGTCGCACCCGCCTCCTGCATGTGGTAGCCGGAGATCGAGATCGAGTTGAACTTGGGCATCCGCCGCGAGGTGTAGGCGAAGATGTCGGAGATGATCCGCATCGAGGGCGCCGGCGGATAGATGTAGGTGTTGCGGACCATGAACTCCTTGAGGATGTCGTTCTGGATGGTCCCGGCGAGCCGCTCCGGCGGCACCCCCTGCTCCTCGCCGGCGACGATGAACAAGGCCAGCACCGGCAGCACGGCGCCGTTCATGGTCATCGAGACGGTCATCTCCGAGAGCGGAATGCCGTCGAACAGCGTGCGCATGTCGTAAATGGAATCGATCGCCACCCCGGCCATGCCGACGTCGCCTTTGACGCGCGGATGGTCGCTGTCGTAGCCGCGGTGAGTGGCGAGGTCGAAGGCGATCGAGAGGCCCTTCTGCCCGGCGGCGATGTTGCGGCGGTAGAAAGCGTTCGAATCCTCGGCCGTGGAGAAACCGGCGTACTGGCGGATGGTCCACGGCTGGGTGACGTACATGGTCGGATAGGGCCCGCGCAGGAACGGCGCGATCCCGGGATAGCCGTCGAGGAAGTCGAGCCCCGCCGTGTCGGCGCCGGTGTAGACCGGCTTCACCGCGATGCCCTCGGGCGTGATCCAGTCCCCTTCACTCGGCGTGGCGCCCGCCAATCCGGTCGAGGCTCCCCCCGCCTCTCCTCCACGAGCGTGAGGGGAAGAACCGAGCTCGAGCTTGGAGAAATCAGGGATTCGGGTCATGGCGTGCGTCTCCTTGCCCCGTTTTCTATCGCCTCGAACCAGCCGCGCAAGCTCAACATTGGGATGCCCAAAGCGCGTGCCGCCACGGGAGATCGACTTAGGCAAGATGGGTGCCGACGTAGACGTCGCCGATCGCCAGCTCCTGGCCGATGGATGCGACGCGGATCACCCCGCCGGGACCGATCGGCTCGGGGTTGGCCGGCCAATTGCCAGCGCCATCGCGGCGCAGCAGCTCGGCCGCGACCCGCGTCGAGTGCACGATCAGGATCTCCGAGACGCTCGGCAAGGTCGCGTAGGCGCGGACGTTCTCGTAGGTGTCGTTGGCGTTGCCGGGGGACAGCACCTCGACCAGCACGATCGGATCGGGGGTGAAGATGTCGCCCAGCCGGGCCTCGGTGCAGGTCACGCCGAGGTCGGGGACACGGTAGTTCCATTCTGCGCGAACGCGCGGCTGAACGCCCATCGACGTCACGAGCCGGCAGCCCGGCCTATTGCGGCGCAGGTGTTGCCAGATCACGCCTGACAAGTTGGCGACGATGGTATTGTGAACGTCGCTCCCCGGCGCCATGGCGCGCAGCACGCCGTCGACCAGCTCGTAGCGCGTGCCGGTGCCGTCGCCGGGCCAATCGAGGAAATCGGCGACGGTCAGCAGCGGGGGCAGCTTGGTGGCGGTGCCGGTCATGTGCGCTCGGGCCCGTGGCCACGCAGGATTGCGTCGCCCCATCATAGACCCGGCCGGCGGAACGGCAACTCTGCCGCTCGGCAACGGTTATGAGGTCATTCACCGCGCCGATGGATGCGGGCGCCGAGCCCGGTCGGAATGGCGAGCGCGAGCAGCGTGGCGAGCATCGGCAGCGCTACCGAGAGCGCGGCCTCCAGCACCGCATTCTCCGGGCCCGAGACGCCGGCCAGCGGGATCACCGAGAAGCCGGCCATGAGCAGCGTCGAGGCGAAGGCGAGAAGTCCGGCGATCAGCGTGGCGGGGCTCGACATGTTGCATCTCCTGTCCGGGACCGAGGGGGCGCCCTCGTCGCGGAGGAGAGTGGCAGAGCGCCGCCCGAGATGCTGTGCCCAGGGGAACAGGGGCTAACCCACACCCAGTCGCACGTGCAGGCTCGTCAGCGCCTCAATCGCATCTGCACCGGCGTAGAGGAAGCCGTCGACGCCGGCGGCGCGGTAGTCGGCTTCCCTGTCGCCGGGCCTGCCAGCCATCAGCACCTGGCTCGCCCCGGCCGCTCTCAGAGCCGCCGCCGTGCTCTCGGCGTGCTCGGCGTAAAGCGCGTCGGAGGAGGCGATGCAGGCAATCGTCGCTCCGCTCGCCGCGAACGCCGCCGCCGCATCGGCCGCACTCCCATACCCGTCGGAGACCAGCGCCCCGATGCCGCCGGCGGCGAGATAGTTCTTGACCCACGTGGTGCGCACGTTGTGATCGACGATCGCGCCGAGACTGGCGACGAAAATCTGCGGCGCGCGGCCCGTCCGCGCCGCATGCGCATCGGCCGCATCACGCAGCCGCTCGAACGGCTCGGCGAGACGGCGCATGGCGAGCCGCGGCACCTCGAGCGCCTTGGCCACCGGTGGTGCTCCCTCGTCCCAGGGCTCGACCACGACGCCATCGTCGCCGAGCAGGGGGAAGGCCGAGACGCCGGTCAGCTCCTGGCGAGCGGTGGCGATCGCCTTGGCCCGCGCCTCGGCCGCCTTGGCGACCTCTCCCTGCACGAAGCCCGAGCGCAGCGCCGCCGCCATGCCGCCCTTCGCCTCGATCTCCTGGAACAGCGCCCAGGCCTTGCCGGCGAGATCGTCGGTCAGCCGCTCGACATACCAGGAGCCGCCCGTCGGATCGGCGACACGGCCGAGCGAGCTCTCCTCCTGCAGCACCAGCTGCGTGTTGCGGGCCAGTCGGCGCGCGAAGCGATCGGGCCTGCCGAGCGCATAGGTATAGGGCAGCACGACGATCGCGTCCGCGCCGCCCATCGCCGCCGCGGCACACGCGATGGTGGTGCGCAGCATGTTGGTCCACGGGTCGCGCTTGGCCATCATCCGCCAAGCGGTCACGGCCGTGGTGTGGACGCGCCCCGCCGCAGCTTCGGCACCGACCGCCTCGGCGACCCGCCAGATGAGCCGGCGCGCTGCGCGCAGCTTGGCGATGGTCAGGAATTGATCGGTATCGGCGGCGAGGCCGACGGCGATTTTCGGCAGCGCCGTCTCCGGCGTGATACCCGCCGCCTCTGCGGCACGCAGGTAGGCGACCAAAGTCGCCAGAACTGCCGCCAGCTCCTGCGCCTCGGTGGCGCCAGCGCAATGGTAGACGTGGCCGTCGGCGAGCAATGCCGTCACGCCGGGCATACCGTCGATCCTGCCAACGAGCGCGACGGCGCGCGACATCGCCGCGTCGAGCGGCTGGCCGAGCCCGCCCATGGCCGCCATCGTGCCGAGCGGATCGGCATTGAGGTGCCCTCGGCGCTGCTCGCCGGCAATGCCCTTTGCATCCCAAATCGCGAGCAGCGCATCCGCCGCGTCCGGCGCCCGCTCGCCGGCGATGAGCGCAACCCCGCACATCTCGAGCAGCACGCCGTCGAGCGCGCGTGCGAGCGTCGCGCGATCATGGGCAAGACCGGATCCGCCGGGCGTTGCAACGTGCAGCGCGACCGACGTGGCGCCGCCCTCCAAATCCTCGAGCACAGCGGCATTGGCCTCAGCCGGATCGGCAGCGGAGGTAAACGTGCGAATGTCCCAGCCGCCGCGGATCAGCCGCCCGCCGCGTGTGAAGGGGGCGGAGCCGGGACGCGCCGTGTCGGCACCCGGCAAGGCCTCGGCCCGCGTGTAGAGCGGCTCGATGCGAAGCCCATCGGCCGAGCGCGCGACCAGCCGCTTCTCGCGATCGGCCCCTTTCAGCACCTTGTCGACCAGACCCAGCCAAGCCTCGCGCGTCGCCGGTTCGAACCCGGAAGCGAGCGGCTGATCGGGGGCTTGGCTGGTCATGATCCTCTCCGTTCGCGCAGACGGAAAAACTGTTGTCGGTTGCGCGCCCAAACGATCGGGCGCCGCCGCTTCCCTTCAGTAGCCGTGGCCGGCGATATTGCAAATCCGGCGTTCGGCTTAGCTGGACAGGGTGCTGCTCGGGGCAATCACACGCCGCCCCGAGGCCGGCCGCCGGGCGCCGTTGGCCAATGCAACCGACGTTTGCATTGGCGATTGCCCCGTGCCAAGAGGGCGCAGGCGAGCGTCGGCCCCGAGTCGGCCCGCGGAGCGTCTTGGTGCGATCAGATCGAGGTGGGGGGCCATGAGCCAGTCCGTGATCCAGCCCGGCAAGATCTTCCTCGGCAGAAGCGTCAAGCCCGAGTACCTGGATCTCAAGCTCGCCAACCGCCACGGTCTCGTCACCGGCGCCACCGGAACCGGCAAGACCGTCACCCTGCAGGTGCTGGCCGAGGGCTTCTCCGCCGCCGGCGTGCCGGTGTTCGCGGCCGACATCAAGGGCGACCTCTCGGGCATCGCCGCGGTCGGTGAGCCCAAGGACTTCCTCACCAAGCGCGCCAAGGAGGTCGGCCTCGACCATTACGAGAACCGCGCCTACCCGACGGTGTTGTGGGACGTGTTCGGCGCTGAGGGCCATCCGATCCGCGCCACCGTGCTCGACATGGGGCCGCTGCTGCTGTCGCGCCTGCTGGAGCTCAACGAGGTGCAGGAGGGCGTGCTGAGCATCGCCTTCCGCGTCGCCGCCGACGAGAAGTTGCCGATCCTCGACCTTAAGGACTTGCGGGCGCTGATCAACAACGTCGGCGAGCGCGGCAAGGAGCTGACGACCAGGTACGGCAACGTCGGCTCGACCTCGGTCGGCGCCATCCAGCGCCGCCTGCTGGTGCTCGAGGAGCAGGGTGCCAACCGGTTCTTCGGCGAGCCGGCGCTCGACGTGAAGGACTTCATGCGGATCGCTCCCGACGGACGCGGCATCGTCAACCTGCTCACCGCCGACAAGCTGATGGAGAAGCCGCGCCTCTACGCCACGTTCCTGCTGTGGCTCCTGAGCAAGCTGTGGCAGACGCTGCCCGAGGTCGGCGACCAGCCGAAGCCGAAGCTGGTGTTCTTCTTCGACGAGGCGCATCTCCTCTTCAACGAGGCGCCGAAGGCGCTGCTCGAGCGGATCGAGCAGATCGCCCGCCTGATCCGCTCCAAGGGCGTCGGCGTCTATTTCATCACCCAAAACCCGCTCGACGTGCCGAACACCGTCTCCTCGCAGCTCGGCAATCGCGTTCAGCACGCCTTGCGCGCGTTCACGCCGCAGGAGCAGCGCGCGATCAAGGCCGCCGCGGAGACGTTCCGCGCCAACCCCGAGCTCGACACCGAGCGCACGATCCTCGAGCTCAAGGTCGGCGAGGCGCTCGTCTCGACGCTCGAGAACAAGGGCGAGCCGTCGATCGTGCAACGCACGCTGATCCGCCCCCCCGAGGGCCGCATCGGCCCGGTCTCCGCCGAGGAGCGCCGCGGCCTGATCGAGTACAGCCCCGTCTACGGCAAGTACGAGGAGGCGGTCGACCGCGAGAGCGCGCACGAGATGCTGGCCAAGCGCACCGAGGAGAACGTGGCCAGCGCCGAGACCGAGGGCTCGAGCTGGACCGACATCTTGCTCGGCGGGCCGGAGACCAAGGGCCGCAAGACCCAGGGCATGGGCACGATGATCGCAAAGGAGCTGCAGCGCTCGGTGTCGCGCTCGCTGGCGACGATCATCAAGAATGCGATCCTGAAGGGCATCGGCATGCGGCGCTGAGCCGGTGCCATTGATCGCCGTCAATCGCCGGGCCGCGCCGGGCGATAGGCTTGTCAGAAGCTTGCAAGCGAGTCGGGGGGCCGGCACATGCCGACGACGCGGTTTCCTGCTGTAGCTGTCGCCACACTGCTGGTGATGATGGCCGCGATCGCGGCACCCGCCCGCGCCGAGACGCAGGCCGATTTCGTCGCCGCCGGCTTGGCGCTCGCGCAAGTCAACTGCGGTCGCTGCCATGCGCTCGGCATGACCGACGAGAGCCCGCACAAGGATGCGCCGCCGTTCCGCCTGGTGGTCGAGCGCTATCCCAGCGAGAACCTCGCCGAGGCGCTGGCCGAAGGCATCGTCTCCGGCCATCCCGACATGCCGGTGTACGTGTTCCGCCCCGACGAGATCGAGGCGTTCCTAGCCTATCTCGACAGCCTCGGGCCGGACGAGCCGGAGCCGGCGCCGCAACGCTGATCCGACGCCGGCATCAGCGCGTGTCGCAGGCACCCTGCCGGCGAGCACCGCACCACGTGCGCCGTGCGAGGCCCCTTCACCTCCGGTGCGCGCACTCCTAACTAAACAACGGCGGCGTGGGGCGAAAAGCAGGAGGTGCCATGGCCAGCCAGATTACCCGCATCGACCGCGAATTGGCAAAAAACAATCCGGAGGCGGCGTTCCCCAGTCCCGAGGCAGTGGTCGACGAGATTGGTTTGACGCGGGCGGAGAAACTGACCGCCTTGACACACTGGTCCGAGATCGTCGGCCAGCGCCTTGCCGCCGGCAACGAAGGCATGCCGACACGAGGCCGAGAAGCTGCCGACGCCGAGCTGGCGCAGCACATCGAACTCGCCAAGATGCGGCTCGAGGGCCGGCATCCGATCGATTGAACCAATCCGCGGAAGTCTGCTCCGACTACCCGGCGGCCACGCGCCCCCGCTCGTCGGTCGGGCGAGGGGTCGCCAACGCCAAATGAACGGCCGTCTCAGCCGGCGTTCAGGGCGGGCGTGCGATTTCCTTGGGCATTGTGCTTCAGCGCTGCCCCAAGGAGATCCCCGATGAAGTTGCTCTTGACGACGATTGCCGCCGGTGCCGCCATGTCCATCCTCACCAGCATGCCGGTACGTGCCGCCAGCTTCGACTGCATGGAGATCGAGGCCATGAACGCCGCCGAGCGCAAGATCTGCTCGAGCTCCAGTCTCGGCGCACTCGACGAGCGCCTCGACAGCTGGTACCGCCGCGCCCAGGTCCGAGCCGGCCATTTCGATCAGTCCGAATGGCTGAGAGGTGAGCAGCTCGCCTGGCTCGCGAGCCGCAACGCCTGCGGTGCCAACTATTTCTGCCTGCGCCGCCATTACGTCTCGCGCATCCGCAAGCTCAAGAGCTACGTCGAGCACGTGTGACAGAAAAGGGGTCGGACCCTGCGGGTCCGACCCAGATTTTCAGCCCATCAGCTTCTCGACGTGCTCCCAGTTGACGAGGTTGTCGAACCAGGCCTCGAGATACTTGGCGCGGGCATTGCGATAATCGATGTAGTAGCTGTGCTCCCACACGTCGCAGCCGAGGATCGGGCTGGCGCCGTGCATCAGCGGGTTCTCGCCGTTCGGCGTCTTCATCACCTCGAGCTTGCCGTCCTTCAGCGCGAGCCAGCACCAGCCGGATCCGAACTGGGTCATACCGGCGTTGATGAAGTCGGCGCGCATCTTGTCGAAACCGCCGTTGGCCTCGGCCAGCTTCTCGAGCTTGCCGGGGATCTTCTTGCCGCCGCCGCCCTTCTTCATCCACTGCCAGAAGTGGATGTGGTTGAAGTGCTGACCGACCTGATTGACGACTGGCTGGTCCTTGCCCGCGAACGCCTCGCGGCAGATGTCCTCGATTGCCTTGCCCTCGTACTTGGTGCCGGCGCCGGCGAGCTTGTTGCCCATGTCGACGTACGCCTGATGATGCTTGTCGTGGTGGAACTGCAGCGTCTCGGCCGACATGTAGGGCTGCAGCGCATCATAGGCGTAGGGCAGATCGGGGAGCTTGAATGTCATCTCTGGTGCCTCCGGCTTAGGGCTGGGACCGCATACGGTCGTTTCGAGGGAGCGGCACCGTACTTTGCCAAATTCACGAATGCAAATGTCGATGTGCCGCGTCGGATTTGGCGCCGGTCGGGCGAGGCGGCAAGAAAAAGAGTGGGGCGCAGCGACCCTGTGCGCTGCGCCCCGTGGATCACGCCGGGGGAGATAGGTGTATCAGGGTGGGAGCAACCTAGCGGGAGGGCCTTGAACCGGTCCTGAATGTGCCGTTCATCTGCCGTTCATCCCGGGCATGACGGCCGCTCGCGGCGGGCGCCGACTGGATCATTGTCGGGTACATCGCCATATTCGGCTTGCGACCGCGATCAGATCGGGATCGTGTCCGTCGCCGGCATTAGCACGTCGCCCGCTGTGTCCGTTCAGCCCACAGTCATGACAAAGCTTTAGCTTGAGGCGACATGGCGGAAACGACCCGCGAGCCTGGTGCCCACACTGAAAGTCGAACCGAGATGAGCCGCCGCATCCGCACACTCTTCACCCTCGCCCTGCCGGTTGCGGCGATTGCCGCCGGCGCGGCGTGGATGCTCGGGCTCGGCCAGACGAACTATGGCGCCCTCAGCTACGATACCGCCGAGGCGATGCGCGGCGCGATCCGGCGCATCGTAAGCACCTCGGGGCCGGTCCGGGCGGTGATCACCGTCAGCGTCGGCTCGCAGCTCTCCGGGCAGATCCAGGAGATCGCCGCCGACTTCAACAGCGAGGTGAAGCCCGGCCAGGTTCTCGCGCGCCTCGACGCCAAGACGTTCGAGGCCCGCGTCGCGCAGGCCCACGCCGACCTTGCCGCCGCCGAGGCGGCCGTGCGCAACCAGGAGGCGGCGCTGGCCAAGGCCGAGGCGGTGCTGCGCCAGACCGGCCGTGCCATCGAGCGCCAGCGGGCGCTGGCCGAGCGGCGCATCGCCTCGCAGTCGACGCTCGACACGGCGATCCGCGACGAGGACGTGGCCAAGGCGGAGCTCGCGGTCGCCCGCGCCCAGATCGAGAGTGCCAAGGCGACCGTCGTCCAGCGCCGCGCCCAGCTCACCCAAGCCGAGATCGATCTCGACCGCACCGAGATCCGCTCGCCGATCGACGGCACCGTGATCTCGCGCACGGTCGACCGCGGCCAGACCGTGGCCGCCAGCCTGCAGGCGCCGGAGCTGTTCAAGATCGCCCAGGACCTCCGCCAGATCCAGATCGAGGCGCAAGTCAACGAGGCCGACATCGGCGCGGTGGCCGAAGGCAACGCCGTCGCGTTCACCGTCGACGCCTATCCCGAGCGCCGTTTCGAGGGCAAGGTCGCGCAGGTGCGCCTCGCCGCGACCGAGCTGCAGAACGTCGTCACCTATACGGTGATCGTCGAGGCCGCCAACGAGGATCGCCGGTTGTTTCCCGGCATGACCGCCAACGTCGAGATCGAGACCGACACCCGCGAGAACGTGCTGAGGGTGCCGAACGACGCGCTGCGCTTCCGACCGCGCGAGGACGGCACGGCGGGCGGCGCCGGGCGGGGCCCGGGCGCCGGCGGCGGCAATGGCGAAGGTCGCTCCCGCACGGTCGATCAATTGAAGAGTGCTCTCGAGCTCTCGGCCGAGCAGGAGAAGGCGCTGCGCGACGCGGTGAAGGCGCTGTTCGCTGAGCGCCGCGCCGCCGGCCAGGGCGGCCAAGGCAGCAGCCAGACCGACCCGGCGCAGGCGCGACAGCGCGTCGAGGCGCGGATCGCGGTGACCATCGAGCCCTTGCTGACGGACACCCAGCGCACGCTCTACGAGCGCTGGAAGAAGGACCGCAACGCGACCCGGGCGGGAACCGTCTGGGTGCTTGGCAAAGCCGGCACGCCGGAGCGGCGCAGCGTCCGGCTCGGCATCGCCGACGACCAGTTCACCGAGGTCGCCGGCGGCGAGCTGGCGGCCGGCGACCGGGTGGTGCTCAAGGCCCGGGAGGGAGGCCGATGAAGCGGTCCGGCGACGCGCACGGCACGTCGGGAGCCGCGCCCCCTACTCCGCTCATCCGCGCCCGCGGCGTATCCAAGATCTACACGATGGGCGAGCAGCCGGTGAAGGCGCTCGACGACGTCTCGCTCGACGTCGCCGCCGGCGACTTCGTCGCCATCATGGGCCCCTCGGGCTCGGGCAAGTCGACGATGATGAACCTGATCGGCGCACTCGACGTGCCCACCGCCGGCGGCCTGGAGATCGACGGCCGCGACATCGCGCAGCTTTCCAGCGATGAGCTCGCGGAACTCAGGAACCGCACCATCGGCTTCGTGTTCCAGCAGTTCAACCTGCTCGCCCGCACGCCGGCGCTGCGGCAGGTGATGCTGCCCCTCACCTATGCGAGGCCGCGCCCCGCCGATCCGGAGGCGACCGCGCGGCGCCGCCTCGCCGAGGTCGGCCTCGCCGAGCGTGCGGGGCACCTGCCGAGCCAGCTCTCCGGCGGCCAACAGCAGCGCGTCGCCATTGCGCGCGCGCTCGTCAACGGGCCGAAGATCCTGCTCGCCGACGAGCCGACCGGCGCGCTCGACACGACGACGAGTGAGGAGATCATGCGCCTCTTCACCCGCCTCAACGCCGGCGGCATCACGGTCATCGTCGTCACCCACGAGCCGGAGATTGCCGCCTTCGCCCGCCGCCGCATCCTGTTCCGCGACGGCCACATCGTCGAGGACGCGACGACCGAAGGCCGGCGCGCGGAGGCCGCTGAATGACGGTTCTCGACAGCCTCGCCATCGCGCTGACCGCGCTACGCGCAAACCTGATGCGCTCGGTGCTGACCACCCTCGGCATCATCATCGGCGTCGCCTCGGTCGTGGTGCTGGTCGCAGTCGGAACCGGCGCCTCGAGCGACGTCAATCGCAAGATCAACGCGCTCGGCACAAACATGCTGGTGATCAGCAGCGGTACGCGCAACGTCGGCGGCCGATCGAGCGGGGCCGGCACCGACGTGCCGCTGGCGGAGGGCGACATCCGCGCCATCCGCGAGAAGATCAACGGCGTCACCGCGATCTCCGGCCTGCTGTCGGGCTCTGCTGCCGTGACCTATGGCAGCGCCAACTGGGTCACCTCCGCGTCCGGCGTGCACGCCGACTATCCGACTGTCCGCGACTGGCCGGTGGCGAGCGGGCGCCCGTTCGAGGCCGCCGACATGCGCGGCTCGAGCAAGGTGGCGCTGATCGGCGCGACCGTCGCCAAGGAGGTGTTCGGGGCCGAAGACCCGGTCGGCGCGCAAATCCGCGTCAAGGGCGTGCCCTTCAAGGTGATCGGCGTGCTCTCGGCCAAGGGGCAGTCGGCGTTCGGGCGCGACCAGGACGACATCGTTCTGCTGCCGATGGCGGTCGCCCGCGGGCGGATCGTCGGCAAGAGCCAGGTCCAGAACGACCAAGTCGGCTCGATCTACGTCAAGATCGACCCGGCGATCAGCCTCGCCGAGGCGCAGGAGGAGATCGAGGACCTGATGCGCCAGCGCCGGCACGTCCGGGGCGGCGAGGAGGACAATTTCTACGTCCGCAACATGGCCGAGTTCATGAAGGCGCGCACCGAGGTGCTGTCGACGCTCAGCTACCTGCTGGCGGCAACCTCGGCCATCTCGTTGATCGTCGGTGGCATCGGCATCATGAACATCATGCTGGTCTCGGTCACCGAGCGCACGCGAGAGATCGGCCTCAGGATGGCGGTCGGCGGGCGCCGGCGCGACATCCTGCTGCAATTCTTGGTGGAGGCGGTGGCACTCTGCCTGCTCGGCGGATTGATCGGAATTGTGGTCGGAGTCGCGGCGGCGACGATCATCGCGACAAGCGCCGAATGGCCGGTTCTGCTCAGCCCCTCGGTGATGGCGCTCGCAATGGCAGCTGCCGCAGCGACCGGCATCTTCTTCGGCTTTTTCCCGGCGCGCCGTGCTGCGGGCCTCAGTCCCATCGACGCGCTGCGCAGCGAGTAGCCCGACGCCCTGTGTCCGTCCGCTGCCACCGCCGCTGGCTTGCCGCGCAATGGCCCCGGAACGCACGATCCCGGAACTGATCGTTCGCACCGCAGCGCACCCCGGACATGGCCCGTTATCGCGCCAGGGACTGCAATCGTGCCGTGTGGGGCCATCGACGGGCGGCCGCGCGGAGGGCGCGGGCCGGCTGGTTAACTCATTTTTTTGTTTCTACCCCCCAAAAAAGGGAATGCAATGCCAAAAGCCGCGCATTATAAGACCTGAGCATGCCGTCCACCGAATAGGACGGCTCAAATCGAGAAAGGGAAGAGAGAATGGCGAGCATCAACGTCGACAAGATGTCGCTCAAAGAGCTTCGTGACCTTCAGGGCAAAGTCGAGAAGGCCATCACCGCGGCCCGCCAGCGCGAGCGCGCTGCGGCATTGAAAAAGGCCGAGGCGGCGGCCGCCAGCGCCGGCTTCTCGCTGTCCGAGCTGCTCGGTGGACGAGGCCGCGGTCGCGGCAAGAGCAAGTCGGCGGCCAAATATGCCAATCCCGACAATCCTTCTGATACCTGGACCGGCCGCGGTCGCAAACCGAACTGGCTGAATTCCAAGCTGTCCAAGGGCGCCAAGCTTCAGGACTTCGCTATCTGACGATGCAGCGACGCCGTCGCGATATTGAACGGCGTCCGCCGAGTCGAATCCGGCAAGAAATGGCCCGCGCCAACGACGCGGGCCATTCGTTTGTGCCCTTTCTGTTCCCATACCTCGATCCGAATGCGTATTGGCAAAGACTATTTCTGGAATAGGCGCTCCTTATTGGGCTGGGATCGATGGCATCGACCTCGAATTACCACTTGTGCCACGGCCCGCACGAAGAGACGGTCTGGGCTGGTGCGCTGTAGGTAAACTCGCAGCATAGACGATGCACGGCATCGGAATCTTTGACCGTATCCTCCTGCCAGCAATCCTTATTGTCCCATGAGCCGCGCTTGGGCGGCAGAGGCGGTTTCAGCCGCGCATCCGGTGGACGCTTCTTGTCAGCGACCGGGACGATGCCGGCGCCACGTTCCGCGTCGGCGCTCGTCGCCACACCGGCGCGCATTGCCACCAGCACCAGTGCGCCGAGCGCCGCAGTTGCTTCGTACCTCATTGCAGCCCTCCCATTGGAGCGAAGACATTGCCGGACAATATGAATTGTCGCCGGATTCCTCCCTCCACGCGTTACGCACCGTCATTGCACGGCAAATTTGCTCGGTGACGATCGCGACAGCGTCGCAGCGGTATGGGGTCGTTGGAGCCTGATCGTCCGAGGTGGAAGCGCTCCCGTTTCCATCGAGGGCGTGAATCAGACTCTCAGTCAAAGACTTGGCGCAAGCCGCGGTGGCACGAGGCGGTTCCACATCGATTGAACCTGCTCTAACGCCAGTGCCGTGCCCAGCCCGGTGCCTCGCGGGCTTCGAACTGCATCGGCGCGAGAGCGATCAGTTCGCGCGCGCCGGCGAGGGGAACGGCGCTGGCTTGCGCCGCCGCGGCCGCGGAGAGGCGCAGGATCCTGCCCTCGCACGCGATCAGAAGGTCGCCATTCGACTGCCAGTCCGCCCAGTCGCAGCGGCCGAGGTCGCGCAGCGTCGAGCCGTCCGCCGAAAGCACGCTAAAGCGCTCGTCGTACCAGGGGCCGTCGGTCACGCCGACCGCCACCAACCGGCGCTCGAGACGCGCGCGCGGCCCGGCGCTGGATGGCTTTGGCTGCACTCTCTCGTAGCGTTCGGACACGTCTAAAATCCAACGCGCCGGGCCGCTGGAGCGATAGGCGGACGCCTGCCCGGGATGGGTGCAGACCCAGCCGTCGCGCACCATCCGATCGTGGCAGATCGGATTGTCCTCGCCGGCCCCCGCCCGTTCACCCATCGGCTCGACGCGCACCGACGACGGAAGAAGGAAGCCGTCGGCGAGGGCGAGCTTGTCGTCGCTGTGATTGATCAGCACGTGATGGCGCGACAAGAAGCGGCCACCCCCACCCCAGCAATCGCCCTTCGGCCAAAGCGCCAGCGCGGTGAGGTAGGGCGGTCGCGAGACCGCCGTCCACGAGGCGAGCGGCGTTTTGTGGACTGCGGCGAAGTAGACAAGCAGGTCACCATCGGGGGAGAGATCGCTACGCCGCTCGTAGATGCGGCCGATGAGCCACTGCCCGATCTCGAACGTATCGCTGCCGAGCCACCACCTGAGCAGGCACACCCGACCACTCGGGCCGCGACGGAACACCACCGCCGAGCGGCCGTCTCGCGCGAGGATGACATAGAGGCGGCAGGCGGACTCGACGGCCATCAAAGCCAGCCGCCGACGCGCCTCACCAGCTGTTCCCACATGAGCAGCAGGGTCGCGTCGATAGCAGCCAGAAGCAGCAGCGCGAGGGCGATTGCAGCCCGCGCATCGTCAGCGAGCCCGAGCGCGCCGGCATGGTGATGGACGGCGAGCGCGAAAGCGAGCGCGGCCAGCGCCAGTAACGACAGCGCCACCTCGAAGAAGCGAAGCGCGCGCTCCCGCTCGAGACTCGGTGTTGCATGAGCCATTTACGCGATGCCCGTGGCGTGAGGACGCGCGATCCCAATGCGAGGTGCATACGCCGATCGCCGACAGTCACGCTAAACCGGATCGGTCGGCATTTGAAGGGTCATCGCAACCCATTCTTAAGCACGTGCGATCTCGGCCAACCGGCGGCGAAGAAGCTCCGCGTCGCGCGGGAAGTCGCTGGCGATCCACCACTCCTCGAACACATCGAGCACGCGGCCGACCTCGGTGCCCTTGGCAACGCCCAGCGCCACCACGTCCGCTCCGCGGAACGGCAGCGCCGGCGGCGGCCATTGGCGCGCCTCCTCGATCCGGCGCAGGCGCTCACCACTGTCGGGGGGATCGTCGCTGCGCGCCCAGTCGATCAGCTCCGCGTCGAGGAAGCGCGCGAGGCCATGCCGATAGAGAAACGCGTGCAGCGCCGGGCCGCCCGTCCGCGGCAGCAGGGCGACATCGTAGGTCGCGGCGGCGGCGAGACGCGCGGCCTCGGCATTGGCGAGCTTCAGCCGCTCGGCGAGCCGCGGCGCGTCGTCCACCTCGTGCACCGCGAGCGCGGCGAGGCGCAGCACCGCGTCGGGCGCTCCGGCCAGGCGGCGCTCGATCTCGATCAGTCGCGACAGCACGCGACTGGTCGGGCGCGCCCCGACCAGCAGCTCGAGGATGCCGCCCGCCGACATCGCCTCGACCGCCTCGAGCGCCCGCGGGGCGGCGAGGAGCCGCAACAGCTCGACACGGATGCGCTCGCCGGACAGCAGCGTCAGCCCGCCGCGCTCGGCGATGCTGGCGGCATACCCCGCCTCGTCCGGGTCGCCGACACCGTACTCGGCAAACAGGCGGAAGAAGCGCAGGATCCTGAGGTAGTCCTCGCGGATGCGCGCGTGCGGGTCGCCGATGAACCGGACTCGCCGCGCGGCAAGATCACGATAGCCGCCGAGCGGATCGTGCAACGTTCCGTCGCCATCGCAGTAGAGCGCATTGAGGGTGAAATCGCGCCGGGCGGCGTCCGCCTCCCAGTCGGTCGTGAAGCTGACCACGGCGCGGCGTCCGTCGGTCGCCACATCCTTGCGCAGCGTCGTCACCTCGATCGGCTGGTGATGCGCGACGATCGTCACCGTCCCGTGCTCGATGCCGGTCGCCACCGCCTTGAGGCCGGCCGCTTGCGCCAGCGCCATCACCTCTTCGGGTAGCGCTGTGGTGGCGAGATCGACGTCCCTCACCGGTACGCCGATAAGCGCGTTGCGCACCGCGCCGCCTACCGCCCTGACCCCGTGCCCGGCACCGGCGATCGCCGCCATCACCGCCCGCGTCGAGCTCCGCTCGAGCCACTCGGCCCCGGCCAGCGATGGCAGCGCCGTCTCGGGCGGCGTTGCGCGGGCCGGGCTCACCGGGCTTCCTTTCCGTCGAGACGACCCGGCACGATGCGGCCGTCCTTCAGCACCGGCGGCTGATAGGCGTCGCCCGGACGGCCGCCCGAGGTCGAACCGAAAACAACGAGCGTGACCATCACCAGCATCGCGCCGATCGCGAACAGCCAGATCAGCGGCGCATCGGAGAGCAGCTCGCGCGAGCCCGGCTTGTCGTCACGGGTAAGGAACACATAGCCCACGTAGACCAGCGTCGGCAGCAGGAACAGCAGTAGGTTCTCGGCAACGATGCGGATCATGGGGCGTGAAGTCTCTGGTGGAGATTGCGGATGATGCCGGCGGTGGCGCCCCAGATGAAGCGCTCGCCGTAGGGCATCGCGTAGAAATGGCGCTGCCGGCCCTGCCAGGCGCGCGCGTGGCGCTGGTGATTGGCGGCCTGCATCAGGAACGCGAGCGGCACCTCGAACACCTCCGCCACCTCGCTCGGATTGATCGCGAGACTGTGGCCGGGGTCGACAAGCGCCACGACGGGCTGGATCGCATAGCCAGTACCGGTGCGATAGGTGTCGAGATAGCCGAGCGGCTCGACCAGGGCGCGAGCGAGACCGATCTCCTCTTCGGCCTCGCGCAGCGCCGTATCGAGCGGCCCGGCGTCGCCCTCGTCGATCTTGCCGCCGGGAAACGAGATTTGCCCGGCATGGCTCGGCAGGCTGTCGGTGCGCACAGTGAACAGCAAGGTGGGCTGCTCGCGGTCGACGATCGGCACGAGCACGGCGGCGGCACGCAGATGGCGGGCGGCCAGCTCGAGCGCGAGATCGGGATCGAGATCGAAGTCGCTCGGACCGGGCCGGCCTGCACCGTCGTCGCCGTCCGGAACGGGGACCGCATGGAGCGCTGTCGCCGCCAATCGACGCAGCCGCGCGGCGGTCCAGGGCTCGATGGCGGTCGACAGGGCAATGGTCATGGTGGCACCATAGCATCCGAGTCTGCCGCGCCAAGCAACCGCCGGCGTGGCATGGTCTGGGCCGGGTTCCGGGTGCGCCTTATTTCCCCTCGAGCAGTCGGCTAGCCTTTCGGCGTGGCGCCGAGCGGCCTGCGGCCGGCGCGTGGAGGACCAAGTAGACATGCGACCGGCACGCCCGGGCCTCGTGGTCGCGCTCGCCCTGCTCGCGGCGTGCCTCGTCGGCGCGGCCGGCGCACACGCTGCCTCGCGCGCCGACACCTTCCGCGCCACGCTGGAGCCGCGCGAGCGCGCGCTGTTCGATGCCTACCTCTCGGCCCAGACCTTTCATGGCGCGGCGCTCGACGCCTACTGGGGGCTGATCGAGAAGAAGAAGGCGGCGCGCAAGCGCAAAAAGGCCGCCGGCCAGCCCCTCGCCAGGAACGACTACGTGCTCGAGCCGCCGCCCAAGTACTCCGGGCCGGAGCTGCCGGCCGAACTCGCCAAGCGCTGGGCCGCCTACGAGACGGAGCCGCGGCCGGAGGAGCCGCCGCCCGAGCCGCTGCCCACGGTCGCCGACTTTCTCGACAGTGCCAGGCGCCACTACGACTTCGAGCCGGAGCGGATCGCCGAGCGCGAGTTCAAGGCGCGCTACGCCCGGGAGGCGCTGGCGCTCGGCCTCACCAAGGATCAGGTGGTGCGCGTCTATGCGCTGGAGACCAGCGGCCTCGGCACCGCCGACATGCAGGCCGGCATCCATCCCATCACCCGCAAGGGCAAGCCGATCTCGACCGCACTCGGCTACGCGCAGCTCTTGGCCGCCAATTCGATCAACGAGATCGCCAAGAGCGGCGACGGCTTCCTCGCCCGGATGCGGGCGCTGCTGAAGCGGACCGGCGAGCCTCAGCGCAGGGCGCGCCTCGAGGCCAAGATCGCCTCGCTGAAGGCGATGGTGGCGACGGCACGCAGCGTGCCGCGCGATTGGTCGCGGCACGTCGCGCTCGCCAGCACCGACAAGGGCCGCGGTATTCACGCCGTCAACCTCGACGGCGATATCGGGCCCTGGCTGCAGGTCATCAAGCTCGACGGCTTGCGCCAGCTGGCGGAGAAAGAGGGCCGCGGCCGTCTCGCGGGGGCCGAGATCGAGCTGATGAACCTCGCCGGCCCGGCGACCGGCCTCGAGATGATGACACAGGTGGCACGCGACGTGCCGACCACCAACTTCTTCGCCCGCGGCGCCTATGCGCGCAACACGATCGTGCGCGGCAAGTCGGCGGCGGAGCTGCTCGCCGCGCTCGACCAGCGAATGGACGAGAATGTGAAAAACGCCGGCGCGGTCGAGTTCGGCGAGGTGTTCGACGAGATCGCGCGAGAGGCGAGCATGGCCCGATGAGGTATCCTACATCGCCGCATCGAGCGCGAGATAGATGGCGGCAGCGAGCCCCGCGGCGCAAGGCACCGTGATCACCCAGGCGGCGACGATGACGAGGAAGTGCGAGCGCCGGACCAGCCTGCGCCGCTGCGCCTCCTGACGCTCGGCCTCGAGGTTCATCACCTTCCTGTGCACGCGGACGTGCGCCTTCACATAGCGCCGGCGGCGCTTGCTGTGGGCGGTGTAGAACTCGCGGAAGAAGCCGACGCCGAAGACCGCGCCGACGGCGATATGGGTCGAGCTCACCGGCAGGCCGAGGCCGGAGGCGACGATCACCGTCACCGCGGCGGAGAGGGCGACGCAGAATGCGCGCATCGGATTCATCTTGGTGATCTGCTCGCCGACCATCAGGATCAGCTTCGGGCCGTAGAGATAGAGGCCGAGACTGATTCCGCTGGCGCCGATCAGCATGACCCAGAACGGCACCCCGACCTTGCCGGCCACGGCCCCGGACTGGACGGAGTGCAGGATCGCCGCGAGCGGGCCGACGGCGTTGGCGACGTCGTTGGCGCCATGCGCGAACGAGAGCGGCGCGGCGGAGAGGATCAGCGGCACCCGAAACAAGGCTCGCAGCGACTGGTTGCGGTTCTCCAATCCCTCCGACTGGCGCGCTATCCACGGTCTCAGGGCGGCGAGCGAGACGGCGAAAATCGCCAGCGCCAGCACGGCAATGGTATCCCCCGTCGGCTTCCAGACCTTGTTGAGACCCTTGGTGATCAAATACACGACGAAGGCCGACGTCATGATCGCGATCAACAGCGGCACCCAGCGCCGCGCCGCCGCGATCTTGTCGTCCTGGTAGATGATGTTGATCTTGATGAAGGCGAGGAACAGCGCCGCGATTATGCCGCCAAGCAACGGCGAGACGACCCAGCTCGCAGCGATCGCCCCGATCGTCGGCCAGTTGACCGCGCCGAGTCCGGCCGCGGTAATCCCCGCTCCCATCACCCCGCCGACCACCGCGTGCGTCGTCGACACCGGCGCGCCGATGTAGGTCGCGAGGTTGACCCACAGCGCCGAGGACAGCAGCGCCGCCATCATCGCCCACACGAACGCCCGCCCATCGGGGAGGCTGCGCGGATCGATGATGCCCTTGGAAATGGTCTCGACCACGTCGCCGCCGGCAACGAGCGCGCCCATGCTCTCGAAAACGGCGGCGATCAAGAGCGCGCCGGTCAAAGTGAGCGCGCGAGCGCCGACCGCCGCACTCACGTTGTTGGCGACGTCATTGGCGCCGACGTTGAGCGCCATGTAGCCGGCGATGACCGACGCCACCACGATCACGACTGCGCCGTGCTCGGCGGAGATCTGCAGTCCGGCGACCAGTCCGGCGAAGGCCAGGAACAGCAGCGCGAGTCCGGGCGCGATCAATTGGCGCGACACGGTCAGTGTCGCCCGCTCGACGCGCTCGATCTTGGAGAGATCCTTGTCGAGCGAGCTCTTGCGCAGCAGCGCCCCGTCGATGTCGCCGCCGTGGGCTCGGGTCAGCGGCTCCTGCATCGGCAAGCTTCCTCGCGTCGCGATCGAATGAGGCCCACGCCCACTAGCCCACAGGCTCGGGTCCGCCCGGTGGCACGAAGTGTCGAATCAGCTCGGCGAGGTCGGGCTCGGCCACCAGGGCGGCCGCCTCGTCGGTGGCCAGCCAGCGCTGCCGGCGCTGGCCCTTCTCCCGCCACGCGATCCTTTGCGCCACGACGCGTAGCGCGAACACGTCGACCTCGCAATGTGCCCGCGACAGGAAATGCAGACGTTTCTGGTAGCGGTAGCTCCCGACCGGCTCGGCGGAGACCTCGCCCTCGACACCAGCCTCCTCGATCGCCTCCAGTGCCGCGAGTTCTGCCGGCGTCCGCCTCTTCTTCGGCCAGCCCTTCGGTATGACCCACCGGCCGGTATCGCGGCTGGTCAACAGCAGCACCAGCACGCGGTCGCCGACGACGACGTAGGGCAGCGCTGCATATTGGCGCAGGCGGGTCATTGCCGTTCGGGCCCTTCTCGCACCTGATTCGCTCGTCGTGCCTCTCACGCTCCGCTATATGGACGGCACCGCACTCTGTCGAGCCGCCTCTGGAGGCGCCAAGGACCGTCGTTCGCGGCCACATTTGCGCCGCCGCCGCCACCGCTTGGACGAGCCGGTGCATGTCCGGCCGCCGCCCCTTGCGGAAATTGGCCGGCTCTGCGATTTTCCCGGCCCGGGCGGAGTTGCGCCGTGCCGCCGGCGCCGATGCGCGTTGGCGCGGACGTCGGAGGGAAATAGGACTTGGAACAGACGATGCTCGCGACGAAGGTCGCCGCCCGCGACTTGCTGGAGGTGCTTGCCCGCTACCGCGAGCCGGACCGCTTGCGCAGCATCCTCGAGATCGTGGTGACCGCGGTGCCGTTCGCGCTGCTGTGGGCACTGGCCTGGGCGGCACTCGCGATCAGCTACTGGCTGACGCTGGTAATCGCCGTTCCGACGGCCGTGTTCCTCGTGCGGCTGTTCCTGATCCAGCACGACTGCGGACACGGCGCATTCTTCCGCCGCCGCGCGACCAACGACTGGGTCGGCCGGGTGCTCGGCATCTTCACGCTGACGCCCTACGACGTGTGGCGCCGCAGCCACGCCATCCACCATGCCACCTCCGGCAATCTCGATCAGCGCGGCGTCGGCGATATCGACACGCTTACGGTCCGCGAGTATCTCGCGCGGGCTCGCTGGGGCCGTTTCGTCTACCGGCTGTACCGGGAGCCGCTGGTGATGTTCGGCATCGGCCCATCCTATGTCTTCATGCTGAAGCACCGCCTGCCGTTCGGCTACATGCTGGCCGGATGGCGCCCATGGATCAGCGCCATGGGCACCAATCTCGGCATCGTCGTGGTCTCGGCGGGCGTGATCTGGCTGGTCGGGATCGAGTCGTTCCTCAAGGTGCAGCTGCCGGTGGCGGCGCTCGCCTCCTCGATCGGTGTGTGGCTGTTCTACGTCCAGCACCAGTTCGAGGAAACGGTGTGGGCCGAGGCGGAAGGGTGGAGCCAGCACGAGGCTGCGCTTTATGGCAGCTCGCATTACGACCTGCCGCAGCCGTTGGCGTGGCTGACCGCCAACATCGGCATCCATCATGTCCACCACCTCTACAGCCGGATTCCGTTCTATCGGCTGCCGCAGGTACTGCGCGACCATCCCAACCTCGCCGGCATCCACCGGATCACGCTGCGCGACAGCCTCGCTTGCGTGAAGCTGAAGTTGTGGGATGAACAGCGCCAGCGGCTGGTCAGCTTCCGCGAGGCGCGTGCGGCGGCGTAGCGGACTGCGCGGTCCCTTTGCACCGCACGCGCTCCCTCACGGCCACTTCACGATCGGCGGCATGCTGGAGAGGATCGAATCGACGTTGCCGCCGGTCTTGAGGCCGAACACCGTGCCGCGGTCGTAGAGCAGGTTGAACTCGACGTAGCGTCCGCGCCGCACCAGCTGCTCCTCGCGGTCGGCCTCCGTCCAATCCTTGGCGAAGTTGGCGCGCACGAGTCGCGGGTAGACGTCGAGGAAGGCGAGGCCAACGTCCTTGGTGAAGGCGAGCGCGGCGTCGAAGCCGCCCTCATCCGGCGCCGGCGTCAGGTAGTCGAAGAAGATGCCGCCGATGCCGCGCATCTCCTTGCGGTGCGGGAGATAGAAGTACTCGTCGCACCACTTCTTGTATCGATCATAATTGGCGACCCTGTGCTTCTCGCAGACCGCGCGCATGGCGGCGTGGAAGGTGACCGTGTCGGGGTCCTCCTGAGTCCGCCGGCGGTCGAGAACGGGCGTCAGGTCGGCGCCGCCGCCGAGCCACCATTTGCTGGTCACCACCATGCGGGTGTTCATGTGCACCGCCGGCACATGGGGATTGTGCATGTGGGCGATGAGCGAGATGCCCGAGGCCCAGAACCGCGGATCCTCGCTCGCGCCGGGGATCTGGCCGCGAAATTCGGGCGCGAGCTCGCCGTAGACGGTCGAGGTATGCACGCCGACCTTCTCGAACACGCGACCCTTCATCATGCTCATCGTGCCGCCGCCACCGTCGGCGCCGGTCCAATCGGTGCGCGTCCAGGGGGTGCGCTGGAACCGGCCCACCGGGCGGAACGAATGCTCGGCACCCCGCGGCAGATCGTCCTCGACTGCCTCGAAGGCCGCGCAAATGCGCTCGCGCAATGCCTCGAACCACTGGCGGGCCTCCTGCTGCATGGCCTGAAGACGATCGCTGTTCGGCATGTCCACGTCTTGCGCTCCTCCCCAGAATGTCATCCATTGGCCGTGATGGAGCGTTAGCGCCTCGGAGGCGGTCCGATCAAGGTCCGCGGGATGGCTGGCGCAACCGGGCCCTCGGCGCGCCCCGCATCGGCCCCAGGCACGGGATCACATGTTCCGCTGGTTCGAAAGCCGCATCGACCCGTTCGCCGGGGGCGTCGACGTCCGCCCGCCTGATCGCCTGCTCGCGTTCTATTGGCATTTCATCCGCCAGGCATGGCCCGGGTTCGCCGCGCTGCTCGTCGCCGGCTTCCTCGGCGGCGTGATCGAGGCGGCGCTGTTCGCCTTCGTCGGCAGCCTGGTCGACATGATGCGCGAGGCCAAGTCTCCCGAGACGTTTCTCGCCGACCACTGGCAGACCCTCACCTTCATGGCCGTCGTCGCCATGGTCGCGAGGCCCATCGTCTCCGCGGCCCACGATCTCATCAAGCAGCAGATGATCGGCGGCAACGTGACGATGCTGATCCGCTGGCAGACCCACGGCTACGTGCTGCGCCAGTCAATCGCCTTCTTCCAGAATGATTTCGCCGGCCGCATCGCCTCGCGCGTGATGCAGACCGCACCGGCACTCCGCGAGAGCGTGATCCAGTCGATCGACGCGGTGTGGTTCGTCGCCGTCTACTGGCTGAGCGCGTTCGCGCTGTTTGCCGCCGCGGACCTTCGCCTCGTCGGCCCGCTCCTCGTGTGGTTCGTTGCCTACGGCTTCGCGCTCGCCTGGTTCGTGCCGCGCCTCAAGGCGCGCTCGATCGAGACCAGCGACGCGCGCTCGATGCTGACCGGGCGCATCGTCGACAGCTACACCAACATCCAGACCGTGCGGCTGTTCGCTCATTCCGAGCGCGAGGACGCCTACGCCCGGGCGGCGATGGAGGAGCAGCTCGTGCGGCTCAATCGCCAGCTGCGTCTTACGACCGTCATGGAGACGGTGCTCTACCTCATCAATGGGGTGCTGATCGTGGCCACCAGCGCGCTCGCCATTTGGCTGTGGAGCCGCGGTCTCGTGACGCTCGGCGCGATCGCGCTCGTCACCGGCCTCACCATCCGCATCGTCAACATGTCGGGTTGGATCATGTGGACAGTCGCCGGGATCTTCGAGAACATCGGCGTCGTACACGAGGGCATGGAGACGATCTCGCGTCCGCACGAGGTGGTCGATGCGCCGGATGCCCGGCCACTCGTCGTCGAGCGGGGCGAGATTGCGTTCGAGCGCATCCGCTTCCACTACGGCAAGCAGGGCGGCGTGATCGACGATCTCTCGCTCGTCGTCGCGCCGGGCGAGAAGGTCGGGCTCGTCGGGCGCTCGGGCGCGGGCAAGTCGACGCTCGTCAACGTGCTGCTGCGCTTCTACGATCTCGAGGGCGGACGCATCCTGATCGACGGGCAGGATATCGCCCGCGTGACCCAGTCGAGCCTCAGGGCCAGCATCGGCATGGTGACGCAGGATACCTCTCTGCTGCACCGCTCGGTCCTGGACAACATCCTCTACGGGCGGCCGGAGGCCGGCGTGGCGGCGGCACGGGAGGCGGCGGGGCGTGCCCACGCCGACGGCTTCATCGCCAGCCTGGAAGATGGGCGCGGGCGCAAGGGCTACGACGCGCACGTCGGCGAGCGGGGCGTCAAACTGTCCGGCGGCCAGCGCCAGCGGATCGCGATTGCGCGCGTGCTGCTGAAGAACGCGCCGATCCTGATCCTCGACGAGGCGACGAGCGCGCTCGATTCCGAGGTCGAGGCCGCGATCCAGGAGAGCCTATCCGAGCTGATGGCCGGCAAGACGGTGATCGCCATCGCCCACCGGCTGTCGACGATTGCCGCCATGGACCGCCTGGTTGTCATGGATGCCGGGCGCATCGTCGAGCAGGGCAGCCACCGCGAGTTGCTCGGCCGCGGCGGGCTCTATGCCGATCTGTGGCGGCGCCAGTCGGGCGGCTTCCTCGCCCGCGAGGCGGCGGAGTGATCGGGCGACATCGTCGGGCGCCGCCGGTCATCTCTGGCGCGACATGTCCGCGCAGCCGGCGGTCGCCTCCTCCCACGGCTCGATGTAGCAGGCGCTGATGCGGTCGGGTCCGAGGATGCGGCCCTGGTTGGTGCCCTTGCTGTCGCTGGCCACCCACGCGAACGTCACGTTGTCCGGAAAAATAATGCCGAAAAAATCCTTGCGGCCTTCGGCATAGATGAAGTGCCCGCGAAAACGGCGATCCTGCTGCTCGGTGATGTGGATCGTCTTACGCCAGGTCCGATATCCCTTCTTGTCGGAGATGGTGTGATTGTCGCCGCTCCAGGTGCCGATGAGACTCGGGATGGCCTCCTCGGCCGACGCCGGAAGAGACACTGCGCAGACCATGCCGACCAGGAACCCGACGCGAGCCAAGTCGCTCGCTGTCACTCTCGCGTGTGCGATCCTGCCGCCTCTCATGTACGCGCTCCCAAGCCCCTCTAGCGAATCCCCACCAGCACGATTTAGGACGCCACGTCAACCCATTGAGTGCTTTCTTGTGCGATGCACCATTTTGGTATTGCAATGCAGCAACCGGTTTGCTATCAAGCCGTCACACGCGCTTCGAACAACCCCGCGCTCCTTGCGATGACAGGCCTCGGCCTCGCGCCGGCTGGGGACCGATCCATTGCCCAAGGGGCCCGATCCCGGGAGCCCGCCATGCCGATCCGCCGTGTCGTCCTCGCCGACAGGCAGCCGCTATTCCGCAGCGCGCTGAGACAGCTTCTGGGCGAGACGCTCGGCGCCATCGAGATCGAGGAGGTGCATGGCCCCGAGCCGCTGCTCGAGCTGATCAGCAACGGCAAGACGACCGATCTGGTGCTGCTCGACCCCTGCGCTCCGGGGGCGCCCGAGCCGATGATCTGGCTACAGCGGCTGCTCGACGTGCATCCCGAGCTGCCGGTGCTTGTGGTGACCGCGATGGCGACACCTGAATGCATGCGACGAGCTCGGGAGATCGGCGCGCGCGGCTTCATCACCAAATCCTCGACCGCCGACGATTTCATGTGCGCCATCAGCGTCGTGCTCGCGGGCGGCACGTCGTTCGCGAAGGGCGCCGCGGCGCGCACCCAGCCCGACACCGCCATCGACGTGTCGGTGCTTGTCGGCTCGCTCTCGCGCCAACAGTTCCGGGTGTTGCGCCTGCTCGGCGAGGGGCTGCTCAACAAGCAGATCGCCTACGGCCTCGGCATCGGCGAGACGACCGTCAAGGCGCACATCTCGGCGATCCTGAAAAAGCTCGGCGCCAGCAATCGCACCCAGGCGGCGATGATGGTCAGCCGTATCGCGCTGCCCGATTGGCCACGCACCGGCACGCACCGCCTGCCGGCCGAGACCACCATGGTTCAGGGCCGCTCGATCTGACGGCACGCCTCGCCGAGGATCATCGCCGCGGCGATCGCGACATTGAGCGATCGCAGGCCCGGGCGGATCGGCACCCGAATGCGCGCATCGGCTGCCTCGTGCACGCTGGCGGGTACACCGGCGCTCTCGCGCCCCATCAGCAGGATATCGCTCGCCGCGAATACAAAATCCCGATAGTTCTGCTCGGCCATTGTCGTCGCCAGAACAAGGCGTGGCGCGCCTGCGGCTGAACGCCACGCTAGAAACTCCGCGAAGCTCTCGTGGCGCACGATGGCCACGTGCTCCAGATAGTCGAGACCGGCGCGGCGCAGCGCCCGGTCGGAGAGGTCGAAGCCCGCCGGCCCAATGAAATCAACGCCTATGCCGAGGCATGCGGCGGTGCGCAAGATGGTGCCGGCGTTCTGCGGTATGTCGGGTTGGTAGAGTGCGATGCGCATATGGGGCCCGTCCTTGCCTCGCGCCCAGCGCGCCGCCTGCGGTATTCTGCGCCAAATTGCCCACGCCCTCCGTCTTTCGCAGCCTTGAGAGGCTTCGTAAAGGATGCAAGAAGACTGTTCCAAAGGGTGACTCTCTGGGGCGCAGGGAGAAGACCAATCACATCCGCTCTCGACGGCCTCGGGTACAAGCTGCCTGGGCGTCGTATTTGTGTCGCTTCGCACCGTTGCGAGGCAGATCGCCGGCGGGCCCTGCCCGCTCCCACGCGGCCGTGCGCCGCTTGAATACTGTTGGAGGCAGACGTGGCATCTCACGCCGATGAGCCAAACCGCCGGGACTTCATCATTATCGCCGGAAACGCCTTTGCGGCCGTCGGCGCGGCCGCCGCGATGTGGCCGTTCGTCGCCCAGATGAACCCCGACGCCGGCGCACAGGCGCTGGCCTCGGTCGAGGTCGACCTCGCCCCGGTCAAGGAAGGGCAGGCGATCACGGTGATGTGGCGCGGCAAGCCGATCTTCATCCGCAACCGCACCAAGGCCGAGGTCGAGGAAGCCAAGAAGGTCGCCCTGAAGGACCTGCCGGACGACAGCGCCCGCAACCTCGCGCTGCCGGAGGCGACACCGGCGGACGACGTCAACCGGACCAAGAAGGGCAAGGAGGCTTGGCTCGTCCTGATCGGCATCTGCACCCATCTCGGCTGCATTCCGAAGGGCCAGGCGATGGCCGACGCCAAGGGTGACTTCGGCGGCTGGTTCTGCCCCTGCCACGGCTCGCACTACGACACCTCGGGCCGCATCCGCAAAGGCCCGGCGCCGCGGAACCTCGACGTTCCGCCGTACGAGTTCGTATCCGACACCAAGATCAAGATCGGCTGAGGGAGACGCGCAACATGGGTAGCCACGAGTCGACCTACGCGCCGAAGTCGCGCCTCGCCAAATGGTGGGACGAGCGTCTTCCGGTCATGCGCCTGATGAGCGATCAGCTGATCGAGTTCCCGACGCCGCGCAACATCAACTATCTGTGGACCTTCGGCGGCATCCTGGTGCTGTGCCTGGTGGTCCAGCTCGTCACTGGCATCGTGCTCGCCATGCACTATCACGGCACGGCCGCCGACGCCTTCAATTCCGTCGAGCACATCCGCCGGAACGTCAACTACGGCTGGCTGATCCGCAACCTCCACGCTGTCGGCGCATCGATGTTCTTCCTCGCCGCCTACATCCACATGTTCCGCGGTCTCTACTACGGCTCCTACAAGGCGCCGCGCGAGATCCTGTGGATCCTCGGTGTGTTCATCATCCTCGCGATGATGGCGACCGCGTTCATGGGCTACTCGCTGCCGTGGGGGCAGATGAGCTTCTGGGCGGTGACCGTCATCACCAACCTGTTCTCCTCGCTCGACGGCATCATTCCCGGCGTCGGCACGGCGATCGTGGAATGGCTGTGGGGCGGCTACTCGGTCGGCGGCGCCACGCTCACCCGCTTCTTCAGCCTGCACTACCTGCTGCCGTTCGTGATCGTCGGCCTCGTCGTGCTGCACATCTGGGCGCTGCACATCGTCGGCCAGAACAATCCGACCGGCGTCGAGATCAAGACCCGCGAGGACTGGGTGCCGATGCACCCCTTTGCGACCTCGAAGGACCTGTTCGCGATGTTCGCCTTCCTGCTGCTGTTCGCGTGGTTCGTATTCTTCCTGCCGGACTACCTCGGCCACGCCGACAACTACATCGAGGCCAACCCGCTGGTGACCCCGCCGCACATCGTGCCCGAATGGTACTTCCTGCCGTTCTACGCGATCCTGCGCGCGATCCCCTCCAAGCTCGGCGGCGTGATCGCGATGTTCGCTTCGATCGTGGTGCTGGTGTTCATCCCGTGGCTCGACACCAGCCGGGTCAAGTCGACCAAATACCGGCCGATTTACCGCTGGTTCTTCTTGCTCTTGGTGATCGCCTGCCTCGCACTCGGCTATCTCGGCGCCAAGCCGGCCGAAGGCGACTACATCATGTGGGCGCGCATTTTCACCGCCTACTACTTCGCGCACTTCCTGATCATCATGCCGATCGTCGGCATCATCGAGACGCCGAGGACGCTACCGAGATCGATCGCCGAATCGGTGCTCGGACCGTCGGCGGCCGTCGAGAAGCGCTGAGCGAGGGACATCATGAACACGAAGCTCACATCCTCTCTGGCGGCGACGGTTGCCGCCGTGCTCACGGTCTCGCTCGCGGTCTCGTCGGCAGCAGCGGCTGGCGGCGGCGCCCACATCGAGCGCCAGTCGTGGTCGTTCGCCGGCTTCTCCGGCCAGTACGACAAGCAGCAGCTGCAGCGCGGCTTCAAGGTCTACCAGGAAAGCTGCTCGAACTGCCACGGGCTGAGCCGCATCGCCTGGCGCAACCTTGTCCAGCCGGGCGGGCCGGAGTTCCCTGAGGAGGCGGTCAAGGCGCTGGCCGCCAAGTGGCCCAACCAGATCCCCGACCTCAGCGATGAGGGCGAACTCGCCAGGGTCAAGAAGGACAAGGACGGCAAGGTGACGGGCTTCGAGTACGTGAAGAGGGCGGCCAAGCTCTCCGATCCGATCCTCGGCCCTTACGCCAACGAGCAGCAGGCGCGCGCGGCGCAGAACGGCGCCCTGCCGCCCGACCTGTCGCTGATCACCAAGGCCCGCAACGTCGAGAACCATTCGGGCTGGGTGAAGCACGTGCTCGTCGACATGCCGAAGGACATGCTGGTCGGCTATCAGGAGGGCGGCGCCGACTACCTCTACGCGCTGCTGACCAGCTATGCCGATCCGCCGGCCAATTTCACGCTCGGCGAGGGCATGCAGTTCAACACCGCCTTTCCCGGCAACCAGATCGCGATGATCCCGCCGCTCTCGAAGGACAACGTGATCGCCTACGAGGAAGGCGCGGGCGCCAAGGCGTCGCTCGAGCAGAATTCGCGGGATGTCGCCGCGTTCCTGTCCTGGGCCGGCGACCCGACACTGAACGCGCGCAAGCGGATCGGCTGGCAGGTGATGCTCTATCTCCTCATCACCACGGTGCTGCTGTACCTCGCCAAGAAGCGGGTGTGGTCGCGGATCGCACACTGAGCCGGGGCAAGCCCCTCGACGATGTGAAGGGAAAGGCCTCGCTTGCGGGGCCTTTTCCGTTTAGGAGTGCCGCCGGGCGCACAAAAGCGCGGTGAAGTCGCGATCGAGGAAGCCATGACGCAATCGGTGCTCGGCATCATCGGCGGCAGCGGATTCTACTCCCTGCCGGGTCTCGCCAACCCGCGCTGGATCAAGGTGCCGACCCCGTGGGGGCTGCCTTCCGACGAGATCCTGTTCGCCGAGCTCGACGGGCTGCCGGTCCGCTTCCTGCCCCGCCACGGGCGCGGCCACCCGGTTCCGCCCTCGGGCATCAACTACCGCGCCAACATCGACGCGCTGAAGCGCGCCGGCGTCACCGACCTCGTCTCGATCTCGGCCTGCGGCTCGCTCAAGGAGCAGTTTCCGCCGGGCCACTTCGTGCTCGTCGACCAGTTCATCGACCGCACGTTCGCGCGCGGCAAGTCGTTCTTCGGATCGGGCTGCGTCGCCCACGTCTCGCTCGCCGACCCGGTGAGCCCGCTGCTCGTCGACGCGATCGAGGCGGCGGCGAAGGCCGAGGGCATCGCCTACTCGCGCGGCGGCACCTATCTCGTCATGGAAGGACCGCAGTTCTCGACCCGGGCCGAATCCAACCTCTACCGTAGCTGGAACTGCGACGTGATCGGCATGACCAACATGCCCGAGGCCAAGCTGGCGCGCGAGGCGGAGATGACCTATGCCACCGTCGCCATGGTCACCGACTACGACTGCTGGCACGAGGAGCACGCCGAGGTCGACATCGCCGCTGTCATCGAGGTGATGAAGGGCAACACCGAGAAGGCGCGCCGCCTCGTCACCCGCCTCGCCCGGGACTTCCCCCGCGAGCATCCGCCCTGCCCGATCGGCTCCGACCGGGCGCTCGAAACGGCGATCATCACGGCGCCCGAGGCGCGTGACCCATCGCTCCTGAAGATGCTCGACGCGGTCGCCGGCCGCGTGCTCGGCCGCAGCGGCGCCTGAAACCGCAGCGATCAGGCCCCGCCGACCACCAGCACCGGACCGTCGGCGAAGTTGATCACACGCTCGGTCTTGGAACCGAACAGCACGCGGCCTATACCGGTGCGGCCGTGGCTGCCGAGGACCACCAGGGCGTGACCGAGCCGATTGGCAACCTCGACGATCACCTCGTCGGCAACGCCGTCCTCGATCAGTCCCGTGGCCGGCACGCCCTCCTGCGCCATGTAGGCGACGGCGCGGGCGACGATCGGCTTGGCCTCCTCCTGGCGGCGCTCGCTGTGGGTCGGCACCTTGACCGAGAGCACCGTCACCGGCACCTCGCAGCACTTGGCCATCGCGGTAGCCGTGGCGGTGGCGGCGTCGGATGAGCGTGACCCGTCGGTCGCGACCAGCATCCGGTCCCACATCGGCGCCTTCTCCGGCACGACCATCACCGGGCAGGGGGCGTAGCCCATCACCTTGGCGGTCGCATCGCCGAGCATCAGCCGGGCGAGGCCGCGCCGCCCGCGGCGGCCCATGACGATCATGTCGGCTTGTATGTCGCGGGCGGCCTTGACGATCGCCTGGTAAGGGTCGTCGGCGATCTGCAGCATGGTCTCGCAGGTGACGCCCTCGGCCTGGGCCTCCTCGCAGAGGTGAGCAAGATGCTCGGTCGCCTCGGCCTCGAGCCTGGCGTCGGCCTCTGGCGTCATGAAGCCGAGCGCGCCGCCGCCCTTGATTATCGCCCGCATGCCTATCAGCTTGGCGCCGCTCAGCTTGCACATGGCGATGGCGAGGCGCTCGGCGCCGCGGCTGTACTCCGAGCCGTCGGTCGGCACCAGCAGCTTCTCGAAGCGCCCGACGGGCGACATCTGGATCTGGCTCATCGTCACCACCCTCGTTGCTGAACGGCCACCTGCCGCTGGAGCGCGGCCCGCGCACGCAATACAGGATAGCGCAATCGGGCGGCTCTGCACTCGGCTCGTTTGGCTCGGGCTCGGGCTCAGCCGGCTGCGGGCGCCTCGGTCACCGGTTTGCCGCCCGTCGCCTCGGCGCGCGCGTCCATCATGCCGCGATAGAGCGCGGCGAGTATGATTCCGGCGCCGATGAGGAGCGCCGCCACCATGATCCAGAAGCTGATGCCGTTGAGAAGCCAGACGCCGGTGGCGCCGATCGGCCCGATGACCTGCAGCTCGGCCAGATAGACAGGGATCACGAACAGGCGGCTGACGAGCACCAGGATCATGATCACGCCCATCACCACCTTGACCATGAAAGGCTGCACATAGGTGGTGCCGATGGCCCCGATCTGGATACCGAACAGCGATCCTGCGAGAATGATCATGGCGAGGCGGATGTCGACAAATCCGTCGAGTGCGAACTTGAGCGTGCCGCCGAGCCCCATCACGAAGGCGATCACCAGCTCGGTTGCGGATGCCATCAGGCTCGGGACTCCGAGCACGTACATCATCGACGGCACGCCGATGAAGCCGCCGACCGCGATCGTCGCCGCCAGCATGCCGGTCAGGAACCCGAGCGGCAGCGTGACAAGGAACGAGACTTCGGACTTGATGCTCGGAAAATAGATCATCGTGTAGGGGATATGGATGCGGCGCACCATGAGCGCCAGCCGGCCGGCCTGCTCCTCGGCGTTGGTATTGCCCGCGCGGTAGATCTTCAGCGCGTCCCACAGCACGAACGTGCCGACGATGCCGAGCGCGACGACGAACGCGATCGACACGTAGAGATTGGAGCCGGCGTCGCCGAACGCCACCTTGATATTCTTCTGCACCTGCGCGCCGACGAGCACGCCGGCCTCGGCAGAGGCGCCCATGATGAGGCCAAGCTTCACGTCGACCTGACCGAACTTGGCCCGCTTGTAGGCGCCGACCAGCGCCTTGGGGAACTTGTGGCACATGTTGGAGGCGACGGCGACGATCCCCGGCACGCCCATGCTCATCATCGCCGGCGTCAGCACGAACGCTCCGCCCGAGCCGATGAAGCCGGACACCATGCCGCCGACGATCCCGACAAGGAACAGGCCGATCACCCCCCACGGGTCGAGCGCGATGAAATTCTGCATCTGATCCATGGGCGCGCTCAGGACTTCTTGGTCGACTTCGGCTTCAGCCCGACGGCATCCCAGAACGCGCCGGTGAAGGCGCCGTGGGCGAACGAGAACACGAAGGCGATCACAGTCGGCACCAGGAACGACCACCAGTACTTGAGGCTGAGCTCGAGCACGAGCCTCTCGTTCATGAACAGCAGCACATAGAGCCCCAGGCTCAGCAGGCCGAGCCAGACGGCCTTGAGCGTCTTCGGGGGCACATTCCTCAGGAAGCGCATCGAGCGAGTCGGCTTGAACTTGCGCATCGACGTCTGCGCGCGTTCGAGCGTGCGCCCCGGAGCCCCGGGCAGCGCCATCGCGGCCCACGAGGCCAGAACTTGGCTTTTCATCGGCTTCCCTCCCCCACCCCGCGCCCGTCTTCACCCGCTCGGACAACCGCGTTGGTCACAAGCGGGGGCAGGCTGCGATGGGAGCCACAGCATACAGGCCTTAGCGCGGCGCCCGCGATATCACGGATCGTCGCACGTAGCAGGAGCGCCCGCGGGCTGCCAAATGCTCGGCTGGCAGCGCTAATTCGGGAAGTAGATCAGGATCTGCATCTTGACCAGCTCGGGGAAGTACACTCGCAGCAGGTGGCCGGCGGCCCACAGCAGCCCCCCGAGTAGCACAAGCGCCGGAATCGCGGCAAAAACCGCCTTGAGGAAGAACGCAACCAACCTCGGGAACGGGATGTCGAGACGGGTGACGGCGGCGGCAACCGGCGGCTGGTCGAGCGCCCCACGGTAGGCCGGCCCATGCCCCTCGTAGTCGGGAGCCAGCGTCGTCGTCGACAGGCTCGGCCCCTGCGGGGCGGTCTCGACCGCGGCCTCGCGCTCACGCAGCTCGCGCTCCCGCGCCTCCTTCTCGCGCCTGACAGTGCGCGGGAGGTCGTCCGGACTGCCGTCGAGGCCGAGCGCATAGTTGATGTCGGTCATTGGTGCCGCTCCTCGTGACCGGTGCGGCGCCCACCCGGGCGTGGCCCCGGGGTGATTCGTCCCCGCCGACCGCGGAACTTCTACCCTGTCCGCCGGGATATTGCTATTTTGCGCCGCGAATTTGACGGAGGGTGGCGTGCAGGATCTCAAAGGTCTCATCCGAACGATACCGGACTACCCCAAACCCGGGATCATGTTCCGCGACGTGACCACGCTGCTCGGCGACGCCCAGGGCTTCAAGGCGGCGATCGCGCAGATGGCCGAGCCCTACCGGACGGTCCCCGTCGACGCGGTCGCCGGCATCGAGGCGCGCGGGTTCATCCTCGGCGGCGCCATTGCCGACCGGCTCGGCTGCGGATTCATTCCGATCCGCAAGAAGGGCAAGCTGCCCTGGAAGACCATCGGCGAGCAGTATACGCTCGAGTATGGCGTCGACGTGATCGAGATTCACGAGGATGCCATCCGGGCCGGCGAGCGCATCCTGGTCGTCGACGACCTGATCGCCACCGGGGGAACGGCAGAGGCCGCCGTCAGGCTGGTCACGCGCTCGGGCGGCAATATCGTCGGCGCGTCGTTCGTGATCGACCTGCCCGAGCTCGGCGGCGCAGAGCGCGTCCGTGCGCTCGGTGTCGAATGCCACGCACTGGTCGCCTTCGAAGGACACTGAGCATGCCGGGACCGAGGAAGCTCGCCAGCGCCGAGGAGATGCGCGCCGCGCTGGCGACGATCAGAGCGGCTGAGCGCGAGACCGGCTCGCAACCCAGCTGCCCGCTGTGCGGCGCTGCAGGGCTGACGATCATCGACCGCTCGTCGCGTCCCCATGCCGAGTGGTATGGGCTCACCTGCCATGCGTGCGGGCTCAATGACGTCATCTCCATCCCGATGTCCGCTCGCTCGGGCAGCGGCTACTGACCAGGAGCCCCATGAGGATCGACGGCAAGCCTTATCGCTCGATCTGGCTGTCCGATGACGGTGAGACGGTCGAGATCATCGACCAGACACGCCTGCCGCATGAGTTCGTCGTCGCGACGCTCGCCTCGGTCGAGGATGCAGCGCACGCGATCCGGACGATGCAGGTGCGCGGGGCGCCGCTGATCGGGGCAACTGCAGCCTATGGCCTGGCGCTCGCGCTGCGCGAGGATGCGTCCGATATCTCGCTCGAGGCCGAGAGCGCATTCCTCGCCGAGCAGCGGCCGACCGCGGTCAATCTCCGCTGGGCCCTGGATGAGGTACGCCGCGCGGTCGGGCATCTGCCTCCCGGGCAGCGGGCCGCCGCCGCCTTCGCCCGGGCCGGCCAACTCTGCGAGGACGACGTCGAGACCAATCGGCTGATCGGCGTGCACGGCCTCGCCCTGATCGAGGCGATCGCGGCGCGCAAGGCGCCGGGCGAGCCGGTCAACATCTTGACCCACTGCAACGCGGGCTGGCTCGCCTGCGTCGACTGGGGCACCGCCACCTCGCCAATCTACCAGGCGCACGACAAGGGGCTTGCGGTCCACGTCTGGGTCGACGAGACGCGACCGCGGAACCAGGGCGCGGCGCTCACCGCCTACGAACTCGGCGCGCATGGCGTGCCGCACGCCATCGTCGTCGACAATGCCGGCGGGCACCTGATGCAACAGGGACGCGTCGATCTGCTCATCGTCGGCGCCGACCGCGTCACCGCCAACGGCGATGTCGCCAACAAGATCGGCACCTATCTGAAGGCGCTCGCCGCCAAGGACACCGGGGTGCCGTTCTATGTCGCGCTGCCCTACTCGACGATCGACTGGACGCTCGACGACGGCCGGAAAATCCCGATCGAGGAGCGCGACAAGTCGGAGGTCCTGAAAATATCCGGCCGGCTCGCGAGCGGCGAGGTGACGACGGTTGTAATCGCCGCCAAGGGCTCGAGCGCAGTCAACCCCGCCTTCGACGTGACCCCGGCGCGCCTTGTAACGGGCCTCGTCACCGAGCGCGGCATCTGCGCGGCAACAAGCGAGGGACTGGCCGGCCTCTACCCGGAGGCGCGCCGCAATGGAGCGCGCGCATGAGTGGCAAGCGGCGAAAGGGCGGTTTCGGCAAGGTCGAGCGGGCGGTGCGCCAGGAGGTCATCGATACGGCGGTCGCAATGGGCCGGCGCGGGCTGTCACCGGGCCGCTCCGGCAACGTCTCGTGCCGTCATGGCGACGGCATGCTGATCACGCCGACCGGCCTCGCCTACGAGGGCCTCGAGCCGGAGGATGTCGTGCTCGTCGCGGCCGACGGCAGCGTGCCATCCGGCCAGCTGAAGCCGTCGAGCGAGTGGCGCTTCCACCTCTCGGTCTATGCGGCGCGGCCCGATCTTATGGCCCTCGTGCACACGCATTCCTTGCACGCGACCGTGCTCGCCTGCGTCCGTCGACCCATCCCGGCATTCCATTACATGGTTGCGGTGGCCGGCGGCAGTGACATCCCGCTGGTGCCCTACGCGACGTTCGGCACCGAGGAGCTTGCGCGGCACGTCGCGGCCGGTATGGCCGAACGCAACGCGTGCCTGATGGCCAACCACGGCGCGATGGCCGGCGGCACTGATCTCGCGGCGGCACTCGAGCTGGCGGCGGAGGTCGAGGTGCTCGCCGAGCAGTACGTGAAGGTGCTGCTGCTCGGCGAGCCGCACCTCCTCTCGGCAGAGGAGATGGGCGCTGTGCTGCGGCGTTTCGCGACTTACGGCCAGCAGGATGTAAGCTGACCCGCACCGATCAGGAGGCGCCTGTCGGCACAGCGAACGTGAACAACGTCGCGACGATCGCCAGGATCAGTCCGACCAGAACCATCAGCCCGTCGCGCCACACCGGCGCCGTGCGCAGGTTGAGGTAGGTGGTCAGGATCACGCCGACCTTGCCCCAGCTGACGACCAGCAGCGCCGCGAACGAGCCGAGCCCCAGTGCACGCGGCGTGGTGACCTGCCCCGCGAGCATGGTGCCCACCGTCAGGCCCATCAGCAGTGCCCAGGCGACGACGAGGCGCCACGGGTTCGGATAGTAGTCCATCGGGGCTCACCTCATCAGATAGATCACCGGGAACAGCAGCACCCAGACGAGATCGACCATGTGCCAGAACGCGGCCCCCGTCTCGATGTTGTCGAGACTCGGCCTGGCGGCGACAATGGCGAGGATCAGGATGCCGGCAACGACGTGCAGCGCGTGGAACCCCGTCGTCAGGTAGTAGAGCGTGAAGAAGGTGTTGGTGTTGAAACCGATGCCGGCGGCGTGCTTGTGACCGTACTCGACCACTTTGACGGCGAGGAACACCACGCCGAGTGCGGCGGCGCCGGCGAGCCGGCGGCGCGCGCTCGCGATGCAGCCCTGTGCGCGCGCGTGCACGGCCAGCGCCGCGGCGAGCCCGCTCGTCAGCAGCACCATCGTGTTGATCGCCCCCGCCAACCGGTCGAGCGATCCCTGCGACTGTGCGAACAATGCCGGCGCGGAGATGCGCGCGCCGGCAAAGGCGATAAATGCACCGCCAAAGACCAGAATCTCGCTGATGATGAGGATCCACATCATCGGGTGGCCGGGAAGGTCGGAGAGTGGTCCCCAGGTGCCCCCGAGCGTGTCGGTGTCACCGCCGTGTCCCCGGCGCTCGTCACCCTGGCCTGTCACGCCGTCCTTCCGTTCACCTGACGAGATGGCGGTAGATCAGCGGCAGGGCAGCGGTCAGCCGCGACGGCCGGCTCAGAATGGCGAACGCGCCGGCCCCGAAGATGCGCGGAAAATAGTCCTTGGCCTTGTCGTCGATGGTGACGCCGAACACGACGAGACCATTGGCGCGCGCGTCGAGAATGGCACGGCGCGTGTCCTCGATGCCGTAGCGCCCCTCGTAATGGTCGAGATCGTTCGGCTTGCCGTCGGTCAGCACGAGCAGCAGTCGACGGCGCGTCGGGCGCTCGGCGAGACGCATCGAGGCGTGGCGGACGGCGGCGCCGAGGCGGGTGTAGAATCCGGGCTTCAGGTTGGCGATGCGCCGGCGCACTGTGGCCGAGGCCGGCTCGTCGAAGCCCTTGAGCTCGGTGACGAACACGCGGTCGCGGCGCAGGGAGTGAAACGCCAGCACGCCGACATCGTCGCCGCACGCCGCGATGCCCTCCGCGAGCGCGATCAGCGCCTCCCGCTCGAGGTCGATCACCGGCCGGTTGGCGACATACGACTCCGTCGAGCGCGAGGCATCGACGAGGACCGCGACGGACAGGTCACGTGCCTCCTCGCGGGCCTGCCGATAGATGCGATCCGAGCCCTCGCCGGTGGCGCGAAGGTCGGCGCGGGTGCGGATCAGCGCGTCCATATCGAGCTCGGACCCGTCGAGCTGGCGTGGCAGGATCTCGCGCTTCGGCCGTAGTGCCTCGAACTGCCGGCGCACCTGCCGGATGCGGCGTTCGGACCTGGGCCCCGGCTGCCAGCCGCTTCCCTCCTCTGCCTCCTCGCCCTTGCGCTCGAGCACGCGCGCGTGATCCGCAATCTCGGCCTTGCGCCGATAGTCCCACTCCGGATAGACGAACGCATCCGACAGCCGCTCGGCATCGACGTCGGCCGGGGCGAGGTCGAGGTCCATCTTGAGCAGCGTCTTGGGTCGCTTCTGCAGGTTGGCGACGCCGATCTCGTCATGATCGTCGGCGGCCTTCTGCGCCTGCTGCTCCTCGTCGTCCTCCACGTCGCGGTGGAGGTTCATGAACTCGCTCCACGACAGGATCTTCTCGAAGCGGTGCAGGAAGAACGGGTTCTTGCGCTCGATCTCGTCCGATTTGCGCCGCTTGGCGCGCCGCTGCCGGCTGTCCCCGCCGCCCGACGGCTTGCCCGACGACGCGGCCTCCTCGTCGCGGCGCGCTGCCTTCGAGCGCTCGGGCCGCGCCAGCCGCTCGCCCCACAGCGGCACCGGCAGATAGGGCCGGTAGCCGATCGGAGCCTCCCCTGTCTCGGGCCATTCCCCGCCGGCGCTGATCGCGTCGGCGAGCGGGCTCGCGATCGTGGCATCCCCGAGCAGGGCGCGAATGGCCGTCTCAACCTCGGCCTCGGCGGCCGGCAGCACGCGGCGCGGGCGGGCATCGAGCACCGCCGCTCTCAGCCGCTCGTAGGGCGCGGCAAGGCCCGGATAGCGGTCGAGAACGCGTGCGGTTGTGCTGGCCGCATGGGCGAGACGCGCAATATCGTGCGCGCGGGGATCACGCATCGGCCTTGGCTCGCTCTCCTCGGCAGCGACCGCACTCCACGCCGCCAGCCAGTAATAGAGGCGGCGGTTGAGATCGCGCTCCGCTAGCACGTCGAGGACATCGGGCAGGGCGAGGCGGTCACCATCGAAGCTCGCCCGCGCGATCCGCTCCGATCCGGCGCCGATCCGCTGGAGCAAGCCGCGGCGATGCTGCGACGGCTCGGCCAGTGCGGCCTTCAACTCCACTCCCGCCTCGCCGCCGAGCCCATGGAAGAACACGCGTAGCGCCGCCTCGACCTCGCCGAACGCCACTGCGGCGTCTGTGTGATGGGCAACATCGTGCCGCCCCCCGACCAGCCGATGCCACAGATTGCCGATCGTCTCTTCCGGCTCGAGGAGATGGTGCAGGTCCATCGCCGGCACTCCCGTTCGTGCGTCCTGGTCCGACGAGGGACTCAGCCGAGCACGGCCTCGACGACGTGCATCAGGCCTTCCTTCACGTCTGCGTCGTCGGTCAGCGGCTCGATCATCGCCGTGCGCACCGCGAGGTCATGACGCGTGCCGCCGGCGATCAGGCTGGCACAGTAGACGAGGAGGCGCGTCGAGACTCCTTCCTCGAGATCCTGGCCCTTGAGCGCGCGCAGACGGCCGGCGAGCTGGACCAGCGGCTTCACCCGCTCGACGGCGAGGCCCGACTCGGCGGCGACGATGTCCGCCTCGACATCGGCCGGCGGGAAGTCGAACTCGAGCGCGACGAAGCGCTGCCGGGTCGAGGGCTTCAGCGATTTCAGGATGCTCTGGTAGCCGGGGTTGTAGGAGACGACGAGCATGAAGTCCTCGGGCGCCTCCAGCAACTCGCCGGTACGCTCCAGCGGCAGGATGCGACGGTCGTCGGTCAACGGATGGAGCACGACGGTCACGTCCTTCCTCGCCTCCACGACCTCGTCGAGATAGCAGATGCCGCCAGCGCGCACTGCACGCGTCAGCGGGCCGTCGAACCACTCGGTCTCGCCGCCCTTCAGAAGATAGCGGCCAGTCAGGTCGGCGGCGGTCAGGTCGTCGTGACAGGAGACGGTCCACAGCGGCAAGCCGAGGCGGGCCGCCATGTGGGCGACGAATCGCGTCTTGCCGCAGCCTGTCGGGCCCTTGAGCAGCAGTGGCAGCTTGAGCTTGTGGGCGGCCTCGAACATGGCGCACTCGGCGCCGATCGGGCGATAGAACGGAAGCGCTGTCGGGCTCATGGCCTCGATTCTCTGGTGTGCATTCATGTGCCCGACTCCTTCGATGCACTGCGCTGGAAACACGGGAGGGGCGGTCCCCGCTGCAACCGCCCCTCCCTGAGAGCCTGACCCGCTGCGCGAGCAGGGCTCCGCTTTCGTCTCGTCTACTCGGCCGGTTGCATGCCGGGCTTGGCGATCACCTCGGTGCGACGCGGGACCCAGACCGCATAGAGGTACAGTAGCGCGCCGATGACGACGATCACACCCGACAAGAGACGCATCGAGAAGAAGATCGAGATCTCGTCCTGCACGGACATGTAGGGCTCGCCCTTGACGCGCTGGAGGTGCGTCTGGACGACACCCGCGAACGTGAGCGTGAAGGTCATGAACGCCATGCCGCCGGCCATCAGCCAGAAGCTCACCATGTTGAGCACCTGGTTGTAGGGATCGCGGTTGAGCAGCTGCGGCAGTGCGTAGCTGATGATTGCGAGATTGAGCGACACGTAGGCGCCGAAGAATGCGAGGTGGCCATGCGCCGGCGTGATCTGCGTGCCATGCGAGTAGTAGTTGACGAAGTGCAGCGTGTGCAGAAAGCCCCACACGCCGGCACCGAAGAACGCCAGCACCGCGCAACCGAGGCTCCACAGCAGGGCGGCATTGTTCGGATGCTCGCGACGGCGCTTCCACACCATCGAGAACGTGAACAGCACCATGGCGAAGAACGGCAGGATCTCGAGGCTGGAGAAGATCGAGCCGATCCACTGCCAGTAGCCCGGCGTGCCGATCCAGTAGTAGTGGTGGCCGGTGCCGAGCAGACCGGTGAACAGCGATAGGGCGACGATGGCGTAGAGCCACTTCTCCACCACCTCACGGTCGACGCCAGTGAGCTTCAACATCAGGTAGGCGAGGATCGAGGCCATGACGAGCTCCCACACACCCTCGACCCAGATGTGCACGACGTACCACCAGTACATCTTGTCGAGCACCAGGTTCTTCGGGTTGTAGAGCGCAAACAGGAAGAAGACTGCGATGCCCCACAGACCGAGAAGCAGCACGTTGGAGATCGCGGTCTTGCGGCCCTTCAGCACCGTCATGGTGATGTTGTAGAGGAAGATCAGCGCGGCGACGACGATGCCGAGCTTGACCCACAGCGGCTGCTCGAGGAACTCGCGTCCTTCCTTGCCGAGCAGGAAGTTGCCGTGGAACAGGTCGAACACGTACGTAACGACGACGCCGAGCGTGCCGACGACGAAGATGGCGAGCTGGAGATAGGCGAGCGCGGGGCTCTCGATCTCGCGCTCCGCCTCCTCCGGCACCAGGTAGTAGGCGGCGCCGAAGAAGCCCAGGAGCAGCCACACCACGAGCGAGTTCGTGTGCAGCATGCGCACGACGTTGAAGGGCAGCAGATCCGACAGGAAGTTCGGATTGACGTAGATGTAGCCCGCGAGCAGACCGACGGTGACCTGCACAGCGAACAGCGCCGTCGCCACCGCGAAATAGGCGAGCGCGATCTTTTGCGACTGGTATTTCATTGGCAGCTCTCCTCAGCCCGCGTCGTTCGGCGGCCAGTTCTGATTGCTGATGCGGCTCACCCACTCGAAGAAGTTGACGAGATCCTCGAGCTCGGCCTCCGTCAGCTTGAAGTTCGGCATCTGCCGGCGGCCGGGCACGCCAGTGGGCTGGCTCTTGATGAAGGCCTTGATCGTCTCCCGGGCGCCCTTGGCGTCCTTCTTGCCGCCGTAGCGCTGCCAGACATTCCCGAGCTCGGGCGCGAAGTAGGCGCCTTCGCCGAGCAGCGTGTGGCAGTTGATGCAGGCGTTCTTCTCCCAGATCCACTTGCCGCGGGCGACACTATCGGTCAGGCCCTTGGTGTCGGTGGAGGTATTGACGACGTAGTTGTGGCTGTGACCGGTCAACACCAGGAATATCAGCAGGAAGAAGGCGCTTCCTCCGTAGAAGATATTCCGGGCGGCCGACTTGGTGAGCAGATCCCACATGGCGTCCCCTCGATCTCGCTGGTTTCGCTTTTCAGCGCCCCCATAGGCTCACTGCGGCCCCGGTGCCGCCTTGACTTTTGTTAGGCACCCATCTTGCGCTGGTGCACACGCGGGCTCGTCAGGGCAGGTAAATAGACGAGGGCGAAAGCGGCGAACGCGGCGAGCCAGGCAATTCCGGCCCCGAGCATCAGCGCGTTGTAAGCCTCCGGGAAGAGTGGGGGCCCGAACGCCCGCAGTAGGGCGGCGAGCGAGACCAATCCGTAAGCCCAGGCGATCGTCCTGTGCACGACCAGCGGCCGGCCGGTGTGACCGAGGGAGGCTCGGCTCATGACCGCGAGGATCATCGTGCCGACCCCCCCGGTGCCGAGGGCATGCATCGCCGAGGCGGTCGAGATCGGCCCGCCGAGCTTGGCCGCCGCCAGCAGAAGGAGCCCGACTACGATCCACGCGTATCCGACGTGCAGCACCAGGACGATCGGCGATTGCCAAGTGGCAAGCCCGCGCCAGCCCGCGAGCCGGGCGGCGTTGGCCAAGCCGGCAACCAGTGCCACGACGCCAAGCCAGACGTCCGCCAGAGGCGGCACACTCGCCAGGACGAGGCCGGCGACACTCGCCACCGACAGCAGATCGAGGCGCGCGTTGCGGCGCGGCACCGGACCTGGGACGGCCTGCAGATGCAGCCAGTTGTGGGTGAACGAGGGCACGATCCTTCCCCCGATGACGACCACCATCATCACCAGCGTCAGCAGCGCCACGCGCACCGGCGCCAGCGGATCGGCCGCGACCAGCCCCGCCGCGATCAGATGATAAGCGACGTTGGCCACCGCCATCACCGCGATCATGGCCAGAAACACCATGTTCTTGCGCTGCGGCTTGACCATCAGTTGGCGCGCCGCGAAGCCGCCGAGGACGGGTAGAAACGCAATATCGGCAGCGGCGACGAGCAGATACGGCAGCAGCCCCGACACCGTCATCGCCATGCGTCCGGCGAGCCAGAGGGCGAACAATGCCTCGAGCGGGCGCCCCGAGAACGGCAGCGCGCCGGTCCAGTTCGGCACCGCCGTCAGGAGGAACCCGGCCACGGCCGCGGCGGCGAAGCCGTAAACCATCTCGTGTGCGTGCCAGACGTGCGGCGCATCGGAAATGGTCATCCAGGTCAACGCTCCGCCGGCAGCATGAATGGCGATCCACGCCAGCCACAGTGCCATCGCCAGCGCGGCCCACACCGCGGCACCGAGGAAGAACGGCCGGAACCCATAGGAAAAGAACGCACCCCAGCTGGCGCCGCCGCTGTCACCCGCCTCCACGTCGTCGGCCCTCGCCTCGATCGCCATCCCCGCCCTGCCCTCCAAGTCCCGAGCGCTCCTCTCGCGGCGCTCGCGAGCAAACAGCATCGCCGAGGCCTCCTCCCGCCTTGACTTTGGTCAGGCCGCGCCCACGCCCGCTCATCTCGACCTTAACAAAAGTCAAGATGCCGATGCCCCGCTTGCCTAGCATGCGAAGCCTTCACAACCGCCGATACGAAAGGAATTGCGTCATGAGAATGCCGACGCTCGCAGGCGCGGTAACGGGGCTCGCGCTCGCCGTTGCCCTTCACACTACGAGTGCACTCGCGCAAGATGCCGCTTCGGCCCCGACACTCTCCAAGGAGGCCAAGGAGGCGTCCGCCAAGGTCTACTTCCAGCGCTGTGCCGGCTGTCACGGCGTGCTGAGGAAGGGCGCCACCGGCAAGAACCTCGAGCCCGCCTGGTCGAAGACCGATAAGGACGGCAAGACCACCGAGGGTGGCACGCTGAAGCTTGGCCAGTCGCGTCTCGAGAAAATCATCGCACTCGGCACCGACGGCGGCATGGTCAATTTCGACGACATCCTGACAAAGGACGAGATACGCGACATCGCCACCTACATCCAGATGCCTCCCGACATTCCGCCCGAGTGGGGCATGAAGGATATGACGGCAAGCTGGAAGCTGATCGTGCCGCCCGACAAGCGGCCGACCAAGCAGATGAACAAGATCAACCTCAAGAACGTGTTCTCGGTCACGCTGCGCGATGCCGGCGAGGTCGCACTCATCGACGGCGACACCAAGCAGATCGTCGAGCGGGTGAAGACCGGCTACGCCGTGCACATCTCGCGCCTGTCCGCCTCTGGACGCTACGTCTACGTGATCGGACGCGACGGGCTGTTGAGCCTGATCGATCTTTGGATGGAGAAGCCTCAGGTCGTCGCCGAGCTCAAGACTGGCCTCGACGCCCGCTCCGTCGACACCTCCAAGTTCAAGGGCTTCGAGGACAAGTATGCGGTCGCCGGCTCGTACTGGCCGCCGCAATTCGTGATCATGGAAGGTGACACGCTGAAGCCTCTGAAAGTCGTCTCCACGCGCGGCATCACCGTCGACGGCGAGTACCATCCCGAGCCGCGCGTCGCCTCGATCGTCTCGTCCATCATCAAGCCGGAATGGGTGATCAACATCAAGGAGACCGGCCAGATCCTGCTGGTCGACTACTCCGACATCAAGAACCTCAAGACGACGACGATCGAGTCGGCGAAGTTCCTGCACGACGGCGGATGGGACGCCTCCAAGCGCTACTTCCTCGTTGCCGCGAACGCCTCCCACAAGATCGCGGTCGTCGACACCAAGGACGGCAAGCTCGCCGCCCTCGTCGACACCAAGAAGATTCCGCATCCCGGACGCGGCGCCAACTTCGTGCATCCGAAGTATGGGCCGGTGTGGGCCACGGGCCATCTTGGCGCCGACGTGATCACGCTCATCGGCACTGATCCGGAGAAGAACCCCCAATACGCCTGGAAGGTGGTCGAGGAGCTCAAGAACCACGGCGCCGGCAACCTGTTTGTCAAGACCCATCCGAAGTCCAAGAACCTGTGGGCCGACGCACCGCAGAACCCGGAGAAGGACATCGCGGAGGCCGTTGCAGTGTTCGATCTCAATGACCTCACCAAGAAGCCCGAGATCATCAATATCGCCAAGATGGCCGGATTGCCGGAGAGCAAGGCGATCAAGCGGGCAGTCCACCCGGAGTACAACGAGGCGGGCGACGAGGTGTGGATCTCGCTGTGGGCCGGCAAGACCGAGCCGTCGGCGATCGTGGTGCTCGACGACAAGACGCGCAAGCTCAAGGCGGTGGTCAAAGATCCGAAGCTGATCACTCCGACCGGCAAGTTCAACGTCCACAATACGCAGCACGACATCTACTGACGTCGCCATCTGCCACGCCAACGAGAGCCCGGTACCGCGCCCCGGCCGCAAGGCCAATAATGGAGCCGGGCTCTCACCCGTCCGCCCGCCCACCTGCAATCGCGCAACGGCTCCGTCGTCTCTGGCCGGCAGCGATTGGGGGCGGGGGACGGGGCCCGCGAAACCCTCGCGCCAAGAACGGGTGCCCCAATGACCAGCGGAAAAGACCGACTGCCGGGTGGCTTTTTCTCGAACCTCTGGAGCACGCTCAGAGTGCCGAGTCTGCGCTACTCGATGCTGACGCTGCTGATCGCGGGCGGCCTCGGCGGCATCATTTTCTGGGGCGGATTCAACACCGCAATGGAGGCGACCAACACGATGCCATTCTGCATCTCGTGCCACGAGATGCGCGACAACGTGTACAAGGAGTACAAGACCACCATCCACGCCCAGAACCGCACCGGCGTGTCGGCCTCATGCTCCGATTGCCACGTGCCCAAGGACTGGGTGCACAAGGTCGTGCGCAAGATCGAGGCCTCGAACGAGCTGTTCCATCATTTCCTCGGCAGCATCAACACACCCGAAAAGTTCGACCAGAAGCGCCTGAAGCTGGCGAGCAACGTCTGGCGCTCGATGAAGGCGACCGACAGCCGCGAGTGCCGCAACTGCCATACGATCGAATCCATGAACCCGGAGTTCCAGCGCCCGCGCGCTAGGAAACAGCACATGGAGGCGATGAAGAACGGCAACACCTGCATCGACTGTCACAAAGGCATCGCGCACAAGAACGTCCGCAAAGATCTCGACGACAAGACACTCGAGGAGCTGGAGAAGCCGCTCGCCGCCTACGTGCGCGAGATCCCGCAGACTTATCACGACGGCCTGAAGCGCGCCGAGGCCCGCGAGGCCGAGGCCGCCGCCAAGCAGGCCGCCGAGGTCGCCACCGCCGCCGAGGCGATCGCGGCCGAGAAGGTGAAGGCCGCGCTCGCCGCCGCCAAGCAAGCCGCGGCTCCGGCCGCACAGGCCGGTCCTGCTGCCGCTGCGCCGGTGGCCGCGGCAACGCCCGCTGGTTCCGCTACCGCCCCGGCTGCACCATCAGGCTCGAGCTCTGGCGGCATCGACTGGTCCACCGTCGAGGCCAAGACGGTGTCGCTGTTCTATCCGGGCCAAGCCTCCTACGAGTGGGTGCAGAATGGCCGCGACCACGGTGGCGCACGCCCGTTCCTCAAGTCCGGCGAGCGTTGCGCCGAGTGCCACGCCAAGGAGGTGAAGGACATGGGCGCCAAGATGGTCTCCGGCCAGAAGGCCGAGGCTTCGCCCATCCCCGGCAAGCGCGCCTTCGTCGACGTACGCGTGCAGGCCGCCTACGACGCGAGCAACGTGCATTTCCGCTTCCAATGGGCCAACGCGCCGCACACGCCGGTGCCCTTCGTCGATGGCGGCAAGATGGACCCCGAGAACCAAGCCAAGCTCGCCATCATGCTCGCCGGCAACGAGGTCGAGCGCGTCGAGCTGGCGGGGTGCTGGGTGACCTGCCACCACGACAGCCGCTACATGCCCGACGCGCCGAAGCCGGACGCCCTGGCGTCGAGCCCGGCAAACGACGTGATCAACCTGAAGGGCGGACTGACCAAGTATCTCGCCGAGACGCGCACCGAGATCGAGATCAAGGGGGACGACGGCAAGGCGCGCGGCGGCGGCGACAAGCTGAAGCCGAAGGACGAGATTGCGGCGCTGGCGCGCAAAGGCACGTTCATGGACCTGATACGCTACCGCTCCGGTGGCGCGGCCGAGAATGGTGCCGTCGTCGCCGAGCGCACGATGACCGGGGGTGTCGAGACCAAGGCCGAGGGTGGGCTCGAGGGCGACACCTGGACCGTGGTTCTGAGCCGGCCGCTGAAGTCGGACAAACCGGGTGACGTCAGCCTCGAGCCTGGCAAGCTCTACACCTTCAGCTTCGCGCTGCACGACGACTTCACCGCGGCACGCTTCCATCACGTGTCGCTGGAGATGCGCTTCGGGCTCGACGCCAAGGATGCCGAGATCGTCGCCGTCAAGCGGTGATCCAACTCGGCGCACACTGCCAAGCGAGAGGAGGCCTGCCATGGCGCGGCTCAGCCACCTTAGTCACTTTGCTGCCGGTCTGCTGGCTGCAGCGAGCGTGCCGGCCGCCGCCGCATCGCCCGAGGAGCAGGCACAGATCTGCGCCGAGGCGGCCGCGCGCTACCAGGAGACGTTCGGCAAGGCGATGACGGACGAGGCGGTGCAGATCATCGCCATGTACAAGCACACCTTCTGCCCGCCGAAGCTCACCGTGAAGCAGGGCAGCAGGGTACGCTTCATAAATCTCGACAAGCGCACCACCCACAGCTTCTGGTTCCGCGACGCGGGCCGGCCGGAATCCGAGCGCTATTTCGGCGGCGAGGGCAGTGAGATGACAATGGATTTGCCGCCCGGCACACACACCTATCTCTGCGGACCACACTTCGAGCGCGAGGGCATGGTCGGCGAGATCACGATTACTCCGTGAGCCCCTCTCCGCGGCAGCTGACCAAAGTCAAGTGCGCGTCGGCTCGCCACGACTAACCTGATCCTCGATCCGTTTCATAAGGCACCCGGCAAGGCACATGAACGGCGCAAATACCAGATCCGGGACGGGTCTTGTCCGCCTCGTCGGCGCGGGCCCGGGCGATCCCGAGCTGCTGACGGTCAAGGCCGCACGCGCCATCGCGGAAGCCGACGTGGTCGTATTCGACCGGCTGGTGTCTGGCGCCATTCTCGACCTCGTGCCGCCGGGCACCCGACGCATCGACGTCGGAAAATCCACCGGGCACCATCCGGTTCCACAGGAGGCGATCAACGCGCTGCTGATTGCGCTCGCACGCGCCGGTCACCGGGTTGTGCGCCTCAAGGGCGGCGACCCATTCCTGTTCGGACGCGGCGGCGAGGAGGCCTTGGCGCTCCGCGCCGCCGGAATCGGGGTCGAGGTCGTGCCCGGGATCACCTCTGCGCAAGGTTGCGCCGCCAGCCTCGGCGTGCCCCTCACCCACCGGACGCTCGCCAGCGGCGTGCGCTTCGTCACCGGCCACGCGCGCGCCGGCGCCGAGCTCGATCTCGACTGGGACGGTCTCGCCGACCCCGACACCACGCTCGTCGTCTACATGGGGCTGGCCAGCATCGGCGCGATCGCCACGCAACTGATCTCTGCCGGCCGAGGCCCGGCGACAGCGGTGCTGGCGGTCAGCCGCGGCACGCTTCACGATCAGCGCGCCGTCACCACGACGCTGGAACGGCTCTCCAGAGAGACCGATCACCTCGATTTGCCCAGTCCCACGCTCTTCATCGTCGGCGAGGTCGCCCGCCTCGCTCAGTCGAAGCCGGTTAGCGAACATGACCCTTGCCACGAGCCGCCTCATCGGGCGCTGGTCGCGGCCGAGTAGGCTCGCCGCGCTCGCCGTGCTCGCTGCCGCCGCGCCAGAGAACGCTCCCGCGGTGGACGCCGCACGCCAGGCCGACCTCGTGCAGCTGGTCCGGCAGGACTGCGGCTCCTGCCACGGCCTCACGCTGAAAGGCGGCCTCGGCAAGCCGCTCGAGCCGGCAGCACTGGCCGGCATCGACGCAGCCGGCATTGCGGAGATCATACTCTCCGGCGTGCCTGGTACGCCGATGCCGCCGTGGCAGGGACTGCTGTCGCGCGAGGACGCGGAGTGGATTGCAGCGGCTCTCAAGCAGGGCCTTCCGGAATGAGCGAGAAGACATGACACGGCCGTCGAGGAGCAGGCAATGAGCCGGATCGGGAACGCGACGCGCCGCCAACTGCTGGAGCGGCTCGCGCTTGGCGGACTCGCGACTGCCGCCGCTCCGTCGCTGGCCCGCGCGACACCCGCGGCGGCCTGCCGAATGCGTGGCACCGGCGATCTCGGCCTTGTGGTCGAGCGCGCGACGGGCTCGGTGCTGATCGTCGAGAGCACAGGCCGCACGATCCTGCACCGCGTGACCGGCCTCGGCGACCTCAGCCACGCCTCGGCGGTCTTCTCGCGCGACGAGCGATTTGCCTACGTCTTCGGCCGCGACGGCGGCCTCACCAAGGTCGATATCATCGAGGGACGCATCGAACGGCGCGTCGTGCAGGGCGGCAATGCGATCGGCGGCGCCATCTCCGACGACGGGCGGCTGATCGCGGTCTCCAACTACGAGCCGGGCGGCGTGCGCGTGTTCGATGCCGCAACGCTGGAGCGCATTGCCGATGTCCCCGCCATCGGGGCCGACGGCAAGGCGTCCAAAACGGTCGGCCTCGTCGACGCGCCCGGACGGCGCTTCCTCTATACGCTCTATGATGCCGGCGAGATCTGGATCGCCGACTTCTCTCAGTCCGCGGCCAGCGAGCCGGTGATCACGCGCCTTGCCGGCGTCGGGAAGCTCCCCTACGACGCCTCGATCTCGGCCGACGGGCGCCACTACATCGCCGGCCTGTTCGGCGAGGACGGCCTCGTGCATCTCGACCTGTGGGCGGAGCCGGCGAGACCGCGCCGCATCCTCGACGGCTACGGCCGGGGCGAGGCGCCGCTGCCCGTGTTCAAGATGCCCCATCTCGAAGGCTGGGCGCTGATGGACGGCAAGTACCTGCTGCCGGCGGTCGCCCGCCACGAGCTGATCGCCGTCGATGCCAGGAGCTTCACCGAGGTCGGCCGCGTCAAGACGCACGGCCAGCCGATCTTCGCGGTGACGCGCCCCGACGGCCGCCAGGCCTGGGTCAACTTCGCCCATCCGCTCAACGACACGATCCAGGTCGTCGACGCCGCCTCGCTGGCGATCGTGCACGAGATGAAGCCGGGTCCGGCCGTGCTGCACATCGAGTTCACGCCGCGCGGCCACGAGGCGTGGGTCTCGGTGCGCGACGCCAATCGCATCGATGTCTACGATGCCCGCTGCTTCGCCAAGCTGGCCGAGCTCCCTGCCGAGAAGCCGTCGGGCATCTTCTTCACCGCCCGCGCCCACAGGATCGGCCAATGACCGAGATGCTCGCAACCGCCGTGCTGACCCGGGAGGAGCTGTCGCTGGTCGACAACTGGCAGCGCGGCTTCCCGCTGGTTCCGCGTCCATTCTCGGCGATCGGCGCGCGCGAGGGGATCGGCGAGGCGCGCGTGCTCGACATTCTCCGGCGCCTCGCTCGGCTCGGCGTGCTGTCGCGCGTCGGCGCAACGCTTCGCCCCAACACGGCGGGCGCCAGCATGCTGGCGGCGATGCAGGTGTCCCCGGAGCGGCTCGAGGCGGTGGCGGAGATCGTCAATCGCGAGCCGGCGGTCAACCACAACTACGAGCGCGAGCACGCCATCAATCTCTGGTTTGTCCTGACCGGCGCAGACCACGCCGTGCTCGACGCCGCGCTCGCCCGCATCCGCGCCGCCAGCGGGATCGACGTTCTGGAGCTGCCGCTGGAGCGCTCGTATCACATCGATCTCGGATTTCCGCTCGCGGCCGATGGTGTTGCCGGCGCCGGCTGGAAATCGCCGAGCTCGCGTGCCTACTGCCCCGCCGCGGCGTGGACGCTCGATGCGGCGGACCAGCGCCTGCTCGAGCTGCTCGCCGAGGGGCTGGCGCTGGTGCCGGAGCCGTTCGGGCCGCTCGCCGAAGCGGCCGCGATCACCGAAGACGAGGCGCTCGATCGCGTTGGTCGCCTCGTCGCGACCGGTGTCGTCACGCGCCTCGGGCTGATCGTCCGCCACCGGCCGCTCGGCTATCGCGCCAATGCGATGGCGGTGTGGGACATCGCCGACGGGGAGGTCGACGCCATCGGCCGGGACTTCGCCGCGGCTCCGTACGTCACGCTCTGCTATCGCCGGCCCCGCCGGCTGCCCGACTGGCGCTACAATTTGTTCTGCATGGTGCACGGACGCGACCGCGCCGCGACCGCGGCCAAAGTAGCCGAGCTGACCCGTCTTGCCGGCTCGCGTCAGCGAGACCATGCGCTGCTCTTCAGCCGCCGCTGCTTCCGCCAGCGCGGGGCGCGACTGACCGCGATCTGAACGAGCCGGACGGGGCCGGACCTATGCCGGATGCCATCGACAGAGCGATCATCAACATGCTGCAGGACGGCTTTCCCATTGCCGAGCGGCCGTTTCGGGAGGCGGGGGCCGCGCTAGGCCTCGACGAAAGCGCATTGATCGAGCGGATCGGCGACCTCATTGCCGGCGGCCAGCTGTCGCGCTTCGGGCCGATGTACAACGCCGAGCGCATGGGCGGCGCGTTCTGCCTCGCCGCCATGGCGGTGCCCGCCGAGCGCTTCGAGGAGGTCGCGAGCCTCGTGAATGCCCATCCCGAGGTCGCCCACAACTACCAGCGCGCGCACGCGCTCAACATGTGGTTCGTGGTCGGAGCGGAGCGGTCGGAGGACATCGATACAGTCCTGACCAAGATCAAGACCGAGACCGGACTCGAGGTCTACGCTTTCCCCAAGCTCGAGGAGTTCTTCATCGGCCTCAGGGTGAGCGTATGACCCACCGGCTCGACAGCATCGACCGCGCCATCGTCAAGGAGACCGCGCCCGGCCTGCCGCTGGTGGCGGAGCCCTATACGGCGCTGGCCGAGAAGGTCGGCACCGATTCCGCCGACATCATGCGCCGCATGGAGCGCATGCTGGCTGAGGGAATCATCCGCCGGATCGGAGCGGTTCCGAACCATTACGCGCTCGGCCTCAGCCACAACGCGATGACGGTCTGGGACGTCGCCGACGAGGAGATCGCCCGCCTCGGCGCCGAGATCGGCGCGCTCGAGTTCGTCACCCACTGCTATCACCGCCCGCGCCATCTTCCGCTCTGGCCCTACAATCTGTTCGCCATGGTGCACGGCCGCAGCCAGGGCGAGATCGACACCAAGATCGACGCCATCGCCGGCAGGCTCGGCGCCGCCTGTCATGGCCATGACGTGCTGGTCTCGACGCGGATCCTGAAGAAGACGGGACTCCGGCTCGCCGGCTGAGCCCACCTACGAGGAGACGGCGATGTTCCGCCTGACGCAGTTCATCGAGGAGCTTCGCGCGCCGACCCCGCTCGGGGCCCGCCGCGAGCCGCCCGGTCCGGTGGTGATCTGGAACCTGATCCGCCGCTGTAATCTCAAGTGCAAGCACTGCTACTCGATCTCCGCCGACGTCGACTTCCCGGGCGAGCTCACGACGGACCAGGTCTTCGCCGTGATGGACGACCTGAAGAGGGCGCGTGTGCCGGTGCTGATCCTCTCCGGCGGCGAGCCACTGCTGAGAGCCGACATCTTCGACATCTCGCGCCGTGCCAAGGCCATGGGGTTCTACGTCGGGCTTTCCTCGAACGGCGCGCTGATCGACCGCGACAACATCTCCCGCATCGCCGGGATCGGCTACGACTACGTCGGCATCTCGCTCGACGGTATTGGCGCCACCCACGACAGGTTCCGCGGCCAGGACGGCGCGTTCGCCGCCTCGCTCGCCGGCGTCAGGTTGTGCCACGAGGCCGGCATCAAGGTCGGCCTGCGCTTCACAATGACGATGGACAACCACGCCGAGCTGCCGGCGCTGCTCGATCTCGCCGACGCCGAGGGCGTCGACAAATTCTACCTCTCGCATCTCGTCTACGCCGGGCGCGGCAACAAGAATCGCGGCGACGATGCCGCGCTCGAGATCACCCGGCGCACGATGGACATGCTGTTTGAGCGCGCGCTCCTCTACCATGATCGCGGCGAGCGGAAGGAGATCGTCACCGGCAACAACGACGCCGACGGCGTCTTCCTATACCTCTGGGCGCGCGAGCGCTTCCCTGACCGGGCCGAGCACCTGCGTGCCAAGCTGGCCCAATGGGGCGGCAATGCCTCCGGCGTCAACGTCGCCAATATCGACAATCTCGGCAACGTCCACCCGGATACGTTCTGGTGGCACTACACGATCGGCAACGTCAAGGAGCGCGCGTTCGGCGAAATCTGGCGCGATACCAGCGATCCGATCATGGCCGGGCTCAAGGCCCGACCGCGCCGCATCGGCGGGCGGTGTGGCTCATGCCGGCATTTCGACATCTGCGGCGGCAACACGCGTGTGCGCGCCATGCAGCTCTCCGGCGACCCGTGGGCCGAGGATCCCGCCTGCTATCTCTCCGACGAGGAGATCGGCCTTTCCTCTTCCGCGCCCCGCCTGACGCTGAAGCCGTTCCGTGGCAAGAGCCACGAGGCCCCGCATCTTGTCTGACCCACGGAAGTGCCTCGCCATGCTCGCACGCGCAATCGCTTTCGGTCTGGCGCTGATCGCCGGCCTGCCAGCCGCGGCAGCGCCTGATGCGCCACGGCTCTATCGCGAGCACTGTGCCCAATGCCATGGCGAGGATCGTCTTGGCGCCACCGGCCCGGCGCTGATCCCCGAGGCGCTGGTGCGCGTGCGCAAGGAGCAGGCGGCGAGCGTCGTCGCGACGGGGCGCGAGGCGACGCAAATGCCGGGGTTCAAGGACAGGCTCGGCGAGGCGGAGATCGCCGCACTGGTCGGCTATGTCTACTCGCCGCTGGCACACGTGCCGTCCTGGGGCGAAAAGGAGATCGAAGCGAGCCGCGTCGTACTTGCGCGCCCGCCGGCGCTCGATAGGCCGACATTCGCGGCCGATCCGCTCAACCTGTTCGTGGTCGTCGAGACCGGCGATCATCACGCGACGATCCTCGACGGCGACAGACTGGAGCCGATCACCCGCTTCCCGACCCGCTTCGCGCTGCACGGCGGACCGAAATTCACGCCCGACGGCCGGTTCGTATTCTTCGCCTCTCGCGACGGCTGGGTGACCAAGTACGACCTGTGGAATCTCGCCGTGGTAGCCGAGGTGCGCGCCGGGCTCAATACGCGCAACATCGCTCTGTCGAAGGATGGCCGCCACGTCGCGGTCGCCAACTACCTCCCGCACTCGCTCGTCATGCTGTCGGCGGAGGACCTCTCGGTCGAGAAGAGCTTCGAGGTCGCCGACCGGGCCGGACAGACCTCACGCGTCAGTGCGGTCTACCAGAACCACGTCCGCAACAGCTTCATCGCCGCGCTCAAGGACGTGCCGGAGCTCTGGGAGGTCTCGACCGACCCCGACGCGCCGCCGGTCTATGGCGCGTTCGTGCACAGCCGCCAGCCGGGCCTCGAGGAGGGCATCCCGGAAAGCCCCGGCGGCCTGTTCGCACGCCGCCGCATCACGCTCGCCGAGCCGCTCGACGACTTCTACTTCGCGCCCGACTACATCTCCATCCTCGGCGCCTCGCGCGACGGCAGCAAAGCCGTCGTGGTCGACCTCGACGTCGGCAAGGCGATCGCCGACGTGGCGCTGCCCGGCATGCCGCATCTCGGCTCGGGCATCGCCTGGGACTGGCAGGGGCGCAAGGTGATGGCGACGCCGCATCTCAAGGACAGCCGCCTCAGCATCATCTCGCTCGGCGACTGGAAGGTCGTTCGCTCGATCGAGACCAAGGGCGCCGGATTCTTCCTGCGCAGTCACGAGGGAAGCCGCTACGCCTGGGCCGACGCGATGATGAGCCGCGAGGCGAAGGATACGATGCAGCTGATCGACAAGGAGACGCTGGAGGTTGCCCACGTCTTGAGGCCGGCTCCGGGCAAGACGGCAGCGCACACCGAGTTCGACCGCTATGGGCGCTATGCGCTGGTCAGCATCTGGGAGAAGGAGGGCGCGCTCGTCGTCTACGACGCGGCAACGCTGGCGGAAGTGAAGCGCATTCCGATGTCGAAGCCGTCCGGCAAGTATAACGTCTACAACAAGATCACGTTCTCGGAGGGAACGAGTCATTAGTTGCTCGTGGCGACTCCCCTCCGGGGAGCCGGCCGCCACGAGCGGGAGTCGCCAATTGCTCATAGAGACCCCCCACCGGGGAGCCGGCCGCCACGAGCGAAAGACTTGCCGATTACAACAGGTCGGGATCCTCGCCCGAAGTCTCGATGAAGCTCCGCAATGCCCCGGGATCGGCGATGGCGACCTCCTCGCGCTCGACAGCGACGCCGTGTGGTCTGAGCTTGGCGAACGCGCGCGACAGGCTCTCCGGCTTCATGCCGAGACGGTTGGCGATCAGCGCCTTCTCATAAGGCAGCACGATCCGGCACGCGCCGTCGTGGCGCGGGCAGAGCCGGAGCAGGAAGTCCGCGAGCCGCTTCGGCGCGGTCATCAGCTTGATCTGCTCGATCTGCTCGACCAGGAACTTGAGGTGGTAAGAGGCAGACGCCAGCATGGAGAACGCGAGGTCCGGGGTCTCGCGGATGCGCCGACGGAACAGCTCGCCGTCGATCCTGATGAGCCGGGAGGTCGTCGCCACCTCGGCGCTGACGGGGTAGCGCCCGCCCATGAAGATCGCTGCTTCAGCGAACGTTTCGCCGCGGCGGAACACGCCGACCACGGCCTCCTCGCCTTCCGGCGTGATGCGGTAGATCTTCACCCACCCGTCGAGCACCAGGAAGAAGCTCTCGGCCGGCTCACCCTGCTGGAACAGCATCGTCCCCTTCTCGTAGACACGCGGGCCCTGGTTGCCGATCAGGCTCAGCGCCGTCTCCTGCGGCAGCGTGCCGAACAATGGCGTTCCGCGTACGATGTGCCAGTCGGATGGATCCATCGGGGTGCTCTCGCGGGCATCTCCGCGCACTCCGCGCGGAAGGGGCAACCGGCCCGCATAATGCCTTCAAGTAGGCGGCGGGCCAATCTTTTCCAGCCCCGTCCCTCGCGTCGAGTGGTCGCTATGCTGACTATGCCTGCGAACCCGTGGACCGGCTATCGCGGCACTGTGGCTTCGATCCCGAGAGCCCCGAGGAGCACCTTGGGTCGGCCGACGACCTCGGCGAGCGTCCAGTTGTCGAGCTCGCCGAGGTAGGCGTCGAGCGCCCGTTTCAGCACCCGCTTCAACCGGCACACGCTTGTAATCCGGCACCTGTCGTCCTCGCCCAAGCATTCGACCAGGTCGAAGTCCTCCTCGACCGCGCGCAGGACCTGACCGATCGTGATCCTGCTCGCGTCGCGGGCGAGGCACAGGCCGCCGCCCCGACCACGAACGGTCTTCACGAGCCCCACCTTGGCGAGTCCGTGCACCACCTTCATCAGGTGATTCTCGGAAATGGCGTAAGCCTCCGCCACCTCCTGGATCGTGGCGCGGCGCTCCGGGCGGGCGGCGAGGTACATCAGCACGCGCAGCGAGTAGTCGCTGAGCACCGTCATGCGCATCGGACGTCTCCGCGTTCAAAGCCGCGCCAGGCGTCAGCCCGTACTCCAGGCGCGCGGCTGACGCATACCGGCGATCTTACAGGCTTGGCCGACATAGCCGTAAGGAAACAACTCGAAGAACTGCTCGCGACCGGACTTCAAGGGGTCAGGAAAAGTCTGATCGAGATAGCGGAAAGCGAACCGTGCATCGGCGGCCACTCCGTGCTCGGCGAGAAAATTTCGCATGAACTGGAGCACGGCCCAGTGCTTTCCGGTCAGCTCGACGCCCTGACAGCGCGCCAGCTCCTCTGCCACGCTCTCGCTCCAGTCCCCCGGTTCGACAAGAAATCCCTGCTCGTCGATCCTGATCAGGCGATCCCCGATCGCAATCTCGGCGATCGCATCCGGCAGCGTTCGCATCGTCGTCCTCGGATTCTCAGGCCAACATATTTAAGTATTCTACATCAAAGATGTCCTCTTCGTCCATCTTCAAGGGCGCCAGCAGGTGGCGCCGGCTCCGCACACACACATCGAATGTTGACGAAGTGGCCTGCCCTCAACGGGCGAGCGCCAGGAACCACGCAGCCACGGCGTGCCAGGCCTCGCTGGTACTGATCGGCTCCTGCAGGAGCTTCAGCACGACGAGGGTCGCTCCGCCGACGACATAGGCGGGATGCGGCCGGCCTCTCGAGCGCCAATCGTGCCCGATCGCAACAAGCACCAGCGCATAGGCTGTGAATGCCGGCATCAGCGTCACTGCGACCGGCGGCGGACCGGGCGGCCCATCGGGTGCCAGAAAAACGATGAACCAGCGCGCTATAGGGGCCTCCAGCATCGAGGCCGTGGCGAGGATGATCAGTCGCTTGTGCCATTCCGGGCGAGAGACGTTGGCAGCGGCGAGGGAGAACGTGACGGCGAAAAAGGCGATGCTCACGAGCGGCACGATGGCGAACGTCTCGCCCGCCGCGCGCTGACCGATCGCCTCCGCGGCCTGCATCTGGCGGATTGCAACGAGCACGCCCAGAATCGTCATCGCCGTCGCCAACGAGATCCCGACCATGCCGAGCGCCCGGTGGCGCGCCAGACGCCCCGCTTTCGGCAACCAGGCCTGCACCAGGAGGAGCAGCGTCCACGCGAAGAAGGCGGCGGCGTGGATATGGACGACCGGAGGCACCGCGAGCGTGCCCCGGATCATCGGCACCCAGTAGGTCGGTGCGAACCCGAGAAATGCGACGGCCGCCAATACGGCGGCCATTACAACGTAGAATGATGAAGTCGCCCGTCGCTGAGAGCCGGGCGCGCGCGCCGTCAGTGTCGCATCCATGCTCGCCTCCCAAAGCCGCCACTGCGATCGAGAGCGTGGCCACGTCCTCGGTATCATCGAGATCGGCGATATCGACACGCTATTCCGGCTCCGGCCGACGGGCAAGAGCGTCCACGCTCGGCCGACGCCGTCGCTCAACCCTCGTCGTAAGGTGGCGCCAATCCGAGCGGTGCCGCGTGGCGGCGTGAACGGCCCTCGAAATAGCAGCCGTCCTCGAGCGAGAGCTCGCGATGGAAGATGTCGCCCTCCACCTCGCACGCCGCCCTCAGCACCAATCGCTCCGCATAGATTGTGCCGACCACCTCGCCCGCGACGATCACCGTCTCGGCGACGATCAGGCCATCGACCGCGCCGCGCTCCGCAATCGTCAATGACCTGCAACGAACCTCGCCACGGATCTCCCCTTCGAGCACGACCGCGCCATCGAAGTGCAGGGCGCCGACGATCGTCGCCTTGGCGCCAATGGCGATCGGACCCTGCGGCTCCGGCGACCTGCGGGTCACGCTGGGCTGGCTATCGACGAGCGACATGGATCCCCCCGGGCTACGCTACATTCGGCGGCACTCTTTCCCGCGCACCTGCCATCGTCAGCGGGAGATGCGACTGATCTTGGAGCCCTCCAGGGTCAGGTTATACATCAGTCCCTTGCCGTCGAAAATGAAGCCGACGATCGGGCTCGTGATCCGGTTGGTGTCGATCGATCCACCGACGCCGACCGTAACGAGCGCCACCGAGCCGTCGACACCGACCTTCCAGCCGTCGGTCCGCCGGAAGCGGTCCAATGCCTCCTCGGCCATGAAGACGATGATGACGGAGCGCGCCTGGGCGCCGAGCTGGAAGCCGAACGAGGCCGACACCGTATTGTAGTACCCGAGCGTGCGCCCGCGCGACAGCAGCGCGCCTTCTCCATACTCGCCGCCGATGCCTATGCCGGCCTTGATCACGGTCGGGAACACGAGCACCGCCACCGAGCGGGCGAGCAGGTCCCGCGAGCCTCGCACCTGGACGTGGAAATCGCGCAACGTCTCCTGGACCGAGACGTCGATCTCGGCAGCGGAGGCCGCCTCGCATCGCGACGGCACCCCGGCGAGCCCCACCATCGTCACCATCGCCAGCAGTGGCAGCGCGACGCGCGCGCGACGAATACCGATCCGCATGCAATTCCTCCGAGGTTCGAGGACCTGCGCGTGCCGAGAGCGCGCGCCCTGCTCCCTCGCGCACCTGCCAGCACTCTGCGGCGATAGTGGGGCCGGGCCGGCGCCAGGCGGCCGAGGCGCTGGAGAGGGCGCAAGCCGAGCCGCCGACGGAGCAGTGTGGGGGCCGCCGCTGCGTGCCTAATCCGGAAGTGTTGCCGACAGTTTTCGTGCGGCCGCGCGCAATCTCGGCAGCAGCCTTTCCGCATCGTCGATCGACATGCGCGCCAACGGCGCGTGACAGGCGAGCGCCGCCACCACCTTGCCGGCACGATCGCGCACCGGAACGGCAATCGCGATCAGGCCGACCAGGAACTCCTCGTCGTCAATGCTGTAGTCCCGAACTCGGATCGCCTCCAGCGCCGCGACCAGCGCCTTGCGCGAGGTGATCGTCGAGGGCGTATGCGGCTCCAGCCGTAGATGACCGATCAGCGCGTCGCGCGCGGCCGGCTCGAGGTTGGCGAGAAACAGCTTGCCGCTCGCCGTGCAGTGCACGGGGACGCGCGAGCCCGGCTCCAGATGCATCCGCAGCGGCCAGCGTGTCTCGACACGATCGAGATAGTAGACCTCGCTGCCGGCCAGCATCGTGCAGTTGCACGTCTCTCCGATCGCGGCGACCAGGGCCTCGAGGATCGCATGGCGCTCGACGTTGGCGCCGCCGACCCGTACCGCCAGCATGCCGAGCCGCACCAGGCTCGGGCCGATGCGGAAGCGCCGGCCGCCCGGCTCGCGCTCCAGATAGCCGGCCGCCTCCAATCGCTGGCACATGCGAAACACCGTCGGCTTGGAGGCGCCGAGCTCGGCCGTGATCTCCGGCAGCGCCAGCGGCCGCTCGCTCGTTGCGACGAGGCCCAGCAGATCGAGCACGCGAAGCTGCGTCGAGAGCGCCGGCACCGCGCGCGGACTCCCACGTGCCGCTGTGCGACGTCCGCTCTTGCTGGACCGGCTCGACTTGACACGCTGCCCGCCGAGGATCGTCACGACGGCATCCTTTCGCACTGCAAACGGCAGCGGGCGTTGCTGCCGGATCGGCACAATAGCCGCATTTGGCCGCCAGCGGTCAACATGGCGAGAGGTCTAAAGAAAAAAAATGAAATGCCATGTTTCATTCTCTAGTTGACGATCACCCTGGTGTCTGCTGCACTCGGCGCCGACGCTGGGCGAGGTTCGGGCCACATGTCCTCAGACGAGTGCGAGTTCGTGATCGTCGGCGCCGGATCGTCCGGGTGCGCGATCGCGAGCCGGCTGAGCGAGCACCCCGACACCCGCGTCACACTGCTCGAGGCCGGGCCGAGGGACACCAGCTTCTGGATCCATCTCCCGATCGGCTACGGCAAGACGATGTGGAGCGATGCCGTCAACTGGCGCTTCTACACCGAGCCCGAGCCCAACATGGCCGGCCGGCGGATCTACTGGCCGCGCGGACGCGTGCTCGGCGGCTCCAGCTCAATCAACGGACTGATCGCGATCCGCGGTCAACAGGAGGACTACGAACGCTGGCACGCGCTCGGAAACCCGGGCTGGTCGTGGCGCGACGTGCTGCCCTATTTCAAGAGGCTCGAGTCGAACGACCTCGGCCCGGCGGGAGGCCTGCATGGAACCACCGGGCCGCTCGCCGTCACCAGCATCCGGCGCCCGCACCCCCTGATCGAGGCCGTGATCGCCGCCGCCGAGTCGCTCGGCGTGCACCGGACACGGGACTTCAACGGCGCGCGCCAGGAGGGCGTCGGCTACTACCAGCTGACGACCCGCAATGGCCTGCGCGTCAGCGCGGCCAAGGCCTACCTGAGGCCCGCCCATGGCCGCTCCAATCTCCAGGTTGTCACGTCCGCCTACGCGACGGGAATTGTCATGAGCCGCCGCCGCGCCGTCGGTGTCCGCTTCCTGCACAAGGGCGTCGAGCGTACGATCCGCGCAACCCGCGGTGTCATTCTCTCTGCCGGCGCACTGCAGTCCCCGCAGCTCTTGATGCTCTCCGGCATCGGGCCCGCTGCCCATCTCGCGACACACGGCGTCAGCGTCCTGGTCGACCGGCCGGAGGTCGGGCGCAATCTGCAGGATCACCTGCAGGTCCGCCTCATCTACCGCTGCAAGCGGCCGATCACCACCAACGATCAGCTGAACTCGTGGATCGGTCGGGCGCGCATCGGTCTGCAATGGGCGCTGGCCCGCTCGGGTCCGCTCGCGGTCGGAATCAACCAGGGTGGCCTGTTCACGCGGGTGCTGCCACAGTCGCTGACGCCCGATATCCAGTTCCACATCGCGACGCTCAGCGCCGACATGGCCGGTGGAGCCGTGCATCCGTTCTCCGGCTGCACGCTTTCGGTCTGCCAGCTGCGCCCGGAAAGCCGCGGCCACCTCGAGCTCGCCTCACCCGATCCACTGCAAGCCCCGCGCATGCACGCCAACTATCTCGACGCCGAGACCGATCGGCGCTGCGCGATCGCCGCGGTCGGATTCGCCCGCAAGCTCGCTGCGACGCGGCCGCTCGCCGACGAGATCGCCGAGGAGGTGCTCCCCGGAACTCGGGCCAGGACGGAGGAGGATCTGCTGACGTTCGCCCGGCAGAACGGCGCGACGATCTTCCATCCGTCGGGCACCTGCCGGATGGGCAGCGACGACGGCGCAGTGGTCGATCCCAGATTGCGTGTGAGGGGCGTCGAGGCGCTCTGGGTCGCCGACTGCTCGATCATGCCGACACTCGTCTCCGGAAATACCAATCTGCCCGCGATCATGATCGGCGAGAAGGCCGCGGACATGATCTGCGCCGACGCCAAGCCACGCGCCATCACTGCCCGCACCCAGGGTGTCGAGGGAGTGCCCGCGAGAATGGAGGCCAACAGCATGGGCTAGACAGGGGAACCGCTGCCGGCAACCACCAATCACAACCATAAGCAGACAAGGAGGAGACATCCCATGAGACGACTGCTCTCATTCGTCGGAGCGATCGCGCTGCTGCTCGGCCTCGCGAGCGCGGGCGTACAAGCCCAGCAGAAGGTGCGCATGCAGACCGCGGTGCCCACCGCGAGCATCTACTTCGAGCTGCTGAAGCGCTATGCCGACCGGGTCGACAAGATGTCCAACGGGCGCCTCAAGATCGAGGTGCTGCCGGACGGCGCCATCGTTCCGGCGTTCGAAATCCTCGATGCCGTCGACAAGGGCATCGTCGAGGGTGGTTATGCCTGGACCCACTACTGGTCCGGCAAACACCCGGCTGCGGGCCTGTTCTCCAATCCGATGGCGGGCGCGGGAGCCGGCATGGATCAGCTGACGCACGTCGCCTGGCTGCTCGAGGGCGGTGGGACACAGCTGCTCGAAAAGTTCTACGCCGACGTGCTGAAGCTCAAGGTCGTGCCGCTGATGGTGCAGCCGATGGGCCCCGATCCGCTCGGCTGGTTCAAGCGGCCGATCAAAGACGTCGCCGACTTCAAGACCTTGAAATATCGCTCGCCGCCAGGCATCACGGGCGAGATCTTCAAGGAGATGGGGATCGCGGCGGTCGCCATGCCGGGTGGCGAGATCGTGCCGGCGGCGCAGCGCGGCACCATCGACGCCGCCGAGTGGATCGGCCCCGCGGATGATCGCAATCTCGGCCTGCACACGATCTGGAAGCACTACTACCTGCAGGGCCTGCACCAGTCGACCGACATCGGCGAGGTGCTGTGGAACAAGGGCTTCCATGACAAGCTCTCGCCCGACCTCAAGGAGATCCTGAAGGGAGCGGCGCTGGCTTCGATGACCGAGACCTACTCGTTCAACGTCGCCCGCAACGCGCAGGCGATCGTCGAGCTGCGCGAGAAGCACGGCGTGCAGATCCTCGACACACCGAAGGACTTCTTCCCCGAGTTCGTGCGCGCGACCAACGTGGTCCTGGACCGCTACGCGGCCAAGGACGCCTTCTTCAAGGAGGTGCTCGACAGCCAGCGCAATTTCGCCAAGACGGTCGTTCCGTATTGGACGAAGATTCTCGATCTGTACTCCGAGCTCGGTAATTCCGCGCTCAAGAAGTAGCCTCACGCTCCGCCGCCGGCACAGGTGCGAGCCGGCGGCGACCGATCCCTCGCCATCCTGATGGATCGCACAAGAATAGACGCCGAACGGGGTATCCATGTTGCACGACGAGAAATCGGGACTCGTTCGGCTGGTGCGCCAGCTCGACACTGTCGCCCTGTGGTCGGGGCGCATCGTCGGCTGGCTGATCGTGCCGATGGTGATGAGCCTCGTCTACGAGGTCGTGGCTCGCTATGCGTTCAACGCGCCGACGATCTGGGCCTACGACATGACGTTCATGACATACGGCGCGTTCTTCATGCTCGGCTCGGCCTATACGCTTCTGCGGGGCGGCCACATTCGCACCGATTCGCTCTACGGTGGATGGTCGCCGCGCACACAGGGCGTCGTCGATGCGATCTGCTACCTGCTGTTCTACTTTCCGCCGCTGATCATCTTCCTCGATGTCACCTGGGATTTCTTCCTGACATCCTTCGGACGCGGCGAGCGCAGCGTCACCTCGCCGTGGATGCCAGTGATCTACCCGCTGAAGCTGGTGCTGCCCGTCACTTGCCTGCTGCTGCTGATCCAGGGCACGAGCGAGCTGCTGCGGTCCATCCACGCCGCCAGGACTGGACATTGGATCTCGCGACCGCACCCGATGCCAGGTGCCGAGGCAGAGGACGCGCCCAATGCCTAACGAGTGGTACGGGCTGGTCGCGCTCGCCATCCTGTTCGTCGCGATCTTCATCGGCTTTCCGATCTCGTTCACGCTGATCGCCATCGCGCTCGGCGTCGGCTGGTATGCGCTCGGCGAGGTGTCGATCCACCTCATGACGCTGCAGTTCTTCTCGGTGATGAAGGAGACCTCGCTCGCCTCGGTGCCGTTCTTCCTGTTCATGGGCTATCTGCTCGAGCAGTCGGGCCTGATGAAGCGCATGTTCCACGGCGTGCAGCAGCTGCTCGCCGGATTGCGCGGCTCGCTCTATCTCGCGGTGCTGATCACAGCGACCATCTTCGCCGCCGCGACGGGGATCGTCGGCTCGTCGGTGACGCTGCTCGGGGTGATGGCGGCCCCGTCGATGATGAGCTCGGGCTACGATGTCCGCATGTCGGCCGGCGCAATCACCGCCGGCGGCACGCTCGGCATCCTGATCCCGCCGAGCGTGATGCTGATCGTGATGGGGCCGGTGGTCGGCGTGCCGACAACGGATCTGTTTGCCGCCGCCGTGCTGCCGGGCCTGCTGCTCGCCTTCCTCTACATCTCCTACTGCCTGGGGCGCAGCTTCATCGATCCCTCGCTCGGCCCACCGCTGCCGCCGGAGCTGCACGCCGACAGCAAATTGGAGGTGATCAAGGAGCTATCGATCGGCGTCATTCCAGTAGTGATCGCGATCCTTGCCACCCTCGGGGTCATTCTGGCCGGCATCGCGACACCGACCGACGCCGGAGCGATCGGCGCCTTCGTCGTGTTCCTGCTGACGATCGTGTCGAACACAATGACGTGGGAGCGGCTGCAACGCGCGGTCTACGCGACGCTCGAGGTCAGCTGCATGATTCTCCTGCTGGTCGCGGCGTCCAACTATTTCGGCGCCATTTTCTCGCGACTCGGCACGGCGAACATGATCGCCGACGCACTGCTGGAGCTCCCGCTTCCGCCGATGGCGATGCTGGCGCTGATCCTCATCGTCATCTTCGTGCTGGCGTGGCCGCTGGAATGGGTGCCGATCGTACTGATCGTGGTGCCGATCATGCTGCCGCTGGTGCAGAAGCTCGGCATCGACCTCGTGTGGTTCTGCACGCTCGTTGCAGTCTGTCTGCAGACCGCATGGCTATCGCCGCCGGTCGCCTTGTCGGCCTACTTTCTCAAGGGCGTTGTGCCGGACTGGAAGCTGACCGATATCTATCTCGGTATGATGCAGTTCATGATCCTGCAGCTCATCGGCCTTGCGCTCGTGCTCCTGTTCCCGCAGCTCGCGCTTTGGCTGCCGACGGTGCTACGGGGCTGACGCCCGTCCTGGGGCTCTGGCGCCCGGCGCGCGGCATCGCCGCCGCCAGCTCAACCGGCCTGCTGCGCGCGCATGTCGGCCGGATCGATTCCGGCCACCGCCACCGGCGCTTTCATCGCATCGCGCCGGAACGGCTCGCCGAGCTCCTGGTTGAGCACCACCTCGATGAAGGTGGTCACGTTGCCATTCATCTGCTCCTCGATGGCAGCGGCAAGCGCGGCGCTCAACTGATCCATCGTCATGACCTGCACGCCCTTGAGGCCGCAGCCCTCCGCCACCTTGGCATATGCGACGCCGACGTTCAGCTCGGTGCCGACGAAGTTGTCGTTGAACCACAGCGTCGTGTTGCGCTTCTCCGCGCCCCACTGGTAGTTGCGGAAGATCACCATCGTGATCGCCGGCCAGTCGTTGCGACCGCACGCCGTCATCTCGTTCATCGAGATGCCGAACGCACCGTCGCCGGCGAAGCCGACGCAGGGCAGGTCGGGGCGGCCGATCTTGGCCCCGAGGATCGACGGCAGGCCGTATCCGCACGGCCCGAACAGGCCCGGCGCCATGTACCTTCGGCCCTCCTCGAACGAGGGGTACGCGTTGCCGATCGCGCAATTGTTCCCGATGTCGCTCGAAATGATGGCATTCGTCGGCAGCACCGATTGAATGGCCCGCCATGCCATGCGCGGTGACATGCGGTCCGGCTGGCTGGCGCGCGCGCGCGCGTTCCAGGTCGTGCCGGGATCGTCGTCCTCGTGGTCCATCGAGGCCAGCGCCTGTCGCCACGCCGACTTGGTTTGATGGATCAATGCGCGGCGCTCTTCGCGGCCGGCGTCCCCTGCGGTCGGAGATAGCCGTGCGAGAATGCCTTCGGCGACCTTGCGCGCATCGCCGCAGATGCCGACGGTGACCTTCTTGGTGAGGCCAATCCGATCCGGATTGATATCCACCTGGATGATCCGCGCCGCCTTGGGCCAGTAGTCGATGCCGTAGCCTGGCAGGGTCGAGAACGGATTGAGGCGCGTGCCGAGCGCCAGCACCACGTCTGCCTTGGCGATCAGCTCCATTGCCGCCTTCGAGCCGTTGTAGCCGAGCGGTCCGCACGAAAGGGGATGCGAGCCCGGGAACGCGTCGTTGTGCTGGTAGCCGCAGCAGACCGGAGCGTCGAGGCGCTCGGCGAGCCGCCGGCTGGCGTCGATCGCACTGCCGATGACGACGCCCGCGCCATTGAGCATGACCGGGAACCTGGCCTCGGACAGCAGCCGCGCAGCCGCGCCAATCGCGTCCTCACCACCGCTCGGACGCTCGAGACGGACCACCTGCGGTAACTCGATGTCGATCACCTGGGTCCAGAAGTCGCGCGGCACGTTGATCTGGGCCGGCGCCGAGCCGCGCCACGCTCGCTCGATGACCCGGTTCAACACCTCGGCCATGCGGGAAGGATCGCGCACCTCCTCCTGGTAGCAGACGCAATCGCGGAACAGCGCCATCTGCTCCATCTCCTGGAAGCCGCCCTGGCCGATCGTCCGGTTCGCCGCCTGCGGTGTGACGAGCAGCAAGGGCGTGTGGTTCCAGTAGGCCGTCTTGATCGGGGTGACGAAGTTGGTGATGCCGGGCCCGTTCTGCGCGATCGCCATGCTCATGCGGCCGGTCGAGCGCGTATATCCGTCGGCGATCATGCCGGCGTTGCACTCGTGCGCGCAGTCCCAGAACTTGATCCCGGCCTTCGGGAACAGGTCGGAGATCGGCATCATCGCCGAGCCGATGATGCCGAACGCCTGGCTGATGCCGTGCATCTGCAGAACCTTGACGAAGGCTTCCTCGGTGGTCATGCGCATCGTAGGGATTCCCTTTTCCTGTCTCGTGGCGCCGTTGGACTATGCGACTGGGGCGCTCCGCTCATGCCGCCTTGCTCATCGCTGCGATGAGGCGCGGAATCTCGCTCGGCACATCGGCGACGGTGACGCCAGCCGCCTCGAGAGCGCGCCGCTTGGACGCGTAATCGCCCTTGCCGCCGGCCACGATCGCACCGGCGTGCCCCATCTTCTTACCGAGCGGCGAGTGGCGTCCGGCGAGGAACGCGACCACCGGCTTGCGCATGGTCCGCGCGTAATCTGCGGCGCGCTCCTCTGCGTTCCCGCCGATCTCGCCGCACAGCACGACCGCCTCGGTTGCCGGATCGGCATCGAGAATCCTCAGCGCGTCGGCACTATCGGTCCCGATCATCGGATCGCCGCCGACGCCGTAGAACACCGTCTGGCCGAACCCGGCCTGCGCGAGGTTGAGACAGATCAACGTGCCGAGGCTGCCCGAGCGCGAAATGACGCCGATGCTACCCGGCTTGAACACGCGGTCGTTGAATGCCGGCATGATGCCGACGAAGCACTCGCCGACAGTGACGAGGCCGGCGGTGTTCGGGCCGACCACGCGCGTGCCACTGGCGCGTGCCGCCACGTGGATCTCCATCACGTCCTGGGCCGGAATGTGCTCGGTCAGGCAGACGAGCAGCTTGGCTCCGGCCTCGCAGGCGTCGATTGCCGCGGCCTTGGCCATCATCGGCGGAATGAACATGCAGGCGATGTCGAAAGGGACGGCGCGCGCCGCATCCCGGGCGGTCGCGAACACCGGCACGCCGAGATGCTCGGTGCCGGCCTTGCTCGGATTGACGCCACCGACGACAGTCGAGCCGTAGTCCTGCATCGCCTTGGTCCAGAACGTGCCCTGCTTGCCGGTGATGCCCTGCACCAGGATCCGGTGATGCTTGCGCGGGATCATGCGGCCCTCCTGCCTCCGGCCGCCGCCACCGCCGCCTTCACCGCGTCGTCCATCAGGTCGTAGGGCTCGATGCCGAGCCGAGCGCGCACCAGCGCCACGGCCTCGTCCTCGCCGGTGCCGTGGATGGTGAAGAAGATCGGGATGTCCGGCTTCAGCTCCTCCCAGGCAGCGATCACGCCTTCGGCCATCACGTCGGTGCGTGCGAATGCGCCGCAGAAGTTGACCAGCAGGCTCTCGATGTTGCGGTTCTCAAGCAGGATCGACAATGCCGTCCTGGCCTTGGTGTAGGCCTCGCCGCCGATCTCGAGGAAGTTCGCCGGCGAGCCGCCGTAGTGGGCGACGACGTCCATCGTCGTCATCGTAAGGCCGGCCCCGTTGGCGAGCACACCGACCGAGCCGCCGAGCTCGATATACCTGAGGCCGGCGGCGGCAGCCTTTGCCTCGAGCGGCGTCATCCGCTCTGGTGCTGCCAGCGCAGCGATCTCCGCCTGACGCGGGGCAGCGGAATCGTCCACCGTCAGCTTACAGTCGAGCGCGACGATGCGGCCGTCTCTCGTCACGGCCAGCGGATTGATCTCGACCAGCTCGGCATCGAGCGCGCACCATGCGCGATAGAGCCCGAGCAGAACCTCGGCCAGGCGGGGTTCGATGGTATCGAGTCCGAGACCGGCGATCGCTGTGCGCGCCGTAGCGGCGTCGAGACCGCTCTCGATCGAGATCGGGATGCGGCGCATCGCCTCCGGATTGCTTGCCGCCTGCTCCTCGACGTCGATCCCGCCCAAGGCCGAGAACAACAGCATCGGCTGCTTGGTGGCGGTGTCGCCGATGATGGCGGCATAGAGCTCGCGCGCGATTGCCGTCTGCTGCTCGACGAGGACCTTGCCGACCTTCCAGCCGGCGATCTCCATGCCGAGTATGGCGCTGGCATGAGCCACCGCCTCTGCCGCCGTGGCCGCCAGCCTGATGCCGCCGGCCTTGCCACGCTTGCCGGTCGGCACTTGCGCCTTGACGACCGATGCACCGATCCTCGCCGCAGCCGCCCCGGCCTCGGACGGAGTGGTCGCGAGGATGCCCTCGGGGATGACGATCCCGAAGCGGGTCAGCAGCGCCTTCGCCACGTGCTCCTCGAAGTTCACGGGGCTCCTCCCCTACTTGCCGAATTTCGCCCAGTAGCTGCCGAACAGCGCCTCCTCCGGGGGTCTATCCTCGGGGATCGTCGTCACGAGATGGGTGATGTTGACGAACAGGCGCCAGTTGAGGTTGTCGGAAAACGAGTTGGCCTGCCACGATCCGCAGCCCATGGTCAGCGTGAACGGCAGGCCGTTGTCAAAGCTGCCGCCGTTGCCGAACGTATGCGCCTGGTTGACCAGCACGCGGACGACGTCGGTCTCCTCGGCGAGCGCTCGCGCCCGCGCCATGTCACGGGTGTGGATGCCGCACGAGTGGCCGCGGCCCTGATAGGCGAGGATCCGCTGCACGATCGACTTGGCGTCGATGAAATCGCGGGCGCGATAGATGGTCAGCACCAGAGATAGCTTTTCGCCCGAAAGCGGATGGGCCTTGCCGATACCGGTCTCTTCGACCAGCACGAACCTGCAGCCCTCGGCGCGCTTCGACAGCTCGAAGACCTCGATCAGCGCCTCGGGGCCCTGTGCGATCACCTTGCGGTTCAGCTGGCCGTCGATCCACAGCCTGTCGACAATGCGCTGGCGCTCGGCCGCGTCGGCCATATAGCCGCCGGCCCGCTCGAGCGCGGCGAGCGCTGCGTCATAGACCGCGTCGACGATGACGAGCGCGTTCTCCGACGAGCACGAGGTCGCGTTGTCGAACGTCTTCGACAGCGTGATCTTGCGCGCCGCGTCGTCGAGGTCCGCCGTCTCGTCGACGATCACCGGCGCGTTGCCGAGGCCGACGCCGAGCGCCGGCTTGCCGCTCGAGTAGGCTTGGCGTACGTTCTTCTGGCTGCCGGTGCAGACGACGAGATCGCAGCCCGCCATCAGCTCCGTGGTCATCTCGCGGGTCACTGGGCTCGGCAGGATCTGCACCAGATCCTCGGGAAGGCCGATGCGGGCAAGCTCGGCCCGCATGCCGGCGACCGCTGGCTCGCTCGCCGCCCAAGCCGAGGGCGGCGGAGCGATGATGACCGCGTTGCCGCCCTTCAGTGCCATCATTGCCTTGTTGACCGGCGTCGCGGAAGGGTTGGTCGACGGCGTGACCGCAGCGACGACGCCGACCGGTTTCGCCCACTTGACGAGGCCGCGCTCGGGGATCTCCTCGATGATGCCGGTCGATTTGACGCGAAGGAGATCGCGCAGGGTGCCGAAGGTCTTGCGCTGGTTCTTGACGACCTTGCTGTCGACGTTGCCGAGGCCGGTCACCTCGACGGCGATCTCAGCCAGACGGCGCGCATTCTCCGGCTTGTAGATCGACCATGCGAGCGCCGTCACCGCCTCGTCGATGCGCGGCTGGCCGTGCGCGGCGATTTCGCGCGCGTACTCGGCCATCGCCCGGCGAGCGCGGGTCATCAACACACCGACGACCGCAGCCGCCTCGCCGGCGCACGGTTCCTGTCGTCTCATTGGCTCTGCCATTGCACTTCCATCACCTCGGTCTTGCCTGCATCATGTCCGTTGCGCTCCTCTGCGCCGCGCCCGAAAGGCGGTGGCGATCGGAAGAGCCAAGGTCAGCGCCGTCGCGGCCATGATCGCCCCGGACAGCGGCCGGGTGAAGAACACGGTCCAGTCGTTGGAATAGCTGATCATGGCGTTCATGAAGCTCTCCTCGGCGATCGGGCCGAGAATGACGCCGAGCACCAGCGGGGCGATCGGGAAGCTGTAGCGCTCGAACACGTAGCCGATCACGCCGAAGCCGATCATCAGCCAGAGATCGGTGATGTTGCCGCGGATCGACAGCGCGCCGATGAAGCATAGGACGACGACGAACGCCGACACGACTGCCTCCGGAAAATCGAGGATGCGCACCAGCGGGCGAATGGCGAAGTAGCCGAGCACGCACATCAGGACGACGCCGATCAGCAGCGAGGCGAAGATCGTGTAGACGATGTGCGCGGAGGTCGCCAGCACTTGCGGGCCGGGCTGCACCCCGTGCAGCATGAAGGCGCCGAGGATCACCGCGGTCGCGCCGCTGCCCGGAATGCCGAGTGCAAGCAGCGGCACCAGCGCGCCGCCAACGGAAGCCGTCGCTGCGCTCTGCGGCGCGACAATGCCCTCGACGGTGCCGCGCCCCATCTCGTCGCGGTGGCGGCCGATCTGGCATTCGACGCCGTAGCTCACGAAGGAGGCGATCGTCGCGCCGGCGCCCGGCACGATGCCGATGATGTTGCCGAGTAGCGACGAGCGCAGCAGCATGCCCTTGACCGCGGCGACCTCGGCGAGGCTCGGCAGCTCCGTGCGGGTGTCGCCGACCCGCTGCACCGGCTGGCCGGCAAAGCCGCGCTCGAGGCGCGAGAGCACCTCGCCGAGTCCGTAGGCGCCGACCATGACCACGAGGAACTCGATGCCGTCGGCGAGCAGCGGCAGACCGAGCGTGAAACGGAACGAGCCGTAGATCGGATCGGTGCCGACGGAGGCGATGATCAGTCCGAGCGCCAGACTGATGAACGCGCTTGCGAGCCCGCCGCGGCCAAGCGCGATGACGCTCGCGAGGCCGAAGGCGACGATGGCGAAATACTCCGGGGTCGAGAACCGGAGTGCGAAATCTGCCACCGACTTGGTCAACAGCACCATGATGAGCCACGACACCACGCCGCCGACGAGTGCCGCGACGAGCGTCCACCCGAGCGCCTTGGCCGGCCTGCCGGCGCGCGCCATCTCGTAGCCGTCCCACAGCAGCGGCACATGGATCGGCTCGCCCGGGATGCGGAACAGGATCGAGGTGAAGGCGCCGCCATAGGTGCCCGAGACGTACATCGCGGCGAGCAGCACGATTGAGGCGGTCACATCCATCTTGTAGGTGAAGGGCAGCACCAGGATGACACCCATGACCAGCGTCAGCCCGGGCAGGACGCCGACCAGCAGCCCGACGACGATGCCGACGATGATCATCAGCAGGTTGACCGGCTCGAGGCAGCTCATGAAGCCCGATGCGATATCGGCCAGGAGTGCGAGCATTGCGGGACCGGGCTCCTTGACTCAACCTAGCGGAGCGACAGCAGGTCGACGATCGCCTGCGTCAGGGAATCGAAAGGGGCCACCCCGCGCGGCAGCGACACATAGACGATCTTCAGGAACACGACCGCGATCAGCAGCGTTCCGACGAGGGAGGAGGTCCAGATCACCAGGTGATTGCGATAGCGGCCGAGATACATGAAGGCGACGAGATAGAGCAGGACCGAAAGCAGAAAGCCGAGCGATGTCACGAGGAGACCGAATGCCACGGTCAGCGCGACGCCGCCGGCGAGCAACTGCGGCATGCTCGGCTCGGGATGCGCGTCGTGCTCCTCGCCCTGCAGCGCGTCGCCGACGCCAGTGATCAGCCGCTCGCCACCTCTGGCCAGCAAGATGCGCGATATCTCCACCAGTGCCGAGAGCGCCATCAGCGCGATGGCCGCGCGTGGCCAGAACGTCGGTCCGATCTGGCCTGGGCGGGCATCGAAGGTGATCGCGCTCGTCAGCCCCCACAAAACGGCCGCGGCGACGAGAGCGATCAGGTAGGGGACGCACTCCTTGAGCCGCTCGGCCACCATCACTTGGCCCCTGCCAGTGCCTTCATCTCGACCAGCTGGGCGTCGATGTAGGCACCGGCATTGCTCGCATCCATGAAGCTGTCGGCGCTCGCGTACTGGTCGGCGAGGAATTGCTTGAACTCGTCGGTCGCGGCGACCTTGGTGAGCGCATCAGAGAGACGCTTGACGCGGTCGGCAGGCGTGCCCGAACGCACCACGATCGAGCGGAACTGCGGCAGCGCGACGTTGAAGCCGAGCTCGTGCGAGGTCGGCGTATCCTTGAACGCGGGATGGCGCTCCTTGCCGAAGATCATCAGCGGTCGCATCTGGTTGCCCTTGATGAACTGGCCAACGTCGCCGGCTTGCTCGTAGAGCGCGTCGGCATGACCACCGAGGATCGACACATAGCGCTCGCTCGGCTTGGCGAACGGCACCTGCACTATCTTGATGCCCTTCACCTCGAAGCTCCTCAGCGTGAAGTCGTCGACGCTGCCGAAGCCGAGGGTTGCGACCTTGAGCGTCCCCGGCTTCTCCTTGGCCTCCTTCTCGAAGTCGGCCCAACTCTTGAAGCGGCTGTCGTTGGCCACGAACAGGAACGACGGCCCCTTGATCATCACCGCCACGGGCGTGATGTCGGCCATCGTCCAGCGCGGATTCTGTCCAGCGAGGAGTGCGTGGCTGTCGGCGATATAGATGGCAACCGAGTGGCCGTCGGCGGGTGCCGCGAGCAGCTTGGCCATGCCGGTCGCACCGGTCGCTCCGGCCACGTTGACGACCGGCATCGCCTGGCCCAGGTCGGGCTCGGCCAGCTTGCCGACGAGACGTGCGAGCTGGTCCGCGCCGCCGCCGGGGCCCCACGGCACGATGAACTCGATCGCGCGATCGGGGAACGGCCCCTCGGCCATCGCCCCGCTCGATATCACGGCGGCCATCGGCACGAGCGCCAACGCGAGGCCGGCGGCGAGAAGCTTGTCCATTCCTTTGAGCATGGCGTTTCCTTCCCCGGTTGGATCGGCACTCCGGCGCCCGACCGGAGGCCCTGTTTCTCCTGCTCTTCTCGGCAAGTGCGGCCCGGTCCTGGATCGAGATTGAAAACCGGGACATGTTGTCCTACTTTTTATCATCGATGCGAGCTTGTCAATCGCTTGCGTCCGGTCTTGCACCTGCGCGCGGGCCGCCTGGAAAACCCGCGAGATGGAGCCGGCACATGGCGGCGAGGCCGACGCGAACCCGCAACACTCGATCGGGCACGCTCCCGGTCAAGCCCGATCCCGATGTCGCCGATCGCCTCTCGGCGCTGGAGAAGTCGTTGCTCGTACTCGAGGCCGTGGCCTCCCACCCGCGCCCTGTGGGGCTGCCGGATCTGACGGCTGAGCTCGGTCTGCCGCGGCAGACCATACACCGCGTACTCCAGCAGCTGTCGGAGACCGGCCTCTTGATCCGCGATCCCTCGCGCGAGCGCTATGCAATCGGCCCGCGCCTCAACGCTCTCGCGCTCGCCGCGCTCTCGACCCGCAACCAGGCTGCTCCGGTGCGCGCCATCCTGGCCGAGACCGTGAGGAAGGTCGGTGAGACCTGCAATGTCGGTGTGCTCGACGGGCTCGAATTCGTCTATCTCGACCGGATCGAGGCCGAGTGGTCGCTACGCGTGCATCTCGCCGCCGGCAGCCGCGTCCCGGCCTACTGTACGTCGGGTGGAAAAGTTCTGCTCGCCTATCTCGATGCGGGCATCCGCGATGCACTCCTCGGCGCCGTGCCGCTCAGGGCCTACACGCGCAACACGATCACCTCGCCGGATACGCTCGCCGCCGAGCTCGACCGGATCCGCGCCGCGGGCTTCGCCGTCAACGACGAGGAATACACCGTCGGTATCATCGGCGCCGCGGTGCCGATCCTCGACCGGACCGGCCGCGCGCTCGGCGCCCTGGCGTTGCACGGCCCCTCGCCGCGACTGTCGGTCGAGCGCGCGCGCGAGCAAATTGCGGCGCTCAAGGCATCGGCCCGCAAGCTCGCCGCCGTGTGGGAGATCGCCGGCGGCGGGGCAGGCCGCCGGTCGGGCTAGAGGACGGTTCGACCCAATCCCTTACGTCCACCGCCCGGTGCGCTCCGGGCGCTCTCCGGCCCTGGATTGTCGAGACCCAGATTCGAGCCCCTTTTTCGCCTTGTTCGAGGCGGATAGGCTCGCGTTTCGCAGCAGCCGGGAAACGGGGACCATGGCGCCGGACGGTGAGCCGCAAGGCCTGTATCTGATCGTCGAGGTGGCCGACGCTGCCGGGGCCGTCGCACGACTTCGTGCGGCCCTCGACGCGGCCCCCGTCCGCGCGGTGCTGCTCGCGCCGGCGTGCGGTGCGGTTCTGTCGGCCGACTCCGTGCGCGCTGCGCTCGAGCTGGCGCAGAAGGACGGCATCGCTGCGCTGATCGAGGACGACGACGCGCTAGCCCGCGCACTCGGCGCCGACGGCGTACACCTCACATGGTCGAGCGACATCGAGCAGCGCTTTCGCCAGGCGCGTGAGACGGTCGGCGGACGGGCGATCGTCGGCGTCGAGGCGGGGTCCTCGCGTCACGACGCGATGACGCTCGGCGAGGCCGGCGCGGACTATGTCGCGTTTTCGATTGCCGCCGGCGATACCGAGGCCGCACGCGCCGACCGACTCGATCTGTGCGCGTGGTGGAGCGAGATCTTCGAGGTGCCGTGCGTCGCGTTCGACTGTGCGGACGCGGAGGACGCACGAGACCTCGCCGAGGCCGGCGTGGACTTCCTCGCCGTGCGCCTCGCCGCCGGGGCATCTCCGGCAGAGGTGGCCGAGCGGGTCGAAATGGTCGCGCGCGCACTCGCCCGCAGGGAGGGCGTGTCGTGAGCTCGCCGATCGTCGCGCGCACCGTGACAGGGGCGCTGCTGCTCGCGGCGGCCGCGCTCGCCGCGACTCCCACACATGCCGAGACGAGCTCGTGGTCGAGCGGGCCGGCGCTCTCCAAGCCTTCGACGCCGAAGCCGGCCGGCGGCGTGGCGAAGCCCGATACCGGGCCAAAGGCACGGCCGGCCCTGTCCGGCCCGACGACCAGCACGCATGCCAAGACGGGACCGGAGGGTGACGACGAAGCCTATCTCGCCTTCGACCGTGGCAGCTATCTGACCGCGCTGTCGCTCGCCGAAGCGGCGGCTGCGCGTGGCGAGCCGTCGGCCCACACGCTGATCGGCCGCATCTACTCGGAAGGGCTCGGCGTGCCACGCGACGACAAGCGGGCGGCGGAATCGTTCGCCAAGGGTGCCGCGCTCGGCGATGTCAATGCCGAGTTCGCGATCGGCCTGATGAAGGCCGAGGGCCGCGGTGTCGCGAAGGACCTCGCCGCCGCCGCCGCCCATTTCGAGACTGCCGCCAAGACCGGTCACCCGGCCGCGAACTACAACCTCGGCCTGTTGTTCCTCAAGGGTGAGGGCAAGCCCGAAAACCCCTATCGCGCCGCTGCCCACATCCGCTTCGCTGCGGAGAAAGGGCTCGCCGCCGCGCAATACGATCTCGGCACGCTCTACCAGCATGGCGTCGGACTGCCGAACGACGCCGCCGAGGCCTCGCGCTGGATCCGCGCCGCCGCCGACCAGGGCATGGCGGTCGCCAAGTACGAGTATGCGGTGATGCTGTTGCGCGGCCTCGGACTGACGGCCGACGAGCCGAAGGCGATCGGCTATCTGAAGGAGGCAGCGGAGGACGGCATTGCCGGGGCGCAGAACCGCCTCGCGCATGTCTACAAGGACGGCATCGGCGTCGACAAGAGCTTGACCGAGAGCGCCAAGTGGCGGGTCATCGCCAAGGCCAACGGCGTCGTCGACGAGGCGCTCGACAAAGAGATCGCCAAGCTGCCCAAGGCGGATCGAGCCGTTGCCGAGAAGGCGGCATTGGAATGGCGCGAGAAGCGTGGCATCGGCCTCCTGGAGTAGGGGTGCCGCATGGCACGCCTCAAGCATTGCGGACGCTGCCTCCCGGCGCGCTCGCCGGCGTGCCGGCGGGCGGCGTGACACCCATCGACACGTAGACGCTCATCAACCGCTCGACGCCGCCCTCGGCCGGCTTGATCCAGCCGGGCGGCACATAGATCAGCGCACCACCGACCGGCACCGGCGCCGACGGCACCAGGATGCCGACGTACTCCTGCCCATTGATCAGCACCGGCTTCGCCGACGGCAACAGGCACAGCACCGCCGCGCCCGGCTCGCCGCCGAAGAAGCACCACACCGCGCTCATGCTTTTCAGATTGTCGCCGCCTCCCGTGTCGACGATCGACGTGAAGCGCTTGGACAGATCATACAAACTGGAGACGATGGGAATGCGCCGGATCAGCCGCTCGACGAGTGTCGCGACCCAGGTGCCGAGACGCGATTCAACCAGCAGCCCGAGCACGAAGATTGCCGCCAGCACCAGGGCTAGTCCCACGACGTAGGGCGCGACGCCCCCCGCATCGAGGCTGAGCCCCAGCGAGACCAGGAGCTGGCCGAACCGGCTTCGCGGACCGGCATAATCTACCAGCAGCGACACGACCCAGGCAGTGACGAAAACCGTCAGCAGCAGCGGCAGCGCGGCCAGAAGGCCGGCGAGAAAGATCTGCGTCAGCCGGCTCATCGTCTGCTACCCTCCGATCACCGCGGCAATGGCGGCCAAGCTAACCGCACACGCCCCATCGCGTCCACCCGCCGGAGCGGGCACCGTCTTGCGGATCATGACTTGCGACGCGGTTTTCGCGTTGGCGCGCCTGCAGGCCAAGCGGTGCGCTTCACCCTTCCCTCGGGCCCGCTCTCGGGCTTCGCTCGAGCCTTCCGAGCCCCAGCTCGCCGCGCCACCGCGAGCGCGCGGCGCGCCCATTCCGCCATCTCGTCGGGATCGTCCAGCAGACGCTCGGGCGCCCGCCAGTAGCTCATCGTGACGGTCTTGCCCTGGCCGCGATAGACGAATGGGCCGAGCCCCTCCGTCTCATGCGCCCCTCGGGTCGTCTCGTCCGCCTTTAGGTACAGCGTGTCGTCGGCGACCAGCGCGAACATCACGCCGTCGGCGTAGACGCCGGCACCGCCGAACATGCGTCTGACGCTCACCGGCCCGAGCGCCTGGAGGGCATCCTTCAACAGCTCGATGAATCCATCGCTCGCAGTCATGGCGCGAGCATATGCGAGCGCAAGCCCGCGCGAAACGGGCGATCTTCGCTTCGAGGGAGTACGGCCTCAGCCGGCGGTCTCGAGCTTGTCCTTGCCGACTGGCACCAACTCGACGCTCTCGCCGCAGCCGCAGGCGCTCTTCTGGTTCGGGTTGTTGAACACGAACTTGGCCGACAACTTGTCGACCTGATAGTCCATCTCGGTTCCGAGCAGATAGAGCACCGCCATCGGATCGACGAGCACGCGCGCGCCGTCCTTCTCGATCACCTCGTCGCCGGGCGTCGCCGCCTCCGCCCATGTCATGGTGTACTCCATGCCGGCGCAGCCGCCCTTCTTGACGCCGATCTTGAGCCCTGCGACACCCGGGCCCCGTTCGGCCAGCATCGTGCGGATGCGGCCCGCGGCGGCTTCCGTCAGCGTCATCACTTGCGGTCTGGCGCGCGCCATCTCTCTCGCTTCCTTCTGCTCGGCCGAGGCCTCGCCCCTGATATGGGTGCCGAGCCGCCGACCGCAATGCCTCCTCGCGGCGGCACCCGGCTCAGAACATGTTGAGCGCGAGACGCGCCTCGTCCGACATGCGGCTCTGGTCCCAGGGCGGGTCGAAGGTCAGCGTCACGCTGGTTCCGCCGACGCCCGGAACCGCGTTGACCGCGTTCTCCACCCACTGCGGCATCTCGCCGGCGACCGGGCAGCCGGGGGCGGTCAGCGTCATCAGGATATCGACGTGGCGATCGTCGGAGATGTCGATGCGATAGATGAGACCGAGCTCGTAGATGTCGGAGGGGATCTCCGGGTCGTAGACGGTCTTCAGCGCCGCGATCACACCGTCGGTCAGGCGCTCGATCTCCTCCGGCGGCAATCCCATGCCGGACGTATCGCGCGCACGCTCGTCGGGCGGCATATTGGCGCTCTCCGGCACCCGCTCGATCACCGGCACCTCGTGCCGCTCCATCAGGTAGTCCTCGGGTCGCTTGCCGTCCATCGCACCCCTCACGCAAAAAGCTCGCGCGCGCGGATCAGCGCCTCGGCCAGCGCATCCACCTCGGCGCGCGTGTTGTACATCGCGAACGAGGCGCGGCAGGTCGCGGTGACACCGAGCCGCTCCATCAGCGGCTGCGCGCAATGGTGACCGGCCCTGACCGCGATCCCCGAGCGGTCGATGATGGTCGAGATGTCGTGCGGGTGCAGGCCGTCGATGGTGAACGAGACGATCGCCCCCTTGCCCGGCGCCGTGCCGTAGATCCTGAGCCAGTCTAGCTCGCCGAGCCGCGCGTGCGCGTAGGCCCTGAGGTCCGCCTCATGGGCGGCAATCTTCTCGCGTCCGACCTGCATCATGTAGTTGAGCGCGGCGCCGAGGCCGACCGCCTCAACGATGGCCGGTGTCCCGGCCTCGAACTTGTGCGGGGCCTTGCCGTAGGTGACGCGGTCGACCGCGACGGTCTCGATCATCTCACCGCCGCCCTGGTAGGGCGGCATGGCGTCGAGGTGCTGCCTCTTGGCGTAGAGCACGCCGATGCCGGACGGCCCGTAGACCTTGTGGCCGGTGAAGACGTAGAAGTCGCACTCCAGCTCCTGCACGTCGACGGGCCCGTGCACCGCCGCCTGGCTGCCGTCGAGCAGCACCGGTATGCCGCGGTCATGGGCGATCCTCACCACCTCGCGCACCGGCACCACGGTCCCGAGCACGTTCGACATGTGGGTGATCGCGACCATCCGCGTCCTGGGGCCGAGCAGGCGCTCGAACTCGTCGAGCAGGAACTCGCCGTTGTCGGCGATCGGCGTCCACTTCAGCACCGCGCCGCGGCGTTCGCGGTGGAAGTGCCACGGCACGATGTTGGAGTGATGCTCCATGATCGAGAGCACGACCTCGTCGCCCTCACCCAAGACCATGCCGCCGAACGAGCTTGCGACCAGATTGATCGCCTCGGTGGCGTTGCGGGTGAAGATGATCTCGTCAGTGGACGGCGCATTGAGGAACCGGCGCACAGCCTCGCGGGCGTCCTCGAAGCGGGTGGTCGCGGTATTGGAGAGAAAGTGCAGCCCGCGGTGCACGTTGGCGTACTCGAAGCGGTAGGCGTGATCCATCGCCTCGATCACCGAGCGCGGCTTCTGCGCGCTGGCGCCGTTGTCGAGATAGACGAGCGGCCTGCCGTAGACCTCCCGGTAGAGGATCGGGAAATCGGCGCGGATCCGCTCGACGTCGAACTCGGCACCGGCGAGGCCCGGTCTTGGTCGCTCTCTGGTCTCGATGGTCATGCCGCCCTCGATCGCCTTTCCTGCCTCAGCCGCGCCCCGGCGCAACCCAGCCCCGCGCGACGCTCATCAGCGCCTCGCGCACCGACTCGTCCTCGACATGATCGATCGCCTCGCCGACGAAGCTCTCGATCATCAGCGCGCGCGCCTCGTCCTTCGGGATGCCCCGCGAGCGGAAGTAGAACAGCAGATCCTCATCCAGCTCGGCCGAGGTGGAGCCGTGGCCACACACGACGTCGTCGGCGTGAATCTCGAGCTCGGGCTTGCTGTCGAACTCGGCCGCCTCCGAGAGCATCAGCGCCTGTGCCATCTGCTTGCCGTCCGTCTTCTGCGCGTCCGGCCTGACGATCACTTTGCCCTGGAACACGCCGCGCGCCTCGCCGTCGAGCACACCCTTGAACAGCTCGCGGCTTTCGCACGCGCCGGCGACATGGTCGATCACGAGAGTGGTGTCGACATGCTCGCTGCCGCGACCGAGGAGGACGCCGGAAAGATCGAGCTTGCCGCCCTCGCCTTTGAACGTCACGAAGCCCTGGTTGCGTCCGAGCCCCACGCCCTCCGTCATCTGGAAGCCGCGATAGACCGCATCCGCCGCCATCTCGAGCACCAAGCTCGCGAGGTGGGTCGAGCGGCCGGTATCGCTCGCACACTTCACGTGGTCGAGCTCGGCGCCGGCATCGAGAATGATCTCGGTCAGAACGTTCACCTGACCTTCGGCCGTCGATCCCGGTACCGAGACGTAAAGCTCGATCAGACGCGCATGCGCCTTGTCGGCAACGTGGACGATGTTGCGGATCGCGGCCGAGCACGGCTCCTTGCCGGCGCGGATGTGGACCACGAGCAGCGGCCTCTGCACCACGACACCGGATTTGAGGCGCACCAGCGCGCCGTCGGTCATGAAGGCGGTATTGAGGGCGATTACCGCATCCTGATCCTGGCCCGCAACCTCGGCGAGCCCCTCGCCGACGGTATCGGGCGCCTCGGCCAGCGCCGCTGCGAGCGGCTTCACCTCGTATCCCTCGACGCCGTCGAGGTTGGAGAGATCCTTGCGGTAGCCGCCGTTGACGAGCACCAGGCGCGGCAGCTCGAGCCGGGCGAACGGCCCCAGCGCGACGATCACGTCGGCGATCGTCACCGGAGTGGCGTCGCCGACCGCCGGCCGCGCCACGTCCTTCAATGCGCTCTTGAGATCGGTGTACTTCCACTCCTCGATCCGCCGGTGCGGCAGGCCGAGCGCCCCGAAGCGCCCGAGCGCCGCCTTGCGGGCCGTGCGCACGCCCGCGCCGCCTGGCAGGGCCTCCGCCACCGCCTCGAATCCCTCGGAGATGGCCTGCTCGGCTTTGGTCTTCATCACTGCCACGTTCATTCCGCGCCTCCCGAGCGCCTGCTGCTGCCGCGCGTCGCCTGCGTCCGCCATCTCATGCCGCCTTGGCGCCAAACTCCGCATAGCCCGACTGCTCGAGCTCGATCGCCAGCTCCTTGCCGCCCGACTTGTGGATCCGGCCCTGGGCGAGCACGTGCACCCGGTCCGGCACGATGTGATTGAGCAGCCGCTGGTAGTGGGTGATGACGAGCATCGCGCGATCCGGACCGCGCAACGCGTTGACGCCCTCCGACACGATCCGAAGCGCATCGATGTCGAGCCCCGAGTCGGTCTCGTCGAGCACGCACAGCGACGGCTCGAGCATCGCCATCTGCAGAATCTCGGAGCGCTTCTTCTCGCCGCCCGAAAAGCCGACGTTCACGGGGCGCTTCAGCATCTCGATGTCGATGTCGAGCTTCGCCGCCTTGTCCTTGACGACCTTCATGAACTCGGGCGTCGTCAGCTCCGCTTGGCCGCGCTTCTTGCGCACGGCGTTGGCCGCGGTCCTGAGGAAGGTGAGCCCGGCAACCCCCGGGATCTCCATCGGGTACTGGAAGGCCAGGAACACGCCCTTGGCGGCGCGCTCGTCCGGCTCCATGCCGAGGATCGATTCCCCGTTCCAGAGGATGTCGCCTTGGGTCACCTCGTAATCCTCGCGGCCGGCGAGCACGTAGGCGAGCGTCGACTTGCCGGAGCCGTTCGGCCCCATGATCGCGTGCACCTCGCCCTTCGGCACGACGAGGTCGATCCCCTTGAGGATCGGCTTGTCCTCGTCGACGATCCTCGCGTGCAGGTTCCTGATCTCGAGCATGATGGTGCTACTCCTTGCGGATCGAGCGCGTCGCGGCGCGGTTTCTCTAATCGTCTCTCAGCTCTTCGAGCCCCAGCGCCAGCGCCAGTCGCCGTCGCTCTTGAGGCGGCACAGACATATGAAGCCGCCGGTCACCAGCGGCAGCAGCACCAGCCACAGCGCGATCTGCCACACGTCCGGACCGCTGCCGGACAATGCCGGTAGCACGATCAAGGGCAGCGTGATGATGATCGTCGCCACCGCGTAGCCGAGCATTGCCGCCCAGCCCTTCCAATTGGAGGGTGCGGTTCCGTGACCTTCTTGTTTGGGCTTGAACCAGTAGTCCTGTGCCATCGCCTTTACCCGACCGATCCTTCCAGGCTGATGCCGATCAGCTTCTGCGTCTCGGCCATGAACTCCATCGGCAGCTGCTGCAGAACGTCGCGTACGAAGCCATTGACGATGAGGGCCACCGCCTCCTCCTCCGAGAGCCCGCGCTGCATGCAGTAGAACAGCTTGTCGTCCGAGATCTTCGAGGTCGTCGCCTCGTGCTCGAAGTGCGCGGTCGCGTTCTTGGCCTCGATGTAGGGCACCGTGTGCGCCCCGCACTTGTCGCCGATCAAAAGGCTGTCGCAGTTGGTGAAGTTGCGCGCGTTGGTCGCCTTGCGGTGGGCGGAGACGAGGCCGCGGTAGGTGTTCTGCGAGCGGCCGGCGGCGATACCCTTGGAGATGATCCGCGACGAGGTGTTCTTGCCGAGGTGGATCATCTTGGTGCCGCTGTCGACCTGCTGGCGGCCGTTCGACACCGCGATCGAGTAGAACTCGCCTCGGCTGCCGTCGCCGCGCAGGATGCAGGAGGGATACTTCCAGGTGATCGCCGAGCCGGTCTCGACCTGGGTCCAGGAGATCTTTGCGTTCCGCCCGCGGCAGTCGCCGCGCTTGGTGACGAAGTTATAGATGCCGCCCTTGCCCTCCTTGTCGCCGGGATACCAGTTCTGCACCGTCGAGTACTTGATCTCGGCGTCGTCGAGCGCGATCAGCTCGACCACCGCGGCGTGCAGCTGGTGCTCGTCGCGCATCGGCGCCGTGCAGCCCTCAAGATAGGACACGTAGGCGCCCTTGTCGGCGATGATGAGCGTGCGCTCGAACTGGCCGGTCTGCTTCTCGTTGATGCGGAAGTAGGTCGACAGCTCCATCGGGCAGCGCACGCCCTCCGGCACGTAGACGAACGAGCCGTCGGAGAACACCGCCGAGTTGAGCGTGGCGTAGAAGTTGTCCGACTTCGGCACCACCGAGCCCAGGTACTTCCTCACCAACTCCGGGTGCTCGCGCAGCGCCTCGGAGATCGAGCAGAAAATCACCCCGGCCTTCTTCAGCTCCTCCTTGAACGTCGTCACTACCGAGACACTGTCGAACACCGCGTCGACGGCCACCTTGGCGCCTTTGACGCCGGCCAGGATCTCGCGCTCGCGCAGCGGCACACCGAGCTTCTCGTACATGCGCAGGAGCTCGGGATCGACCTCCTCGAGGCTCTTCGGCCCTTCGGTCGACTTCGGCGCCGAGTAATAGTAGAGGTCCTCGAAATCGATCTTCGGGTAGCTGACCCTGGCCCAGGTCGGCTCCTGCATGGTGCGCCAGCGCTCGTAGGCGTCGAGCCGCCATTCGAGCATCCACTCCGGCTCGCCCTTCTTGGCCGAGATGAAGCGCACGATGTCCTCGCTCAGGCCCTTCGGCGCCTTGACCGACTCGATCTCGGTCTCGAAGCCGTACTTGTACTGGTCGACGTCGATCTTCTTGACTTGCTCGATCGTCTCCTGGACCGCTGCCATCGTCCTCTCCTCAACCCGATCTTCCTCAACCGGTCGCGCCCGCGTGGCGCGCCCTCATGCTGCCTTTGCCGCTGCCGTCACCTGCTCCCAGGCGGCGAGGAAGCGAGCGACGTCGTCCTCGGTCGACGCCCAGCCGAGACTGACCCGGATCGCCGCCGTCGCCATGCTGTCCTCGAAACCCATCGCCGCCAGCACGGGCGAGCGCCGCGTCTTGCCGGACGAGCAGGCCGCGCCGGCGCTGACCGCGATGCCGCCGAGATCGAGAGCGATCACCAGCGTCTCGCCGCGTCGTCCGGGCAGCACGACGAGACTCGTATTGGCCAGCCGCGGCGCCGCTGCTGCGGCGATGTCTGCGGACGGCGTGATCGCGCGCACGCCGGCCTCGATCGCATCGCGCAACCGGGCGAGGCCGGCGAACGCCGCGAGATCGCGGCCGGCGGCGCGCGCCGCGGCACCGAAGCCGGCGATACCCGCGACGTTTTCCGTGCCGCCCCGCGCGCCGCGCTCCTGCCCACCGCCGAGCACCAGCGGCGCGAAACCGGCGCGTCCGCGCGCGACGAGCGCACCGACGCCCTTGGCCGCGCCGATCTTGTGCCCCGACAGGATCAGCGCGTCGACGCCGAGGCTGTCGATGTCGAGCGCGATCTTGCCCGCGGCCTGCACGGCGTCGGCGACGACGAGATGGCCGTTGGCCCGAGCCATCCCGGCGATCTCGGCGACCGGCTGGATCGCGCCGGTCTCGTTGTTGGCAACCTGCAGCGCAACCAGCGCGCGTCCCGGTCCATTTGCGGGCGCCGCGAGCAGCCGCTCGGCCACATCGAGGTCGACGACACCGTCTCGCGTCACAGGCAGCTCGACGACCTCGGCGCCAGATGCGCGCGCAGGTGCCGTCACCGACGGGTGTTCGATCGCCGAGACGAGGATCCGGCTCCAGCGTCCGTGCATCACCATGTTGGCGGCCTCAGTGCCGCCGCTCGTCAGCACCACATCGGTCGGCACGGCACCAACCAGCCGGGCAACCTCCTCGCGCGCCGACTCGACGAGCGCGCGGGCCTGTCTGCCCTCGGCGTGCACAGACGATGGATTGCCGACGACGTCGAGCGCGGCCACCATCGCCGCCCTGGCCTCGGGCCTCAGCGGTGCCGTGGCATTGTAGTCGAGATATGTGCGCGCGAAGCTCATTCCGCCGCCCAGCCAAAACCGCCGCTCGCATTGGTGGCGAGCTTCTCCTCGGGAATTCCGTTCAGCACCTCTGCCAGCGAGACGTTGGACAGAAACGATTCGATGTGTCCGCCGAGCGCATGCCACAAGCTGTGCGTGAGGCAGCGCTCTTCACCGAGGCAGCCGACACTCTGGCCCATGCAGCGCGTCATGCGCGTCTCCTCGGCGACCGCCGACATGATCTCGGCGACGCGGATTTCCTCCGCCGGACGGCCGAGTTTGTAGCCGCCGGTACGTCCGCGCGCGCTCTCGACCAGTCCCGCCCGTCGCAGATGCAGGAAGATCTGCTCGAGGTAGGCGAGCGAAAGCTGCTGGCGCTCGGCGATTTGCGACAGCGGCATGGCACCGTCTCCGCCGTGCTTGGCGAGGTCGGCCATGGCCATGACCGCGTAACGACCCTTGGTATTGAGCTCCACGCGACCGCACTCCCTTCACGCGCCGCTTTCAAACGGCTCGACGCGACAACCTGCCCTGGCCTACCCGCTTGCAGCGCTTGCAATCGGGTACCCCGGTTGTGCTATGAAGCTTGTCGAGGGGACAGAGGCTTGCCTTCCGGGTAGGGCCGACACTTTCGAACGGTTCTAAATTCGTCTTCCGGAATATGAAAATTCCGAGCCGGGAAGTCAAGTATTCTCGCGTGCAAAATCTGCGACGCGACGCCACGATCCAAGGCGACCGGGGCGCACCGGATCGTACGGCTCCCCGCGAGGCTCGCTAAACCTCCTGATCCTATAGAAACTTCAGCAAGAAAGAGCCGATGCCCGAGCTGATCATCAACGGCCCTGCGGGTCGCATCGAAGCCCGCTATCACCACGAGGCGGCCAGCGACAGCCCGATCGCCCTGGTCCTGCACCCCCACCCGCAGTTCGGGGGCACAATGAACAACCAGGTCGTCTACAACATCTATCACACGTTCGCGGCGCGCGGCTTCTCGGTGCTGCGCTTCAATTTCCGCGGTGTCGGGCGCAGCCAGGGCTTCTGGGACGGCGGACCGGGCGAGCTCGCCGACGCGGCGAGCGCGCTCGACTGGTTGCAGATCGTCAAGCCGGACGCCAAGAGCTGCTGGATCGCCGGCGTCTCGTTCGGCACCTGGATCGCCATGCAATTGCTGATGCGCCGGCCGGAGATCGACGGCTTCATCTGCGTCGCGCCGCCGTCGAACCTCTACGACTTCTCGTTCCTCGCGCCCTGCCCGTCCTCGGGCCTGATGCTCAACGGCGACAAGGATCGCGTCGTGCCGACCGCCTCCGTCGCCGAATTGTCGGCGAAGCTCAAGACCCAGCGCGGCATCAAGATCGACCACGAGGTGGTGGCCGGCGCCAACCACTTCTTCGAGAACAAGATGGACGAGCTCAACCAGGTGGTCGGGAGCTACGTCGACATGCGCATGGCCAAGGATGCCAAGGAGCGCGAGATCAAGAAGCAGAAGGAGCGCGAGCGCGAGAAGGAGCGGGAGCGCGAGCGCGAGCGCGAGCGGGAGCGGGAACGCGAGGAGGAGTAGCGCGGCCCCTGGTTGGTGAGGTTGCGATTAGGACTCCGCTTACGGTTGCGGGCGTATACTACTCATTCGCTCCGCCCAGCGATCGTCCCTCGACTGATCGATATGCCGGCCGAGCGGCGGAGTATGCCGCCGTGGTAATTTCGTCGATCGGACTGGCCTTGCTCGGCGTGATCGTGCTGGCCGTGCGCTATTCGATCGTATTCCCGCGCCAGCCGTTCGCCGGGCCGCTGCCCGAGCTCACCAGAGCCGAGCGTGCGATGGCCGGCCGGCTCGCCGGGCACCTCCGCGCCGTTGCCAGCCGCCCCCACAACATCGACCATTACCCGGCTCTCGAGGCCGCCGCGCGCTACATCGAGGCGACCCTTCGCCAGTTCGGCCACGTGCCGACTGCGCAGCGCTACGAGGTCGAGGGCCGCGAGGTGCGCAACATCGAGGTGGTGATCGCGCCGCCCGATGCGAGCCCCGAGACCCCGACGCTGGTCGTCGGAGCGCACTACGATTCCCCCGACGACAGCCCCGGCGCCAATGACAACGGCACCGGCGTCGCCGCGCTCCTCGAGCTCGCCCGCGCTCTTCGCGATCTCGCCCCGCGCTCGCATCGGCTGCGCCTCGTATTCTTCGTCAACGAGGAGCACCCCTACGGCAAGTCGCCGGCGATGGGCTCGTGGCGGCATGCGCGCAGCCTGAAGGAGTCCGGCGAGCGCGTTGCCGGCATGATCGCGCTCGAGACACTCGGCTACTTCTCCGACGAGCCGGGCAGCCAGGCGTTCCCGTTTCCGTTCGGCGCCGTCTACTCCAACGTCGGCAACTTCGTCGCCTTCGTCGGCCTGCCGGGATCGCGCAGGCTCGTGCACAAAGTGATCGGCGCCTTCCGCCGCGAGACCGCATTCCCCTCGATCGGCGGCGTCGCTCCCGGCTTCCTCGAGGGCATCGACCTCTCGGACCACTGGGCCTATCACCAGTTCGGCTTCCCGGCGCTGATGATCACCGACACCGCGCCCTTCCGTAATCCCTACTACCACCAGCTCGACGATCTCCCCGAGACCGTCGACACGGAGAGCCTCGCCCGCATCACGAGCGGCCTCGAGCGGATGGTGCGGGCGCTCGTCGCATGACCCTCACCCCCGCGCCCGCGCCAGGAGGCCGCCGGTCATCGGCACCGAGACGCCGGTGGTGCCGGGCCATGTGATCGGCAGGTCCTTCAAGGAGCGCACGGCGAGGTAGGCCCATGCCTCCGCTTCGAGCCCGTCGCCGTTCAATCCGACCGCCTCGGCCGGCACGACTGCGTTCTCCACCCGCTCGGCGAGCATGCCCATCAGGGTACGGTTCTTGCGCCCGCCCCCGCCGACGATCCACAGCCGCGGCTCGACCGGCATGTGCTCGCGTGCCCGCGCGATCGCCGCCGCAGCGAACGCGGTCAGCGTCGCCGCGCCGTCCTCATTCGACAGCTCGGCCAAGAGCTCGATCGGGAACGCGTTGCGATCGAGCGATTTCGGCGGCGGTGCGGCGAAGTGCGAGTGGCGCAGATACTCGGTGACGTAATCCTCGTGCACGCGGCCCGTCGCGGCCAGCGCCCCATCCGCGTCGTGCGATATGCCACTTCGCATCCGCATCCAGTCGTCGATCATCGCGTTGCCGGGGCCTGTATCGAACGCAAGGAGAGCGTCCTCGGCGCCGATCCAGGTGACGTTGGCGACGCCGCCGATGTTGAGGAACGCCACCGGCCGGTCGGGCAGTCTGGCGACCAGCGCGCGGTGATAGGCCGGCACTAGCGGCGCGCCCTCACCGCCGGCGGCACAGTCGGCGGCACGCAGATCGTACACGACGTCGATCCCGGTCAACTTCGCGAGGCGCTCGCCGTCGCCCAGTTGCACCGTCAGCCGCGCATCCGGCCGGTGCAGCACGGTGTGGCCGTGAAAGCCGATCACTTCGACGGCGCCGCGATCCAGGCGCGCGTCCTCGAGGAAATGCGCGACCGCCTCGGCATGCAGGTCGGTCAGGTACTGCTCGATCATCTTCAGCCGGCCGGGGCGCTCGCGGCGGCGCCTGATCGCGCGGGCATCGCCAGCGGCCTCCCTCAACTGAGCGCGGAACGCCTCCGAGTAAGGATAGTTGAGCGAGGGGCCCCGCACCAGCGCGTCGCGGCCATCGGTCTCGATGATCGCCACGTCGATGCCGTCCATCGACGTGCCGCTCATCAACCCCACGGCACGCATCACCTTGCCCATCGCCCCCATCCCGTGCATGTTCCCGCGTCGAAAAGGAACGTAGAACGAAAGCGCGCCCGCCGATAGGCCGGCCGGAGCCCCATGGCCACTCTCAAGTCCGAATTCCTGCACACCCTCTCGAGCCGCGGCTACATCCACCAGTGCTCGGATCAGGACGGCCTCGATGCGCTCGCGGCCAAGCGCGAGGTTGTCGCCTACGTCGGCTACGACTGCACGGCGCCCTCGCTGCACGTCGGCAGCCTGATCTCGATCATGATGCTCCACTGGCTGCAGCAGTCCGGCAACACCCCGATCGTGCTGATGGGCGGCGGCACCACCCGCGTCGGCGATCCCTCGGGCCGCGACGAGACGCGCCGCATCCTCTCGCTCGAACAGATCGAGGCCAACAAGAGCGGCATCAGGCAGGTTTTCGCCCGCTTCCTCGCGTTCGGCGACGGCAAGGGTCGGGCCAGCATGGTCGACAACGCCGATTGGCTGACCTCTTTGAACTACATCGAGTTCCTGCGCGACGTCGGCAGCCACTTCTCGGTCAACCGCATGCTGTCCATGGATTCGGCCAAGCTGCGCCTCGAGCGCGAGCAGGAGTTGTCCTTCATCGAGTTCAACTACATGCTGCTGCAGTCCTACGACTTCGTGGAGCTGGCGCGGCGGCGCGGCTGCAACCTGCAGATGGGCGGCTCTGACCAGTGGGGCAACATCGTCATGGGCCTCGACCTCGGCCGGCGCATGGGCACCCACCAGCTCTATGCGCTGACCTGCCCGCTGCTGACGACAGCCTCCGGCGCCAAGATGGGCAAGACTGCCGCGGGCGCGGTGTGGCTCAACGAGGCGCAGCTCTCGGCTTACGACTACTGGCAGTTCTGGCGCAACACCGAGGATGCCGACGTGGCGCGCTTCCTCAAGCTGTTCACCACGCTGCCGCTCGACGAGATCGACGGGCTCGCGGCGCTCGGCGGCGCCGAGATCAACGAGGCGAAGAAGGTGCTGGCCACCGAGGCGACCGCGCTGCTGCATGGCCGCCACAAGGCCGACGCGGCGGCCGAGACCGCGCGCAAGACCTTCGAGGAGGGGGCGCTCGCTGGCGATCTGCCTTCGATCGAGATTCCGCGGTCCGAGCTCTCCGCCGGGCTCGGTGTGCTCGTCGCGTTCGTGCGCGCCGGGCTCGTCGCGTCCAACGGCGAGGCCCGCCGTCAGATCAAGGGCGGCGGGCTCAAGGTCAACGACCGGACCGTCGATGACGAAAGACGCGCGCTATCGGCCGCCGATCTCACCGGCGACGGCGTCGTCAAGCTGTCGCTCGGCAAGAAGAAGCACGTGCTTCTGCGCGCCGTTTAGGACGCCGGCCCGCATCGCGCCCGCACGCTGCGCACACTATCGGATCGCCGAGCGACCTATGTCGCTCAGCCGGTGGTGCCGGCCGGCAGACCCACTGCCGGCTGCGACGCCTGCGGCTGCTGACCGGTGCCGAGCGGGTCCTCGCTGCGGCGTGACTTGCCCTCGAAGAATGCGCCCTGCTCGATCGCCAGCGTCTGGTGATAGATGTCGCCCTCGACGTGGCTGGTGGCCTGCAGCATCACCCGCTTGCCGCGGATCGCGCCGAGCACGTGGCCGCGCACGACCACCTCCTCGGCGGCGATGCCGCCGGTGATCCGCGCCCGCTCGCCGATGATCACGTTGAGGCCCTGGATGTCACCCTGCACCTCGCCGTCGATCTGCACCTCGCCGCGCGAGAACAGATTGCCCGAGATCGAAAGATCGGCGCCGATCACCGAGGGGGCCGGGCGCTCGCCTGGCCGCATCGCGCCACCTGCCTGGGTGCGCGGGGCCATGGTCGAGACCGAGGCCGGCGGCCCCTGCGGCGCCGCTCGTTGCGGCTCGGCATCGCTCTTCTTGAAATTCGGCAACATGACGCAACCCCCTCCGCTGACAGGCACGCAACGACACGCTCGGGCGGCTTGCCCGCGCATCTCGGGCCGGCCTCCCGGCCTCCCGTATTAGCACGTCTGCCCCCCGGGGTCACGGGTGCCGGAAGGCCGAGATCGGCATACTGAGAAAAAATCTTGCTCGCGCGCATCGTGGTCGGTCGGGCCGGGCCGCAACGTCGCACGAGTTCCTATCCGCCGAGCGCCCGGACCGCCGCCAGTACCTCCTCGGCGTGCCCCGGCACCTTGACCTTGCGCCATGCCCTCGCCACGCGGCCGTTGGCGTCGATCAGGAAGGTCGAGCGCTCCACCCCCATGTATTTGCGGCCGTACATCGATTTCTCCACCCAGACGCCGTAGGCGGTGGCGGCCGCCTTGTCCTCGTCGGCTGCGAGCACCACCGAGAGGCCGTGCTTGTCCTTGAACTTGCGATGGCTGGCGACGCCGTCGGGCGAAACGCCGACGACGGAGGCGCCCGCCTCGGCGAACGCGCCGGCCAGCCGGGTGAAGTCCTTCGCTTCCGCCGTGCAGCCCGAGGTATCGTCCTTCGGGTAGAAGTAGACCACCACCGGACGACCCTTCAAAGCGGTGAGACGCACGGGCTTGCCATCGTCGGAAAGCAAATTGAAATCCGGAGCTTTTTGACCTTCCTCAATCATCGAGACAGCGCCTTTCTTTTGTCGCTTTTGGTGACCCACATCGCCCCATGCATGCGCCAACGACGCAAGCGAGTCGAGGGCGCCGCGAGCGACGGGGCGCCGGGGCCGAGAGCGACCCACGCCGGTGACGAGGCGCAAGGCCTGCGGGGGCGCGGGACGAGCAGGTGCGAGGCGGGCGAGCCCGTCCGTGCCTTGTCGCCGAGCGTGGGGCGCGCACGCGGATTTGCGGTCCGACGCGTGGTTCGAGAGGGCACCATTGAGCACGACGACGATGACCGCCAGGACCGGACCGCCGGCCGAGCCTCGCTCGACAGGGCGCCCTGCCAAGGGCGGCCAGCCGCGTAAGAAGCGCAGGCGCGCGCCCTCGCGCACACGCCGGATCCTCGTCGCCGCAACGATGGCGCTGGCACCGCTGCTGGCCTTGATCGCGCTCGGCGCGAGCCTCGGCTACGTGCGGCTGAGGCACGGGCCGATCGCGCTCGGCTTCCTGGTCGCGCCCATCGAGCGCGGCATCAATGCCGAGCTCGACGGCCTCTCCGCCCACATCGGCGGCGCGGTGCTGAGCCTTGCTGAAACCGGCGGCATCGAGCTCAGGTTGCAGAACGTGCGCCTTCTGGAACCGGACGGCGAGGCCGTCGTGTCGGCGCCGCTTGCCGCAGTCGAGATCAGCCTCGCCGCGCTGAGGAAGCTGCGCGTCGTGCCGTCGCGGGTCGAGCTGATCGAGCCGCAGCTGCATCTGGTCTATTCCGAACAGGGCGGACTGTCGCTCAGCTTCGCGCCTCCGGCAGTCGCGCCGATCGAGAACGTGCCGGCTCCGGTGCCCGCGCAACGCCCGCCGCCTGGCGCGTCAGCGCGTGCGGATGCCGGCGAGGCGGAGGCGCGCGGCCTGCCCGACACGTTCGGGCGGATCGACCTCGCCCGCGTGCTCGCCGAGCAGACCGCGCGCGCGCGGCGTGGCTTGGATTCGACCTCATACCTGCGCGAGATCGGGCTGCGCGATGCGGCGATCACTCTCACCCACGGCAACACCAGCACGCGCTGGAGCGTGCCCGGTGTCCTGATCGATCTCGAGCATCGCAAGAACCGCAGCATCATCTCCGGCATCGCCCGGTTCGCCTCGCCGCGCGGGCCCTGGAGCCTGACCTTCCGCACCGAGGATTCGGAAGCCACCCAGCGGGTGACGCTCAAGACCTCGGTCCGCGGCCTGGTGCCGAGCACACTCGCCACCGCCTTGCCCCAGCTCGGACTGCTGCAGACACTCGACCTGCCGATCGACGGTGATGCGAGCCTCGACCTCTCGTCCTCCGGCGAGCTGATCGAGGCTTCGCTGGCGCTGGCGCTCGGCAAGGGCAGTCTGCACATCCCCTCGGTCAACGACGCCACGCTCGGCATCGAGGCCGGCATTCTCGATCTCGGCTACAATGCCAATCGCCGCCGCCTGACCGTATCACCGTCGACGCTCCGCTGGGGCGAGAGCCAGGTCACCTTCGCCGGCCACGTCAGCGGCGACACGAGCGAGACCGGCGATACCTCGTGGCGCTTCGACATCCGCTCGAGCGAGGGGATCTTCGCCGCCTCCGAGTTCGGCGTCCCCGCAGTCCCGCTGGAGAGCTTCCGCATGACCGGCGGCATCAGCCCAGACGGCAGCGCGCTGGCGCTCGAGGCGCTGCGGCTCCGGGCCGCCGGCAGTGAGTTCACGTTCAATGGCTCGATCACCGCCGACAGCGAGATGGCCACGACGCGACTGAGCGGCCAGCTCGGAGCGATGAGCGTCGAGACCGCCAAGGCGATCTGGCCGCGGGCGCTCGCTCCCGGCGCGCGGACCTGGGTCGGCGAGCGGGTCTCGCGCGCCACCGTCAAGGGCGGCACGCTGGTATTCGAGAGCTCCGTGCCGGCGGCGAGCGCCACGAGCAAGACCACGGCTCCACACGAGCGGTTGTCGTTCGCGCTCGAGGCCGAGAACGCCGCATTCGTGCCGATGCCCGGAATGGCCCCCGCCGAGGCGCCGCGGGTGCTGGTTCGGGTCGAGAACGACGACCTCGAAGTGACGGTTCCCGAGGCGTGGCTCAATGCCGAGCCCGGCCGCAAGCTGCCGGTGAAAGGCGGCAGGATGACCGCGAGCCATCTCAGCGCGCCAGCACCGGAAGGTGAGATCACGTTCAGAGCGCAGGCGCCGCTGCTGCACGCGATCGACCTCCTGCGCAAGAAGCCGCTCGACATCTTGCGCGAGCTGCCGGCTCAGATGCCGGCCATCGAGGGCAAGCTCGAGGCCGACATCAAGCTGCGCCTGCCGCTGGTCGCGGACCTGAAGCGCGAGGCAGTCAGGATCGAGGGGCAGGCGCGGATTTCCGATGGCAGGGCGAAAAAGGCGTTCGACGCGCTCGACGTGCAGAGCGCGTCGGCAACGATCCATTTCACTGAGGCGGCGGCAGAAGTGACAGGCGAGATGCTCGTCGCCGGCGTGCCGTTCAAGATCGGCGGACAGCGCATACTCGATGTGCAATCCGACCGGCAGCCGCCGCTCAGGATCACCGCGGTGCTCGACGACGCCTATCGCAACCAGCTCGGCATCGACATCAATCACATGGTGCAGGGCGAGGTGCCGATCGAGATCACGGTGACACCCGGCCAACGGCCCGAGCCAACGGTGCAGCTCCGCGCTGATCTCACCAACGCCGACCTCGTGCTGGAGGCGATCGCGTGGCGCAAGCCGCCTGGCCGCTCCGCATTCCTGCAGTTCGACATCGCCGAGGGCACGACGCACAAGCGGGAATTGCAGAACTTCCGCGTCGCCGGCGACAGCATCGCGATCGAGGGCTGGGCGGCGCTCGGCGCCGACAATCGCCTCAAGGAGTTCTTTTTTCCCGACTTCTCGCTCAACGTCGTGACGCGGCTCGAGGTGCAGGGCAAGCTCGGCTCCGACAACGTGTGGGCGATCAAGGCGCGCGGTCCGACATTCGATGGACGCGACTTCTTCCGCTCGCTGTTCTCGGTCGGCCAGGTCACGGACAAGCCGGTGAAGCCGCTGAAGCCACGCGAGGGCATCGATCTCGATGCGACGATCGACAACGTGATCGGCTTCTCCGAGGTGTCGCTGCGCGGCTTCAAGATGAAAATGCAGCGCCGCGGCGAGCGCCTCACCGCTCTCGATGCGCGCGGCACGCTCGACGGCGGCAAGCCGCTCGCCGCGGTGCTCGACCCCAAGAACGCGGGCCCGCGCAAGCTGCGTGCGGATTCGACCGACGCCGGCCAGGCCTTCCGCCTCACGGGATTCTATCCCAACATCCAGGGCGGCCGCGTCCGGCTCGAGGTCAATCTCGACGGCAGCGGGCCGGCGGAGAAGACCGGCACACTGTGGGTCGAGGACTTCCGCATCCTTGGCGACGCGGTCGTGACCGAGGTGTTCGGCGGCGTCGAGGAGAGCCAGACGCCGGGCGCCAAGGGCAAGAGAAAAGTCGTGCGCCAGGCATTCGATTTCGACATCATGCGGGTACCGTTCTCGGTCGGACACGGCCAGTTTGCGATGGAGCCTTCCTCTCTCAAGGGGCCGCTGCTCGGCGCGCACCTGCGCGGCAAGGTCGACTACAAGACCGAATACGTGAACATCGCCGGCACCTATGTTCCGCTGCAGGGCATCAACAATGCGTTCGAGAATGTGCCGCTGCTCGGCGATCTCCTGAGCGGCCCGCGCGGGGAAGGCATGTTCGGCATCACGTTCGCGATCCAGGGGCCGATGTCGGCGCCGCAGGCGACCGTCAATCCGCTGTCGGTGGTCGCGCCAGGCATCTTCCGCGAGATATTCCAGCTGACCAATCCGGACGCCCAGGTGCGCCCGCGCGAGGAGGAGAAGAAGGCGACGCCGGCCGAGCAGCGGGTACGCGCGTCGAGCTCGTCGGCCACCGAGGGCGAGAGCGCGGCGCGCAAGCCGGATATCGTCGACGGCTGGTCGTCGGAAACGCGCTCGAAGCCGCCGGCCAAGGGCCGCTGAGCCACGTGCACCCGTCACCGGACCAATGACCACGAGCACCGGTTGTCATCCCGGACGGCGGAGCGGCGCCTTCGCCGCAGAGCCGATCCGGGACCCGGCGTGAGGGGCGCCGAAGGCTCGATATCCCCTCTCGCGTCGGCGAGAAATTCCCTCGGTCCCGGCGCTCGCAAGGGGGTCCGCCGGGATGACGAGAATAGGCTCGGCCGCGAACATGAGCCAACCCGGCCTGCCTTACTCGCCCTCGTCGGGTCCGGCGCGATTGCCGGCGGTGCCGATGATGCGGTCGATCTCGAACGTCAGGTCGCCGTGTGCCTTTTGCACCGCCCGGATCAGCTCGGCGCGGCGCTTCCACGTCGCCTGATGCGCCTTCTGCTCCCTGGCGTCGAGATCGACCAGATGATCGGTGCCGGCGTCGATCGAGCCGAGCAGGTGTGCGCAGCGCTCGGACAGGATGAAGGCGTAGAGCGCCTCGGTCTTTGCCGCGCGCGCCTCGTTGCCCTGCCGCAGCGCATGCCCCTGCACGACGTGCCGACGCAGCAGGTGCGCGACGACGACGACGCGCTGCGGCGAGACGACGAGCACGCCCTCCTGCAGGTGCAGCTCGCGCGCGCCGGCCGGGAACACCTTGCTCGCCAGCACGGCATGGTCGGCCTTGTGCTCGGCCTGGTCCTGGCGCAACTTGGTCACGTAGTCGTTGCGCCATGCGCTGCGGTTCTTGGCGTCGTAGACGATGCGGCCGCAGAAGCGGCCGTTGTGCAAAACCTCGTGGACGATGTCGGCGCCAGCCAGCCCCTTGGCGACGCGGCTGATGCGGTCCTCGGGAAACTCAGCCCTCAGCACCTCGAAGAGGTCGACCTCGGCGCCGTCGCCAAGCTCTTGCGCGGTCTTGCTCTCCAGCTGGCGCTGCAGCTCGGCGATCTTGGCCTGCAGCTTCTGCTTGTCATCGAATGCCTTGGCCTGCTCGGCCTGCACTGCGGCGACGGCAGCGCGCTCGGCCCCCTCGCGCGCCTCGGCGATGCGCGTCGCGATCAGCGCCTCCTGGGTGCGTTGCATCTCGGCGACTTGCGCCTCCGCCGCCCGCCGCGCGGCATCGAGCTCGGCGACCTTGGCCGCCATCTCGGCCCTGCTCTGCGCCTCGATATCCGCCCTGGCGCGGGCGATCTCGGCCTGGAGCCGGCGCTGATCCTCGCGCTCGCGCTCGGCGATGCGGGCGGTGATGGCCTCCGAAAGCTCGCGCGGGATCGGCTGCTCGCAGGTCGGGCAGCTCGCCTCCGTATGGCCGTGGGTGGGCGTGAACGGTCGGACGTCTGCCATGAGCGCGTGCCTTTCCCTCGATCGCGCGATACCACCTCGCCGCATCGGGAGGGGGCTTGCCGAGCGCGCGCAAACCAGATTGGCTCATAGCGCCGCGGACACTCGGCCGACATAGTGTTCTCTTTTTGTTCAATATGCAAGAGGCTGCCTGTGGATGGCGCGAGGCCGGGACCGGCGAGGGACGCGGCTCTCGACCACTATAGCCTCGCGCGGAGGCCGGCCCGATGACGAGCGACATCGAGACGATCGTCGTCGGCGCCGGGGTCGTCGGGCTCGCCGCGGCGTCGGCACTCGCGCATCGCGGTCAGCACGTCTTGGTGCTGGAGCGCAATCGGCGTGTCGGCGCCGAGACCAGCTCGCGCAACTCCGAGGTCGTTCACGCTGGGCTCTACTATCCGCCCGGCAGCCTCAGGGCGAAACTCTGCGTCGAGGGCAAGGCCCGGCTCTATAGCTTCGCCACCGAGAACGCCGTCGCGGTCAACCGCTGCGGCAAGCTGCTCGTTGCCACCGCCGACGACGAGATCGCGCGTCTCGACGCGATCGCGGCCACCGCTGCGGCCAACGGCGTCGACGATCTGGCGCGGCTGTCGCCAGCCGAGGCGCGCGCACTCGAGCCGGAGATCGTCTGCGTCGCGGCGATCCTCTCCCCATCGACCGGTGTCATCGACAGCCACGGGCTGATGGCCGCGCTCGAGGGGCACGTGACGAGCCGGGGTGGCGAGGTGGTGTTGTCGACCGCGGTCGAGCGGATTGCGAGGCGCGACGACGGCGCGTTCGTGCTCGACGTCGTGAGCGGCGGCGTGCCGGCCACGATCAGCGCCCGCCGTCTCGTGCTCGCGGCCGGGCTCGGCGGCAGCGTGCTCGGCCGCACGCTCCAATATCGTGACGGCTACATTGTTCCCGCGACCTACCCTGCCAAGGGCCACTACTTCACGCTGACGGGCCGCGCGCCGTTCCGCCACCTCGTCTATCCCGTGCCGTCGGGCGCATGGCTCGGCGTTCACCTGACGCTCGATGTCGCCGGCCAGGCCAAATTCGGCCCCGATATCGATTGGGTGGAAACGATCGACTACGCGTTCGACGATCGCGACGGGTGCCGGCGGGCGACGTTCGAGCGCGAGATCCGCCGCTGGTGGCCAGGGCTGCCCGACGACGCGCTGGCGCCCGGCTACACCGGCATCCGCCCCAAGCTCTACCGCCCCGGCGAGCAGGTTCAGGACTTCGCGATCCACAGCACCGAGCAGCACGGAGTTGCCGGGCTGGTGGCGCTCTACGGCATCGAGAGCCCGGGCCTCACCGCCAGCCTCGCCATCGGCGAGCACGTGGCGCGTCTGTTGGAACCCTGATCCCTCACCGCCGGTCGCCGGCGCCGAGACGGCGCTCGATGTAGGCCGAGTAGCGGCTCATACCGAAGCAGAAGATCCAGAATACGAAGCCGGCGAAGAAGTAGCCTGTCGCCGCGGTCGAGTGCGAGAACCAGTTGGAGTCGGACTGGATCGCCTGCTGCACGATCCCCAAGAGATCGAACAGGCCGATGATGAGCACCAGGCTCGTGTCCTTGAACAGCGCGATGAACGAGTTGACGATGCCGGGGATCACGAGCTTCAAGGCCTGCGGCAGCACGATGAAGGTCATCTTCTGCGGATAAGAGAGGCCGAGCGCATCTGCCGCCTCGAACTGGCCGCGCGGGATCGCCTGCAGGCCGCCACGGATGACCTCGGCGAGATAAGCGGCCGAGAACAGCGCGACGCCGATCAGCGCCCGCAGCAGCTTGTCGAAGGTGACGTTCTCCGGCAGAAACAGCGGCAGCATCACGCTCGCCATGAACAGCATGGTGATGAGCGGCACGCCGCGCACGAACTCGATGAAGCCGATCGAGGCATACCTGACGAACGGCAGCTTGGAGCGCCGGCCGAGCGCGAGCAGGATGCCGATCGGGAACGAGGCGGTGATGCCGACGGTGGCGACGACCAGCGTCAGCATCAGCCCGCCCCAGTATTCCGTCGCGACGGGAGCGAGGCCGAGGATGCCGCCGGTCAGCAGCACGTAGGCGAGGATCGGAAACGCAACCAGCACGTAGAGCGACAGCCACAGCTTGCCAGGTACGCGCGGGAGCATCAGCGGCAAGAGGCCGGCGACGGCGAGGACGTAGGTGAGATCGATGCGCCAGCGCTCGGCTTCCGGATAGCGCCCGTACATGAAGGTGCCCATCTTGTGGACGATGAACGGCCAGCAGGCGCCTGTGCCGTCCTTCTGGCAGGCGGACCCGTCCTTGCCGACGAACACCGCCGAGAGCAGCGCCCAGTCGATGAACACCCACAGCACATAGCCCGCGAGATAGAGCGCGACGAGTGTGAGCGCCGTGTCGCCCCAACTCGCGAACAGGTTCTTGCGCGCCCAGCCGAGCGGGCCGGTCTCCAGCGCTGGCGGCCGCATCTCCGGCCGGTCCGCCGTCATCTCGGTGTGCACCTCGCTCATCGCCGCCTCCTACCGCTCGACCAGCGCCATGCGCGCGTTGAACCAGTTCATCAGCAGCGATGTGAGGAGGCTCAGCGCCAGATACACACCCATGGTGATCAGGATGCACTCGACCGCCTGATTGGTCTGGTTGAGCACGGTGCCGGCGAACACCGAGACGAGATCGGGATAGCCGATCGCCACCGCCAGCGAGGAATTCTTGGTCAGGTTCAGATACTGGTTGGTGAGCGGCGGGATGATGATGCGCATCGCCTGCGGGATGACAACGAGGCGCATGGCGAGACCGGGCCGGAGGCCCAGCGCCGCCGCCGCCTCCTTCTGACCCTTGGTGACGCCGAGAATGCCACTCCTCACCACCTCCGCGATGAACGATGCGGTGTAGATCGAGAGGCCAACCAGCAGCGCCACGAACTCCGGCTGCACCACCATGCCGCCGGCGTAGTTGAAGCCCCTGAGCTCGGGATAGGAGAAGGTGACCGGCATCCCCATGGCGAGGAACGCCAGCACCGGCAGGCCGACGACGAGGCCGAGGCCGGTCAGGATCGAGGGGAACTGCTGCCCCGTCGCCAGCTGGCGGCGCGCGGCCCAGCGGTGGACGAGGATCGCCAGCACGATCGCGAGGAGGAGCGCCCAAACAGCGATGCCCGCGCCGGGCTGCCATTCCGGCGACGGCATGTAGAGCCCGCGCACGTTGAGATAGGCGCCGAGCGGCAGGTCGAGGCTATTGCGCGGCGCCGGCAGCGCCTTCAGCACCGCGAAGTACCAGATGAAGAGCTGCAGCAGCAGTGGCACGTTGCGCACGATCTCGACAAACACGGTGCTGAGCTTGGCGATCAGCCAGTTCGACGACAGCCGGCCGATGCCGACCAGGAAGCCGAGAACTGTCGCGAAGACGATGCCGAGCCCCGCGACCAGGATCGTGTTCAGCAGGCCGACCAGGAACGCGCGGCCGTAGCTCATCGTGTTCGAGTACGCGATCAGCGACTGCGAGATGTCGAAGCCGGCGGTGCGGCCGAGGAAGTCGAAGCCCGAGGCGGTATTCTGCCGCTTCAGGTTCTCGATCGTGTTGGAGACGATCTCGTAGCCGAGCCAGAGGATCGCCAGCCCGAGGAGCACCTGGAAGATGATGCCGCGGCTCTTCGGCTCGTAGACGAGATCGAGCAGCGACCCGCCCTTAGGCGGTGCCTCGCGTCGTGGCGCCTCGACCGCCATCGCCTTCTCCTCTCGCCTCGACGACGTCACCCGGACCAGAGCCCGCGCTTGACTGAGAGCCGGCGGCCGGCGTCACCGAGAACGCCGGTCGCACAGGCTGCGATGTCAGCGGACCGGCGGCGCGTATTGCACCCCGCCCTTGCTCCACAACCGGTTGAGGCCGCGATCGATGTTGAGCCTCGAGCCCGAGCCGACATTGCGGTCGAAGCTTTCTCCATAGTTGCCGACCTGCTTGACGATCTGCACCGCCCAGTCGTTGTCGACGCCGATGCCCTTGCCGAACTCGCCTTCCTTGCCGAGCAGGCGCTTGATCTCGGGATTGGTGGAGTTGGCCATCTCGTCGACGTTCTTACTTGTGACGCCGAGCTCCTCGGCATTCAGCATCGCGAACAGCGACCAGCGCACGAGGTTGCCCCATTGCGAGTCGCCCTGGCGCACGGCCGGGCCGAGCGGCTCCTTGGAGATGATGTCGGGCAGCACGACGTGGTCGGCGACGTTGCCGAGCTTCAGCCGCTCGGCATAGAGCTGGGAGGCGTCCGAGGTGAACGCGTCGCAACGGCCGGTGTTGTAGGCGGCGACGGTCTCGTCGAGCTTCTCGAACACGACCGGCTTGTACTCGAGCTTGTTGGTGCGGAAGAAGTCGGCGAGGTTGAGCTCGGTGGTGGTGCCGGTCTGCACGCAGATGCTGGCGCCGTTGAGCTCCTTGGCCGACTTCACGCCGAGCGCCTTCTTGGTCATGAAGCCCTGGCCGTCGTAGTAGGTGACGCCGGCGAAGTTGAGCCCGGCCGAGGTGTCGCGGCTCATGGTCCATGTGGTGTTGCGCGAGAGCACATCGATCTCGCCCGACTGCAGCGCCGTGAAGCGCTCCTTGGCGGTCAACGGCACGTATTTCACCTTGCTCGCGTCCTTGAAGATCGCCGCGGCCACCGCCTTGCACACGTCGACGTCGATGCCAGCCCACTCGCCCTTGTCGTTCGGCGCGCTGAACCCGGCGAGGCCGACGTTGACGCCGCAGTGCAGGAGGCCGCGGCTCTTGACCCGCTCCAGCGTCGCCTGGGCGAAGGCGGTGCTGGACACGCCGACCACGAGTGCGGCGGCGAGACAGGCTCTCGACAGTGGTGACATCTCTACTCTCCTCCTTGACGAACGTCGGAAACGCTGCCGGCCCGACGGAGACAGCGCGGGTGCTAGTGGTTGAGGATCTGCGACAGGAACAGCCGCGTGCGGTCGGATTTCGGCGCGTTGAAGAACTGCGCGGGCGGCGCCTCCTCGACGATCTCGCCGCGATCCATGAAGATCACGCGATCGGCGACCGCCTTGGCGAAGCCCATCTCGTGGGTGACGCAGAGCATCGTCATGCCCTGCCGGGCGAGCTCGACCATCACGTCGAGCACCTCCTTCACCATCTCGGGATCGAGCGCCGAGGTCGGCTCGTCGAACAGCATGATGCGCGGGCTCATGCACAACGCGCGCGCGATCGCGACGCGCTGCTGCTGGCCGCCGGAGAGCTGGCCCGGAAATTTCAGCGCCTGATCCGGGATCTTCACCCGCGCCAGATATTGCATGGCGACCTTCTCGGCCTCGGCACGCGGCATCTTGCGCACCCAGACCGGTGCCAGGCAGAGATTGTCGAGCACGGTCAGGTGCGGGAACAGATTGAAGCTCTGGAACACCATGCCGACCTCGGAGCGGATCTTGTCGATCTGCCTGAGGTCGCTGGTCAGCTCGTTGCCGTCGACGACGATGCTGCCGGCCTGATGCTCCTCGAGCCGATTGATGCAGCGGATCAGCGTCGACTTGCCCGAGCCCGACGGTCCGCAGATGACGATCTTCTCGCCGGCGCTCACGCGCAGGTTGATGTCGCGCAGGACATGGAACTCGCCGTACCACTTGTGCACGCCGCGAATCTCGATCGCGGTGCCGGTGCTGCCCGGCGCCTTTTGCGCACCGGCGGGAACAGTGGCCATGAGTCCTCCCGGACCGGACGCTCGCGCCGCGCCATCCATCGAACGAGCGGGCATGAGCGGCATTCTGTCTCAGCCGACTATGCCCGAGCGATTCGATGCGCGCAATATTCGTTGCGTGGTCAAGGCTTATGCAGCCAGCGCCAGACTGATGCCGAGCATCACGAGCCTCTTGTCGCCGACGCGAAACGTACGCACGTGCGAGAAGCCGTTGGCGAGATAGAAGCCGACGTTACGCGCGCCCTCGCTCGTCACGACATGCACACCGGGGACGCCGGCACAGCGCGCGTCGGCGAGAAACGCCGCGACCAGCCGTGCCCCAAGCCCTGAGCCGCGAAGGTCGGCCCGCACGTTGACATGGAGATGGGCGGGATAGCGCGCGGTCTCGGCGGCGAGCAGCGTGAAGTAGCCGACGTCTTCGAAGCGGGGATCTTTCGCTGGATCCACGATCGAGCCGACCAGATAGCCGGCGACCTCGCCCGCCTCGTCGCGCGCCACGAAGGCCCACTCGGGGAAATCATTGAGATAGCGGCCAAGCCAGCGATGGCGGAAGCCGGCCCGTTCCTCGGCGCACGCGAACGACTTCGTGTTGCTCGCCTCGAAAAAGATGGCGTCGAGCCCGGCCGTCAGGTGGGCCGGCGCGATCGCCGTGGCAGCGAGCCGCTCGACCGTGCAGCTGTCCGACCGGACGCTCTTCATCACCCCTCCTGCCGCGCGCGCCGGTGGCCACTTTCGACGCACAACACTCGGGCGACAAGACCGTAGCCGTCCATCTCTCGCCGCCGCAGCATAATCTGACGTCGGACCGGATAGGTGTTGACGCACGCCGGACAAGGCGGGTTTTCAGTTATGCAACAGTGTCATGCCAGCCCTTGCAAGACGGCAATTGTCCGCCGCTCGAATTCTGGCATACCAGATACCAAATTGCAGTGCACAATGGCTTCGGCAGCGCAACAAGCCGAGGTCGCGACAAGAGGTACGTTCGACCATGAACCACCAGGCCATCAATTCCGCCCTCGACTTCCTGCCGCAAGCCCCCGAGAGCCGGCTCACGACGCTGGCAAAGCGGCTGGGGCGCCAGCTGACGGGGCTCGCCGCCGGCGCCCGCGCCGGGCGCGAGGCGCATGAGACCTACAAGCAGCTCCGTGCCGCTGGCGCCTCCTCCGAGACCGCCGCGCGCAAGGCGATCGCCACGCTGCGCCGAGCGGCCCCGTGACGAAAGGGCCGGCATGAGCCGGCCCTTTGCATTTGTCGATCCCGCTTTGCCGAGGCCGGCTACCAGCCGTAGCGGCACGCGTTGTAGCGCCGCCACCAGTAGCGGCTGCCGGTACGCAGCGCCCTGCGCTTCAGCCAGTAGCAACTACTGCCGTAGGACGAGTAGTAGTACGGCACCGAGAAGTAGATGTACGGGCGGATGCGCGGGCGATAGGCGTAGCGGTAGCTGCGATACGCGAGGCGAGGCCGGTAGGCCCGGTAGCCGTAGCTGCGGAAGCCACGATGCACGCGGAATCCGCCGCGGCGACCATGCCTGACTTGCACGATTCCCGACGGCTTCTCGACCGCGGTCGCGATGCCGCTCGCCGGCAGGGCGGAGGCCGGGGTCGGCGCGAGGACGGCGATGAGGCCGGCCGCCGCGACGGCCGGCAACCAGGATGTAGACTTCATTCGATTCTCCTTCGCTTCATGCGGCACATTCCCCGGCGTGCCGTGAGCTTCCGCAGCGCCCGAAGGGCTGCGGCGCGCAGCATCCTGGCCCTTCTCGGCGAGGCCGGCGCGCTGCACAGGAGGCCTCGGATCAGTGTACGATCCTCACCGCCTCAATGGACCTGTCAAACGGCCCTCTGGTTACCTCGACGCTAACAGAAACGCTCAAAACGCCAAGGCTCTCCATGCGCTTACGTCGCGCCGCCTCTCAACTTCTCGTGATCGATACTCAGGAGCGGCTGCTGCCGCATGTTGCCAACCCCGCAGCCACCGCGGCGATGATCGTGCGGATGGTGCAATACGCCGGCCGCCTCGCCGTCCCCGTTACTCTCGTCGAGCACAACCCCGAGGGTCTCGGCGCGATCATCACACCGGTGGTCGAGGCCGCACGCCGCCTCACCGTGCCGGCGCCGCGCCTGCGCAAGATGACGTTCTCGTGCTGGGGCGAGCCGTCGCTGCGCGAGCGCATCGGCGGGCTGGCGCGCGAGGAGGGCCGCAGGCAGGTGGTGGCGGTCGGCCTTGAGGCCCACGTCTGCGTCGCCCAGACGGTGCTCGATCTCGTCGCCGCCGACCTCGATGTCTATCTCGTCCTCGATGCCACCTCGTCGCGCCGCGAGCAGGATCTGGAACTGGCCACCGCCCGCATGCGCCAGGCCGGCGCGGCGATCGTCTCGAGCGAGATGGTCGCGTTCGAATGGCTGGAGCGGGCCGGAACGACCGAGTTCAAGGATGTATTGGAGTTGATCCGCGACCGGCCGTGAGCGGGCAGGTCCGCGCTCAGTCGCCGGACGCGAGCGTCATGCGACTGCGAAAGGCAAGCGGGAAAGCCGGCGCGACGGCACCCGGGGCCACGGGCGCCTCGGCACGGCGCACCGGCACCGCGGTCCCGTAGTTGCGGCTGAACGGCTCGCGGGGATCGTCCGGCTCGGTGCGCTCGCGCTTCAGCGGGGGCACCTGTGCCTCCATGCCGTCGTCCTCCATCTCCACCTTCGGCGGCGGCGGCTCGTAGGCGACGCGATAGGCATCGGTGCTGCCCGGCCAGGAAGCATCGGCGGTGGCGGTCGATCGGGTGGAGCTGCACCCACCGACAGCGGCAGCAAAGAGGATCACAGTAGCCGAGGCGCGCAGCGCGCGACCTTGCCTCGGCATGAGGCCGGAACTCGAACGGGACATGACTGGAACGCCTTTCACAAGGGACGCAAACCTGTCCCGAGATGAAACACGCCAGCGGTAAAGACCGTGCTAACGCGCGACCCGGCGCGGCACGCTCCGGCCTCGGCGCGCAGGGCACTTCAGGTCATTGCGCGCCGCCACCGCCTTCCTTCACCCGTGGGGAGAAGAGTTCGCCCCGGACTTGATCAGGGGTGCCCCGAAGGGGTGGATGGGGGCTTCGCCACCATTGACGGCATGGAATTGCCCTGCGTCGACGCCGGGCCGGCGCGTTGGGGCGATGAAACGGCCAGCGCGCGCTCGGATCGCTCACTCGTGCACAACGATCCCGTGAGCGTCGATGCCGCCAGCATTCTCGCGGCTAACGTCCATTATATCGCGTGATCGCGGGCACGACGGATCACGCCCCGGTGCCGCCAGCTCACACGATGATCGCCGATACTTGCGCGACCGATGGCGCCTTGTGAGTTCATCGCGAGCACCGACCGGCGTACCTTTTTCTCACCGGCGACGCACACGACGACAAGCCCACGGCCGAGCCGGATCGACCGAGCCACATACGAAGCCAAACAAGCAAATGGAGATCGATCATGAAGACCTTCGCCCTCGCCGCCTTCCTCGCCCTCGCCCTCGCCGCGACCGGCACCGTCTCGGCGTTCGCTGACAACACCTATGCCGAGCAGGTGTGGAAGAAGCTCTCCGAGACGGCCGGCTGATCGGGACACCGATCCGAGGCCGCGCGACACCGCGCAGAGGAGCACCGGCTGGTCGGTCGGTGCTCCATGCCCGACCTTCCTCCCGACCACTGGCCGGCTTTGCCGGCCAATTTCTTGCTCACCCCGTGCTCGCAGGCCGCAACAGCCCGCTCGCCGCCAGCCCGTCGAACGCCGCCTGCACGGCAATGCCGGCGAGCAGTATGCCGAAAACGCGCATCAGCACGCGCTCGGCGGTGACGCCGAGCAGCCCGGTCATCTCTTTTGCCAGCACCAGCATGGCGAGCGACAGCGCCATCACCGCGCCCAGCGCGCATAGCACGGCAGCGATCCGCGCCGGATCGCCTCCCGCGCCGGCGGCGAGCAGGATCGCCGCGCTCATGGCCCCCGGGCCGGCGAGCAGCGGCGTCGCCAGCGGGAACACTGCGATGTCGTCCCTTCGCTCCGCCTCCTCGCCCTCCTTGGGCGTCAGACGGAAGCTGCTCGATGGCCGCGCGAACACCATGTCGAGCGCGATCAGGAGCAGGATCACGCCGCCCGCCGTCTGCAGCGCGGCAAGCGAGACGCCGAGGCGAGCGAGCAGCGCCTGACCGAGCACCGTGAACACGACCAGGATCAAGCTCGCGATCACCACCGCCCGCAATGCCAGCCGGTTGCGCTCGCGCCGGCCAAGATTTGCCGTCAGAGTCGCGAACAGCGCCGCCGCCTCGATCGGACCAATGGTGGCGAAGAACATCGCAAAGCTGGTCAGCGCGGTCTCGATCATGGGCTTCCACTCCACGTCGATGCCGGATTGGCGACAGCCGATCCGCTCCACCGTCACCCGCCCGCCCGATGGCCGCTCCCGCGGCACGCAATGGCCGGCGTTGGCAGCAATGACCTCGTCCAGCTGCCAGCACACCGCGCGGTCAGGCGAATTCGTCGTTTTTCGGCGACAGAATCGCACGTATCATCGTTCGATGGGAAGTCGCTCCCTGTCCACTCTCACGAGCGGAGGACGCATGCCAGACCGGGATTTCGCCGCCCAGCTTCGCGGCTTCAGCCTGACGACCGCAGAGATCCTCTATCGCCTGCCCGATCATCCTTCTCTGCTGCAGGCTTACATCTGGCAGGACTACGACCTCCACCCGCGCTTTCCCAAGCTGGCGGCGTTCCTCGACTATTGGACCGCCAATCTCGAAGGCAAGCTGTTCAAGGTGACAGTCGCCCACCGCGGCCTCGTCTCGCCGGCCGAGATCAAGCTCGTCGGCACGGAGTTCAGGCTTTGCTGACACACGAGCGCGTGTCCCGTCATGGCGATGACGAGACGCGTGTCGCGCCGTTGTACTTCTCGATCACCGCGCGCGCCTGCTCGATGGTCGCATCCGCGATCGCCGCGTGTCCCTCGGCGGTCGGATGGAACGCGCCCGAGTACGTCGAGGCGAGCAGCAGCTGGAACCACTGCAGGCTCTCGAGCTTCAGCGCCTTCTGGATCAGCGACGGCTCGACGTGGAAGTTGCCGGTCAAATAGGCGTCGTTGGGGGTTCGGAACCAGCGCTGGCGCGGCACATAGGCCCGATAATCCGAGGGATTGTAGGGCCGCCACTCGTGGCCAATCCGGCGCGGCAATCTCAGGTCGTCGGCGATCGAGAACGCGGAATCGGTGAAGCCGGCACAGATGCCGCGGCCGATAAACTGGCGGCGATGGGATTCGGCGAACGTCCAGCCGTAGGTGCGTGCGCTCTGGCGCATCAGCCGGTGCAGCTTCTCGGCGATCTGCGTACCGTCCTTGGCCCGCGCCTCGCTCAACCGGAAATCGGGGTAGACCTCCATGCCGGCATCGCCGTCGGGACACACTTCGCTGCCGTCCCCCAACAGCGCCAGGCCCGGATAGCCGGTCAGCACGATGCGGTCGCTCTCGTTCCAGGGGATGTGCAGGATGTTGTGCAGCGCGCGATTGAGCGACTTGTAGCGATCGCCGAGCCGGGCGAGCTGCGGGCGCGCCTCGGCCAGACCGTGTACCTGGCCGAACCAGCCGCCGAGCTTCTTCAAGGTCGACTGGTCGGCGAGGACCGCGTTGGCCAGCAGGCGCGAGAAGCCGATGTCGTTGCCGCCGATCGAGAGCAGAACGAGATCGATCTTGCGCGCCTTCTCGGCCTCGCACTTCCTGAGCACGAGGCCGCCCTTCAGCTCCTCGACCTGGCCCTTCATGTGATAGGCCTCGGGCAGATCCTGCGGCTCCGCCTCCTCCCTGCCGCACTGCGCGGCGGCGGCGGCTGAGATCTGCGACAGGTCGGGCGGGTTCGGCACCCACTCGTTACCCTTGTAGCGCAGGAACAGGCCGAACGTTGTCTCCGCACCGGAACAGGCGAAGCCGGCATAGGTGACGGCGCGGTGCGGATCCTCGAGCGCGATCTGCAAGGCGACGCGCATCTGGTAGGAATAGAGCGAGCGGTGGCACGCCTGGTCCAGCCAGCGTGCGCTCTCCTCGATGAAGGTCTTGTCGCCGATCTGCTTCCAGGCGCCGATGCGCGCCGGATAGCCGGTCAGATCGCCGTCGCCGTTCTTCGACGGCTTGGAGTAGTCGGCGGTGCGCTCGGGCGAGAGGCGGACCGGAATGTCGGGATTGCCCTCGCCCGAGCCGAAGCTGTCGCCCATGCCGACGACGAACAGATCCTTGACCACGATGCGCTGGCGAGCCACCTCGACACCGCCGACCGAGACGGTGACGAGCGCGCCCTCGGGATAGGGAATATCGAGCTCGACCGGCTCGCTGCATGCCTGCGTGCTGGCCTCTCCGTGCTGGCGACCGCGGCGGCGCTTGCCGGCTCCGGTCTGCCACGTGCAGACGACCTCCGCATCGTCGATGCCCTTGACCTCGGCGACGACTGCGTGGCTCTCGGGCGTGATGTAGCTCTCGCCGTCCGGACACTCGTAGCGGTTCCGGGTCCAATTCCAGCACGTCTTGCGGTACATGGTGGCCGCCCAGCCGTCGGGATGGCGCTGGCCGAGCTGACGCTCGGCGGCCAGCACCGGTGAGCGGCGCTCCTCCGGCGTCAGGCTGATGAACGTGGCGCGATGAATCTCGGTGTCGGCCGGATCGTTGAAAAAGCGGAACGGATTGGCGACACGCCACTCGATGCTCGGGCCGGCCAGCGCCGGCACCGTGCCGGCAACCGACACGAGTGCCGCCAACACGGCCATCCTCCGCCATACTCGTAGGGTCATCCCGCAGTCCCCCTCTTCGTCGCGTGCTTCTCAGATGCCTCGCCGGCGCGCCCGCCACAGCCGCCACGCGCGAGTAAGCGGCCGAATGTCACGGCGCTGCGCGTGGGTCGGCGCACGAGGGCTCTTCTCCAATACGCGCAAATAGGGCTCGACAAGGGCAGCCGGCAGCGCGGCAATCACGATCTCGCGCGGTGCGCCGGTCAACGCCCGGCGTGCGAAGCCGAGATGACGGCGGACGTCACCAGCGAGAGTTGCCGTGGCCTCGGCGTCCGCCGCAGCCAACGCGCGCCCGCGCTCGCGGTGTGCCGGAAAATCGAGCAGGAGGCGGACAAGTCCGTAGGCGCGCGCGGCGGCATCGAGGCCGTCGCTCCAGTCTCCCCCTTCGGCGCCGAGGATGCTCGCGGCGAGACGCATCGCGCTTCCCTCCCGCGCGTCGAGAAAAGCCGCGAGCCGTGCCGGCGTCGCAATGCCGTCCTGCTCGACCAGCATGGAGCCGGCATCGACGATCGCCATGAGGCGTGTCGGATCGAGGCCACGGCGAAGGACGACCTCTGCCATCCCGTCGGCAATCGGATTGCCGCTGCGCGTGCCGGGTGCGAGGCTCTCCAGATGCTCGCGCCACCAATGCAGGCGGATCTCGGCCAGCAGCGGATCGTGCACGAGCAGCGGGATGCGATCGATCTCGCCGACGAAAGCGGCGAGCGCGACGAGGTCGGCGCGCGCCGCGCGCGGCGCCAGAAGCGCGGCCAAATAGTGGTCGATGTCGTTGGCGCGCGCTGCCGCCCATACGGCCGCCCGGTCGGCTGCACCTCGGTCCGCCGTCCGCCCCTGACTCATGCGGCGCGCCTCGCTTCTCAATAGAGGTGCGCGGCGGCAACCATCAGGATCGTGACCGGGATCGCGAGCATCAGATTGACGCGCGCCCAGAAGCCGGCGGTGGCGCGCGCCGTCGCCCTGGCCTCGGTGTCGCCGGGATCGATCCCGAGCACTACCCTCAGGTGCTTCCATATGAGCGCGTGCACGATCACCCACATCGCGAGGCCGCCGAGCGCGCCGAGACACAGCATCAGCTCACGTGAAGCCGGCAGATGGACCTCGGACGCGAACACAGGGCCGGTGAGCACGTAGCCCGTCGTCGCCAGAAGCAGCACGCCGGTGAGCACGGTGAGGTGCGAGGCGTGGCGGAAGGAGTGCGCAACACGGGGCACGACGAGCTTGACGATCGCCGCGCGCTCGGCGGCATCGGCCTCGCTCAACGCCTTGTGCTGGATGAGGTTGACGAACCATACCAGCCCCACCCAGATCATCGCGGCAAGCACGTGCACGGCGCGCAGCAGGAACGACACGAGGCCGAGCGCATCCACCCGCTCTGCCGACATCCACGCCAGGAGCGCCAGCACCGCCAGCACGAAACCTGCGAGGAGTGCGCGGCCGGGGCTCGACAGCAGCTCGCGCATGGCGATCCTTCCTTCAGACGACGGCAATCAGCGCCGCGGCGACGGACCGGCCTTCGGCCAACAGCACGTTGTAGGTGCGGGCGGCGGCCCCGGTTCCCATCACTTCGAGACCGATGCCGGCCTCGGCGAAGGCCAATCGCACCTCGGGATCGGGAAAGACCTGTTCGCGCCCGGTCCCGAGCAGCAGCAGCTCGTAGCCCCCGGCCTCGGCGAGCGCCGGCGCGAGCGCGGAGAGCGTCATCCCAGCCGTATCGCCCGCCGCCCAGGCGTGGATGCCGCTCGGCAGGCACAGCAGCGAGCCTTTGTGGCTCATGCCGGCGAAGCGAAAGCCGCCGTTGCCGTAGGCGTCGATCGGCGCCCGATACGGGTAGCGCGCAGCTTGCTCGGCCATGGCGCCTCGCGCCTCCTCGTGCCAATCAGGCCCGGCTCGCAGCCGGCCGCGGCTTGGTCTCGGCGCCGCTCCAGTCGCGCTTGACACCCAGATAGCCGAGCAGCGGCGCGGCGATGAAGATCGACGAGTAGGTGCCGATCAGCACGCCGAACAGCATCGCGAACGTGAAGTTGCGGATCACCTCGCCGCCGAAGAAATAGAGCGCCAGCAGCACCACGATCGTCGTCGCGCCGGTCAGGATGGTGCGCGACAGGGTCTCGTTGATCGACAGGTCGAGCAGCTCGGTCAGATCCATCTTTTTGTACTTGCGCAGGTTCTCGCGGATGCGGTCGGAGACGACGACGGTGTCGTTGACCGAGTAGCCAAGAATGGTCAGCAGCGCAGCGACGATCGAGAGATCGAACTCGAGGCTGAACAGTGAGAACACGCCGACGGTCACCAGCACGTCGTGGGTCAGCGCGACGACGGTGCCGAGCGCGAACTGCCACTCGAAGCGGAACCACACGTAGACGATGATGGCGAGGATCGACACCAGCACGGCGATCGTGCCGGTCATCCTGAGCTCGCCGGAGACCACCGGCCCGACGACCTCGACGCGGCGCTGCGTGAACCCTTCGCCGAGCGCGCCGATGACCTTCCTCAACGCCTCCTGCTGCGCCGCCTCGCCGCCCGGCTGCTGCTCGACGCGGATCAGCACGTCGCTCGGCTGGCCGAAGGTCTGGATCTGCATGTCGCCGAGGCCAAGATCGCCGAGCGCGCTGCGGATCCTCGCGAGATCCACGGGGCCCGACTTGGACTGCACCTCGATCAGCGAGCCACCCTTGAAGTCCACGCCGAAATTGAGCCCCTTGGTGAACACGAGCAGCAGCGATGCGACCATGAACACGATCGAGAGGCCGAAGCAGAGCCCCTTGAACCGCATGAACGGCAGACGCGTGCCGTGCGGAAAGAAATCGAAGCCCTTGAAGTCGGGTACGAGATTCATGGCTAGCCCTGCTCAGATCGGCACTTCGATGGCGCGGCCCCGGCCGGCACGGCTCTTCAGCCACAGCGCCACCAGCAGGCGCGTGACGGTGACGGCGGTGAATACCGAGGTGAAGATGCCGATCGTCAACGTGACCGCGAAGCCGCGGATCGGGCCAGAGCCGAGCCAGAACATGATCATCGCAGCGACGAGCGTCGTCAGCTGGCTGTCGGCGATCGTCACCATGGCACGGCTGAATCCGGTGTCGATAGCCGCGATCGCCGTCTTGCCGTTGCGCAGCTCCTCGCGGATACGCTCGTAGATCAGCACGTTGGCGTCGACCGCCATGCCGACGGTCAGCACCAGGCCGGCGATGCCCGGCAGCGTCAGCGTGGCACCGATCATCGTCATGATCGCCACCACCAGCACGCCGTTGAGGATCAGCGAGATGGCGGCGAACACCCCGAACGTGCCATAGGCGACGACCGTCAGGATCAGCGTCGCCGTCGTACCGATGATACCGGCCAGAGAGCCGGCCTCGATCGAATCGGCGCCGAGCGAGGGTCCGACGGTGCGCTCCTCGACAATCGTCAGCTTGGTCGGCAGCGCGCCAGAGCGCAGCTGGATGGCTAGGTTGTTCGCCGTCTCGACCGTGAACCGGCCGGAGATCTGCCCCGAGCCACCGAGGATCGGCTCGCGGATCACCGGCGCGGACAACACCTTGTCGTCGAGCACGATCGCGAACGGGCGGCCGACGTTGTCCTTGGTGAAGGCGCCGAACTTGCGTGCGCCCGACTGGTTGAAGCGGAACGAGATGATCGGCTCGTTGGTGCGCTGATCGAAAGCGGGCTGCGCGTCGACCAGATCGTCGCCGTGGACGACGGGGGTCTCCTTCAACAGGTACTCGAAGCCGTCGCGTTCGGCCGAGGGATAGATCTTGTAGCCGAACGGCACCCGCGTCTGGCGCGCCTCCTCGCCTGACGTCTGCGGATGCACGTCATGGAACGTGAGCTTCGCGGTGTCGCCGAGGATCTTCTTCAACTGCGCGGTATCGCTGAGGCCCGGCACCTGCACCAGGATGCGGTCGAGGCCCTGGCGGACGATGTTCGGCTCGGTCGTGCCCATCGCGTCAATGCGCCGGCGCACGGTCTCGATCGCCGCGCCGGAGGCATTCGAGGTGCGCTGCTGAATGCCCTGCTCGGTCGGCTGCAGCAAGAGCGTCGTGTCGTCGACCTTGGTCACCTCGATGTCGTTGCCGCTGGTGCCGAGGATCGCGTTGCCGATCGGCTGGATCAGCTTCTTCAGCTCGGCGAGCGCCTTGTCGCCCTCTTCCGGCTTCAGCAGCTTGACCTGCACGCCGTTGCCGGCGACGCCGAGACCGGTAAAACCGATCTTGGCGTCGCGCAGCTGCTTTCTGGCGTCGTCGCGGATCGTCTCCAGCCAGTCCTTCCTGAGTTCGGCGCTGTCCATCTGCAGCAGCAGGTGGGCGCCACCCCTGAGATCGAGGCCGAGGCTCACCTGCTTCTTGGGCAGGAAGGCAGGCCAGCCGGCCACTGTTTCCTTGGCGAAGATATTCGGCATCGCGAACACGACGCCGGCAATTGCCGCGAGCACGATGGCGATGATCTTCCAGCGTTCGAAATGCAGCATGGTGCAGTGGGCCTCGGTTGCAGTCTTGGCGCGTTACCGGGCGCCCTCGAGCCGCCCGTACGCGCCGGCCGGATCAGGCACTCTCCTTGACCGGCTCGCCCTTGGAGCGCACGTCCATCAGCGTCGAGCGCAACACGCGCACGCGCATGTTCTCGGACAGCTCGACCTCCACCTCGTCGGAGTTGTCGGGCACGCGCACCACCTTGGCGATGAAGCCGCCGGAGGTCACGACGGTGTCGCCACGGCGCACCTTGTCGACCATCTCGCGGTGCTGCTTGGTGCGCTGCGACTGCGGGCGGATGATCAGGAAATAGAAGATCACGATCATCAGCAGGATCGGGATCATCAGGTCGAAACCCGGTGCGCCGCCGCCAGGCGCCTGCGCAAGTGCCGGAGTGATGAGCATGCACTCTTCCCTTGTCGTTGGGCACGCCGGTTGCGTGCTTCCCTCGTCTGTCGACCGGCCAAGCTCGGCCCTCGGATCGACGCGCAAACCGAGCCTGCGCGCGAGGAGGCCGTCCCCGCGAGCCCGGCTCGCCCGAATTGGGCCGGACTATAGTCGCCGAGGACGGCTTTGCAACCCAATAGCGGGCTTGCGAACGGCTTTCCGACCTGCTCTTTCAGCCTGGATCGGGCCGGGCAAGGGCGCTCAGCGTGCAGCCTGCCCGGCCGGTCCCCACCCTGCCCCAGCCCAAGCGAAACGAGACCCATGAGCCGCAAACCTACCGCCGAGACGCGGCCCGACGAGGATACGCTGAGCCGCATCGCCGCCGCGCTCGAGCGGCTCGCCCCGCCGCCACCGGCGTCGCCGGACTTCACCACCGCCGAGGCTTTCGTGTGGCACCAGGGCCCGGACGGCTTCCTGCCGGTCAACGAGATCAACCGCGTGCCGCTCGCCCTGCTCAAGGGCATCGACGACCGCGCCCGGCAGCTGCTCGCCAACACCGAGCGCTTTGCCAAGGGGCTGCCGGCCAACAACGCGCTGTTGTGGGGCGCGCGCGGCATGGGCAAGTCGTCGCTGGTCAAGGCCGTGCACGGCGAGGTCGCGCGGCGGAGTAGGAAGGGGGGGGCACGGCTTAAGCTCGTGGAGATCCACCGCGAGGACATCGGCTCTCTGCCGCGCTGCCTCGCTCATCTGCGCGCCGATCAGAGCCGCTTTATCGTGTTCTGCGACGACCTCTCGTTCTCGCACGACGACACCAGCTACAAGTCGCTCAAAGCGGTGCTCGAGGGCGGCATCGAGGGCCGGCCGGAGAACGTGCTGTTCTACGCGACGTCGAACCGTCGCCACCTGATGCCGCGCGACATGATGGAGAACGAGCGCTCGACGGCGATCAATCCCTCCGAAGCGGTCGAGGAGAAGGTCTCTTTGTCGGATCGCTTCGGGCTCTGGCTCGGCTTCCACAATTGCAGCCAGGACGACTATCTCGCCATGGTGCGCGGCTACGTTGCCCACCACGAGCTGCCCATACCCGACGCCAGGCTGGTGGCCGAGGCGCTGGAGTGGAGCATGACACGCGGCGGGCGATCGGGGCGCGTCGCGTGGCAGTTCATCCAGGATCTTGCCGGACGTCTCGGCAGGACGCTCGAGCGCGATTGATCGTTGCGAGGCAATGCATGATCGCGAAGGGCTACTGGATCGTCCACATCACGGTGACCGACGCGGCGCGCTATCCCGAGTATGTCGCCGCCGACAGCCCGGTAATCGCCGCCCACGGCGGCACCTTTCTGGTCCGCGCCGGACGCTACGAGGCACCCGAAGGCAGCGCACGCGAGCGCCACGTCGTGATCGAGTTCCCGAGCTACGAGGCCGCGCTCGCCTGCTACCACTCGTCCGCCTATCAGGCCGCCGCCAGGCTGCGACAGGCCTATGCACAGGCCGAGCTGGTGATCGTCGAGGGGTTCAGCGGCTGAGCTGACGGCGCTCAGACCGTGAACCAGTAGCGCGTCATGTGGAAGAAGATGGGCGCTGCGAACACGAGGCTGTCCGTGCGGTCGAGCATGCCACCGTGGCCCTCGATCATCTGGCCCCAGTCCTTGACGCCGCGGTCGCGCTTGATCGCCGACATGACGAGCCCGCCGAAGAAGCCGCAGATCGCGATCACCAGCGCTATGCCGGCTGCCTGCAGCAGGCTGAACGGCGTGATCCAGGCGATCGCCGCCCCGAGCGCGGTCGCGCTCGCGACGCCGCCGACGAAACCTTCCCACGTCTTCGACGGCGACAGGCGCGGGGCAACCTTGTGGCGGCCCAAGAGCTTGCCCCAGACGTATTGCAGCACGTCGCTGCCCTGCACGACGATGATCAGGAATGCGACCAGCAGCAGCTCGCGGCCCTGGTATCCCGGAATGTCGAGCGTCGCCAGCGCTGGCACATGGCTCAGGCAATAGACCGTCGTCATCAGGCCCCACTGGACCTCGGCGACGCGCTCCATGTAGCGGGAGACGTCGCCACGCAGCGCCGCCAGCACCGGCAGCGACAGGAATGCATAGACCGGGATGAAGATCGAGTAGAGCCCATACCAGCTCGTCGCGATCAGATAGTACTGCGCCGGCAGGATCACGAAGAACGAGGCGAACAGGGCGATGTGATCGCTGCGCCTGGTCGGCGTCACGGTCATGAACTCGCGCAGCGCCATGAACGAGGCGAAGGCGAACACCACCAGCACGCCGATCTCGCCGGCGAGGAACGCGAGCGCCAGCACGCCGATCATCACCCACCAGGCATTGATGCGTGCGACCAGGTTGGCGACCGTCGCAGAGCCGTCGCCGCCGCCGGTCCGGCGCTGCAGCACGGCGCCAGCCAGCGACGCGACGACGAGGACGGCGAAGGCGCCGGCGAACAGCCGGATCGCATCGTGCTCAAACCCCATGCCCCGCCTCCGCACCTGGCGCCGTGGCCATCAATGCCGCCTCGCAGCGTTTCAGGAAGGCGGGTCTGCGCTCACCGTCCTGCAGTCTCGTCGGCGCTCCGAACGTGACGCTGCACAGCAACGGCACCGGAAGCAACTCGCCCTTCGGCATCACCCGGCCGATGTTCTCGATCCACACCGGCACCAGCGGGATGGACGGGAACGCGCGCGCGATATGATAGATGCCGCTCTTGAACGGCAGCAGCGGCGCATCGGTCTGGTTGCGGGTGCCCTCTGGAAAGATGATCAGGGAGGCGCCTTCGCCGAGCACCGTCTTGATCGGGGCGAGAACGTCGCGCGCGGCGGTCGTCTCACTGCGCTCGATCAGTACAGCATTGAAGACGTCGTTGCCGACGAAGCGGCGCATGGCGCCCCGGCGCCAGTAGTCGGCGCCGGCGACCGGCCGGGTCGCCGCCCTGAGCTTCGGCGGCAGCACGGTCCGGATCAGAACGAAGTCGCCGTGGCTCGCGTGATTGGCAAAATAGATCCGCTGCTCGCCCGACGGCCCGCATCCCTGCCAGCGCGGGCTGACGCCCGTCACCAGCCGCGCGAGACCCATCAGCGCGAGGCGGGTCGCATGTATCGCGACATTGCGCATGGAACGACCGATCCTGCCGCTCACCGCATCGCCGCCGCCTCGGCGACGCCGCGGCGGACGCGGTTGACGATCGTGACGAGGAGCAGGACGGCGGCCAGCGTCATGATGGGCATGGTCCAGCCGGGCAGGGATCCGCCCGCCAAGCCGACCCAAAGCCCGAGCGCGCCGAACAATAGCGCCCGGTCGCTCTTGCCGAGCGGTCCGGCGTATCGGCGCGACGCCCCGACCATCGGCCCGAGCGCGCCCGCCATCTCCGAGACGACGGCCAGCAGGACGACGACGACGACGATCGGCGCCGAGAACGGGGCCACGTAGGCGAACGGCAGGAACAGCGCCGCATCGGACACCACGTCCGAGACCTCGTTGAGGTAGGCGCCGAGACTCGACTTCTGTCCGTGCTCGCGCGCCAGCATGCCGTCGATGGCGTTGAGCGCCATTCGCGCGAGCAGCCACAGCGGAACGAGCAGGAACAGCCCGGGATGGGCATGCGACCACACGAGCAAGGCGAGACCGAGCAGCATCGAGCCGCCAGCGGCTGCGAGCGTCACCATGTTCGCCGTCACGCCCCGCGCGTAGAGCCAGCCGGTCAGCGGACGCAGCAGAGCCTGGAACCGGGGCTTCAAGTCGTAGAGGGTCATGGCGGGGCCGCGGGAACCGATCGACGATGGCGGGCGATGCGAAGGGAGAGAGCCTACCGCCTCGTCAGTAAAGACGCCGTTTGCGGCAACGCCACGACGCCGCCTCGGACGGGGTCCGGCACCGCATGGCTTCACCACCTGAGGCCGGTCATTGCCGCAAGCGGCCGACCGGTCGGACTCGGAAACAACCGCTCGAGCAACGCGTCGTCGAGCCGCTCGCCCGCGCCCACGTGCACCGCGCTCGCGATGTAGACCGAGGCGATGCCGGCGCGCGCTGCGCCGAGAATGTCGGTCGCCACTCCGTCGCCGATGGCGAGCAGGCGCTCGCTCGGCACCGCGGCGCCGTGCAACTCGGCAATCCGCTCGGCAGCCATCCGATAGACCTCGGGATAGGGCTTGCCGGCATAGAGGACGCTGCCGCCGAGGCGCTCGTAGCCGGCCGCGACGCCGCCCGCGCACCAGATCATGCGACCGGCGCGCTCGACCTTGAGATCGGGATTGGCGCAGATCATCGGCACGTCCCGCGCGGCCAGCCGGCCGAGCAACTCGGCATAGTCGTCGGGCGTCTCGCGCTCGTCGTCGGCGAGCCCGGTGCAGACGACGAGTTCCGCCGCATCCGCCTCGGCGAGAGTCAAGTCGAGGCCGTCGAAGATCGGCCGATCGCGCTCCGGCCCGACGTGCAGCACGCTTACGCCGGGCCGATGCGCCAGCGCCAGACGCGTCGCATCGCCCGAGGAGACGATCGCATCGTAGGCCGCGCGGGCGACGCCGATGCCGTCGAGCTGGGCGACCACGCGCGGCGCCGGTCGCGGCGAATTCGACAACAGCACGATGTGCCCGCCCGAGGCGCGAAACCGTTCGCAGGCGGCGACCGCGGGCGCAAACGGCTTGGCACCGTCGTGGAGCACGCCCCAGATGTCGAGCAGCCATGCGTCGGCGCGGCCGGCGAGCGGAGCGATCGTCTCGAGGACGGGAATGGGTGCGCGCGCAACGGCCATGCGCGTGCCTAGCCGTCTCGCGCCCGACAATCAAGCACTCAGGCCGCAGCGGTGTCGGTCGGCGTCGCGATCTCGGCCTTGACCAGTCGCGGACCGCCGAACAGCGGGCCTTGCCCGAGCAGGACGCCGAAGCCGTAGATGCGGGCCAGCGCGCCTTCGTCCTCGATCGCCTCGACGACCAAGGCGAGACCGAGTGCGGCGAGGTGGCGGCAGATGTCGCTCGCCGGCAGATGACCGCCGGGAGCCGGCAGCCCCTCGAGAAACACGCTCGCATCGAGCTTCGCGAATGCGAAACCGGCCGCAGTCAGTGCGCCGAAGTCCATGTCGAGGTCGGTCACCGCGCGCAGGGCGAAACGGAAGCCGAGCGCACGCATATCGGCGAGCGTCGCCCATTCCTGCGCGCCGAAGGCACGGACGTCCGACTGGGCGAACGTCAGCACCAGCTGCGCCGACGCGCTCGCATGGGTCTGGTAGAGGTCGGCGAAATCGTCGATGAAGCGAACCGCCGCGAGCGATTCGCCGGACAGTGTCGAGAACACGGACCCGGCCTTGCCGCGGGCGTCGAGGCGATCGGCAACGATGCCCGTGCGGCGGATCGCGAGCCCGTCGATCAACGGCAACGCGCCGGAACCGGCAAGCCCGGCGCGCACCCCGGCTGTGAGGTCGATCGGCGCACCGTTGCGCGAGACGAGGCGAATGGCGACCTCGTAGTGCCGCGCGCGCTGGTCCTCGAGCCCGAGTATCGGCTCGAGCAGGACCTCGACGCGGCCCTCGGAGATGGCTGCGGAAATCTCGGCGAGCGCACCGTCGGCGCTCACTGCCGGCGGGCGGGCGGTCGCCGGAGCCGGCCGGTCGAGCGACGGCTGCGGACGCTCGATGGGCTGCACCTGTCGCTCGGACGTGGGTGCCGCCGGCCCGAGCGGTAATATCGGCAGCGGTTGCTCGGCGCGCTGCGGCCCGCTCCGCGGCGGAGTGCTACGCGCCAGAGGCGGATCGGCGATGGCGCTTGCCGGCGGCGCGGATCTGCTCCATGCGGCGGGCCCCACCGGCGACGGCTCGGCCGGTCCACCGGCAATCCGCTCGGCGCGGCTCAGCACCGCGTCGACGTCGGTCTCGAGGCGCGGCGGGATGGCGGACGCAGACGGTATCGGCGGCGCGGTCGGCGGCGGCGCCCGCATCACATCCGCGGTCTGGCGCAGCGCGCTCACCGATTCGTCGATCGCCTGCTCGGATGCGACCGGCGTGCGGCCCGCCGACTCGGCGCTGCCGACGGCGTTGACCTCGTCGGCGAGCTTCTTGATCAATCCCTGGATCATCTCGACGTCGACCTCGCGCGGGGCGGTGGTCGCGGCGCCCGGCGGTGCCACGCGGGGCGGCGAGCGGCCGCTCGGCGGCGCCCCCGGGCCCGGCTCGGAGAGAGCATCGCGCTCGGGTGCCGGCAGATCGGGCCACGTCTCGCCCGCGATCCATTTGCCACGCACCGCCGAAGGATCCGTGGCGAGCCCCGTGGTCAGACCCGACTGACCGCGCACCGGCCGGTGCTTACCGAGATCGGCATGCACGCCCGCCGGCGTATCCGACGGCAACTCGAGCCAGGGTGCGGTGACCGCGTCGCCGCCCGCCTCGCTCGCATCGGCGCCAGGACGCGGCGGCGCGGTGCGCGTCGACCCCGCGACCGGGCGCGGCCCGCGCGGCGGGCCATTGGCCATGCCGGACGCCGGCGCGCGTGCGGCGCCCGGGGCAGGCGCGAGGGGCGCGGCCGGGTCGGCTTCGGCACGGGCGGCGTCTGCGCGCGCGGCGGTGGTCCCCGGCCTGGCGGCAGCATCCGGCTTGGTCCCCACAGGCTGGGAGCCAGCCAGCTGCTTGTCGTTGGCGGTGGGCCCGCGCGAGCCGGCCAGCGGCTCGGGCCGCTTCAGCACGCCGAGCCGCGACAACTCGCTCTCCAGTCGCTCGACCTCGCCAGCGAGCGCGTCCAGCCGCTCGCCGCGGCGCAGCACCGCATGCAGCAACGAGAGACAGAGGAACGACAGCACGGCGAGCGTCGCCGCCAGCCAGAACGCCACTCCGACATGCAGCACCAGCCCGACGGCGAGCGCGGTCGCTGCCAGCCCCATGGCGGTCAGTACGGCCAGATCCGCGAGGCGCCGCTTGCGGGGCCGGGGCTTGATGGGCTTCTGGCTCGATGTCATGCCTGCTGTGCTCGCCGCAATGTTGCTCGCTGGGACCGATTCGCTCGTTGCACCAGACTCTCCGACCGGGGCGCACGAGCGCAACGCGCCGGACCCGGCTTTCACCAGCTTTTCCCGAGCCGATGGGCCGTGCCGCGCCGGGCGTGGCCGTTGGGCATCTCGGCGCCATGCACAGCATCCACGGGAGCGCCCGCGGTCGGTCGCCGAGCGGCCGCCGACGCATCCGGACAGCGAAAAGGCCGCGGGGGCCGCGGCCTCTGCACACGAACCTGTGGCGGCTCCCCGATCAGCTCTTCTCGAGGAACGGGATCGGATCGACGGGCTTGGCACCCTGGCGCAACTCGAAGTGCACCTGCGGCTGTTCCACCTGACCGCTCTTGCCGGCCTTCGCGATCACCTGACCGCGGGTGACCTTGTCGCCGCGCTTGACCAGCATCTCGTCGTTATGGGCGTAGGCGGTCACCCAGCCGTTGTCGTGGCGGACCAGCACCAGGTTGCCGTAGCCCTTCAGCTCGGAGCCGGCATAGGCGACAACGCCATCCTCGGCGGCGTGCACCTCGGTGCCGAGCGGCACCGCGAGATTGATGCCGTCGTTGTGGGTGCCGTCGGCGCGCTGGCCGAAGCCGGAGATCACCTTGCCCCTGACCGGCCAGCGCAGGCGCTGGCCGGCGTCCTCCGACGGGTTCACCGTCACGACCTGCACCGGCTTGGCGGCCGGCGCGCTGGCCGACGGCTGGGGAGCGGCTGAGATTGGAGCCGCGTCTGTGACGCTCGAGCGCGGCAATCCGGCGACCTTCTTCTCGCCGCCGTTGATGATATTGGTCGGCTGCGTCGTCGAGTTGATCTTGGGGGGCGTGTCGGCCTCGGTCATCGGCGCCGCCGGGGCTGGCGACGACTCGGCAACCGACCGCGGCGCACCACCGGCCCCCGGTACCTTCAGCACGTGCCCGGGCCGGATGCGCCGCGGGTCGGCAATGCCGTTCACGCGTTGCAGCTCGGCCGTCTTCACGTTGTATCGGCGCGCAACCTTGTAGAGCGAATCGCCCGGCGCCATGGTGTGGCTGCCGTTCCAATCGCTCGGTGCATCGGCCGTGGGGCGGGCCTCGGCGACGGCGGCCGGAGCCGGTGTACGCGGGCCGGCCCCACCCTGGGCACGAGGACCGCTCGGCAGGTGCAGGCGCTGGCCGGGCTTGATCGCCGGGCCGGTGAGCCCGTTGACCGCCATCAGCTCGGACAGCCCGACGCCATGGCGGCGCGAGAGACCATAGAGCGTATCGCCCTGACCGACGACGATCTCGTCACCCTTGGCGATCGGCTCCTCGTACACGCTGCGCGGCGTTGCGGCAGATGGGGCCGGCGCACGCGTCGGCTCGGAGCGTGCCGCAGGCGGCGGCGCCGACGGCTGCGGCGTCTCGGGCAGAGCCGACATGCGCAAATCGTCGCGCGAGCCGCTGCTCGGGGGATGGTAGGCTCCACCGCGCCACTGGCCCTGACTGGGCGGCGGCGGCGCGGCCTCGAAGCCGCCCGGGCGCATTGGCTCCGACGGGCGCGGGATCGACGCCGTTGCATCGGTGTTGCCATTGAGATTGAAGGCCGGGAAGTCGAACCGGCTCACGTCGGCGCTGCAGCCTCCGGCGACGAGCGCGAGCGCGAGACCGGCAATATGCGAGCGCGACCGCACGACAACGCGGCCGGGCCGGCACAGGAGTTCTGAAGGCATCATGTTACGCACCTCTACACCCATCCATGGTTAAGCCCGTAAGGGTTAACCGAGCCTTAACGGCCGGATGGGCATTGCATGCCGACCGTGAGCCGGACGGATGCCCCCGTGCGCGGCGACGGGCGCCACTGCGGCCCCTCGTCTCGCGATCCACCAAGAACGGTGTTTACGCTCGGATTGTGCTTCGAGCGGGACCGATTTGCGTCGGACCGGCGGCAGCCCGCGCTTCGGAATGCGCAAGCAGCGCTCCCGGCTCAGCGTCGGCGGGGCGCGTCGAGGTCGTCTGCGAACACGCTCGCCAGCGTGGCGCAGCCGGGGCCGTGGGTTAGGTTCGGGGAGAGCGGGGTCAGCGAGATGTAGCCCTTGTAGATCGCCCACAGGTCGGTGCCCTCGGCGGGGTTGGACTTGCGCCGCTCGAAGTTGAACCAGAAGTAGGGCGTGCCCCAGGTGTCGATCCGCTTGTCGATGGCGAGCAGGCCCTGGTCGCGCCGGCCTTGCGTCGTCACGCGAACGCCGGCGACCGCATCGGCCTCGAGATCGGGGAAGTTGACGTTGACCAGAACGCCCGGCTCCCACGGCACGGCGAGCAGCCGCTCGACGATGCCGGGGCCGAAGGTCGTCGCCGTCTCCCAGTGGATGCGGCCGTTCTCGTCGAAGCCGGTGGTGAGACTCATGGCGATCGAGCGGATGCCGAGCAGCGTGCCCTCGATCGCGCCGGCGATCGTACCGGAGTAGGTCACGTCCTCGGCCAGGTTGGCGCCGCGATTGACGCCCGAGAGAACGAGCGCCGGCGGGTCGTCGAGCAGGATATGGCGCACGCCCATGATCACGCAGTCGGTCGGCGTGCCGCGCACCGCGAACCGGCGCGGGCCGACCTCCTCGCAGCGCAGCGGCTCGTGCAGCGTCAGCGAGTGCGAGGCGCCCGACTGGTTGTTCTCCGGCGCCACCACCCACACATCGTCGGACAGCAGTCGCGCGATCTCCTCGAGCACGGCGAGCCCCGGAGCGTTGATGCCGTCGTCGTTGGTGACGAGGATGCGCATGCGATCCGTCAGGCTGTCTTCTCGATGCGCTCGATGCCACCCATGTAGGGCACCAGCGCCTTCGGCACGACGACGCTGCCGTCGGCCTGCTGGTAGTTCTCGAGGATCGCGATCAGCGTGCGGCCAACGGCGAGGCCGGAGCCGTTCAGCGTATGTACGAAGCGCACCTCCTTGCTCGCCTTGTCGCGGTAGCGCGCGTTCATGCGCCGGGCCTGGAAGTCGCCGCACACCGAGCAGCTGGAGATCTCGCGGTAAGCGTTCTGCCCCGGCAGCCACGCCTCGATATCGTAGGTGCGCTGCGAGGCGAAGCCCATGTCGCCGGTGCAAAGCAGGATGGTGCGGAACGGAATCTCAAGCCGCTTCAGCACCTCCTCGGCGCAATTCGTCATGCGATCGTGCTCGGCGAGGCTCGTCTCCGGCGTGGTGATGGAGACGAGTTCGACCTTGGAGAACTGATGCTGGCGGATCATGCCGCGCGTGTCCTTGCCGGCGGCGCCCGCCTCCGAGCGGAAGCACGGCGTCCACGCGGTCATGCGCATCGGCAGCTTGTCCTCGTCGAGGATCTCGCCGCGCACGAAGTTGGTGAGCGACACCTCGGCGGTCGGGATCAACCAGAAGCCGTTGGTGGTCTGGAACAGGTCCTCGGCGAACTTCGGCAGGTTGCCGGTGCCGTAGGCGGTCTCGTCACGGACGAGGAACGGCGGCAGGTACTCGGTATAGCCACGCTCGCGGGTGTGAAGGTCGAGCATGAAGGCGGCGATCGCCCGCTCCAGCCGCGACAGCGCCCCCTTCAGCACGACGAAGCGCGCGCCGGAGAGCTTGGCCGCGGTCTCGAAGTCCATCAGCCCCAGCGCCTCGCCGATCTCGAAGTGCTGCTTCGGCGCGAAGTCGAATTTGGGCTGCGCGCCGACCCGGCGCAGCTCGACGTTGTCCTTCTCGTCCTTGCCGAGCGGCACGTCAGCGAGCGGCATGTTGGGGATGATGGCCAGCGCCTGCTCGAGCCCGCGAACGAGCTCGCGCTCCTGCTCCTCGCCGGCCTGGATGGTCTCTTTCAGCTCCGCGACCTCGGCCATCAGCTTGGCGGCGCCCGCCTCGTCCTTGGCCGCCTTGGCCTTTCCGATCTCCTTCGACGCTGCGTTGCGCCGCGCCTGCGCCTCCTGCAGCGCGGTCAAGTGGCGACGACGGGCATCGTCGACTTCGAGCAGCTTGGCGGCGAGCGGGTCGAGCCCGCGCTTCGCAAGCGCCGCGTCGAACGCATCGGGGTTGTCACGGATCCATTTGATGTCGAACACGGGCGGCCTCGTGCGGTTCTAAGTCTTGAGCGCTGGTATCGGATACCGCGCACAAGTGAATGTCCGTCCTATAGGACGTCCGCAATCCCCGGTCCAGACACGGATTCAAACTCACAATCGGCGACGTCGGCATGTCTGCTATTACTTGACATTCTGTATCCTATTGCCATACACAGATGAGTTGTTGGCCGGCGCTTCGCGGAGTCAGGGACGGAGAACCTCATGAGCACGCGTCAGATCGCGGGTCTCGCCCGCGCAAGAGGGAAGCCGACCAATGATCGTCTCGTTTCGCAACCGTTCCCTGAAGCGGTTTTGGGAGCGCAACGACCTCTCTCGGCTACCCCCGGACCGGATAGCTAGGGTCTCGATGCTGCTTGACAGACTCGATGCCTCGGCAACGCCGGCAGACATGAACCTGCCGGGGTTTGGGTTCCATCAACTCACCGGACGGAACAAAGGTCGCTACGCCGTCTCGGTGTCGGCAAACTGGCGCATCACGCTCGGTTGGTCCGACCAGGACGCAGTCGACGTCGATTTCGAGGACTATCGTTGAATGGGCACGCAGGATTGCAACGCGTCGAGCACGAGAGGTACTGCATGACCGCCCCGCCCAAGAGATCGAGCGTCCGCTGCCCCACGCACCCGGGCGCGATCCTGCGCGAGATCGTGCTGCCGGCGCTGCCGCAGCCGAAGACTGAGGTGGCCCGCGCGCTCGGCATCTCGCGCCAGTCGCTCTATGACATCCTGGCCGAGAAGCAGCCGGTCACGCCGGCGATGGCCGTCCGCCTCGGCGCGGTGCTCGGCACCTCCGCCGCCTCGTGGCTCAACATGCAGACGGCCTACGACCTCTGGCACGCGGAGCGGCAGGTGGACACCACGGCGCTGACCCCGCTCAAAGTCGCGAGCTGAGCGAGCGCCCCGGATCAATCGCTCGCCGCGGCCCGCTGCTTCTCGACGTAGCGGACGGCGTAGATCGAGGCCTCGTAGAGCAGGCAGGTCGGCAGCGCCATGATGATCATCGAGATCGCATCGGGCGGCGTCAGCACCGCGGCGGCGGCGAAGATACCGACGATCGCGTAGCGTCGCACGCTGACCAGGTTGTCGGCGGTCACCACGCCGGCGCGGGCGAGCAGCGTCAGCACCACCGGCAGCTGAAATGCGATGCCGAAGCCGAACACCAGCGTCATGATCAGCGACAGGTACTCGCTCACCTTGGGCAAGAGCGAGATCTCGGCCGCGCCCTCGGTGCCGACCTGCTCGAAGCCGACCGAGAACTTCACGAGCAGCGGCATGGCGATGAAATAGACGATGCTGGCGCCGAGCAGGAACAACAGCGGCGTCGCCACCAGATAGGGGCGGAAGGCCGCCCGCTCGTTCTTGTAGAGGCCGGGCGCGACGAACTTGTAGACCTGCACCGCCACCACCGGGAACGAAAGAAAGGCGGCGCCGAACATCGCCACCTTGATGTCGACGAAGAACTTCTCCAGCAGATGGGTGTAGATCGTCTTGGCGTGCTCCGGCCCGACGACGCTGACGAACGGCCACAGCAGGATGTTGTAGATGTGCTTGGCGACCGCGAAGCAAAGAACGAACATGACGAAGAACGCCGCCACCGAGTAGATCAGCCGCTGGCGAAGCTCGATCAAGTGGTCCATCAACGGCGCCGCCGAGGCGTCGATCTCGTCCTGGCCGTCCTTGGTCTTCGCGACATCCTGCACGGATCAGCCTGCCTTTCCACCCACAGCACCACTCTCGGCCAGCGCCCGACCTTCGCCCGCAGTCTCGCTCGCAGCCGGCTCCGTCGCGGCCGGGCTCTCGCCCGGCTTCGGGCTTTCGCCATCCGTCGCGCTGTCGGCACCGGCCTCGGGCGTGGCCGGCGCGTCGAGGGCGCGACGTGCCTCGTCCAGATCCTTCTCGAGTCCGGCAGTCGCCTCGCGCACCGAGCTGCCGACATCCTTGCCGAGCGCGTCCATCTCCTTGCGGATGGTCTCGTACTCGCTGTCGCGGATCACCTCCTCGAACTGGGCGCGGAACTCGGCCGCCTGCTTGCGGATCATGCCGGCATAGCGTCCGATCGTCCGCAGCACGATCGGCAAGTCCTTGGGGCCGATCACGATGAGCGCGACGATGCCCAGAACCAGAAGCTCGCTCCAGCCGATATCGAACATCGCCTCAACCGGACCCTCTCATTGTCCTCGACATAGAGCCCCCGCGCGCTGCTCCGACCAACGTCGGGACATTGCCCGCCCAAAAGCGAAACGCCGCCCGGCCACCGGCGGCGCTCATCGCTCCATCGGGTGCACCGAACTAGCCGGCCTTCGAGCGCTCGGCCTCGGATTTCTCGCCGACGCCCGGCTTGTGGTCGATGCCCTTGGCGGTGGCGGGTTCGTCGTCCTCGGCCATGCCCTTCTTGAAGCTCTTGATGCCCTTGGCCACGTCGGTCATGATCGCCGAGATCTTGCCGCTGCCGAACAGCAGCACGACGATCAGCAGCAGGATGACCCAGTGCCAGATGCTCATGGTTCCCATAGTTCGCTCACTCCCAGGCGACGCGCTCGTCGCGATCACTCGCATTTGGGGGCACTATTGCAGAAACACCAGGGAGCGGCAAGCACGGCCGGCCCGGCGATCACGCGCGTTTCATAATGGGAATCAAGCGCTTTCCGAGGCCGCGGCGGGAAAAACCAAAGCCCGCGCCGGATCGATCTCGACGCCGACCTCCATGCCCTTGCACCAGCCTTCCACTTCCAGCGCTCGGGCCCTGAGCGGCGCATCGAAGCCTTGCACGCCGAGCTCCAGCAGACCTACGTCACCCATGAACTTGACGTGCAGCACGCGACCGTGCAGTCCGGTGCCGGGCGGTGCGACGCGTATGCCACGCTCGCGGATGCAAAGGATCGCCGTCTCGCCCTCCGCCACGTCCGGCGCCGGCAATGTGCCGATCGGCGAAGCGATGCTGCCACCCTTCACCTTGCAGGCGATCTCGTTGATCTCCGAGAACAGCCGCGCGACGAACAGCGCCTTCGGGTGGTGGTAGAGCTCCTCCGCCTTGCCCGCCTGGACCAGGCGTCCGCCGCGCATCACCGCGATACGATCGCCGAGCCGCATCGCCTCCTCGGGATGATGGGTGACGATCATGCAGGTGGCACGCGTCTCGCGGAGCAGCGCCAGCGTCTCCTCCATCATGCTCTCACGCAGCTGCACGTCGAGGCCCGAAAACGGCTCGTCCATCAGCACCACACTCGGCCGCGGCACGATCGCGCGGGCGAGCGCGACGCGCTGCTGCTGGCCTCCGGAAAGGATGTGCGGGTACTCGTCGGCGTACTCGGCGAGGCCGACGCGCGCCAGCACGGCGAGCGCCTCGCGATGCGCCTCCTCGCGCGGCAGCGCCTTCAATCCGAACGCGACGTTGTCGATGATCGTGAGATGGGGGAACAGCGCGAAGTCCTGGAACATCAGGCCGACGCTGCGCTCCTCCGGCGGCACGAACCGATCCGGGCCAGCGACCTCGCGATCGTTGATCAGCACCCGACCGGCAGACGGCTTCTCGATGCCGGAGGCGATGCGCAACAGCGTCGTCTTTCCGCAGCCCGACGGCCCGAGCAGGCACACGACCTCGCCCGGTGCGATATCGAGATCGAGCCCGGAGAGCGCCTTGCCGTCGCCGTAGCGCCGCTCCACCTTCTCGAACGTCAACCGGGCGGCAAACGTCGCCGCGGCGCGCGCGCCACTTGCCAGCGGAGCGCCGACGGTACCGGGACGGACCTCGGTCCGTCGTCTCGAAAAAAGTCTCTTCAAGCTGAACGCCAATGCGGACCTCGAAAGAACGCGCAAGCACGCAGAGGCCGCTCCGCCGCCCAGGCGACGGCGGCGTCGCTCACGCTCCCGACGGCTCCGGCTTATCGTTGTCGTCGGTATCGAGCAAGTCCAGCGTCGGCTCGGGTTCGGTGGCGCCCTCCTCGGCAGCCTCCTCGTCACCGGCGTCGAGCGGCAGCTCGTCCGGCATCAGGGCGGCCACGTCGGTCGGCTCCGGCACGGTAAATCCGGGCGGAAGGTTGCTGTCCAGCAGCCCCGCGCCCTTCAGCTCGGCAAGACCCGGCAGATCGCGGATGCTGTCGAGACCGAAGTGCTCGAGGAACGCCTCGGTGGTGCCGTAGGTGACCGGACGGCCCGGCGCCCGCCGCCGCCCGCGCGGGCGCACCCAGCCGGTCTCAAGCAGGATGTCGAGCGTGCCGGCCGACGTCGAGACGCCGCGGATCTCCTCCACCTCGGCGCGCGTCACCGGCTGGTGGTAGGCGATGATGGCGAGCGTCTCCAGCGCGGCCTTCGACAGACGGCGCTCGACGCTCTGGTAGCGTTCGAGCAGGTAGGAGAGATCGTCGGCGGTGCGGAACGCCCACTTGCCGGCGACGCGCACCAGACTGACACCGCGGCCGGCATACTGGCCCTGCAGCTCGGCCAGCAGCTCGCCGATCGCCTCCTCGCCGGCCAGGTGAGCGGCAAGGCGAGCCTCGTCGAGCGGCTCGGACGCCGCGAACAGCGCCGCCTCGAGGATGCGTAGCTTCTGGCGGCGCTCGCCGGCTACGAGCTCGGCGATGCGGGCCTTGTCGGCCTCGCGCTCGGCGACGGCGACAACGGCGGCGGCCTGCGCCTCGGCCTCGGCGCGCTCGGCCTCGGTGCGGCCGTCGTCGGGCCGGCCGGGGTCGGTCTCGTGTCCGGTCTTCACCAGGGTCAGGCGCGGTGGAGCCATGTGCGTGTCCCACGTATCCTTGTCATGCATGGACTCGTTACGCCGACGCTCGTGTGATGAGCGCGAGATTCGTTCGCTGCTGGTCGCAGAGATTGACGAACGTCGCGATTACGACACTAGCCGACACGCTCCCACTTCTCGCCGGCAGCGCGCCGGCGCATGTAGATCGGCGCAAACGGCGCCTCCTGTCTGAGTTCTACGAGCCCCTCGCGCGCCATCTCCAGGGTGGCGCCGAACGAGCTGGCCAACACGGTCTTGGTCTCTGCCGGCGTCGGCAGGTAACGGTCGAGAAACAGATCGAGCTGGACCCAGTCGAGCCTGCACTCACCGACCAGGCGCTCGAGCCGGCCGCGCGCGTCCTTGATCGACCAGACCTGACGCGCCTTGATGACGTGGCTTGCCTTGATCGTGCGGCGGCGCTGCTCGGCATAGGCCTTGAGCAGGTCGTAGATCTGGGCCGTGTATTGCGTGTCGCGAACCGTGGTCACGGTCTCCGGCGCACCGCGCCCGAACACATCCCGGCCCAGCCGCTTCCTGGTCATCAGCTTGGCCGCCGCCTCGCGCATCGCCTCGAGCCGCATCAGGCGGAAGGCGAGCCGCTGCGCCAGCTCCTCGGCGCTCGTCTGATCGGGCGGCGTCTCCTCGCGCGGCAGCAGCAGACGCGACTTCAGATAGGCGAGCCAAGCCGCCATCACCAGATAGTCGGCGGCGATCTCAATACGGAGCCGGTGCGCCTCGCTGATGAACGCCAGGTACTGCTCGACCAGCGCCAGCACCGAGATGCGCGCGATGTCGACCTTCTGCGTGCGGGCGAGCGCGAGCAGCAGGTCGAGCGGCCCCTCGAAGCCCTCGACGTCGACGACGAGGGCTTCCTCGGCGCGCGGCGCCGCATCGGGGCTCGGAGCCTGCCAGCCCCCAGCCGCCGTCTCGGCCGCGCTCTCGTCTTCACTCGTCATCGAGCCTCTGTCGGCAGTTACGGCTGGTCGGCCCGGAACATATCCCGGCGCGGCCGACACTACACTGATTCAACGTGGCGAGCGTGATCCGCGAGCACCGCATCGAGCGCCGCCGCAGCGGTAGCCCGATCGAACGGGGTCGGATCACGGTTAACCACGCCGACCGCCGCCTTGAAGCGGCGCAGCGCCGAGCCGGACATGCGAGGCACGCCGGCCGCCGCCGCCTCCATCTCGGCCAGATCGCCGCTGCAATGCAATGCGACATCCGACCCGGCGGCGATCACCGCCTCGGCCCGCGACCGCATCCCGCCGGTGAGCGCCTTCATGCCGAGGTCGTCGCTCATCAGCAGGCCGTCGAAGCCGATCTCGCCGCGTATCACCTCTGCGATGATGCGCGGCGAGGTGCTGGCCGGCCGATCCGGATCGATATCGGAGAAGACCACGTGTGCGGTCATCGCCGCCGGCATGGCACCGAGCGCGCGGAACGGCGCGAAGTCGGTGGTCGACAGCTCACCGTGCCGTGTCGCGACGACCGGCAGCGCGAGATGGCTATCCTGGGTCGCGCGGCCATGTCCCGGGACATGCTTGACGACCGGCAGCACACCGCCGGCCATCAGGCCCTCGGCCACCGCACGGCCGAGCGCGGTGACGACCTCGGGCTGGCGGCCGTAGGCGCGGTCGCCGATGATGTCGTGGGCGCCCGGCACCGGCACGTCCAACACCGGCGCGCAGTCGGTATCGATGCCGAGCGCGCGCAGGTCCTCTGCCAGCAGCCGCGCAACCAGAAACGCCATCTCGCGCGCCAGCTCGGGCGATTCCGAATGGATGTGCGCGTAGGCGATCGCCGGTGGCAGGGCACGGCCGAGCGGCGGGCGCAGCCGCTGCACGCGGCCGCCTTCCTGATCGATCAGCACCAGCGTGTGATCCTCGCCGACTGCCGTCCGGGCCTCGGCGGCGAGCCGGCGGATCTGGTCTGCGTCTATGCAGTTGCGGGAGAACAGGATGATCCCGGCCGGGCGCACCGAGCGCAGGAATTGCCGCTCGGCCTCGGCGAGCGTCGGGCCTGCCAGCCCGACAATGAGCGCGCTACGCATGGCAGAGGTCGTCCAGCATGTGTCGCCGTTTCCCGCCCCCCTCGTGGGGGAGGCTGGAGGGGGATGGAAGTACGCCCGCGGCGGGGTCCGACCCTGCGGGTCCGACCCCATGCACCACCGGCAAGACAGAGGTCGGACCCGCAGGGTCCTACCCCGTGTCGGA
>JBFMEX010000025.1:0-43409 GCA_040752215.1 Pseudomonadota bacterium | reverse complement strand
AGCGAGCGCTGGGCGAGATTGCCGAGGCCGTTGGCGAGGTCGGCGTTGATGCGCGCCGCGATCGTTTCCGGTGAGTAGCTGCCATCCTGACCGAATGCCACCTCGCGCAGGAAGTAGTAGCGCACCTGGTCGACGCCGTAGTGCGATACGAGCGCGAACGGGTCGACGACATTGCCGACCGACTTCGACATCTTCTCGCCCTTGTTGAACAGGAACCCGTGACCGAACACGCGTCTCGGCAGGGCGAGGCCGGCCGACATCAGGAATGCCGGCCAGTAGATCGCATGGAATCGCACGATGTCCTTGCCGATCACGTGCACGTCGGCCGGCCAGAACGACTGCCGCTCGTCGCCGCCACCGAGCAGGCCGGTCGCGGTCACGTAGTTGTTGAGCGCGTCGACCCACACGTACATCACGTGCCCCGGATGGCCGGGCACCGGGATGCCCCAGTCGAGGGTCGTGCGCGAGATCGAGAGATCCTCGAGGCCCTGCCTGACGAAGCTCACGACCTCGTTCTTGCGCTCCGGCGGCAGGATGAAATCGGGATTGGCCTCGTAGTGGGCGAGCAGGCGATCCTGATACTTGGACAGCCGGAAAAAGAATGTCTCCTCCTCCTGCCAGGTCACCTCGGTGCCGGTCGGCGTCGCGTAGCGCTTGCCCTCGCGGACCTCGGTCTCGCTCTCCTTGTAGTAGGTCTCGTCGCGCACCGAGTACCAGCCGCCATACTTCCTCATGTAGACGTCGCCGGCCGCCTCCATGCGCCGCCACAGCTCCTGGCAGGCCGCATAGTGGCGGGCCTCCGTGGTGCGAATGAAGTCGTCGTTCGAGAGATCGAGCACGCTCGCCATCTCGCGGAAGCGGGCCGAGTTGCGATCCGCGAGCTCGCGCGGGCTCAGGCCCTCCTTGACCGCGGTCTGCTTCATCTTCAGGCCATGCTCGTCGGTGCCGGTGAGAAAAAGCACCGACTTGCCGTCCGCGCGCTCGAAGCGGGCGATCGCATCGGTCGCGATCGCCTCGTAGGCATGGCCGATGTGGGGCGCGCCGTTGGGGTAGGAGATCGCGGTGGTGATGTAGAAGCGGGCAGGCGCGCTCATGGCTCGGTCCTCGTTCGGGCGGCGGAGCGCACCCTCGACGCCCGCTTCTCTCAGGCCGCGGGGCGTGCGGCCGTCTCGAGCCGGGACACGGTCGACAGGATGAGCGCCTTCCGATCGAGATTGAGTGCGAGGGTCTCCGCCTTCTCGCGGGCCACTGTTTCCCATAGCTCGGCAAAGGTGGCAAGCCGCTCCGGTCCGATCGGGCCGGTGGCGAGACGGGCATGCTCCACCGACGCCCCGCCGGCCCCGGACGCGGCACGCACCAGCGCCGCCAGACGGTCCAGGAGCAACTCGAAAAAGAGCTCGAAGCGGTCCTCGGCCTGAGCCCCGGCCAGCTCGTCGGCGAGCGTGTGGGCGGCCGGCCAATCGACCGCCGGCAGCCCGGCGATGAGCCGCTCGATGCGCTCGGAAAGTGCGAGCCCGCCGGCGGCCTCGAGCGTGAGCGCGCGGCGCACACTGCCCTCGGCGAGCCGGGCGAGTCGCGCCCATTCGGCACCGGCCGGCATGTCGGCCTCCGTGCCCTTCGCCTGCCGGACGGCCCGCTCCAGATCGTCCGCTCCGAGAGGCGCGAGATCGAGCCGGCGGCAGCGTGAGCGGATCGTCGCCAGCAGCCGTCCCGGCTCGGCCGAGACGAGCAGGAACAGCGTGCGCTCGGGCGGCTCCTCGAGCGACTTGAGCAAGGCGTTGGCGGCGTTGACATTGAGCTCGTCGACCGAGTCGACGATCACCACCCGCCAGGCGCCGTCCGCACCGCGATGGCCGAGGAACGACTTGATGCGGCGTACCTCGTCGACGGGAATCGTCGCCGCGAAGCGCTTCTTCTGCTGGTCGTAGGGCCGGCGGATGACGAGCAGCCCCGGATGGGACAGCGCGCGCACCTGCCGCGCGGCGGTGGTTGCGGGATCGATCGACAGGCTGTGCGCGAGCGGGTCGCGCTCCTCTGGCAGCGCGAGGGCGTGCGCGGCGAAGCGATAGGCGAGCGTCGCCTTGCCGATGCCGCGCGGCCCGGCGAGGATCCAGCCGTGATGGAGCCGTCCCGAAGCGAGCGCCTCGGCCAGCGTGCGCTCGGCCAGGGCGTGGCCGATCAGCGTCGTCGTCAAGCGCGGATGCGGGGCGCCTTCGAGGCGGTCGGCCTCCGGCAGCTCCTCGATCTCCTGCAGGGCGGGAGCGCGCGCCATCAGCCCGTCCGCGCCATCAGCCGCCGCTCGGCCGCGGCCCAAACCTGCCCTGCCACGGCCTCCTCCCCGCCGGCGCCGTCGATGACGACGCAGCGCGCCGGGTCCTGCGCGGCGATGGCGAGAAAGCCCTGCCGCAACGCCGCGTGATAGGCGAGCGTGCGCGCTTCGTAGCGGTCGCGTGGGCCGCCCTCGACGCGGTCGCGGCGAAGGTCGGCCCGCGCGAGCCCGATTTCGGGGTCGATATCGACGACGAGCGTGAGGTCGGGCACGGTCGGCGCGACGGCGATCGCCTCCAGCGCCTCGATTGTCTCGCTCGAAAGGGCGCCGGCGGTGCCCTGGTAGACCCGCGTCGAATCCGAGAATCGGTCGCACACGACCCAGCGCCCTGCGGCGAGTGCGGGACGGATGGTGTGGGCCACATGGTCGGCGCGGGCGGCATAGAAGAGCAGCGCCTCCGAGAGCGGCGCATGGGGCGGCGTCGTGGGATCCAGGATGACGCTGCGCAGGTGCTCGGCGAACGGCGAGCCGCCCGGCTCGCGCGTCAGCGTGACCGCGATGCCCTCGGCCTCGAGCCGGGCGGCGAGTCGGCGCGCCTGGGTCGACTTGCCCGAGCCCTCGCCGCCCTCGAACGTGATGAACCGACCGCGCTGCATGGCGTCTCCCCGACCAGGCTCCAGAGCCGGCTGGCGGTCTAGAGGCCGATCCAGCGGAACGCCAGATGAACGAGGGAGTCAAGGCCGCGGCGGATTACGCCGCCCGCGACCACGTCCTCGGCGGCATAGAGCGGCACCTCGTTGACCGCATTGGTCGCACTCGTGACCCTGAGCATGGCCACTTGGTCGCCTTTGGCGAGTGGCGCCTTGAGCGGCCCGCTGTAGACGATCTCCGCCCTGAGCTTGGGGTTTGCAGGCACCTTGGGCAGGAACACGGTCAGCGGACCCTTGCCGGTCAGCGGCACATAGAAGCGATCGCCGCCCCACACGCGTGCCTGGCCGACCACCTCGGCCTCGTCGTAGAGCTTCATCTGGCCGAAGTTGCGAAAACCCCAGTCGAGCAGCTTGGCCGCCTCGTCCTTGCGCGTCTCGGCCGTCTCCAGTCCCCCGACGACGGCGATCAGCCGGCGGCCATCCCGCACGGCAGAGGCGACCATGCCGTAGCCGGCCTCCTTGGTGTAGCCGGTCTTGAGGCCGTCTGCGCCGCCATCGCCGAGCAGCGGGTTGCGATTGAAGAAGCGGTGCTTGCGATAGCGGAACTCGCGCTGGGCGAACATCGTATAGCGGTCCGGATACTCCCGGATCAGGAAGCGGGCGAGCTCGGCCAGCTCGCGTGCGGTCATCAGGTGCTCGGCGTCGTGCAGGCCGGTCGCATTGCGGAACGTCGACCGCTTGAGCCCGATCCGCTGCGCCTCGGCCTGCATCATCTCGGCGAATCTCCGCTCCGACCCGGCCATGCCCTCGGCGATCGAAATGCAGGCGTCGTTGCCGGACTGGACGATGATCCCCTGCAGCAGCTCGTCCAGCGTGGCCCTGGTGTTGACGGGAACGAACATCGCCGACGTGCCCGACGGCGCGCCGCCCGTGCGCCAAGCGTTCACGCTCATCAGGAACTCGTCCTCGAGCTTGATCTGACCGCTCTTGATGGCACGAAAGACCACAGCGAGCGTCATCAGCTTGCTCATGCTGGCAGGCGGCGCGAGCTCGTCGGCGGCATGCTGGTAGAGCACGGCGCCGGTCTCCGCCTCGATCAGGACCGCGTGCTTGGCCTTGCCGGAAAACGTGCCCTCGCCGGTGGCGTGCGCGATGGGCGTCGTCGCCAGCAGCAGCGACAACCACGCCGCGCACACCGCAGCGAGTGCAGCGAGCGAGTATCTGACACGGGCGTTCAAATCGGGCCCCGCAATGACATGTGGCGCATGGCCTTGCGCTCGAACGATGTCGTGTTTGCGCGCACTATCACGGCATTCGCACGGCCGAGTCAACGGCCCGCCACGCGCTTGCGTGCGCCGCTCCATGGCCGTTCGCTCAGCGCGGCAGATACCCGCTGCGATAGCTGGAGACAGACCAGCCATTGGAGATGCTGGCGGTGATCTCTGGCGACGGACGGAAGGCGGGCCGCGCCGCATGCTGCTCCGGATTTACCGGCCGCCCGGCGAGGTAGCGCCGCTCGGCGTGGTCGTTGCCGTCGAGTGGCGCGGGGCCGGCGTAGCGCACGCGGACCCGCGCGGTGCCCATGTGCTCGAAGCCCAGCTCGCGGGCCGAACGTCGCGAAAGATCGATCAGACGGTCCTTGGCGTAGGGGCCGCGATCGTTGATGCGGACAAGAATGGTGCGACCGGTGTCGAGATTGGTGACGGTCGCGAGCGAGGGCAGCGGCAACGTCGGATGAGCTGCGGTCAGCGCATTCATGTCGAATACCTCGCCATTGGCGGTGCGCCGGCCATGGAAATCGCTTCCGTACCAGGACGCGACGCCGGCCTGATCGTAGCCCGGCTCGTCGCGCGGCACGTACCAGCGCCCGGCGATCTGATAGGGCGAGCCGATCTTGTAGACGCCGCCGCCCTTGGGGATCGGACCGCCGCCGGAGACGACCTGCGGGCTCGGCCGCACATCTGCGGACCGCTGAGGCGCGGCACGCTCCGAGCTGGCGCAGCCGGCGACTGCCATCAGCCCGCCGATGGCGAGTAGAGCCGCCGTCCCGCGGCCGCCGACAGCCATGCGCCAACGCGCGGACCGCTCGCGCGATCGCTTCCCGCTTCCCATCGTGCAACCCTGCTCGGCCCAATCGATTTTGTTGTATGGGGCCCGTCTGACGCTGTCGCGTGACCTGCGGGTCTAGTCTGCCGGCATGACCCAAGGCGGGCTGAATGATGGCAGAGTCGGCTTAGAATAGGGTAAAGCGATCCCGGCTTGAGAGGCTCGGGCGGAGCGACTACGGTGCGCCGCCTGCGCGTCGGGGAGACGCGCCGCGGATGGGTGGCCGAGTGGTTGATGGCACCGGTCTTGAAAACCGGCAGGCTCGCGAGGGTCTCGTGGGTTCGAATCCCACCCCATCCGCCATATCGTATGTCGAAACTATTGTTTCAGTACGGTATTTGCCTTGGCTCTGGAGGACTCGAAGAGCATTTCGCACCTGGAAGCCACGATCCCGCCCTGCCAAACTCCGGTTGGTCTGCGCAACTGCCGTGGGTGCGAGCTTCAGGGCTGGATGCACCACCAATTCGCGGTCGCAGGCGGCAATGAGGCTGACGATTTCCGTTGTCATGGTGGCCTCGGCACTCGCCTGCGAATCCTTGACTGTTGCTCGATCGAGCTTGGCCGATTCGCCGCCGAGTTCAATGGCCGCGGAGATTGTCGCATGGAGCCCAGCCAAGCGAACCGCTACCGGCACCGCCGCAGGATCGCCACCGGTGCTGGTGCTGCCGGCGGTGCGACGTTTTCACAATACGTATCTGTCTCACGACACGTATCTATGTGGTGTGGTCGGACTGCGCCGAAAGGCGAGTGAGCTCGGCCGTTAGCCTCGGCGCGGTCCAATCGACGAACGCGCGCACCTTCGTGGCAAGCAGGCGCGAGTCCGGGTAGACGACATGCACCGGCGCCGGGTCGGGCCAGTAAGCGGGGAGAACTGGCGTCAATCGGCCGGAGCGGATGCTCTCGCCGGCCATGTAGCAATAGAGGCTCGTGATGCCGTGGCCGGCCTCGGCCGCCAGCAGGGCGGCCGAGGCGTCGTTGACCTCGAGTACCGGCCGCACTGGGATGCTCCGAGGCTTGCCGTTCTCGAGCAAGGTCAGCTCCCGGCTCGACATCAGTCCGGTGAACCCGATGATGGTGTGATGCGCCAGGTCTGATGGGCTCTGGGGCTCGCTGCGCTTTTCGAGATAGGCGGGGCTCGCCACCAGGACACGCCGGACCTCGCCGACGCGGCGCGCGATGATGCTCGAGTCGGGCAGCTTGCCGATCCGGATGCCGACATCGATCCCCTCCTCGACGAGATTGACCACCCGGTCGACGAGCACGAGAGAGGCGGTGATGCGAGGGTGAGCCGCGAGAAACGCTGCGAGCATCGGCGCCAGTGCCAGCCGACCGAAGGTGACCGGGGCCGTCACCGCGAGCGCACCGCTCGGTGTCGTTGCCCGACCGATGACATCCTGCTCGGCGTGCTCCATTTCAGCGAGGAGGCGGCGCGCGCTTTCGAAGTACCGGTGTCCCGCCTCGGTGAGGCTGAGAGTACGGGTGGTTCGATTGACGAGGCGCACCCCGAGGCGCTGCTCGAGCATGGAGATCGCCCGCGTGACCGCCGGCGGCGACATCCCAAGCCGACGCCCGGCGCCGGCGAAGCTGCCGACTTCGACGACGGCCACGAGCACGTCCATCTCGCGCCAACGGTCCATTCGATCATTCCTCAAAGTGGAACAATCTATTCCAGACAATCGGCATTCATTCAATCTGCCCGTGATGTCAAGGTACCCGTGTCGGCGGGCCGTGATCGCCAGACAGCCCTGATTTCATTCGCGGCATCAACATCTTGAGTGCCCGATCTGGAGGAGCTGGAAATGTCCGATCACCTTTCTCGCAGGAGTTTGCTGTCGTCGCTCGCTACCGCCCCGCTCGCTGCCGGGGCGGCTGTCGGTGCTCTGTCCGGGCCCACCTGGGCGCGCACGGCGCGGCCGGCTACCACGCTGCCTCCGGTGGCCACCATCAAGATCGGCCGGTTCGAGGTCACGGCCCTGACTGACGGCTATGCCGATATGCCGTATGGCTATTTCACCGGCCGCACCTCCGCCGAGGTGGAGCAATCGGCTGGCGCGGTCTTCGCCGCGCGCAAGACCGGCCTCCGTCTGGCGTTCAACCAGTTCCTGGTCCGCGATCCTGATCAACTGATCCTCATCGACACCGGGCCGGCGGGTGTACTGGGCCAGACGGGACGGCTGCCGGCCGCGCTTGCGGCGGTTGGCGTCGAGGCTGCGGACATCGACGCCGTGGTGCTGACCCATCTCCACTTCGACCACATCTCCGGCCTGGTCGCCGGCGGTCGCAAAGTGTTCGCCAATGCCGAGGTGTTCGCCGACCGGCGCGACGTCACCCACTGGACCGACCCGGCCATGCGCGCGGCAGCACCCGACTTCCTGAAGTCCAGCTTCGATGCCACCGCCGCGGTCGTTCGTCTCTACCCCAAGCTCAATCGCATCGACGGCGAGCGCGAGATCGCGCGCGGCATTGGAATCGTCGACTTGACCGGTCACACGCCGGGCCATGTCGGCGTGCGGATCTCGGATGGCGGCGACAGCCTGATCATGGTCTCCGACATGCTGTTCCATCCGGCGCTGCACCCAGCCGCGGCCGACATCGGCTTCGTCTTCGAGCAGGATCCGGCGGCCGCGCGTTCGATGCGGGAGCGGTTCTTCCCGCGCGCTGCCGACGAGCGGGTGCTGATCGCGGCGACACACATGCCGTTCCCTGGCCTCGGTCGGATCGCGCGCGATGGCGGCGCACTGCGTTGGATCGCGGAGAATTGGGCCCACGCCGGTTGATTATGAGTCGAGCGAGATCGCTCGGGCAGGCACCCTGCCCGAGCCTCGTGCTCCAACGGAAAGCAGGATTCTCATGGGCCACAGGTTCGCTGAGATCGCGTTCACGGATGCCGTCAAGGCCGTCCAGGCGGAGATGGGAAGCCGCAGTGGCTACGCCCGTCGCGAGGGCGGCGACGCCCACGTCAACGACAGGCTCGGCCCGATCGAGGCGTCCTTTATTGCCGAGCGCGACAACTTTTTCATGGCGACGGTCGGCGAGACAGGTTGGCCGTACCTGCAGCATCGCGGCGGGCCGAAAGGCTTCCTCCGCGTGCTCGGCGAGCGGACGATCGGCTTCGCCGATTTCTCCGGTAACCGGCAGTACGTCAGCGTCGGCAATCTCGCCGGCAACGATCGGCTGTCGATATTCATGATCGACTACCCCAGCCGAACACGCTTGAAGCTGCTCGGCCGCGCGCGGCTGGCCGGCCTCGAGGACTGTGGCACGATCGCCAAGCTCACCCATCCGCAATATCGCGCGCGCATCGAGCGCGGTGTGCTGATCACCGTCGAGGCCTTCGACTGGAACTGCCCGCAGCACATCGCCCCGCGGTTCACGACCGAGCAGGTCGAGCAGGCCATTGCGCCCCTGAAGCTGCGGATCGCCGAGCTGGAGGCTGCGCTATCCAGCGTACGTTACCCGCCGCCGAGCGGGTCTTAGATCCATCTCGGTGCCGATCCCCCGAGCACAGACTCGCGAGCGGCCCGTCTCCCGCTCACGAATTCGCTACTTGAACGGTCGTTCCAAGCGCGCTAGGCGTACACATGGCAGGAGGCGATCGGATGCCGTGGGAGAAGCAGTTCGACAAGCAGGCGGCCTTGGACAAGGCGTTGCAGGCGTTTTGGGCCCGCGGCTACGAGGCCACCTCGATGCAGGACCTCGTCGATTGCATGGGCGTCAATCGCGGCAGCCTCTACGCCACCTATGGCGACAAGCGCGCCTTGTTCCTGTCGGCGCTCCGGAGCTACGACCAGGCGCGCCGCCGGATGCTGGCCGGCTTCGAGGCGCGCCACTCCCCGCGCGATGCGATCCGTCGGGTCTTTCAGGCATTCATCGAGCAGGTTCCCGAGAAGGGAGGAAGCCGCGGCTGCTTCATGACCAACACCGCGCTGGAACTCGCCGCGCACGATCCGGAGATCCGCAAGATCGTCGCCGGCGCCCAGGAGGACGTGGAGGCCTACTTTGCCCGCATGATCCGCAAGGGCAAGGCGAGCGGCGACATCGCAGCCGACGTGAAGGTGGCCGAGACCGCGCGCGGCCTGCTCGCCTCCCTGCTCGGCGTGCTGGTCCTCGTCCGCAGCCGCCCCGACAAGAGCCTTCTTCAAGCCATCATGACGGACGCCATGCGGCGGCTGCACTGAGCCCCTTTTTTTGGTCGGTTTTGACCGACCGTTCTACACTTGCCCTGCGTCCGGTTTGGAATGGTCGGTCCAGACAAGACGCGTCTCAACAACCGGCCACAGGAGAAGACCATGACCGCCGAATACAAGCTGCCCCTCGCTCCCAAAACGCTCGAAAGCGCCGATCCGCTGGCAAAGGCGGTGCTCCAGAAGGCCAAGGCGCAGATCGGCTTCATTCCCAACATGTACGCCGGCATGGCGCACTCGCCCGGGCTGCTCGAGACCTACCTCGACGGCTACGCGCGCTTCCGCCAGGGCTCCGGCTTTACGCCGGCCGAGCAGGAGGTCGTGTTCCTGGCGATCAGCCGTACCAACGCCTGCGACTACTGCGTGGCGGCGCACAGTATGATCGCCGACCAGATGTCGAAGGTGGCGCCCGAGGTCACCGACGCGATCCGCGACGGGCGGCCGATTGCCGACGCCAGGCTCGCCGTGCTCGCCAGGTTCGCCGAGACGATGGTCAGCTCCCGAGGTCTGCCGACGAAGGCCGATGTCGCAGCGTTTGTCGCCGCCGGATACCAGGAGCGACAGGTGCTCGAGGTCATCCTCGCCATCGCGGTGAAGACGCTCTCCAACTACTACAACCACGTCGGCCACACGCCGCTCGACGAGATGTTCGCCGGCCGCGTCTGGAGCAAGGCGGCCTGACCCATCCCTCGAGTCGGAGCGCGAAGGAGATCACGAATGCCACTCGTGCAAATCAAGGGAGTCGGCCGCTATCTGTCGAGCGAGCAGAAAGCCGAGATGATCCGCAAGGTCACCGATGCCGTTCTTGCGGTCGAAGGTGAAGGGCTGCGTCAGGTCACTTGGGTCACCATCGAGGACGTCGAGCCGCGCGCCTGGGGCGTCGGAGGAAGGCCGATAACGGCCGATGATCTGCGGGCGCTCGCCGGCCGCAACTCCAAGCCATAGCGCATACTGCGGGAGCAGGACCTGGAGCGCGCTGCGGGATCGGGCCTCCGAGCCGTCAGCGTGAGGCTGAGCCGGAAATAGTCGAGAACCTCCGGTCAACCGCAGCCGACGGGGCCGGCGAACACGTACTCGTGAGCGCAGCATCGATAGAGTGGTTGAAACTTTTGCGTCACTGACCCCGAACTCCGTTGCGGCAGACGGTGGTCCAGGCCGTCGCCGCTGGACCGTGCGGCTTGCAGAACGGCAGGCGTCCCGTCGCTTGTCGATCTGCAACCGGCTGCGCGGTGCCAGCGACCGGGAAGCCCCTTTTTGACCCCGCCGGGAGGCGGGCTTCCCGGTCGTCTCGCCCATTCAGCCGACTCCGGTGATCACCCCAGTAAGGAGGACAAGCCCTTGTCCAGTCTCTACTCGCTTGCCGACCTGATCTCCTCGCTCGCCGTCGCGGTGGCAGGTCTGGTCGGTGCGGCGCGCGCCGAGCGGCCGAGCAATCCGTCTCCCCGCATAGCGGTCGGAGAGGACACCACAGGCGATCGCTCGATCGGAGAATGCTGATGCGAGCGCTTCTTCGGCGCACAAGGCACCGTGCTGCATGTTGGATCGGCCTCGTGGCTCTGATCCCAGCCATATCGATGCCGGCGCTGGCCACTCCCGAGCAGTGGACCCGCGAGGGCTGGACCCGCACAGACTTCACCAAACGGTCGATCGAATGGAGCGAGATCGTCTCCGGCGGGCCGCCGAAAGACGGCATTCCCGCCATCGACAAGCCCAAGTTCGAGCCGGTGGCGGGCGAGCGCAAGATCTCGGACAGGGAGGCCGTGATCGGGGTCGAGATCAACGGCGAGGCACGGGCCTATCCGGTCCGCATCCTGATGTGGCATGAGATCGTCAACGACGTGGTCGGCGGCGTGCCCGTCGCGGTGACCTATTGCCCGCTCTGCAACGCCGGCATCGTGTTCGAGCGAGAGACGCCTCATGGCACGCTCGACTTCGGCACCACCGGCAAGCTGCGCCACTCCGACCTCGTCATGTACGACCGCCAGACAGAGAGCTGGTGGCAGCAGTTCACCGGACGCGCCATCGTCGGCAAGCTCACGGGATCGCGGCTCGCGCTCGTACCGGCCCGGCTCGAGGCATTTGCACTGTTCAAGGAACGCCGTCCCGAGGGCCAGGTTCTGGTACCCAATGACCCGCACTTCCGCGACTACGGCCGCAATCCCTACGAGGGCTACGACACCAGCGCCGTCCCCTTCTTTCATCGCGGCGAGTTCCGCGCCGGGATCAACCCCATGGCGCGCGTTGTCGTCGTGCGCGAGGACGAGGCACCGCACGCGGTGACCCTCGCGCTCTTGCGCGAGCAGGGTGCGGTCAGGCTTGGCCGTGACATCCACGTCTCATGGCGCAAGGGGCAGGCCTCGGCGCTCGATCACCATACCGTCGCCGGCGGTCGCGACATCGGCAACGTCATCGCACAACGGGTATCTCCCGACGGCAGCCGCGTCGATGTGCCGTACGACGTCACGTTTGCATTCGTCTTTCACGCGTTCCACCCCGGACACGATATCGCGCGAGTCTGCCCCGAGCGCGGGCCTCGCGGCGCGGCATCCGCGTCGACTGGAGCCGCGACCGGGGGTGTCGCGTGCGGACCCGTCGGGTCGAACTGATGCGCTTGTCGTCGCTGACGAAGTCTCACCTGGCCCTCGCCGTCTTGACGATGGTCGCCGCTCAGTCTGGACGTCTGTCGGCCGGCAACTCGGTGCTTGCGGATCCTGCGGCGATGATGACCGGTGGCGAGCGCGTCGATTTCGTCGGCTCCAGCGCGCTTTCCACGGAAAGAAGCGAGCGCGGGCTGTGCTTGCGCAGCACGCCGGCTCACTCGGCAACGGGGCTCTATCAGCGCGTAGAAATGCCGCCTGCGCGCCTCTCCCGCGTCGAGTGGTCGTGGCGCGTCGACAGGCTTCACGCTCATGCCGACATCAGGGACGCGGCGCGCGAGGACTTCGGTGCAAAGATCGCGTTCGTGTTCGGGGAGCCATCGTTCTGGAGCCGCGACGTGCCGACGCTCGCATATGTGTGGACCTCGACGCCGGTCCCCGACGGGACCATCCTGCGCTCGGGCCGGTACGCCAATTTGCGCTATGTCCAGCTGCACGGATCGCGAGAGGTCGGCTCGTGGCAGCGCGAGCAGCGCAACGTCGCGGCCGACTTCAGGGCGGCGTTCGGCACCGATCCCGACCGATTGCGGTACGTTGCGGTGTTCAACGACAATGATCAGACCGGCGAGCCGGCATCCGCCCTCTTCGCCCGCATCGAGCTCGCCGACTGAGGGCTGTCGGCAGGTTCCCCCGGTGCCACCTCTCCGGTCCAGCTATTGGCCCACATCAGTGCGCGGTGATCGAAGCCGTTCTCGATCGTCGGCTTCACGACCCGGAAATACGGCGAGAGATCGAAGTCGCGCGGCGTGAACAGGCTGTGGTGGCGGATGTGGAGGATCTCCTCCCGGCTGTAGGCGCTGGCCGCGTATCGGTGGTGTGTCAGTCGCTCGATCCGGGGCAGGATCGGATAGCGGATGCTCTGGAACGCCTGGGCGATGAGCGTCGAGCAGATGACACGCGTCGGCTCGCCGGAACCGAGTGCGATCATCCTGCGCCGCCAGCGCACCGGCACCGGCGGAGTCGGCAGCAGGTAGCGCGCCAGATCGGCGATGTGGCGGGTATCGTATTGGTTGCCGATGCGGTCGATGGCGAAGCGTGCAACGCCCTCCTGCTCCTCCCGCGCAAGCCCGACGGGCCGGCAGATGCGGGTATTGAATGAGGCATATTTCGAAAGCGGGACCGCGACGACGCCTTGGCCGAGGTTGGCCTCGACCAGCATGCACGCCTCGCCGCCGCCGGTCGGATCGGTGACGAGGTCGCCGACGTAGAGCGCGGCGTGCGACCAGGTCGACTGCGTGAGGTACTTGATCGCGGTTGCGACTTTCTGGTTGCCCTCGATCAGCAGGACGTCGCCGATCTGCAAGATCCTGCGCAGCGTCTCGGGGTCGGACGGCGTGAACGGCTCGTAGCCGCTTGCCGGCTGCTCGAGTCGCTCTGCAATGAGCCGGCCGAGCCGATCCAGGATCGTGTCGAGCACCGCCACCGCTCGCGCTCCCACCTCACAGGCGCCACATGCTCTCGCGGCTCAAGAGTCCGCTCTCGTCGTGCCGCGTGCGAATGAGATGGTCGATCGAGATCGCACCGGCTCCGAACCGGACGATGAGCAGCAGCGCGATCGCCCACAGCCCGTGGGTGATGTAGGCTTCCGGATAGACGAACGTCTGGATCACGACCGTCATCGCGAGCAGTGCCAACGCGGCGAACCTCGCGCCGAGGCCGAGCCACAGCAGCCACGGCATGGTGAGCTCCGCCGCCGTCGCCATGTAGGCGGCCAGGACCGGCGGTATCAGCGGCACCTTGTACTCCTCCTCGAATAGATAGAAGGTCGAGTCCTTGAGCGCGAAGCCGTCGATCTTGGTGAGACCCGAGTTGAAGAACACGAGGCCGACGATCACGCGGGCCAGCAGGCTGATGAGCGACAACGGAATGCGCTCGAGCAGCTTGACGATCGAATCGATGATCCTGGTCATTGGGCTTGGTCTCCGGTCGGATGCGGTTGATCAGCGGCGAGGCCGCAGCGCACGAAGGCGCCCGTCTCGATCAGCGAGGCGAGAACCGGCTGCAGGCTCTCCGGCGAGCTGGCGAAGCACTGCGCGGCCAGGGCGAGCGTCCTCCCCGATGCCAGCGCCGACAGGAACGCGTGCGGCACATCACCGATCCGAAACACCTCGACCTCCAGATCGCTCCTCAGGATCAGCGCACACTCGCCGCCGCTCGCGAGGTCGACGGGTTGCACCTCGACGTCGTTCGTGTTGGTCTGCCAGATCGAGACCACGGGATAGGGCGAGGCGAGAAGCGCCGCGGAGGGGTGGAGCGCCAGGACGATCGATTCTGGTGCCATGCCCGCCATGTCCGCGATCTCCTGTGCCGTCAGCGAGCGCGCGTCCTCGGCATGGTAGGCCCTCAGCACGTGCCACTCGAGGCGGGCGACGTCGGCAAGATAAGGCAGATCGTGCACCGGCTCGAAGCCCTCGATGAATGCGGGCAGGTGCTCGCCATACCGGCTGAGGATCGGCGAACGCGGCGGATGCCGGCGAACGAACTCGCCCGCCATCGCCCGAAAGAACTCGCCGCCGACCAGCCTCGCGACCACGGGGAAGTAGGACCGCAGGACATCGCCGAGGCTCGCCACCACGTTGTTGCGGTAGACGTTGAAGCGGGCCGCGGGATAGCGGGCGGTGTGGCTCGTCACATGGCATGGGATGCTGCGCGCCGGATCGAGCAGTGCGTCGGCGAATTGGTGCTGGATCTCACGCAGCGTGGCCACGGCCGTATCTTTCCGATGCCATGATCCGCTCGGCGCGAAGCGCCTCGTCGAGCAGCTCGTCCCACTGGGGCACGTCGTTGTCCCATTCGATCAGCGTCGGGATAGTTCCGCCGCGCTTGATCGCGTGTCGGTAGAGCGACCAGACGGTGAGGCCGACCTCACAACCGTGCGAGTCGATCAGCAAGCGCGCGCCCGTTTCGTCCTGGTCCGCGGTGTGGCCACCGAGGTGCAGCTCCCTCACGAAGGCGAACGGGAACGCGTCGATGTAGGCTCTCGGGTCGAAGCCGTGGTTCACCGCCGACACGTAGACGTTGTTGACGTCGAGCAGCAGGCCGCAGCCCGTCAGCCGGGCAACGTCAGAGAGAAACTCGATCTCGCTCATCTCCTTGTCGGTGAAGGCGACGTAGGTGGAAGGGTTCTCGAGCAAAATGGTGCGGCCGAGTGTGCTCTGGACCTGATCGATGTGCGCACACACGCGATGCAGTGCGCGCAGAGTGTAGGGCACCGGCAGGAGATCGTTGAGGTAGATTCCCTCGTGCGTCGACCATGCGAGATGCTCGGAGACGAGGCCCGGCTGATAGCGATCGCAGACCGACTTCAAGCGTGCCAGGTGATCGAGATCGAGCGGGGCGTCGGCACCGATCGATAGCCCGACGCCGTGCACCGACAAGGGATAGCGCTCGCGGATCCGCGTCAGATAGTGATGCGACGGCCCGCCGGGCTCCATGTAGTTCTCGGCATGCACCTCGAACCAGCCGATTTCCGGCCTGGTCGCGAGGATGGATTCGTAATGGTCGGGCTTGAGCCCGACCCCGGCTCGCGCCGGGATCGGGTCAGCCGTCGTGCCGTGAGAGGACGGGCGCACGACGGGCTATCCTTCGCTGCAGTCGTACTTGCCGCCGCGATCTGCAATGCACTTGAGGCTGCCCTTGCCGGCCGGCGTCGCGACCTGCTCGCAGGTGCCCTTCTTGACCAGGCTCCAGGCATTGCCCTGGTAGTCGACCTTGGAGGTGCCGGCACAGGTCGTCCCCTTGCCCGCCTTGCAGTCGTTCTTGCCGGCGAGCGCGACGCCGTAGCACTTCTCCATGTCCTTCATGTCCATCTTCTGGGCGCTGGCCGTGCCGCTGATCGCGCTTGCGCCCAGCGCCGCCGCAATTGCGCCGGCAACGGCGATTGCAGTCGCCTGGGAAGTCTTGCGTTCCATGGGTCGTTCCTCTGTTTGACAGGGAGGCGCGAAGGCCTCCACGCCAGAGAGGTTCGCAGGCGATCCGCGGAAGGTTACGCGCGGCGGGCTGCAGATCGATCCGCTGCGGCCTCGCGGTCGAGCACGTTGGATCACGAAGCGGTGATGCAAACGGCAAGGTCGCCCGATCGCTGCCCGGCACGGCGCAAGCGTGGCTATCGGGCAACGCTGTCTAAAGCGCCTTGAAAGCTTGCACGCCTAGTCTGCCGACCCTGAGGAGCGAGGTAGGGCTTCGCGCTCCCGACAACTGAGCGTTGGTTCTCGCGTCCGATACTGGGGATTCCATGAACAGCAAAATTCTGGGCGCAGCCTTGCTCGTCTCCGCAGCCGCGCTCTCGACCTCGGCGGGCGCCGCCGATCTCGGCGGTAATTGCTGTGCCGATCTCGAGGAGCGAATCGCCGAGCTGGAGGCGACCACAGCCCGCAAGGGCAACCGGAAGGTGTCGCTTGCGATCAGCGGCTGGGTCGGCGAGCAGATCACCGTTTGGGACGACGGCCACGAGACCAATACCTACGTCGGGGGACTCGGCAGCACGCTCTCGAGCCACTTCAAGCTGACCGGAAAGGCGCAGATCGTGCCGGGCTGGTCCGCCGGCTACGTCATGCATATCGAAGCGATCAGCTCGGCACCACGATCCAAAATTGCTGCCACATCCGCGATGCTCTCCCGGCGCGCGAGAACCAGGAGGCGAAGCTCGGGGAAATTGCTGCGGGCGGCCTCGACGACCGCCGAGATGAGATCCCTTCCGCAATCCAGATCGACCAGCAGGACATCGTAGTTTCCGGCCGCGAGCGCGTCCTCCATGTCGGCCAGCGAGCCTGCGATATCCACCACACCATCCTTGCGCTGGATGAAGTGGACCAGCCATTGGGATCGATATCCCCGCTCGGTGACTAAGAGGATTTTCATGGTCGTTCCCCCACGGTCTCGTCCAACAACGGTCCCCGGCCGCGACGTGCGCCGCGGGGCTGGGGCGCGCCTGGTGGGGTGGAAGGAATCGAACCTTCGTCGACGGCGTCATCTCTGGAAGTGGCGCCGCCGCCAAGCCCTTGGCTGCACCCCGAAGAGTTGTCGCTCCGAGGCAGGGCCGAAGCCGCCACGAGGTGCAGCTTCGACCCGATAACCGGTCTCGGAATCGAATGCGGGGACGCGCAGAGCCGCCCGGTCATCCGACGAGGCCTTCAACGGCCGGCGAGCATGCCGCCGGGGTGAACGATGCTGCCCTGCCGGACGAGTTCGTCGAGCAGCCGGTCCCCGGCGTTGGCGCCGGTGATGGTCGCCAGCATAGGCAGCGAAAGTGCGAGTGCGATGATCAGCGTCTTCATGCGATTTCTCCTCGGCGAGTTTTCGATGGCTGGCATCGGGCTCTCCCGACGCCTTGTGCCGAGGTCATTCGCTTGCCAGGCGGTGCCCGTTACCTTGAAGCCACTCGACCGAAGCTCACTTTGTCTTGATGGTCGCGTGACGCACGCGATCGGCTATGGTCGGATCGAGGACGCGTGATCGGGCGCTGTCGAGGAACCTTGCCCATGCGCGACGACGCCACATCGACGGACCGACGGGATCGCGACGAGCGGTGGCGCGACCTCATGCGATCCGCGCAAGGTGGAAACAGTTTCGCCTACGCGCGCCTGCTCGAGGAGGTGACGCCTGTGATCCGGGGCCTGGTGCGCCGGAGATGGCACAGCCCGAACGACGTAGAGGACATCGTGCAGGACATCCTGCTTTCCGTTCACCTCGTCCGCCACACCTACGATAGCGCACGCCCGTTCGGACCGTGGCTCGGCACCATCGCCAAACGGCGTATCGCCGACTTCGCCCGAAAGATGGCCTCGCGCCGCGCCAACGAGACCACCGTCGCGGCCATGCCTGAAACCTTTCCGCTGGACGAGCCGAAGACGGAGCAGGACATCAGCGACGATCAGGGCGAGGTGCGCCGTGCCTTGGCGGCGCTGTCGCCCCCCCAGCGTCAGGCGATCGAATTGATGAAGTTGCAGGGCCTGTCGCTCGAGGAAGCGTCGATGCGGACGGGCAAGAGCGTGTCGGCACTCAAGGTGACGGTTCACCGGGCAATGAAAGCGATGCGGCGGATACTCGAATGACGACGCGCAGAAGCATGCACACCGACGACCTGATCAAGGCGCTGTCGGCCAGTGCCCCGGCGGTATCGCCGTTGCGATCGCCGCACGCCCGCACGGCGACGTGGTTTGCGATCTCGCTGATCTATGCCGCGCTGGTCGTCGTCGTGGCCGGGCCGCGACCGGATCTCGTCGTCAAGCTCGCCGAGCCCAAGTTCGTGATCGAGGTGGCCGCAGCCCTCCTCACCAGCATGCTGGCGGCCGCGGCGGCATTCTGCGCGGGCTGCCCGGGCCGGCCATTGTGGGAGCGCTTCGCCCCGCTGCCGGCCTTGGCGCTATGGCTCGGAAGTCTCGGCACGGGCTGCTGGCAGAGCTGGATGCGCGCCGGACCCGACGGCCTGAGCCTCGCGCCCGATCTCATCTGCTTTCCGAGCATCCTCCTGGTCAGCATCGTGCCGGGTCTCCTGATCCTCGCCATGGTCCGCCGCGGCGCCCCGATCGCGCCGGTCACGACGACAATGCTTGCGGCCCTCGCCTCTGCCGCGCTCGGCGCCGCCGCGCTGCGCCTGTTCCACACCCAGGACGCGAGCGTCATGGTCCTCGTCTGGCAATTCGGCTCGGTGATGCTGCTGACACTTGTCGGGGCCTTGCTCGGACGGAGCCTGCTCAGGTGGCCGCAGGAGGGCGCCCTCGAGTAGCCAGCGTCCCGCGTCCCCGCCGATCGGACGCGTCTGCCGGCCGATGGCGGACGAGCCCCGCCGCGACAGGGCGCGCGCCTCGCCGGACGAATGATCGGCCGCAGCGGGGCAGCGGCTTGGAAGGAACGCGACGACCAATTATGCTCGCAAGTCTGCAGGCGGAAGCTTGCGTCGACAATGGGAGTAGCGCCCGATGACCATCGCGGTATGCCTTCCTCATGCCTCGCAGAGAGTGACGGCACCTCTCCGCTATCGCATCGAGGATCGGATTCTGGTCGCTGCGATCGAGGGCCGGGTGTCCCTGTGGGCTCCGGTGATCCCGGAGACCCCCTTTCAGCGGATCGTCGACTTCGAGGTTGTTGGGTCGGGCCCCTCTCGGATCCTACGCGAGCGGGAGTTTGGGAACGCGATTCTCCATGCCCTGCTGATACCTGAGTCCGGGGGCAAGCAGGTACTGCGGCTGCGCTACGAGATCGAGCGCCTGCCCGTTCCGCTGATGCTGGACCCGGCGTGTGCGAAACCGCTTGGCGATCCGGCTGCCTTTGCGCGTCACCTCGCTGCCGAGCGCTTTGTCGTCGTCGACGAGGCGACGCGCTCGTTGGCTAACGAGATCATCGGCTCCGAGGCGAATCCGTTGACCCAGGCACGGCGCATCTACGACTACGTCACGGGCAAGATGACGTATGACGCCGCGCAGCAGTCGTGGACGGGCAGCTCGGTGCACGCGCTCACCTGCTCGGTCGGCAACTGCAACGACATCCACGCTTTGTTCATCTCGCTCGCACGCTCGATCGGCATTCCCGCACGGCTGGTGCTCGGCCAGGCGCTGGAGCCGCCGCCGCCGGGCCAGGATGTCTGTGAGTTGTGCGGCTATCATTGCTGGGCGGAATTCTTCTGCCGTGGCATCGGCTGGATTCCCGTCGATGCGTCGTGTGCCTGCAAATACGGCAAGCACGCGCTGTTCGGCGGCCTCGAGATGAACCACATCGCGTGGTCCGTCGGCCGCGATATCCGCCTCGAGCCGGCTCAGCAGGGCGAGCCGCTGCTGTTCTTCGCCGGGCCTTACGCCGAGGTCGACGGCCGCGCTCATACCAATGTCGCCCGGCACATCGGTTTCGAGCAGATCGGATAGCCCGCACCCCACTGTTTCCGCACCCCTCACGTGAGCCGGGGAGCAAATTCGGCAATCGTTGGTGATCCCTATCCGGCGGGCAGTGCGGGGCTTTCCGCAGCGATCGCGCTGGCCGGTGCAAGCGGAAGGCAGACCGTCGCCACTGTGCCGCCATCGGGAGCCAGCGCCAGATCCACGCTGCCGCCATGCTCCTTCACCACGCGGCGCACGATGGCGAGGCCAAGCCCGGTTCCCTTAGAGCGGGTGGTGAAGAACGGCTCGAACACCTTGTCGCGAATATCGGCGGCGATCCCCTCCCCACTGTCGGCGATCGAGACCTCGAAGCGATCCGGTGCCGTGATGCGCGACGTGATCGTGATGCGTCCGCCGTCGGGGCAGGCCTGGACCGCATTCTCGATCAGATTCTGAAAAACCTGTACCAGCTTGACGCGGTCGCCATTGACCATCGGGTGCCCCGAGACCGGCTCCCGTGCCAACGTAATCCGCTTCTCCTCGATCGATGTGATCTCCGACAAGACGGCCGCGGCCAGAACCTCGCCGATATCGAGCGGAGCGACCCTCAGGACATCGCCGCGAGCAAACGAGAGCATGTCTGCGAGGATGCTCTCCATGTACTGGATCTGATCGAGCGAGATGCGCAGGTGCGCCGCGTCGGGGTCGGTTCCGTCGATGTGACGACGGCTCAGGATCTGGACGTTCATCTTCACGGACGAGAGAGCGTTACGCAGATCGTGCGCGACCATGCTCGCCATCCGGCCCATGCTCGCCATCTCCTCGCTGCGCGCCGCTTCCCGGAGCGAGTCGAGCATGCGCGCCAGAGTCCGCGACAGGCTGCCGATCTCGTCGTTTCGTTCGTAGGCAAGCGAGACGTTTGGCTCGCCGGCGGCGATTCGCGCAGCCGACTCGGTCAGCCGCGCAATGGGCTTCGTCAGGGACTGGGTCGCGAGCCCAAGTGCCAGCGCCAGACCGAGCCCGATGACGAGCGCTCCGAGCAGAATGCGTCCGCGGAATTGCCCGGCCTGGGTATCGAGCTCCGAGACCGATGCGATGGCCGCCACCACCAACTGCTTGCCGCCAGCTTGCCCATTGCCGTCATCCAACGAGATCCGATCGAAAACGACGCCGACTTTCTGCTCGGGCAGCACCTTGCTCACCGGGGCTTCGGCGACGAGCAACCTCCATTCCTTGGACAAGCCAAGGTCGTCTTGAATGCGGTACCGCTTGCCGAATTCGAATCCGAACCGCTTGGCAGGGTCTGGATGTCGGAGGAAGTCCCCCTCCTCGTTGGTCACGACCAGCTTCAGGTCAGACGCTGCCGGCGCCATCTCGCCGATGAACTTGTCGAAGCAGATGTTGATGACGATGGCACCGATCGTCGTGCCATCGCTCCTGACGACCGGCGTGCCAACTCGAAACACCGGCTGGTGAGGTTCGACGATGGCGCCATGCTCGCGATTGAGATCGACCGGCGACACGTAGATCGAGCCGGGCGGCGTCTTCAGCGTCTCCTCGAGATAGTAACGGTCTCCCTTTCGTTGCAGCTCGGCGTCGGAGACAACCGTGATCCGTTCGTCGATGCGGTTCACGCGCACCAGCTCGCGGCCATCCTGGAAGGCGCTGAGGAGACGGACCTGAGTATAGGACGGGCGTCGACCGAACAGCGTCTCGAAAGTCTGCGCGAGCCGCTCGCGCTGCGCCCCTGGGCCGATCCCGCCCTGTCCGGAAGGATCGGCAGCGGCCCGCGCGATCGCCGACACGCTTTCGAGATCGGCGAGCACCAGCGCGTCCGACTTCAGGAGGTCGAGGCTGCGTTGCACCAGCCGCGTCTCCCGGTTGACGCTGTCGGCCAACCGGCGCAACGATGCCTCACGCAGCATGTCGTTGACCCACGACGAGACCACGAGCGACAGGCTGGTCAGCGCCAGGATTGCAATCAGCAAGGAAATGAGAAAGATGCGCCACGCCAGGGCCATCGAGAGGGTCCGATCGGGTTCCGGTCTGTGCCGTGCTCCTGCAGGCCGGCGCGTGCAGGCTTGAAGGAAGCGTACATGTCCCGGATCGTGCTTGTCGACGACGATGTAGGTATTCGCGCCACCCTGGAGCTGCACCTCAAGGGCCGCGGCTTCGATGTCGGCGTGGCCCATAGCGCCGCCACCGGCTACGCGGCGATCGCCGACGGCGGCGCCGACGCCGTGATCTGCGACATCCGCATGGAGGGCCGCGACGGCCTGTCGCTGCTCGGCGACATCACCGCGACATGGCCGAAACTGCCGGTGATCATGATCACGGCATTCCACGACCTGGAAAGCACCGTCGCGTCGATGCGCGGTGGCGCAGTCGACTACATCCCGAAGCCGATCGACCTCGACCAGCTCGACAACGCGATCGAGCGGGCACTCCTCAGGCGGAACATCGAGCTTAAGGGAGCGCTCGAGATCGACGACGCGCCCGATTCCCGCCTGATAATAGGGCACTCGCGAGCAATGAACGAGGTCTTCAAGACCATCGGTCTCGTCGCCGACAGTCGCGTCACCGTGCTCATTACGGGCGAATCTGGCACCGGCAAAGAGCTGGTGGCACGTGCCCTCCACAACGTCAGCCGGTACCGCGACCACCCGTTTCTGGCGATCAACTGCGCCGCCCTCGTCGACGATCTGCTCGAGAACGAGCTGTTCGGGCACGAGAAGGGCGCCTACACCGGGGCCAACGAGGCGCAGAAGGGCAAGGCCGAGCTGGTCGGCGAAGGCACGCTGTTTCTCGACGAGGTGGGCGAGCTTTCGCCGCGCGTGCAGGGCAAGTTGCTGCGGCTGCTGGAGCAGCGCGAGTTCATCCCCGTAGGCGGCTCGAAGCCGCGGAGCAGCCGTTGCCGGTTCATCGCGGCGACCAATGTCGACCTGGAGGAACGGGTGCGGGACGGGCGCTTCCGCGGCGACTTATACCATCGCCTGCATGTGGTCTCGATTAAGATGCCGGCCCTCAGAGAGCGCAAGGAGGACATCCCGCTCCTGGTCCAATACCTGATGAAGCGGATCAATCTGTCGCTCGAAAAGCGGATCCGGTTCGTGACCGCAGGGGTGCTGAACAAGCTGGTCGCGCACAGCTGGCCAGGCAATGTCCGCGAGTTGGAGAACGTGCTCATCCGTGCGGTCGTATTCGGGGGCAGCGATACGATCGCTCATGTCGCTCTACCGGCCGAGACCGAAAACGGGGTGGATCTGACCTACGATGCCGTTCCCGACGAGGATCAGCTCGGCGACGGGCTGAACTCGCTCAAGGAGTTGGAGCGCGAGCACATCGAGAAAGTGCTCGAGATGACTTCCTGGCACAAGGGGCGCGCGTGCGAGATCCTCGGCATCTCGCGACCGCGCCTCGAGCGGCGCATCCGCGAGTTCGGCCTCGGCGCCGGGCGGAGCTGATCGAACTGTTCAAGTCGCCTGTTGACCGAGATCAAACAATTGATCGGGGCGTTCAATGCGACGCGCGGCATCGGGATTGTGCCGCCCCGCGCGCACTCCTAACTCGCTGAATTGACCGACACAATTTTTCCAGCCTCGTCATCGCGCCGCTGGCACGCGGGTTGCTGTTAACGCAACCGGGATTCCTGTCCGCGATGGAGGTGGTCAATGGCCTTGCCGAAGCTGAGGTCCAATCGTGCGCATCGTGCTTCGTGCACGACACGCCTGCTGGCGAGCGCGCTGGCGCTGCTGCCACTCACGTCCGCGTCGGTCATCGCGCAGACCGCGGCGGCACCGGTCAAGCCTCCGGCGGTCGCGGGTGTCGACATGGCCAAGTTCGCCCCACTGCCTGCGGCGGCGAAGGTCAACGAGGCCCGAGTCAAGCTCGGCCATCACCTGTTCTTCGACAACCGGCTGGCGGGCGATACGAGCAACGCTTGCGCGACCTGCCACGACCCGGCCAAGGGGTGGGGCGATGGCAAGCCGCTGTCGGACAGCTACACGAGCCTGCTCTATTTCCGCAACGCGCCTTCGCTCCTCAATGTCGCCAACCGGAAGTACCTGATGTGGGACGGCCGCCTCGAAGGCGCCGATCTCGGCACTGCCGTGCGCGACATGCTGACCGAGGCGCACACGATGAACATCGATACCCGCCTCGCCCAGGAGCGACTGAAGCAGGCCCCGGACTACATGGCGATGTTCGAGGCGGCGTTCGGCAAGGGCGACCCCTACGGCGGCAAGATCTACGGCGCCATCGCCGAGTACATGAAGACCATCCGCACCACCAACGCGCCGTTCGACAAGTTCCTTTCGGGCGACGCGAGCGCGCTCAATGCGCAGCAGATCGAAGGTCTCAAGGTCTTCGCCGGCAAGGCCAACTGCGTCGCGTGCCACTCGGGTGCCACGCTGTCCGACGGAAAGCTGCACGTGACCGGGGTACCGGACAATCCCGACGTCAACGCGGACGCCGACCGCCAAGTGACGATGCTGCGCCACTTCGCGACCATGGGCACGCCGGCGTACATGAACCTGCGCCAGGACGTCGGCCACTACGTCGTCTCCAAGGACAAGAAGGATCTCGGCCGGTTCGCGACGCCATCGCTTTGGGACGTAGGCCAGACCGCGCCCTACATGCATTCGGGCATGCTGAAATCGCTCGAGGAGGTCGTCGCCTTCTACGACAAGGGCGGCGGAGACGCACCCGCCAAGTCGCCGCTGTTGAAGCCGCTCGGTCTCAGCGGCGAGGAGAAGGCAGCGCTTGTCGCTTTCCTCGGCGCGCTGACCGGCGACAAGCCCGCGGTAGCCAAGCCGGCGCTTCCCAAAGATGCCCCGCGCACCCACGGCACGAACTGAGGGAGCCAAGCATGTCGATGAAATCTCTGACGCTTCGGATCGCCGTCACCGCCTCGGCCGTGGCGCTCGCATGGCCCGCCGATGATGCCCTCGCGCAAGGCGCCGCCAAGGCCAAAGCGCCAGCGCTGGCGACGCTCGCTCCACCCTCCGCGCCGGTCGACAATCCGACGACGCCAGCGAAGGTAGAGCTCGGCAAGCTGCTGTTCTGGGACGGCCGCCTGTCGGGCAACGGCGCGATGGGCTGTGTCGCCTGTCATCGCCCCGATCTCGGCTGGGGCACGGGCACACCGATCTCGTTCGGCTATCCGGGCACGCAGCACTGGCGCAACTCGCAGACCATCCTGAACTCCGCCTATTACAACAAGCTGTTCTGGGAGGGCTCGGTGACGAGCCTCGAGGCGCAGGCGCCAGCGGCTGCCGAGGGCGCCGTGGCCGGCAATGGCGACACGGCATTGATGGAGATGCGGCTGCGCCTGGTGCCGGAGTACCGCAAGGCATTCAAGGAGATCTTCGGCACCGAGTGGCCGAACATCAACGACGCCTGGAAGGCCATCGCCGCCTATCAGCGCACGATCGTTTCCGACCCGAAGAAGGTTCCCTTCGATCGCTACCTGGCCGGCGACAAGTCGGCGCTCTCCGACAGCGCGAAGAAGGGTCTCGCGCTGTTCGAAGGCAAGGCCGGCTGCATCTCCTGCCACAACGGCGCTCTCGTCTCGGATCAGAAATTCTACAATACCGGCGTGCCGGCCGCGCCCGAGTGGCAGAAGGACGAGCTCTACCAGATCACCTTCCGCTGGGAGGTCTACCAGAAGGGCGTCGACGAGAAGGTCTACCGCACGGCGGCCGACGACCATGGCCTGTACTATCGGACCCTCGACCCCAAGGACATCGGCAAGTTCCGCACGCCCTCGCTACGCGAGCTCAAGTACACCGCGCCCTTCATGCACAATGGCGTCCTGGCGACGCTCAAGGACGTGGTCGAGTTCTACGACAAGGGCGGAGGTCCGACGCAGACCGCCGGGCTGAAGCCGCTCAAACTTTCCGACGGCGAGAAGGCCGATCTCGTCGCCTTCCTCGAAAGCCTGTCGATGACCGAGCCGCTCCTCGTCGCCGATCCCAAGCTTCCCCCTTCCGAGCCCCTGAAGTGAGGCAGATGCCATGACCAGCACCAACCATCCCCACGGCCGCATGGCGTGCGTCTCGCGGCGTCAAATGCTGATCCTCGGCGGATCGGCTGTCACTGTCGTCGCTCTTCCCGCCGGCGACGTTCTTGCCCAGGTAAAGAAGAAGGGCGAGCCGAAGCCGAAACCGACGCTCGTCAAGAGCGCCTACGAGCCGAAGAAGATCGTGCCTCTCGCCCAGATCAAGCCAAGGAAGCCGATCGAGTTCACCTATCCCAACGACGACGTGACCAACATTCTCGTCAAGCTCGGTGAACGCGCCGGGGCCGGCGTCGGCGCGGACGACGACATCGTCGCCTTCAATACGGTCTGCCCGCACATGGGCGGCCCGCTCGGCGCCGAGGTCTACAAACCGGAGCACAGCGTGCTCGGGCCCTGCCCGCTGCACCTGTCGACCTATGATCTGACCAAGCACGGCATGCTGCTCTCGGGTCATTCGAGCGACGGCTTGCCGCAGATCGTGCTCGAGGTGCGCGGCGCCGACGTCTACGCCGTCGGCGTCATGGGCCTCATCTACGGCTACGACCGCAATCCCATCACCGCCTGAGCGCCGCATCCGTTCGGAGGAATAGAGCAATGACGATCCAATCTGGTCCGTTCGAGATCACGAGCGTGCCGCTGCCGCCCAAGGATGCCGAGGTGCTCACGACCGCGTGCGCCTACTGCACGGTGGCCTGCGGGTACAAGGTCTACCGCTGGCCGGTCGGCAGGAGCGGCGGCTCCAAGGCTGCCGAGAATGCGCTCGGCGTCGACTTCCCGACCGGGGCTGCCCTGCAGCCTTGGATCAGCCCGTCGCAACACAACATCGCCCGCCACAAAGGGCGGCCGCACCATGTCGTCGTGATTCCCGACTACGATGCCAAGGTGGTGAACGTCGGCGGCAACCACTCGGTGCGCGGCGGCACACTGGCGCAGAAGGTCTACAACCCCAACAGCCCCACCCGCGACCGCCTGCTCTACCCGATGATCCGGGTCGCCGGCGTTCTGCAGCCTGTCTCCTGGGATCTCGCCACCGAGGTCATGGCCGAGGTCTCCAAGTACGTGCTCTCCAAGTACGGTGAGCATGCCTGGGGCATGAAGACCTATTCCTACGAGTATTTCGAGAACACCTACGCAATCTCCAAGCTCGTTAACGTGTCGATCGGCACGCCCGTCTACGCGCCGCACGACAAGCCACAGAACGCGGAGGACGCCGCCGGACTCGACGATGCCGGGATCAACTCGTTCGCGGCCTCCTACGAGGACTGGCGCGACTGCGAGGTTGCCTATCTCTCTGGCGTCGACCCATACGAGACCAAGAGCATTCTCTTCACCGAGTGGATGATGAAGGGCGCCAAGAAGATGATCTTCGTGACGCCGCACAGGACTATGGGCGTCGCCTATGGCGAGCAGAACGGCGGCCTCTGGCTCCCCGTGATCCCCGGCTCCGATACCGCGCTTCATCTCGCGCTCGCGCGCATCATTATCGAGAACAAGTGGCAGGATCAGGCCTTCATCGACCAGTGGGTCGCCAACCAGTGGGACGTGGAAGCCGGCTACGGCCGCGGCACGCGCAACACGCGCTGGCAGTGGCGCACGACCTGGGGCGCATTCCAGAGCGACTGGAACGACTTCCAGAAGTGGATCATGAAGGAGGAGGCGGCCGAGCTGCAGAACGCGGCCAAGATCACCGGTCTGTCGCCCGAGCTGATCATGAAGGCGGCCGAGATGATCGCCAAACCGAAGGCGGACGGCACGCGGCCCAAGACGTCGTTCATGCTCGAGAAGGGCAACTACTGGTCCAACAACTACATGAACACCGCCACGCTGGCGACGCTCGGACTGCTATGCGGTGCCGGCAATCGTCCCGGCCAGGTCATCAGCCGCGGCGGCGGACACCAGCGCGGCGGCATGGGAGCCGGCGGCGGCAAGGGGTGGCTCAGCCCCGAGAAGCACCCCGGCCGGCGCAAGAAGGCCCTGAACGTCGACCGCTGGGTGATGGACGGCAACGTCCGCTTCTTCTGGACCATCGGCTGCACATGGTTCGCGGCGATGCTGTCCTCGCAGGAGCTGCAGACCCGCGTCCACGAACTGGTGCGCAGCAATCCACACCAGCCGCGCAACATCAACAAGGACCACCTGATCGAGACCTACAAGAAGCGCGTCGATACGGGTGGGATGGTGCTGGTCGACAGCGACATCTATCCGGTCGAGCCGCTTAACACACAGATCGCCGACATCGTGCTGCCGGCCGCCGGGTGGGGCGAGGCGGACTTCACCCGCTGCAATTCCGAGCGCCGCCTCCGGCTCTATTCCGCCTTCAACGACGCGCCCGGAGACGCGAAGCCCGACTGGTGGGCGATCGCCAAGTTCGGCCAGAAGATGGGCTTCGACGGCTACGACTGGAAGTCGTCGAACGACGTGTTCGAGGAGTCGAGCCGGTTCAGCCGTGGCGGCGTGCTCTCCTACCACGTGCTCGTCACCGAGGCGAAGAAGCAGGGCAAGAAGGGCCACGAGCTGCTTCGTGAGCTCGGCACCGACGGCATCCAGACGCCGATCCGTCTCGTCGACGGCAAGATGGTCGGCACCAAGCGGCTGCATGATCCCGTCAACAAGCGCGGCGAGATCGAAGGGGTGACGGTCGACCAGAAGTGGCTGCACAGCTTCGACACCCACTCCGGCAAGGCGATCATGCTCAAGGCATCGTGGAAGTTCGCCGGCTGGATCGACTTTTACGAGGCCGTCAAGCCGCGCAAGGACAAGGGTGAGATCTGGATCACGAATGGCCGCGTCAACGAGACCTGGCAGTCGGGGTTCGACGACCTCAGGAAGCCGCATCTCTCCAAGCGCTGGCCTTGGCCGTGGATCATCATCCACCCCGACGACGCCAAGGCCCAGGGCATCGAATCCGGCGATCTCGTGCAGGCCTACAACGACGAGGTGTTCGTGCAGACCGGCGCGCCGATCGGCGTGCTCGACAAGGACCTCACGTTCACCGAGCTGAGGAAGAACGGCCACATCAAGGTGACGACGGGCCAGTTCACCGCGGTCGCGATCGTCTCCGACGAGATGCGCCCTGGCGTCGCTCTGGCGAGCTTCAACTATCCGGGCGCACCGGCGAACTCGGTCTGCCATGCGGTGCCGGACCCGGTCTCGGGCAACTACCGCTACAAGCTGGGGCGCGGCGTTCTGAGCAAGGTCGGCAGCTCGGTCTACAAGACGTCGCTGACCGAAATGTCGCTGAAACCTCGTCCGATCATCTGACGACTGGTACAAGCGTACTTGGCGGCGGCCCCCCGAGGGGCCGTCGCCATTTCATGGAGGACACACATGACCAAGCTCCCCAAGGCCGCGCAGAGGACGGCCGACGCCTTTCCCGAGGTCTGGAAGGCCTACCAGCAGCTCGGCGCGGCGACGGAGGCGGCTGGTCCGCTCGATGCAAAGACCCGTCGGCTGGTCAAGCTCGCGATCGCCATGGGAGCCGGCTTCGACAGCGCCGCCCGGTCCCACATCCGCCGCGCTCTGAGCGAGGACGGTGTGTCCGTGGATGAGTTGCGTCACGTGGCTCTGCTGGCGATCACCACTACCGGCTGGTCGCGCGGGGTCAGGGCACTCGACTGGATCGAGACGGTGATTGCCGAGCAAGGCGGCGCGAGCTCCTAAAGAAGCGAGCCGGCACCCCACCCGCCACCATTCCTGATGCAGGCGGCACGTCGACTCGGCACACCTTCCGGCAATGCAAGCGAGCGGATTAGCGGCTCAGCGCGAGACGCTGGCGATGCCGGTGCGGCCGTCGCTCGCCGCCCAATGCAGCGTCGCCCCGCTCCGGCGCAGCGTAACGCAATGCGTCTTCGCGTCGAGCCATGCGCTCCAGCGCTGGCACAGCTTGTCGCCCGACACCCACCAGCGGCCACTGTCGCGGGCCGTTCCGGTGACGGCCGCCAGCGCCGTCGAGCTGCCGCTCATGGTGCCGTTCATCCGGTACTTGACCGGGATCGTGCCGACCGGGCTCGAGATCGATACGGTCTTGCCGGCCACGGCCTGGTGCAGCAACGGACCGGTGAGCGCCCCCGACTCGGCGAGCGCGGCTCCAGCGGCGGCAATTGGCAGCAGCGCAACGACAGCGGCAAATCTGGTCATGCAGGCTCCCCCTTGATCCAATGTTGCTGAGCCCATTCAAAGGGCCCTTTCCCTTCCCTCTTCTGCCACGAATGGCGGCGCTGCGGGCGGGTCTTTCGTCGCACACGCCTCGCGCGCAGGCGGAGGCCCCGGCCGCGCCCAGGGACCGGTCGGCTTTTGCCCGAATTTTCCGTGTGTTGCGCGGAGATGCTAGATCAACCGTCCGACCGTCGACTCCACAGCAGCGCAAGACCGACCCCATAGACTGCCACCACCGCGAGCACCGCCTTGAGGCCGGGCAGGGCGGGAAAGCCGACGTAGAGTGTCGCCAGCGCTGCAATGGCCCACAGCGCCGTGAAGGCGAGCGTGACGCCGCGCAGCGCCCGAACCCGGAGCGGATGCACCCACTTGAAAGGGACGAATGCGAGGGCGGCGCCGGTCACCACCACGCCGGCTGCGACTGCCGGCGGTGCAGCGAACGCGAACAGGTAGAACGCCACCACGTTCCAGACCGCGGGGAAGCCGACGAAGCTGTGATCCTCGGCCTTGCTCTCGACGTCGGCGAAATGGAACAGCGAGGTCAGCACGATGGCCGCGGCCAGCAGCAATCCCATCGTGCCCGGCAGGAAGCCGCCCGCTCTCAGTGCCAGCACCGGAATGAACACGTAGGTCAGGAAGTCGACCACCAGATCGAGCCGTTCGCCAGAGAACCGCGGCAGCCACCGGCCGACGTCGAGAAGGCGCGCGAAGTAGCCATCGACCCCATCGATAACGAACGCAACGCCGAGCCACAGGAAGACCCGCTCCCAGGCGCCCTCGCCGATGGCCAGCGCAGCCATCAGGGCACACAACGCGCCGAGCGCGGTGAAGACGTGCACACCTGCCGCAGCGAGCCGTTGAGCGTCCATCGAGAGCCGCCGGTTTGCGATTCGGGCCGCCGGGATGATCGCACAAATCAAAAGGGAGCGCCGAGCGCTCCCTTGCCTTCGCCACGGACCGCAGCCCGGATGCCGCCCCTCAGCGTGGCGCTCAGAACCGATGCTTGACCGTGCCGCGGATGGTCAGATCGTCGGTCGGCGCATCGTCGCGCGGCAGCGGGTCGGCCTGCTTCTGATCGGCGGCGCCGTAGAGCAGCTCGAGACCGAAATCCATCTTCGGCAGCACGCCGAGCTTGCCGAGCCCCGGAATGCGAACCTCTGTTCCGGCGCTCGACTTCGGCGCCGTTGTGGACAACCCGAGCTCCGGCTCCGGCGCCACCTTGATGGCATCGCCGCCCTGCGGCGCCATCGTGCCTGTCTTCTGCTCTTGGAATGCGACAGCGGCCGTGCTCGCCAGTGCGAGCGCCACCGCAAGTCCCCATATCGCCGATCGTCTCATATCATTGCCCCCGCAATGGGCGTGTTCTCTATCTGGAGCCAAAATGCCCACTCGCACACGCAAAAACAAGATTGATCACACAGCCTCTAATGGGCCATGTACGTTTCATGACCGACGTGTGATCACATTGCCATGTGGCGCAATGGGCACGCCTGCAGATGAAATGCCATCTTCTTGGCAAGCCTCAGAATTATGGATTGCCGCGCCGACGTTTCCGGCGGTCCCGGAGGGGTCAGCCGGATCCTCGGGCACATCATCTCGCAGCAGCGAGAATCCGTGTTGGCCCGGTGCAATCGGCAGCCAGCGTTCTGCGCCACCGACCACAGGAAAGGGCCGCTCCGGGTGGAGCGGCCCTCTGAACTACCGACGTAGCCTCCGCGATCAGAAGCGGATGATGGCGCCGGTGTAGACCACGTCGATGTCGTCGAGCTGAGCGGCGACACCACCCGCCACCGTGTCAGCCTCGTAGCTCTTGTAGACGAGGTAGATGTCCATCGCCGCAGGAGCAATCGCCTGGTTGATGCCGAGGCCCCAGACGTCCAGCTCAGACGAGCTGTTGGTTCCAACGATGATGTTGGCATCCTCGGCGCTGCCGAAGAAGCCCCAGAAGGTGGTATCGCCGAGCGGTACGATCTTGCGAACCAAACCACCGCGGACCGTCCAGTAGTCGAAGTCGGCGCGGTTGGCGACGGTGCCGTTGCCAAGAGTCGAGTCGAACTCGCGATGCACCCAGGCGCCGTCGACGAACAGGCCCGTCGGAACATGCAGCACGCCGGCGGAGCCCTTGAACTCCTGGAAGTTGGCGCCGCCGCAGCAAGGAGGTGTCGAAGGGAATGTGCTGCTGAGGCCGTTGCCCTCGGTGTCCTCGAGGTAGCCGATGTTGAAGACGACCTTGAAGTCACCCCACGTGTTGGCCATCCACAAACCGATGTCCCAGAAGTCGTCCTCACCCCAGGCGGCGGCGAGGCGGAAACCCTGGAAGGTCGGCGTGTCGTAGCGAACGACGTTGCGGCGAGCCGTGTCGAGGCCCGGCGCGAGCCCGCCGATCGTCGTGCCTGTGAGCACGCCTGTCGTCGAGTTGCGGAACGCCAGACCGGCGCCCATCAGGATGTCCTGCGACTGGGCGTGATTAATGCTCACCGGTGAGCCGAGGATGATGTCGTCGGTAGCAGGCGAGGCTTGGCCGACGCGCACCGTGCCGAGTCGCGAGCTGGTCAGGAACCAGTTCGATTGACGGAGGGAGATGCCGAAGCCCGAGTCATCGTTGCTCTGAGTGACGCCGCTGCCGGCGGCGCTCGTGACCTGCACCTCGATGTAGTAGCCGGCCTTCCACTCCTCGTTGATCTTCGCCTCGCCGACGAAGCGGAAGCGCGACGGAGCGTACGGATTGGTCACGACGTAGGCATTGCTCTCGCCACCGTCGTCCCAGAACATGACCGTTTCATTGACGAAGCCGGAAACGGTCAGCGACACCTTGCGGTTGCCTTTGCGTGCCGTCGTCGCCTCGAGCTCGGCAATGCGCTCCTCGAGGTCGGCGCAGCAGTTGCCGCCGAGATCCGCGGCCTGGGCGCTCGTGGCGAACGCGCTGGCGGCGGCTGCGGCAGCGATAAGAGAGATCTTTCTCATCGGTCCCCCAATTGATCCTAGGTGCCTCCGGAGAGGCGGTTACGCCGGTGCGGGAAGCAGCACGCGCGGCCCGGCTATCGGCTCCGCGGCCAGACCGAGCAGCACGCACGCGCGTGAAGCGCACGCGGCTCGGACCGAACGCGTTACTCAGGCGACGCAACAGAACTTGGGGTACTCGCAAGTGCGGTGGGCAAATCGACGCCGGGCCTGCTTCCCGCTGTCGTCAGCCTCCTCACGGAGCTGACTACCCATAGTCAAGGCCATATGGCCCTGCCGCACGACTCGAAGCTACTCTGCCTCGATGCTTAGAGGACTCCCCCTTAACGATCAAACAATCCCTGCGGAGAAGCTGGCCTTTGACGGGGGAATGTGTCTCATGCGCCACAAATTTCATCAGGAGCGGCAACAGGTTTCGTCTATTGGTGGTTGTACGCCGGCTTGCAAAGTGGGGCGCGCCACAGCCAAGAGCGAATGAGGCACGGTCGGCCGGCAACAGTCGGACGGGAGCCGCTGCGACATGACGACGTGGCTATGGTGTCAAACGGAAAGAGCCGCCCAATTGGGCGGCTCTCCGATGCTCTTGGCCGGGACTGGCGGATCAGAAGCGGATGATCGCGCCGGTGTAGACCACGTCGACGTCGTCGGACTGAACGGCCACGCCGCCCACGGCCAGGCCGGCGTCGAAGTTCTTGTAGACGAGGTAGAGATCCATGGCAGCCGCAGAGATCTCCTGGTTGATGCCGGCGCCCCAGACGTCGATATCCTGGGAGTTGCCACTGCCGACGACGACGTTGGCATCCTGGCCATTCGCATACTGGCCGAAGATCGTGGTGCGCCCGAGCGGCGTCCACTTGCCCTCGATACCGGCCCGGACGTGCCAGTAGTCGAAGTCGGCGCGGTTCACGACGGCGCCGCTGCCGAGCGTGGAGTCGAACTCCCTGTGCACGAAGGCGGCATCCGCGAACAGGCCGGTCGGGACGTGCATGATGCCACCCGATCCCTTGAACTCCTGGAAGTTCGCGCCCTGGCAGCAGAACCCAGCCGCGTTCAGCGCAAACACGCTGCCGAGACCGTTGCCCTCGGTATCCTCGAGGTAGCCGATGTTGAAGACGACCTTGAAGTCGCCCCAGGTGTTGGCCATCCACAGCGCGACATCCCAGAAGTCATCCTCACCCCAGGCTGCCGCGAGACGGAAGCCCTGGAAGGTCGGCGTGTCGTAACGCACCGCGTTGCGACGGGACGTGTCGAGGGTTGGGAGCAGCGAGTTGATGGACACCGCCGTGCCACCAAACACTAAGCCACCGCCCGTCAGACCGATATCCGAAGTGGACGCGTGGCCGAGGTTGGCCGGCGTGCCGAGGATGAGGTCGTCCGTCGCCGGCGACAACTGACCGACGCGCAGCGTGCCGAGCGTGTTGCTCTTCAAGTACCAGTTCGACTGGCGAAGGGAGATGCCGAAACCATTGTCGTCATCGAAGGCTGTCACAGAGTTCGAAGCCGCACCTGTGGCCTGGAACTCCATGTAGTAGCCCGCCGAAACGTCGCTGGTGATCTTGGCCTCGCCGACAAAGCGGAACCGGCTCGGGGCGTGCCCATTGGTGACGACGTAGGCGTTGCTCTCGTCGCCATTATCCCAGAACATCACCATCTCGTTGACGAAGCCCGAGACCGTCAGCGAGACCTTCCGGTTGCCCTTGCGGGCGGTCGTCGCCTCGAGCTCGGCGACGCGCTCCTCGAGATCGGCGCAGCAGTCGCCGCCGAGGTCCGCAGCCTGCGCCGTGGTGGCGAGGCTACCCATCATAAGACCAGCCGCCGCCAGAAGCGCCACGCGGCTCGTCGACTTCCACAGTCCCCCGATCATACGAACTCTCCGTTGGACTAACACCACTGGGCACTCAATCACCGCGACTGAAGCACCGCACCTGTAGTCACTCTAATTTCATTTCCTGCCCGGCTTGCCGGCCCTGGCGATCTCTCGCCAGCCCCCGGGGCCGCCGTGCTGATCAAGAGTTAACCGATGGTCCGGCGGGGCGTCCATCGCAAACCGGCGATATGAACCGATTCGCGCTTCTCGCGTGGCAATTGCGCAACGCGTGTGATTCGAGACCTCGTGGCGATCCTGCGGCGATGTTGGTGCTGGCTTCCGGTGGTGCCCCTCGCGTAGTCTTTCGTCCAACCGCTGGAGCAGGGCGCACCACGATGATAAAGAACGAGAATTTCGACGTCGTCGTGGCTGGGGGTGGGCCCGCCGGACTGGCCGCCGCGGTGGCGCTGGCCCGGCTTGGCTTCGCCACCGCGCTGGTCACCAAGGAGAGCGCCGCGGGGGGGCGGCCGGACAACCGCACGGCGGCCTTGTTCACTGGCTCGATCACGTTCCTGCGCAACCTCGGCGTGTGGGACGGTGTCGCCGCGGTCAGCGCCCCGATCTCCGCCATCCGCATCCTCGACGACACCGGCGCCTTGCTCAAGGCGCCCGAGGTCGTTTTCACCGCCGCCGAGATCGGCCTCGACGCGTTCGGCTACAACGTTCCCAACAGCCCGCTGGTCGATGCGCTGCTCGCGGTCGCCCGACGGCTGCCGCTCGCCGTTATCGAGGCGGGTGTCGCGGAGGTGGCGATCGCCGAGGACGGGGTGACTCTGGCGCTCGAGAGCGGCGCCCGGCTGCGCGGTCGGCTGGTGGTCGGCGCCGACGGCCGCAGGTCGCTCTGCCGGCAGGCGGCCGGAATTGCCACCGACAGTTGGAGCTACGACCAGGCCGCGTTGACGACCAGCTTCACCCATCAGCGTCCGCATGCGGGCGTGTCGACCGAGTTCCATAGGCCGGCGGGGCCGTTCACGACCGTCCCCCTGCCCGGCACTGCCTCGAGCCTCGTTTGGGTCGAGCGTCCCGAGGTCGCGGAGCGCTTGGCCGCGCTCGACGATCAGGCATTCCGAGCGATGCTCGAGGACCGCCTGCAGGGGCTGCTCGGGCCGATCGGAACGGTCGCGCCGCGTGCACGGTTCCCGCTTTCCGGACTGACCGCCCGGGGGTTCGCCCGGAACCGAGTGGCGCTTGTCGGGGAAGCCGGCCACGTCGTGCCGCCGATCGGTGCGCAGGGGCTGAACCTCGGCCTCAGGGATGCGGCCTGGCTGGCCGACAGCCTCGCCGACGGTCGCGCCAAGGGCCGTGACTGCGGCGATCCGGTCACGCTGGCCCGCTATACGGCGGCACGCCGGATCGACGTCGCCGCACGGATCTGGACCATCGACATCCTCAACCGCTCGCTGCTGTCGAGCCTGCTGCCGGTGCACCTCGCCCGCGGTCTCGGGTTGCATGCGCTGAAAGCGCTGGCCCCGCTGCGCCAGATCGTGGTTCGCGAGGGGCTGGCACCGAGTGGCGCGACGCCGCGCTTGATGCAGCCGGATGCCGGCGGGGTCGACCTCACGGCATTGGCACCGCACCCGCCCGAGGCGGCGGCGTGAGGCCTTGACTTGCGGATCGGTTCCTCGGCATCAGGGCGCTGGGCGGCGCTGTCACTGGCGCGACGGCTCCGATGAGGATCGCGCAAGGCCGGGCGCCTCGCTCAATCCGCGGTCTCCTCCGGTGCTCGTCGCGCGGCCCACCGTGCGCCCGCCCACGCCTCCCCGCCGGTCTGCCGAGACGAACAACCCCCGACGATGACCCCAGCCTCCCCCCTCCGCGACCTGCAGTTCCGGCTCGAGTACGTCCTGCTTCGGCTGGTGATCGGGATCGTGCGCATCCTGCCGCTCGACCTCGCGACGGGGCTTTCGGCACGCGCATGGCGCACCCTGGCGCCGATCGTCAATCCCAAGCGCCACCGGCGCGCACTCGACAACCTGGCCCAGGCGTTCCCCGAGATGGGCGAGGCGGAGCGCCAGCGGATTTGCCGCGCGCACTGGGAGAATCTCGGCCGGGTGATGGTCGAGACGATGCAGATCGATCGGCTGATCCGCGATCCGAGGCGCATCGACATCGTCGACGATCAGCTGTTTGCGCGCTACCGCGACAAGCTGGGCGCCGCGATCGGCGTGTCGCTGCACATGGGCAACTGGGAGCTTGCCATCTGGCCGCTGACGCTGGCCCGGGCCAACCCGGCCGCCGTCTATCGCTCGGTCAACAACCCCTACGTCGACCAGTACCTGCGCGACCAGCGCAAGGACCTCTATCCTGGCGGGCTGTTCGGGCGCGGCAAGGTCGAGGGCGAGCACGGCGAGAGCCAGAAGACGGCACGCCTGATCATGGATTTCGTCCGCCGCGGCGGACGGCTCGGCCTCGTCTGCGATCTCTACGACCGCACCGGCATCCCGGTGCCGTTCTTCGGCAAGGAGGCGAGGACGCAGGCGATCGCAGCGATGATCGCGCGCCGCGTCGGGGCGCGCATCTGGATGTCGCGCTGCAAGCGCATCGGCACCTCGAGCCGGTTCGAGATCGAGCTCAAGGAGCTGCGCGTGCCGCGCAGTGCCAATCAAAGCGAGGACATCCGCGAGATCATGGTCACGATGCAGCGCCAGTTCGAGGAGTGGATCCGGGACGCGCCCGAGCAGTGGATGTGGTCCAACCGGCGCTGGAGCTGATGGCTTTTGCTGGCGCGTGACGACTCTCGTTCCGAGAGCCGGTCGCCGCGCAAGAGGACTCTTGTGGTGGCGCGTGACGACTCTCGTTCCGAGAGCCGGCCGTCACGCGCACCTCACCACGCCGCCTCGCCCTCCTCCGGCTCGGGCAAAGGCTTGCCGTCGTCGCGCAGGAGCACGTAGATCGCCGGGATCACCAGCACCGTCAGCAGCGTCGAGGAGACGAGGCCGAACAGGAGCGAGATGGCGAGGCCCTGGAAGATCGGGTCGAACAGGATCACCGCCGCACCGATCATCGCCGCCAAGGCGGTCAGCATGATCGGCTTGAAGCGGATCGCGCCGGCCTCCAGCAGCACCTGTTTCAGCGGCACGTCGATGCTCTTTCGGCTGCGGATGAAGTCGACCAGCAGGATCGAGTTCCTGACGATGATGCCGGCCAGCGCGATGAAACCGATCATCGAGGTCGCTGTGAACGGCGCCCCGAACAGCCAGTGGCCGATCATGATGCCGATCAGCGTCAGCGGAACCGGCGTCAGGATCACGAGCGGCAGCTTGAACGAGCCGAACTGGCCGACAACCAGGAAGTAGATGCCGAGGATGGCGACTGCGAACGCCGCGCCCATGTCGCGGAAGGTGACGTAGGTCACCTCCCACTCGCCGTCCCACAAGAGCGCCGGCCTGCGGTCGTCGAGCGGCTGGCCGTGCAGCAGGATCTCGGGCCGGCCGAGGTCGCCCCAATCGGCCTTGGCGATGAGATCGCGCACCGCGAGCATGCCGTAGATCGGCGCCTCGTAATCGCCCGCGAGCTCGGCCATCACCATCTCGGCCGGGCGGCCGTTGTGGCGATAGATGGGATACGACGCGCGCTCGCGCTCGATGCGCACCACATCGCCGAGCTCGACGATGGAGCGGTTGCCAGGGAGCGCGTTGGCCGGAACCGGCGTCGACAGGATCTGCTGCGTCAGGGCGAGTTCGCGCTTCGGCAGCTGCACCGCGATCTCGATCGGATGACGACCGCCACCGCGGTGCGAGTAGCCGACCTGGATGCCCGTCAGATACGATTGAATGGTGTCGTAGACGTCGCTCTCCTCGACGCGATGGAACTCGAGGTTGTCGGAATCGACCGAGAAGCGCACGCGCTCGGCCGGCACGCCGTAGCTGTCGTCGACGTCGACGATGTAGGGCACCTGGCGGAACAGACCCTTCAGCCTTTCCGTAAGCTGGCGGCGCGCTTCCGCGGTCGGCGCGTAGACCTCCGCCAGCAGCGTCGAGAGCACCGGCGGGCCGGGCGGCACCTCTACCACCTTGACCGACGTGCCGGGAGGCGCGTCGAGCCCGGCGAGGCGCTTTCGCACGTCGAGCGCTACCTCGTGGCTGGTGCGGGAGCGATGCTCCTTCTCGACCAGGTTGACCTGCAGGTCGCCCTGCTCCGGCAGCGAGCGCAGATAGTAATGGCGCACGAGGCCGTTGAAGTTGAACGGCGCGGCGGTGCCGACGTAGCCCTGCAGGCTCTCCAGCTCGGGCAGGTCGGCGAGCCGGTCCGCCGCCGCCGCGAGCACGCGGTCGGTCGCCTCGAGGGAAGCCCCCTCGGGCAGGTCGACGACGATCTGCATCTCCGACTTGTTATCGAAGGGCAGCAGCTTGACGGTCACCGACTTGGTCGCGAACAGCACGAGAGACGCGAGCGTCAGGCCACCGACGACGAGCAGGAAGCGCCGCGCCGACGCCTTGTCGCGCAGCACCGGCCGCGCCCAGCGCACATAGGTGCGGCCGAGCCAGCCGCCGTCCCCACCATCGTGATCGCCGTGCCCGGCCGCATGCGGCTTGCCGAGGCGCACCATCAGCCATGGCGTCAGCATCACGGCGACGAAGAAGGAGAAGATCATCGCCGCCGAGGCATTGGCGGGGATCGGACTCATATAAGGGCCCATCAAGCCCGAGACGAACAGCATCGGCAGCAGCGCGGCCACCACCGTCAGCGTGGCGATGATGGTCGGATTGCCCACCTCCGCCACCGCCTCGATCGCCGCCTCGCTTCTGCTGCGGCTGCCACCCATCGCCCAGTGACGGGCGATGTTCTCGATCACCACGATCGCGTCGTCGACCAGGATGCCGATGGCGAAGATGAGCGCGAACAGGCTGACGCGGTTGATCGTGTAGCCCATCAGCCACGACGCGAACAGCGTCAGCAGGATGGTCGTCGGGATGACGATCAGCACCACGATCCCCTCGCGCCAGCCGATCACGAGGCCGATCAGCAGCACGATCGAGACCGTGGCGAGGCCGAGATGGAACAGCAGCTCGTTGGCCTTCTCGTCGGCGGTGGCGCCGTAGTTGCGCGTCACCTTGACCTCGACGTCGCTCGGGATCAGCCGCCCCTTCACGTCGTCGAGATGGCGGGTGATCGACTGGGCGATCACGACGGCGTTGGCACCGGCTCGCTTGGCGATCGCCACAGAGACGGCGGGCACGCGCTCCAGCGCCCCGTCCTTGCCGCGCTCGAAATGCCAGGCGCGCTGCTCGGTCGGCTTGGCGTCGACCACCACCTTGGCGACGTCGCGCACGTAGACCGGGCGGCCGTCGCGGGCAGTGAGCAGCAAGAGGCCGATGTCCGGAACGCCGAGCAGCGTCTGACCGCCGACAACGGGCACCGAGGCGTTCCCCTCGCGCACGCGGCCGGCGAGAAATGCCCGGTTGGCCTCCTTCACCTTGCCGACCAGCTGGGAGAGCGTGATGCCGTAGAGCGAGAGCTTCTCCGGAATCGGCTCGACGCGGATCTGATCGGGCCGCCCGCCGACGACATACGTGAAGCCGATCTCGTCGAGCTTCGAGAGCTCGACTCTCAGGTCCTCGGCCAGATGATAGAGGCGATTGTCGCTCCAGCGGTCGGCCGCATCCGGCTTCGGCGCCAGCGTCAGCACCACGATCGCCACGTCGTCGATGCCGCGGCCGACGATCAGCGGCTGCGGGATACCGACCGGAATCCTGTCGAGGTTGGCGCGCACCTTGTCGTGGACGCGGAGAATCGCATTGTCGGCATCGGTGCCGACGAGGAACCGGGCGGTGACGACGGCGCGGTCGTCCTGGGTCTGGCTGTAGACGTGCTCGACGCCGCCGATGCTCTTGATGATCGTCTCGAGCGGCTCGGTGACGAGGCGCGCGGCGTCCTCCGCCTTGAGCCCGTCGGCGACGACGTGGATGTCCACGAGCGGTACCGAGATCTGCGGCTCCTCCTCGCGCGGCAGGCTCTGCAGCGCGACGAGGCCGATGACGATCGCCGCGAACAGCAGGAGCGGCGTCAGCGGCGACGCGATGAAGGCGCGCGTCAGACGGCCGGAGATGCCAAGATCGCTCGGGGTCATGGCCGCACGATCTCTTCACCGGAGCGCAGGCCCGCCAGCACCTCGACGATCTGCTGTCCGGCGTCGTTCTCGACCTCGCGACCGACTTGGACGACCACGTCGGCCAATCCGCCGGACGCGCTTCTCACGCGTACGAAGTCGTTGCCGTGGCGCGTGAACAGGAACGACCGCGGCACCGCAATGGCGCGCCGACGGCCGGCCGAGATCCACACGAGCACGCGCTCGCCGACGAAGTAGTCGCCGAGATCGGGCACCACCGCGTCGGCGATCACCCTCCCGGCGGCCAGCTCCGGGTAGACCTGGGCTATCTTGCCCTGGGCCAGGCCGAGGCCGTCGCCGAGCCCGCGCGCGCCGACCGTCACCGGCGCATCCTTCTTCAGGGCGCGGGCGTGGCGCTCCGGCAGCTCGAGGCGCAGCACGTACTCGTTGGCGGCAATTGTGGCGATGCTCTCGCCCGGCATGACGACGCTGCCGGGCGTCACCGGCACCGACAGAACGCGGCCCTTGGCCGGAGCCAGCACCTCGCCCTCCTCGACCTGCTTGGTGACCACGGAGCGCTCGGCCTCGGCGCTCTTCAGGCGGTTTTGCAGCACCTCCAGCGTCGTGCGCTGCTCGTCGAGCCGCGCCTTGGGGGTCACGCCGCGCTTCAGCAGCTCCTCGCCGCGCGCAACCTCCGTCTTGGCGTTGTCGATCTCCGCCTGCAGGCCCTTGATCTGGGCATCGAGCGCCTTCAGCCTGAGCGCCAGCTTCTGGTCGGCGACGATGGCGATGACCTGGCCGGTCTCGACCTCACTGCCCTCGTCGACGTTGAGCGCGGCGACCGTGCCGGGGGTACGGACCCGGGCCTCGATGCGGTCGGTCGAGCGCACGGTTGCATAGACGGACTTCAAGTCCTCGAGCTCGCGGGCCTCGACCCGGAGCACATCGCCCGGCTTGGCTTCCTCGGCTGCCAGCGCGGCGCCGGCCGCCGCCAACGTTAGTGCGGCGATCGCGATCGCATGGCGGCCCGGTCTCATGTTCGCTCGAATGGCCATGGCCTCGATCCTTGCTCTTGGCGCGCAACGGACGCGCAGAACATTGTCCGCCGACGCTGGCGCCGGCGGCCAAAATCATATTCGTGATCGCTGATATGATCGATGCATCGAGTCCTTTGAAGGGGCGCGGCGTGCACGGATGCTGTGGTCAAAGGACGCGCCCTCCGGGTGCCGATGTTGCGTCGGCAAGCCCCCGACGTCCACCGCCCTACGGCGGCGTTGACTTGCGCGCCGCGCCTCATACCTTGCGCCGCAATCAGACCGAGCCGCACGAGGGGAGCCCCCATGACCGCCGTCCGCACGCCGCAGAAGCACTTCACCCCGCTCGCCATCGGCGCGCCGGAGCCCTACCGGTCGCTGCCGGTGCGGCTCGAGCGCATGATCCACTTCGTGCCGCCGCACAACGACAAGATCCGCGCCAAGATCAAGGATATCGCCAAGCAGGTCGACGTGGTGCTCGGCAACCTCGAGGACGCAATTCCCGCCGAGCAGAAGGAAGCAGCGCGCAAGGGCTTCGTCGCCATGGCGCGCGAGCATGATTTCGGCACCACCGGGCTGTGGACGCGGATCAACTGCCTCAACTCGCCGTGGGCGCTCGACGACGTGACCGAGATCGTCGCCGCCGCCGGCGACAAGCTGGATGTCGTCATGCTGCCGAAGGTCGAGGGGCCGTGGGACATCCATTACCTCGACCAGCTGCTGGCCCAGCTCGAGGCTCGCCACAGAGTCTCGAAGCCGATTCTGATTCACGCCATCCTGGAGACGGCCGAGGGGGTCAAGAACGTCGAGGCGATCGCCGCCGCCTCGCCGCGCATGCACGGCATGAGCCTCGGGCCGGCCGACCTCGCCGCCTCGCGCGGCATGAAGACGACCCGGGTCGGCGGTGGCCATCCCGACTACGCGGTGCTCGCCGACGCCGGCAGCGATGCGAAGGCGCCGCGCGCCGCCTACCAGCAGGATCTCTGGCACTACACCATCGGCAAGATGGTCGACGCCTGCCTCGCCTATGGGCTCAAACCGTTCTACGGCCCGTTCGGTGATTTCTCCGACGCGGCTGCGTGCGAATCCCAGTTCCGCAACGCCTTCCTGCAGGGTTGCCTCGGCGCCTGGTCGCTGCATCCGACACAGATCGACATCGCCAAGCGCGTGTTCTCGCCGGACGAGAAAGAAGTGGCGTTCGCCAAACGCATTCTCGCCGCAATGCCGGACGGGACCGGCGCGGTGATGATCGACGGCAAGATGCAGGACGATGCGACCTGGAAGCAGGCCAAGGTGATCGTCGACCTCGCCCGGCTGGTGGCGACCAAGGATCCGGAGCGGGCTCAAGCCTATGGGCTATGAGCCCGGCGGAAGGCGGCGCGCCCTGCTCCGGGCGAAGCGACGCCGCGGCGACGGCGAGCGGCGCCGCGCCACACTTGGAGTGATGATCGAGAGATTCGTATCCGCCAGCGGTGGGCTCGAGAACGAATTTCTCGATCTGCACCACACTGGTACAGCTGTGATTTCAGTGTCCCTCTTGATTTTGAAGCGCTCTCCCGCGCGTCCGGCTGGGTGGTGGCGAGCCTCGGAATCGGGTCACGGACCCCCGTGCACCTTTGCAGCATTGACAGCGCTGCCGCCCTCGCC
>JBFMEX010000024.1:34138-88458 GCA_040752215.1 Pseudomonadota bacterium | reverse complement strand
GTGGTCGAGCACCATCCGGACGGCGCGCTCACGCACCTCGGCTGAGAACTTCGGGGATTTGGTATGGTTCGTCATGGCTCCAGTCTCTCAAGAGTTGGAGCCTCCGGCAATCTCGGGGCGGTTCACCCGCTCGCACAAGGATCGGGAGAAGAAGCCCGAGAGCGAGGTGGCAATCATGGCCGTGCCGCCGCTGATCGCCCGCGAAACCTTCGACGCCGTGCAGGCCCGCCTCAAATCACGCCAGCCCATGGTGACGCCGGCGCGCGTCTCAAGCGGACCCACGCTGCTCACGGGCATCTGCTTCTGCGCCAAATGCGGAGGCGCCATGACGCTCCGGACCGGCAAAGGCAGCGCAGGCGGGATGTATCGCTACTACACCTGCTCAACAAAAGCGCGGCAGGGCAAGACCGGTTGCGCGGGCCGGTCGATTCCGATGGACAAGCTCGACCATTTGATCGCCGATCACATCGAGAAGCGCCTGCTTGAGCCCGAGCGGCTGGAGACCATCCTTGCCAGCGTCCTCGATCGTCGTCAGGAGCGCACAGAGCGCCGCCGCGAGCATCTTGCCGAACTCCACCGGCGTATCACCGAAACCGATCAGCGGCTCAATCGGCTCTACGACGCCATCGAAGCCGGCGTGGCGGATCTGGATGACACAGCCCTGAAAGAGCGCATCGCCGGCCTCAAGGCGATTCGCGACCAAGCGAAGGCCGATGCCGAGCGCGCGCAAGCTTTGCTGGACAATGACGGTAGTCAACGCATCGGCTTCAGCATGATCCGAACCTTCGCCCACACGGCTCGCGAACGGCTGCGACTGAAAAACGGCGGCTACCGCCGCGACCACTTGCGCGCCTTGGCGCAGCGCGTCGAGGTCGCCGACCGAGAGGTTCGCATCATGGGAACGAAGTCGGAACTGCTCCGCACCTTGGTCGCCGCTTCGAGCGTGGCATCGGCGGCTGCTGGCGTTCGCAGTTCTGTTCTGAAATGGCGCACCGGAGAAGATTCGAACTCCTGACCCCCAGATTCGTAGTCTGGTGCTCTATCCAGCTGAGCTACCGGTGCTTGCCGTTCGGCGGGGCGCGAGGCCCGGCGCGGGGGACGGGCGGGCCGCCCCCCTTGGAGGTGCGCTCTTCCTAATGGCTCGCCGGCTGAAGCGCAAGGGCCAATCGGGCCGATCGGCCGCCGGGACCGACGCTTCGGCTCCGCACGGCGCTGCTGCAGGCGACCGGGTGCCAGCATGGCCGATCGAAGGGGCGCAGCCCTCGAGCACGCCGCCAGGGACCTGTCTCCGGACTCGCTATTGTGCCCAAAGGCCCTCGGCCGGCGCCTGCTCCGGACGACTTGTGCGTCCCCTGCACCGGCGGGTGAGGATATGCGGCGGCGAGGTCGCGGCTCTCGGCGGCCGAAGCGATTGGCGCGGTGCAATCACGCCGTGCCGCGGTCGGGGAGCTCGAACTGGAAGGTGGCGCCTGGCCTGGTGTCGAGCAGGCGCAGCGTCCCGCCGTGGGCGGCGACCAGCTCCGCGGCAATGGCGAGGCCGAGGCCGGTGCCACCCTTGCGCGAGCCCTGGAAGGCGCGGAACAGATTGGCGCGCGCCTTGTCCGGCACGCCGGGGCCGTCGTCGGCGACCTCGACCCTGACACGGCGCCCGTCGCGCCAGGCACGCACGCGGATCGTTCCGCAGCCCCTGGCGTCGTCGGCCTTGCTCTCGATGGCCTGGATGGCATTGCGAATGAGGTTGCTCACGATCCGAAACAGGTGCTCGCGGTCGGCGTCGATGCGCAGCGTGTCCTCGATCTCGACCTCCCAGGCGATCTGGCCCTCGCGCGGCAGGCCGAGACCGTCGCCGACGTCCTCGACCAGCGGTCGCAATCGCATCAGGTCGCGGCGCGGCTGCGCCTCCTCGGCGCGGCCGTATTTCAACGAGTCGTTGCAGAAGTTGATGGCCCGGTCGAGCGACGCGATCAGCTTTGGTGCGAAGCGCTGCACAGTCGGGTCGGGGACGTCGGTGAGGCGGTCGGAGATGAGCTGCGCGTTGGCCAGCATGTTCCGCAGGTCGTGGTTGACCTTGCTGACAGCGAGGCCGAGCTGGGCGAGCCGGTTTTTCTGCAGCAGCAGCTGCGAGAGCTCGCGCTGCATCTGCGCCAGCTCGCGCTCGGCGGTACCGATCTCGTCCTCGCGGCCCGACGGCTGGATGATGCGGTCGGGGTCCTCGGGATTCTCGCTGAAGCGCAGCATGTTGCGGGTGATGCGCATCATCGGCTGCACGAGCAGGCTCGACAACGCGAAATAGACCAGCGCCGCTGTGATGAGCGAGATGATGATCGACAGGCCGAGGATGTTGAGCGCGTAGGCGACCATCACCGACCTGAGCGGCGCCTCGGGCAAGACGATCTCGATCAGCTCCTCCGGCATCTGGCTGACCGGTCCGACGACGCGGATCAGGCGATCCTCGCCGGTGAAGAACACGGCGAGCGCGTCGCGGATCAGGGCGAGGCGGTCGCCGATCCAGCCGAGCGGACTCGCCGAAGTCGCCGGGCGCAGATCGAAGTGGGCATCGATGGCCATCGGCGCTTCGGGCGGCAGCACCATGCGCCGCTGGCCGCCCTTCTTGACCGCTACCGCCTTCACCTGCGCGGTTCGCAAGAGCTCGGCGCGCAGCGAGGCAGGGACGTCGCCGCCCGGAACCGCCTCGGCGGCGAGTGCCGCCAGCTCGGCGGCGACCAGGCGGTCCATCAGCCAGGTGACGCGGTGGTTGGAGACCGAGGGCACGAAGATCAGGATCTCGGCCAGCATGACGAAGCCGGTGGTCATCAGCAGCAGCTTGGTCGGCAGGCCGAGCCGCAGCCACTTGCGCCGCCAGCTCGAGACGAGGCTGCGCCACGACCCTTCCGCCGGCACAGAGCCTGCGGGGATCGTGCTCGTCGGCTCGTCGTTGTCGCGCGCCACGCTCATCCTCGATGCGCTTCTCGGGTCCGGCCAGCCACCAGTGTGGTGATCGAGAAGTCCGCTCGCTGAGCCTCACCAGGCGAGAGCGGACTACCCAACTGCCACACGAGGGCCCTACGGTCGCCCAGGAGAATATGGGGGTTGGCCTGCCGACAGGAAGCACGGCGCGGGCAAAAACGACAGACTTTCCGCTCCACAGGCTGAAGCGGCCCAAAGCCCCGGTGGCAAGGGCGCCGATGCAATCCGGGACGCTCACCCGAGCTTGGCGAGCCAGCCGATCACCTTGCGCACCAGCGGGTTGGCGGGTGCCGACGCGTAACGGCGGATAGCGGCGCGCTTGTTGACCTCCGAGAGCGTCGGATAGGGCGAGATCCAGCCGGTCATGGCCTTGATATTCATCTTTTGCGAGATGGCGAGCGACCACATCTGAATGAGCTCACCGGCGTGGGCGCCGACGATCGTCGCGCCGAGGATGCGGCCCCTCTTGTCCGTCACCACCTTGACGTGGCCCTCGGTTGCGCGCTCGGCCTGGGCGCGATCGTTCTCGTGGAACGGCCAGCGCAGCACGGAGGGGGCGTATTTCCTCTCGCGGGCGGTCTCCTCGCTCATGCCGACGTGAGCCAGCTCCGGCTCGGTGTAGGTCACCCACGGCACGGTGTCGTTGTCGACTCTGGCTGGCAGGCGGAACAGCGCACGGCGGATGACGATGCCGGCATGATAGTTGGCGACGTGGGTGAACTGCAGGCCGCCGGTGACGTCGCCAATCGCAAAGACGCGGCGGTTGGAGGTGACGAGACCGGCATTCACCATGATCCCGCGCTTGTCGTGCTTGATGCCGGCCGCATCGAGGCCGAGGTCGGCGATGTTGGGGCGGCGGCCGGCCGCAACGAGGATGGCATTGCCGTCGATTGTCTGCGGCCCGGTCGGCGTCTTGACCTGCACCTTGACGTAGCCGATGCCGCCCTCGACCCGCTCGACAAAGGTCTGCTCGCGGATGTCGATGCCTTCCCGGCGCAGGTGGTCGAGCACGACCGTGCTCATTTCGGGATCGTCCTTGCCGAGCGCGCGCAAACCCTCGAGTACGGTCACCCGCGAGCCGAGCCGGTGATGGGCCTGCGCCATCTCCAAGCCGATCGGCCCGCCGCCGATGACGATCAGGCGGTCGATGCGTCGCTGGTTGTCGAAGATCGTCTCATTGGTGAAATAGGGCACGCTGTCGAGGCCGGGGATCGGCGGCACGACGGGCGAGGAGCCGGTGGCGATGACGAAGCGGCGCGCCTTGATGCGGTTCTCGCCGGCCTCGACGGTCGACTTGTCGACAAAGCGGCCAGCGGCGAGGATGACGCGCACGCCGAGCCCGGTGAAGCGCTCGACGGAATCATTGGGCTCGATCGCGGCGATCACGCCTTTGACGTGGTCGTGCACCGCCTTGGCGTCGATCGCCGGCTCGACGGGCGCGATGCCGAACGGTGCGGCGGTGCGCATCGCGTGCGCGCGCTTGCCGGCGGCGATCAGCGCCTTCGACGGCACGCACCCGTAGTTGAGGCAGTCGCCGCCCATCTTGTGCTTCTCGATCAGCACCACCTTCTGGCCGAAGGCGGCCGCGGCGGCGGCGACCGAGAGGCCACCCGAGCCGGCGCCGATGACGCACAGGTCGGCGGTGATCTCGTCGGCAGCGGCGGTCTTGTCGACGTTGGTCATGGTGGTCCCCTTCCCGGCTGACTTGGCGGCGACGATGGCTTCCTTGCGCATGGCAGGAAAGGTGGCGGTCGTCTCAGGCGGCGGCATGGCGCTTCCTCCAGTGCTTGAGGCCCACGGGGATCAGCGCGACGATCCCGAGCAGGATGAAAGCAGCGACGAGCTCGGGTGTGACGAGGGCGCTGGTGTCGATCGTGTACGGGCAGGCGCTGGCCGCGTCCGACGGGTGCCGGGCCACGCACTCCTTGTAGATCGCGTTCTGCTTCTCGACCACGCTGCCGAGGCCGGAGCCGAGCACGGAATAGGCGGTTGTCCCCGGAATGATGCCGAGAAAAGTGCCGAGCACGTAGGTTCTGACCGGCACACCGAGCAGGGCGGGGACGATGTTGACGACGAAGAACGGGAACGCCGGCACGAGCCGCAGGAAGAGAAGGTAGCTCAGCGCGTTCTCCTGGAAGCCGTCGCGCAGCTTGGTGAGCCAGGGGCCGGCGCGCGCCGCCAGCGTCTCGCCGAAGGAGGTTCTCGCGACCAGGAAGATGATCGTTGCGCCGACGGTGGCGGCGACGACGATCGCCGGTGCGGCGAGCTTCCAGCCGAACAGCAGGCTGCCGGCAAGAGTCATCACCAGGGCCCCCGGAAGCGAAAGCGCGACGACGGCGATGTAGGCGAGCATGAACAGCGCAATCGCAAGCAGCAGGTTTGCGGAGATGAACGCCTTGAGCGCGTCGTAGTTGGTGCCGACGGTCTTGAACGAGAGGTGCTTGTGCCAGCCCATGGCGAAAGCGAGCGCCATCAGTGCGGCGATGAGGATGAGCGGCAGCCACCGCTTCAACCCGCCCGAGCCCGGTCGATCCGTCATGTCGCGATACTCCTCGCTGTCCGCTGCGACGACGCTCAGCGCGTCACGTCGTTGAGGCTCCAGTCGTAGTCGAAATCGGCGATCGTGGTGATGCCTTTGAGCTTCTCTTTCAATGCCGGCTCGGCATACTTGGCGACGTGTGCCAGCACGCCCGCGTCGCTGCTGCCGAAGTCCTCCTTGAACCAGGTGTAGATCGACGAGGCCTTCACCTTGCCACCGTCGATCGCGATGCCGCGCGGGTGGTTCAAGAACGCGCGCGCGGCGGCGTCGAGCTCGGCATCGAGCTTGGCGCCGGTGAACGCCTCGCGGCCGAGGTTGGGGCAGCCGAACGAGGCGCAGTTGACGGCATAATGCACGCGGGGGTCCTTGAACACGGGGCGCAGGATGGCGTGCTCGATGTCGTCGAGACTGAGATCCTGGCCCGACACCTTGACCACCTTGGCTTTCCACGGGCCGCCGGTCACCAGGGCGACGAGGCCGCCGCCGAGGTTGATGTCCTTGATCGACTTGATGGGATACTTGTCGAGCACGATGTCGATCGTCTTGGCGTTGTAAAGGTTGGCCCAGTAGGCGAACTGCTCGGGCCGGTCGAGGCTCGACGGGTCGGCGGCCACGAGCCGTCCGAGGTAGCTCTTGAGCGTCGCGTGGCCCTCCTTCTTGAAGCGGGCGTAGTCGACCCTATTGACCCCGTCCGCGCCGGCGACGACATAGGTCTGCAGCAGCCTGTTCCAGGCCGCGTGGTCGATGGTCGCCGTGGCGCCGGCACTGTGGCGGGCGAAGGTCTCGGTGGGGCTTGCGGCCGAGACGGGGAGGGCGGCGGCGGACGCGGCGGCGAAGGCGACCAGACCGGCAAGGCCGAGCTGCAACCCGGTGCAGGGTCTCCGGTGCGATGCGGCAGGGCTAGACATGGCCTCTTCTCCTGTCATTCATGGGTTTCACTCGGAAACAGCTGGTCGAGACCTTTCTGATCCGAGTAGCGGGGAAATAAAATGGCCTCTCACCGGCTCGTGAGACTTGCGGACCAGAGTTGATCCCACGTGAGGTCGGACGCCCCATCTCGTGAACGATGGCCGGCGCGCCGTGATCGGCCCCGGGGCGGGCCATGCGACGCCGGTCGGCCGCGTTGACTTGGGACCAGGCGGCCCCTATAAGCGGCGGGCTTTTCCATTTGCCAGCACTGGCGGCGGTGCCCCCAAGAGGCGGGCGTTCCGCAGGCATGCATTCGGTCGGCGGAGCACTCCCAGGCCCCGCTCAACAGGACGACGGAGACGTATCGTGAAACGTACCTATCAGCCGAGCCGGCTGGTCAGAAAGCGCCGCCACGGATTTCGCAAGCGGATGCTGACCAAGGGCGGCATCCGCGTGCTCGCCCGCCGCCGCGCCAAGGGCCGCAAGCGCTTGTCCGCCTGAATTGTTCCTGCCGGTCTCTCAGAGGGCCACGGCGCTGCGGCTGATCACGCTCAAGAAGCGGGCCGAGTTCCTGCGCGTCAGGGGCGGCGGGAGGTGGGCGACGCCGGGGTTCGTGCTCGAAGGCAAGGTGAGAGGCGAGGCGGGTGCCGACGGGGCTAGGTTCGGCTTCACCGTCACCAAGGCGACCGGCAACGCGGTCGAGCGCAATCGCATCCGCCGCCGCTTGCGGGCCGTGATCAGGAAAATCGATGCGCGCCATGCCGAGCCGACCTTCGACTATGTGCTGATCGCTCGACCGGCCGCCGCGACGCGGACGTTCGCAGATCTCGAGAAGGATCTTGAACAGGCGCTGCTTCGCGTGCATCACCCTCAACGTGGCAAGCGGCGGCGCGAGGTGCGTTGAGGTTCCTCGCGCTCGGCGCCTCCTGCATCGAGATCGGAGCGTCGTGGCGGGCTCCGACGCGCAAATCGCCAAGAGCCCCGAGCCGAGGCCGAGATGAACCGTCAGCAGGACAATCCCAACAACATTTTCATCGCCATCGTGCTGTCGATGGCGGTGCTGCTCGGCTGGCAGGTGTTCATCGCCGGGCCAAGGATGGAGGCCGAGCGCGCCAAGCAGCGCCAGGCGCAGGAGCAGACCGCGGCAGCGGCGCCGAAGGCGGGCGAGACGCCTGCCACCGCCCCGGCCGGGGGAAGTGCGCCGGCGGTGCCGGGGACGGGGCAGGCGGCGACGCCGCAGGACGGCGCACCCGGAGCCACCAGTGCTCCGACCGCGCCCGCAGCCGCTCAGCCCCCGGCGACGCGCGAGGCGGCTTTACAGAGTGGATCGCGCGTACCGATTGCGACGCCCTCGCTCGCGGGATCGATCAATCTCAAGGGCGGGCGCATCGACGATCTCACGCTGACGCGCTACCACGTCACCGCCGATCCCAAGAGTGCCAACGTGGTGCTGTTCTCGCCGGCCAACGCGCCGGAGCCTTACTTCGCCGAGCATGGCTGGGTGGCCGGCGCCGGCACCGGGCAGAAGATGCCCGATCGCGATACGCTATGGCGTGCCGAGGGGGCGGCCAAGCTGACACCCGAGAGCCCGGTCACGCTCGTTTTCGACAACGGGCAGGGACTCATCTTCCGCCGCACCATCTCGATCGACGCGAACTACATGTTCAAAATCACCGACGAGGTGCGCAACACGTCGGCCGCGCCTGCGCTGCTGCACCCTTACGCGCGCATCTACCGCTACGGGACGCCCAAGACCGAGGGCTTCTACATCCAGCACGAGGGCCTGATCGGGTTCATCGGCGACAATCGGTTGCACGAGCTCACCTACGCCGACGTGCTGAAGGAAGGCGGCGGCAAGGAGTGGACCGACGTCAAGACGGGCTGGCTCGGGTTCGTCGACAAGTACTGGTCGGCGGCAATCGTGCCGGAACAGTCGGCGAGCTACAAGGCAAAGCTCGACTGCATTCGTCCCGACCGCGCGTCGCCGTGCACCAAGCTGGCCGGCAAGGATCAGTTCCAGACCGACTACCTGCGTGGCGCCGTCGCAATCCCTGCGGGTGGTGCGACGACCGTCGACGCCTTGCTGTTCGCCGGCGCCAAGCAGGTGCACCTCATCAACGAGTACGAGGCCAAGCTCCAGATCCGCGAGTTCAACTATCTGATCGACTGGGGCTGGTTCTACTTCATCACCAAGCCGCTGTTCCAGCTGCTCAGCTGGCTCTACGGCCACTTGGGAAATTTCGGCCTCGCCATCCTCGCCGTCACGGTGATCGTGAAAGCCGCGTTCTTCCCGCTCGCCAACAAGAGCTACGAATCGATGGCGCGGATGAAGAAGCTGCAGCCGCAGATGGAGCAGCTGCGCGAGCGCTTCAAGGACGACAAGGCGCGCCAGCAGCAGGAGTTGATGGCGCTGTACCAGAAGGAGAAGATCAATCCGCTCGCCGGCTGCCTGCCGATCCTGCTACAGATCCCGGTGTTCTTCGCGCTCTACAAGGTGCTGTTCGTGGCGCTCGACATGCGTCATGCGCCGTTCTACGGCTGGATCAAGGATCTCTCGGCGCCCGATCCGACGTCACTTTTCAACCTGTTCGGGCTGCTGCCGTTCGCGGTACCGGAGTTCCTCCACATCGGTGCCTGGCCGGTGATCATGGGGCTCACGATGTGGCTGCAGATGCAGCTCAACCCGAAGCAGCCCGATCCCACCCAGCAGATGATCTTCAACTGGATGCCGGTGCTGTTCACGTTCCTGCTCGCCTCGTTCCCTGCAGGCCTCGTGATCTACTGGGCGTGGAACAACGTGCTGTCGCTGGCTCAGCAGTGGTTCATCATGAAGAAGCAGGGCACCGAGGTGCCGATCGCCCAGAACATCAAGGCGACGTTCCTGCCGATCATGAACCTCGTCCGCGGCAAGGGGTCGGGCGGCGACGGCTCCAAGCGGTGAGGCCACTCATGGCCGCTACCGGCGCGCCCGACGAGGACGAGGCGATCGAGCAAGGTCGACGCTTGTTCGAGGCGCCGTGGGGCTTCCTCAAAGGTGTCGTCGATCTCGACCATCTACCCGCCGCGGATCGGCCCGAAGTCGCCTTCGCGGGTCGCTCCAACGTCGGCAAGTCGAGCCTCATCAATGCGCTCGTGCGTCAGTGCGATCTCGCCCGCACCTCCAACACGCCGGGGCGCACGCAGGAGATCAACTATTTCCTCAGCCGCGTCGCGGCGCCGGCGTTCTACCTCGTCGACATGCCGGGCTACGGCTTCGCCAAGGCACCGAAGCCGAAAGTCGAGGCCTGGACGGCGCTGGTGAGGGACTATCTGAGGGGCCGCGCCACGCTCGCCCGTGTCTACGTTCTGATCGACAGCCGGCACGGGATCAAGGACGTCGACCGGACGATCCTGGCGATTCTGGACGAGGCAGCAGTCTCCTATCAGGTGGTGCTGACCAAGGCCGACAAGATCTCGGCGACGGCGCTCGCTCAATGCCGAAGCGCGACCGCGAAGGCGCTCGCGATGCACGCCGCTGCATTCCCCGAGGTGCTCGCCACGTCGTCGGAGACCGGCGCCGGCATCGACATGCTGCGGGCGGCGATCTGGCGGCTCGTTGCCGAGTGCCGCGCTATTTGATCAGCACCTTGATGCCGGTCGCAATGGCGTCGAACAGGCCGTCGCCGAAGCGTGCCAGCAGGCCGCCGGCCACGGCCGCCACGGTCCAGCCGGCCCATTTCTGCGCGGCGAGGCCGTAGTTGGTGCGCACCTTGACCTCGAACACCTGATCGGGCAGCGCGGTCTCGGCGGCCAGGCCGTCGCTGCCGACGGTGCGCACAGACACGACGAGCAGCAGGCGGCGGGTGCCGCGCTGCTTGGGGGTGATGGTCCACCGCCAACTTGCCGTGTCGTCGGCGAATGGGCCGCCGAGGTGGCTCTCGATCCATTGCGTCTCGGGCGAGGCGGTCTCGATGAAGAAGCCGCCTTCCGGCGCGCGCAGGCGCACGCTCATCGCCTTCGAGATCATGACGTCGTGCTGCCAGACGGTGCCGGCGCCCTGCAGGCCCTCGGCCAGCGCCTTCACGTCCGCCTTGGCGATCCGTACCTCGGCCGTCTTCGGCACGCCAACCTGCATCGTGCGGGGGATATTCTCGGCCATCTGCCCGCGCTCGAGCGCCGGCCTGGCGCGCGACTTGTCGCCAGCGGCCCGGGCGCGCTGCGGCGGGCGCTGGGCCTCGGCGCCGACACGCGCTGCGGACGGCGGAGCGGTCGCTGGGGCAGCCACCGGAGGCGGCGGTGCAGGAGGCGCGGCCATGTTGCTTGGCGTGCGCCCACCGAGCGGCCGCGCGGCGGGATCGAACAGGTCCGGCGGCTGATGCGGGCCGGGTGCGCGCAGCGGCGGCGGTCGCGAGGCCTGCTCGGGCGGAATCGGCGGAGGTGCGCGCGACGGAGACGGCGGTGGCGGACCTGGGACCCGATCGCCGCCCGGCGCCCAGCCTTCACGTGGCGGGTAGGGAGGGGTACGCGGTGCGGCGCCGGGCGCCGCCGGCGGTGGCATTGGCGGTGGCTCCTCGCGCTGCGCTGGCGGGGGTCGGGGCGGTGTCGGCTCGACGCGGCGTGGCGGCGGCGGACGCGCGCCGGGGACTGTGATCCGCTCCGGCAGCGGTGGCGCCGGAATCACGGCCGGCGACCAACCGGGTGCGAGATCGTCGGCGGCCGCGTCGACCCCGGGCGCCTCCGCCTCGGCGACAGAGGACGGCGGGCGCGCACTCGACTCTGGCCGCCGTGCAGGTTGCGACGGTGGCGCCGGCTCCGGAGCGGGCGCCGCCGTGGGTGGCGCAGTGGATGGCTCGCTCGGCGGCTCTGGCGGCGCATGGCCCGTGCGTGTGGCGACGCGCTGGCGCGCCGAGGCGAGGATGTCGTCGGCGTTGCCGCCGGCTCGCGACGACGGCGGAGCGGGCGCCGGCTCGCTCGCCCGACTGGCAAACCGCTGCAGCGCCTTTATCGCCTCCTCGAAGGTCAGGCCGCGGGCGCGCAGCATGTGGGCGGCGGTGCTGTTGCCGTCGCCGACGATGGCCGCGACCACGATCGCGCCGTCGATCTCGTGGCGGCGACCTTTGGCGGCGGCGGACGCGGCCTCGAGAATCCGTTGCACATCGCTGGAGAGCCGCGCTTCGCCGGGGGCAACGGGTGGCCGGCGATCCTCGCCGCGCGCGAGATGAGCGGCGACGTCGGACTTCAGCACCGCGATGTCGACGCCGCTCAGAGTCAGCACGCCGCCGGCCTCGGGATCGTCGACAAGGGCCAGCAGCAGATGCTCGAGCGTGACCTCGGCATCGGCATGCGTCTCGGCGTGCTGATGGGCGCGGCCGAGCGTCGCCGCAAGGCTCGGCGACATCGGGATGCGCCCGACCATGTCGACCGTCACGTTGCTCATCCGCCTCTCCCCGCCGGAGAATCCGCCTGCCAATGCGCGACGTTAACCGAAGTCCCCGGGCAAGGCACGGGGCTTGGGGGTCACGCGCGGGCGAAAACCGCGACTGGCCATAGCCGGAGATTGTGAGGGAAATCCGTTGTGGCCGGGGAGCAACGCGATATAAGTGCGGCCGATCCTCGGCACCCGCTGCGGGTCTGCCGTCGCCGGTCTGGCGCCACGACAACTCGGGAATGCGCGATGAGCACGAAAGGCAAGACCAAAGCACCGGCGATGGCGGCCGGCGCGGGGACGGCAATCTCCGCGCACGTGCAGGCCCGCATCCTGGCCGAGGCGCTGCCGAACATGCTCCGCTACGACGAGCAGACGGTGGTGATCAAGTTCGGCGGCCACGCGATGGGCGACGAGGCGCTCTCGAACGCGTTCGCACAGGACGTCGTCTACCTCAAGCAATCCGGCGTCAATCCGATCGTGGTGCACGGCGGCGGGCCGCAGATCGCCGACATGCTGACCAAGCTCGCGATCAAATCGGAGTTCGTGCACGGCCTCAGGGTGACCGACAAGCCGACGGTCGAGATCGTCGAGATGGTGCTCGCTGGCAAGATCAACAAGGACATCGTGTCGGCGATCAACCGGCAAGGCGGCAAGGCGGTCGGCATCTGCGGCAAGGATGCCAACCTGATGATCGCCAAGCGGATCACCGAGATGCCGGACCCGCAGTCCAACCTGGTGAAGGCGGTCGACATCGGTTACGTCGGCGATCCGGTCGAGATCAACCCGCACATCGTCGATGTGATTTCGCAATCCGACCTGATTCCGGTCATCGCCCCGATCGGACTCTCGCGCGAAGGCGAGACGCTCAACATCAACGCCGACAGCTTCGCCTCCGCGCTCGCCGCCCGCATGAAGGCGAAGCGCCTCTTGCTGCTGACCGACGTCGAGGGCGTGCTCGACAAGGACGGCCGGCTGGTCGAGGAGCTGTCGGTCGACGAGGCGCGCAGCCTCATCCGCAAGGGCACCATCACCGGCGGCATGATCCCCAAGATCGAGGGCTGCATCGAGGTCGTCGAGGCGGGTGTCGAGGCGGTCGTCATAATCAACGGCAAGGTGCCGCACTCGGTGCTCTTGGAGCTGTTGACCGATCACGGCGCCGGCACGCTGGTCGGCTCGCGCAAGGGCCGGCCGAAGAAGGGCTGAATGGGCGCGGACGAGGCGAGGCGCGACGGCGTCGCGGTGCCAGGCCCCGGCGGGCGCGGCTTCGGCGACACGGGTGTGTGGATCTTCGATCTCGACAACACGCTCTATCCGGCGGAATGCAACCTTTTCGCGCAGGTCGATCACCGCATGGGCGAGTTCATCGCCCGCCTGCTGGGGCTGCCCTACGCGCAGGCGCGCCACCTGCAGAAGAGCTATTATTATCAGTTCGGAACCACGCTCGCCGGGCTGATGCGGGTCCACAAGATCGATCCGCACGCGTTCCTCGACTATGTCCACGACATCGATCTCTCGGTGGTGCCGGAGCACCCCGAGCTGGCCGCGGCGATCGCCCGGCTCGACGGGCGCAAGCTCATCTTCACCAACGGCTCGCGCAGGCATGCCGAGCGGGTCGCCGGCAAGCTCGGCGTTCTGCACCTCTTCGAGGACATCTGCGACATCGCCGCCTGCGAGTTCGTGCCGAAGCCCGACGCCGACGCCTTCGCCCGGATGGTGCGCCGCCACAACGTTGGGGCGAGCCGGGCGGCGATGTTCGAGGACATGCCGCACAACCTCGAGGTGCCGCACGCGCTCGGGATGACGACAGTGCTCGTGCACTCGAGCTACATCGACCATCCGGTGCAATACGAGATCCGTCGCTGGGGCGTGCCGCCGGAGCACGTGCACCACATGACCGAGGACCTGGCGGGGTTTCTCGCTCCCCTCGGCGCCGGCCACCCCTCTGCCGCGGCAAAGTGAGCCAATGGCGGTCGCGCCGCGTTCGACCACTTGATAGAGATCAGGGCTCACACCAGATTAATCTGGTAACGAAATAGAAGTGGGTCATTCCGCTGATCCAAAAGGAAAAATTAGATTGCAATTCTGATCGTCGACGCATGGCGCAGGATTGCGATTGATTGTTGCCCTCGAGCAACATAAACTAAGTTCAAGTAATGCGTAGGAGTGCGCCGTGCTTGCGGCCACCGAGAACAGTGGGGGGAGCGTGCTTTCGGCCGATGCGGCCGAGGGCCGGATTGCGCGTTTGCATGCGCCATCGGCACCGCAACCTCCCTTGGACGGGCCGCTGATCGGCCTCGCGCCACACGATGTATTGTTCGCCGCCGGCGACCTCAGGACGCACGTCTACCGCCTCGTGGAAGGCATGCTCACCCTCTACGAGCCGGCCGAGGAGCCGGGGCGAGAGCCGACCGTCGTCGGTCATGCGTTCGCGGGCGAGACGGTTGGGCTCGGACATCTCAAGATCTACTCGGTGACGGCCGAGGCGATGCAAGCCTGCCTCGTTGCGCGTTTGCCGGTCGAATGGCAGGACAGGATCGTCGCCACCGAGCGGAACGGCGTCGGCCGACTCGCCGATGCGATCGAGCAGGAGTTCGCGTTCCTGCGCCGGCGCATCGTACGGCAGAATGCGGATCGGCCGCTGGTGCGGCTCGCCGCTTTCCTGCGCGTGATCTCGGACAACAACGCCCGCGAGGGTCGTGACCCGTCGGTGATCGCCGACTCGCTCACCTCTGGCACCGTGGCCGGCATGCTCGGACTCGAGATCGATGCCCTCGCGCGGCTGCTGCTGGAGCTCGAGGAGCGGGGAATCGTGGTGCCGTCCGCCGGCCGCCTCGCGATCCTCGATCCGGCCGCGCTCGAGGCGCTGGCGGACTCCTGAGCCCTCCGCTGCCCCCCATCGGTTCCGGAAGCTGGTGCGTCGCTCCTGCCCAGTTATTCAGCCGCGCCCTTCGTAGGGCATCTCGGTCGCCTTCAAGGTCATGAACAGCACGTTGGCCTCGAGCGGCAGCCCAGCCATGTAGAGCACGGCGTCGGCGACGTGCTTCAGATCCAATGTCGGCTCGGGACCTGCGCCGGCCGTGGCCGGCGCCGTGCTTGCCGCCGTCAAGGCCAGCTCTGTGGCGGCATTGCCGATGTCGATCTGCGAGCAGGCGATGCGGTGGCCGCGCCCCTCGAGCGCCAGCGCCTTGGTGAGGCCGGAGATGGCGTGCTTGGTGGCGGCATAGGCCGCGGTGCGCGGTCGCGGGACCATGGCCGAGATCGAGCCGTTGTTGATGATGCGCCCGCCCTTCGGGTCCTGCGTCTTCATGAGCCGGATGGCCTCCTGGCAGCACAGCATGACGCCGGTCAAGTTGACGTCGACGACTTGGCGCCAAGTCTCGACCGGCAGCTCCTCGAGCGGCACGGCGGGGGCGAAGATACCGGCGTTGTTGAACAGCACGTCGAGGCGGCCGAACGCCTCCCTGGTGTGCGCGAACAGTCGGGCGACGGAAGCCGGATCGGCGACGTCGGTGGCGACCGCCAGCATGCGGCCGCCTCCGGCCGTAGCCCGGCTCGCCGTCTTCTCCAGCTCGGCGATGCGTCGCCCAGCCAGCGCCACGTCGTAGCCTGCTTCCTGCATCGCGAGCGCAACCGCGCGGCCGATGCCCGAGCCGGCACCGGTGACGAGGGCGACCTTGTTCGGCGTGGCGGTCATCTTGGTCTCCGGAAAACGATCGGGCGGCTCGCTGGCCGCCCGATGCTATGCGATGCGATTCTTGTTGGCGCGCGACAACTCGGAATATGCGAGCCGGCCGCCGCGCGCGGCAAGTGGTGTGGTCTCACCCGAGCCCAAGTGTGTCGCGCGCCCCTCAGCGGGTCGGGACGGGCTTCTCGCCGCGGTAGTCGTAGAAGCCGCGGCTGGTCTTGCGGCCAAGCCAGCCGGCCTCGACGTACTTCACCAGCAGCGGGCAGGGCCGGTACTTCGAATCCGCAAGGCCCTCGTAGAGCACCTGCATGACCGACAGGCAGGTGTCGAGACCGATGAAGTCGGCGAGCTCGAGCGGCCCCATCGGATGGTGGGCGCCGAGCCGCATCGCCTTGTCGATCGCCTCGACCGTGCCGACGCCCTCGTAGAGCGTGTAGACGGCCTCGTTGATCATCGGCAGCAGGATGCGGTTGACGATGAAGGCGGGGAAGTCCTCGCTGACTGCGGTGATCTTGCCGAGGCTCTCGACGAAGTGCCTAGCCACCGCGAAGGTGTCGTCCTCGGTGGCGATGCCGCGGATCAGCTCGACCAGCTCCATCAGCGGCACCGGGTTCATAAAGTGCATACCGATGAAGTGCTCGGGGCGGTCGGTCGTCGAGGCAAGCCGGGTGATCGAGATCGAGGAGGTGTTGGACGCGACCATGGCGTCCTTCTTCAGCTTCGGACAAAGCTCGATGAAGATCTTGCGCTTCACCTGCTCATCCTCGGTCGCCGCCTCGATGACGAGGTCGCAGTCGCCGAACGCCTCGAAGCTCGGCGCGTAGCTGATCCGCTTGAGCGCGGTCGCCTTGTCGCCGTCGCTGATCAGGCCCTTCTTGATCTGGCGCGCCATGTTCTTGTCGATGGTCGCCAGCGCCTTCTCGACGGCGTCCTTCTTGAGGTCGTTCAAGGCCACGTCGTAGCCGGCCAGCGCGATGACGTGGGCGATGCCGTTGCCCATCTGGCCGGCGCCGATGACGCCGACCTTCTTGATTATCGAGGCCTGCGACGACTTGAGGTCTCCTGCCGGCCTGGCTTTGCCCCTGCTCCCCGATTTGACCGCTACATCCATCGTTGTTGTCCTTCGCTGTCCCCTGCGTGTCTCTGTGCGCTCGCGCGCCCCCTCAGCGTCCCGACTTCTCCAGCTCTGCCGCAAGCTCGGGCAACGCCTGGAAGAGATCGGCGACGAGGCCGTAGTCCGCGATCTGGAAGATCGGGGCCTCGCCGTCCTTGTTGATGGCGACGATGATCTTGGAATCCTTCATGCCGGCGAGGTGCTGGATGGCGCCGGAAATGCCGACCGCGACGTAAAGGTCGGGCGCCACCACCTTGCCGGTCTGGCCGACCTGCATGTCGTTCGGCACGAAGCCGGCGTCGACGGCAGCGCGACTTGCGCCGACCGCCGCTCCCAGCCGATCGGCGACGGGCTCGATCAGCTTGGTGAAATTCTCGCCGGAGCCCATGCCGCGACCGCCGGAGACGATAATGCGCGCCGAGGCGAGCTCGGGACGGTCGGACTTGGTCAACTCGGCCTTCTCGAACGACGAGATGCCGACGGCTGCCGGCGCGGCAATGGTCTCGATCGGAGCCGGGCCGCCAGTGCCGACCGCCGGGAAGGCGGCGGTGCGGACGGTGATCACCTTCCTGGCATCGCTCGAGCGAACCTGCTGCAGAGCATTGCCGGCATAGATCGGCCGCTCGAACGTGTCGGCGGCGAGGACGGCGGTGATGTCGGAAATCTGCATCACGTCGAGCATTGCTGCGACGCGCGGCATGACGTTCTTGCCGGATGCGGTGGCGGGCGCAACCACCGCGGCATAATCGGCGGCGAGCGGCACGATCAGCGCCGCCAGCTCCTCGGCGAGCGCGTTGGCGAGATGCGGCGCCTCGGCGAGCAGCACTTTCGCGGCGCCTTCGAGCTTGGCCGCGGCCTCGGCGACCGCGCGGCAGCCGTTGCCAGCGACGAGGACGTGGATATCGCCTCCGAGCGCCTTGGCGGCGGTCATTGCCTTTGCGGTGGCGACATTGAGCGCGGCGTTGTTGTGCTCGGCGATCAGCAAAATGGTCATCAGAGCACTCCCGCCTCGACCCTGAGCCGCTCGACCAGCTCGGCGACGGTCTTGACCATCACGCCGGCCTTGCGTGTCGCCGGCTCGGAGGTCTTCAAGACGGCGAGCCGCGGCGCAATGTCGACACCGAGGTCGGCGGGCTTTTTCACGTCGAGCGGCTTCTTCTTGGCCTTCATGATGTTGGGTAGCGTCGGGTAGCGCGGCTCGTTGAGGCGCAGGTCGGTCGTCACGACCGCCGGCAGGCCGAGCCTCAGCGTCTCTAGGCCGCCGTCGACCTCGCGCGTCACCGTCACGCTCGAATCTGACAGCTCGATCTTGGAGGCGAACGTGCCTTGCGGCCAGCCGAGCAGGGCCGCCAGCATCTGGCCGGTCTGGTTGCAGTCGTCGTCGATCGCTTGCTTGCCGAGAATGACGAGTCGCGGCGCCTCGGCCGCGACGATCGCCTTCAACAGCTTGGCGACCGCCAATGGCTCGAGCGTGTCGCCCTCGCCGGTCTCGACCAGGATGCCGCGGTCGGCGCCGATCGCCATCGCGGTGCGCATCGTCTCCTGCGCCTTGGTCGGCCCGGCCGAGACCACCACGACCTCGCTCGCCTGACCACGCTCCTTGATGCGGACCGCCTCCTCGACGGCGATCTCGTCGAAGGGGTTCATCGACATCTTGACGTTGGCGAGCTCGATGCCCGAGCCGTCGGCCTTGACGCGGATCTTGACGTTGTAGTCGACCACACGTTTGATCGGCACCAGGATCTTCATCGCCAGAGCAGCTCCTCACCATCCCCAGTCCGACGGCCATCCCCCGTCGGCGCAAGCCGAGCTGTTGTGCAGCGCGATTATTGAACGCGGCAAGTCGGTATTTCGCCGCTTCCGGCGGCCGAATGGCGTTCGCACTTGCGAAACGCCAGCCTAGGAGCGGCACTTGCGGGTGTCAATTGGACCTCTGGAATGCCAAGAAGGCCCAGGTTGGAAAACTCTTGTTCTCAACTTGGTAAATAGCGTTCACGGAGCTTGCATGCGCTCGCTGTGTCGCCCTCACTGAAGTACGGGAACGCCCTTGCGGCGCATGACCAGAATCAGCGCCGCGCCGGCGATCAGCCCGCCGATGTGGGCCCACCAGGCGACGGGCCCCGTCTGCGGCAGGGCGACCATGACGAGTTGCGTCAGCACCCAGGCGCCGAGCGCGAAAGCGGCGGAGATCTGCATCGGTATGACGCGCATCACCAGCACCCAGACGCGGACGCGTGGGTGGAGCATCAGATAGGCAGCGATCACGCCGGCCACGCCGCCGCTGGCGCCAATCAGCGGCACAGGCGAGGTCGGCGACATCATGGCATGGAACATCGCCGCGGCGGCGGCGCAGAGCAGGTAGAAGACGAGGAACTTGACGTGTCCCATGGCGTCCTCGACGTTGTCGCCGAACACCCACAGGAACAGCATGTTGCCGAGCAGATGAATGGCGTCGGCGTGGAAGAACGAGTAGGTGATCGGCGTGAGCCGCTCGGGCACCGCGATCGATTGCACAGCGAGCTCGCCCGGCGCGACGCCGGCGATGGTGCCGAGCAGCTCGCTCGGCACGACCGCGAAGCTGACGATGGCGCCTTCCCCGAGACCGGCGACCGACATCGCATAGACGATCACGTTGATCGCGATGAGCAGCACTGTCATGTACTGGAACGGAATCGACTTCAGCGGGTTGTCGTCGCTCAGCGGTACGAACATCGGGGCGGCATCCTTGGCACGGAGTTGGCGAGCGCGAGCGTGCGTGGCTCAGCGGTTCTGACCCGGAACCCACAGCACGTCGCTTTTGCCGCGATCGTTGACGTAGCGGCTGGCGACGAACAGGAAGTCCGAAAGGCGGTTGATGAAGCGCAGCGCCGGGCCCGAGACCGGCTCGTCGGGCGAGGCCGCCAGCTCGACCATCAGCCGCTCGGCGCGGCGCGCCACGGTGCGTGCGACGTGCAGCGCGGCAGCGGCCGGCGCGCCGCCAGGCAGCACGAACGAGCGTAGCGGCTTCAGCTCGGCGTTCATCTCGTCGATCTCGGCCTCGAGGCGCTCGACCTGAGCGTCTGTCATGCGCAGCGGTTCATAGGGCGGTTTCTCGCCGCGATCCGGCAGGCACAGGTCGGCGCCAAGGTCGAACAGGTCGTTCTGGATCCGCATCAACTTGGCGTCGAGGCCGGGGTGGCTGCCGCCGAGGTGCACGCGCGCCATGCCGATCTGGGCGTTGGTCTCGTCCACCGTGCCGTAAGCGGCGATGCGCCGATCATGCTTGGCCACCCGCTCGCCCGATCCGAGCGCGGTGGTGCCGGCGTCGCCGGTGCGGGTGTAGATCTTGTTCAGCACGACCATGCCGTGAGGCCTCTTTCGTTGCCCGCGTCGCGAGCCGTCAGCGTAGTGAGCGGGCAGGGTGGGTCAAGGGCCGAGCGCGCCGAGGTGCGCACCGGGCGCCGTTCAACGGCCGAGCCAGACGAAGACCATGATGACGACGATCGCCGCGAACTGGAGGCCGACCCGCCAGCGCATCAGCTTCTGACTCAAGTTCGGGCTCTTGCCGCGCATCATGGTCCACAGGCCGGCGAGCAGGACGAGGAAGACGGCGAGCACCGCCAGCGTGGTCAGGTGGAAGAAGATGCCTTGCATGGTCACCGTCCGGTTGCGTTCTGGCGCTGACAGATACTCCCGCCGGCCGGCGCCGGCAAATCGGCTCCGCGCGAGCTTTCTCGCCAAGCCAGGGCAGAGTGGCTACAGGGGCACGCTTTGGTAACGGGAAGGTGCCACAAATGCCGTAATTCTGAAGTCTTCAAGGATTGAATCACCTATCGTTCCGACAGCAGGCCGGCCCCCTTCGGACAAGGCCGCAGGCAGCTGGGGCCGCAGGTAGCCGGTGGTGCCGGCGCGGAGAGGCAGGACGCGGGGCAGGCATTGGCGATCGGCGGCGTGATACGGCGACATGCGAGCCTCGGCAGGGCGGCCGGGCTGGCCCTTGCGCTGGCGCTGACCGCCGCGAGCCAGTCGGCCGCCCAGGCGCCGTCGGTGAGCGAGACGCGCGAGAAGCTCGACGCCAGGCGGGGCGAGCTGGAGAAGGTGCAGGCCCGCGCCAAGTGGCTTGCCGAGGATGCAGACGAGCTCAACGCCGAGCGCGAGCGGATCAATGCCCGCCTGCTCGAGACCGCCGCGCTGATCCAGCGGAGCGAGGGCCAGCTGACGCGGATCGAGGCCCGGCTCGGGGAACTCGAGGCACAGGAGAAGCTGCTGCGTGGCTCGCTGGAGCAGCGGCACGGCCAGATCGCCAAGCTGCTCGGCGCGTTGCAGCGCATGGGCCGCAATCCTCCGCCCGTGATGATGACCCGGCGCGACGATGCGCTGGAGATGGTGCGCAGCGCCATGCTGCTCGCGACCACGTTTCCCGAGCTCAGGGACCAGGCGCTTTCACTCTCCGGCAAGCTCGACGAGCTGGTCCGGATCGTGGCGGAGAACCGCGCCGAGAGTGAGAAGCTGAAGGCCGAGACGGATCGTCTCAACGAGCAGCGCACCAAGCTCGCCGGCCTGATGCAGGAGAAGAAGCAGACGCTCACCGAGCGCCAATCGGAGCTGGTCAAGGTACGTCAAGCTGCGGCCGAGATCTCGAAGTCGGTCGGCGATCTCAACGAGTTGATCCAGCGGCTCGACAGGACGATCACGGATAACACCGATCTCGGCAAATACGATGCCGAGGCCCGTCACGAGCCGTCTGTGGCGGCGGTCCCGCCGGTCGCAGGGGTCGCACAGCCGAATGCTCCGACCACGGCCGGCGCCCCGGGTGCCGAAAAGGCTGTGGACACTCCGCCGGCAGCGGGGACTGAGCGGAAGCCGGTCGACGTCGCGCCGCAAACACCGCCGATGCGGCCGGAGGTGGTTGTGCTGGCGCCGACCGGGGCCGGGCAGATGCCGGGCAGCACGGGGCGCATCAAGCCGGCGATCCCGTTCCATCAGGCCAAGGCGCGCCTGCCGATGCCGGCACAAGGCCGGCGCGTGCTGGCGTTCGGCGAGAAAACCCAGTATGGGGGTGAATCGAAGGGTATCGTGCTCGAAACCCGCTCCGGCGCCCAGATCACGTCGCCGTGCGATGGTTGGATCGTCTATGCGGGCGAGTTCCGGAGCTACGGCAAGCTATTGATCATCAACGCCGGCGGCGGGTATCATGTTCTGCTTGCGGGATTGTCGAGAATTGACGTGCAGCCGGGCCAATTCGTGCTCGCGGCAGAACCGATCGGCACCGTGAGCGGCGCGGCGACTAAATCGCAGGGCAACGCCCAGGAGAGCGCGCCCGTTCTCTACGTCGAGTTTCGCAAGGACGGCAGACCGATCGATCCCGACCCGTGGTGGGTCGAAGGTCATCAGAAGGTGCAAGGATGATGCGCAAGACCGATTTCGCTTTCTGGACGTTCCTGCTGATGACGGGGCTGGCCGGTGCGACAACCGTGCTCAACGTGACGCAGACCTACTCCGCGACGTCGCAGAACTCGGAGCTATATCGCCAGCTGGACCTGTTCGGCGACGTGCTCGAGCGGGTGCGGTCCGACTATGTCGAGAAACCCGATGACACGCAGCTGATCGAGAACGCCATCAACGGCATGCTGTCGGCGCTCGATCCCCATTCCGCCTACCTCAGCCCCAAGCACTTCCGCGACATGCAGGTGCAGACGCGCGGCGAGTTCGGCGGTCTCGGCATCGAGGTGACGATGGAGAACGGTGTGGTCAAGGTAGTGTCGCCGATCGACGATACGCCGGCGGCCAAGGCCGGGCTGCAAGCGAACGACCTCATCACCCATCTCGACAACGAGCAGATCGTCGGGCTGACGCTCGAGCAGGCGGTCGAGAAGATGCGCGGGCCGGTCAACACACCGATCACTCTGACCGTGGTGCGCAAGGGTGTCGACGATCCGCTCGAATTCAAGATCGTGCGTGACATCATTCGCATCAACGCCGTCAAGGCGCGGGCCGAGAACGACGTCGGCTACATCAAGGTCTCCACGTTCAACGAGCAGACCCACACCAACCTCGTCAAGTCGGTCGAAAGCCTGAAGAAGTCGATCGGCAAGGACCTCAAGGGCTACATCATCGATCTCAGGAACAATCCCGGCGGCCTGCTCGACCAGGCCATCTCGGTCAGCGACGATTTCCTCGATCGCGGCGCGATCGTGCTGACCAAGGGCCGCAACAACGAGGAGACGCAGCGCAGTCAGGCGCGGCCGGGTGACGTCGCCGACGGCAAGAAGGTGATCGTGCTGATCAACGGCGGCTCGGCCTCGGCGTCGGAGATCGTCGCCGGCGCGCTGCAGGATCACAAGCGGGCGACGGTCATCGGCACCCGCTCGTTCGGCAAAGGGTCCGTGCAGACCATCATTCCGCTCGGCGCCAACGGGGCGATCCGGTTGACGACGGCGCGCTATTACACGCCCTCGAACCGCTCGATCCAGGCCAAGGGCATCGAGCCCGACATCATCGTCGAGCAGGAGCTGCCGGAGGAGCTGAAGAAGAAGACGACCACCGCCGCCGACAAGCCGCGCGGCGAGTCGAGCCTGAGGGGCCACCTTAAGAACGATGCCGAGGAGAAGGAAGGCTCGGGCTCATCGGCCTACGTGCCGAAGGAGCCGGAGAAGGACACCCAGCTGCAGTATGCGCTGGCGATGTTGCGCGGCACGGCCAAGGAGGCGACGACCAGCGACGCCGGGCAGAAGCCGGCCGCTCAGGAGCTCGAGAAGGCGGAGAAAAGGGCAAACTGAGCGGATGGCCGTCGACGCCGTCCGGCGCGGCCGAAGCCGAGTGATTGCATTGCGAGCGGGCGCCCCTGGGCGCCCGCTTTATTTGTGGCAACGGGTGCGGTAAGGCCGGCAGCAGGCAGTGGGCGATAGGCAGCCGGCAGCCGGCAGCAGGCGATGTCGAGCGGCCGCCATGGCAATCCAGCGAGGAATGGTTTCATGACCATCGACCCAAGCAGCCTCGGCTACCGGCCCTGCGTAGGGGTCATGCTGGTCAACGCCGACGGGCTGGTGTGGATCGGTCGGCGCGCCGAGGGTCGCTATCGGCAACCCGAGGGTCCGGGCTCGTGGTGGCAGATGCCGCAGGGCGGCATCGACGCTGGCGAGAGCCCGGAGGCGGCGGCGCTGCGCGAGCTTCGCGAGGAGACCGGCATCCGCTCGGCGACAATCATCGCCGAGATGGCGGGTTGGCAGCAGTACGACCTGCCGGAGCCTCTGGTCGGGAAGGTGTGGGGCGGACGCTATCGCGGGCAGCGGCAGAAATGGTTCCTGGCCCGCTTCCATGGCGCCGACAGCGAGATCAGAATCACGCCGGAGGACGGCCACGAGATCGAGTTCGATGCCTGGCGCTGGGCGCCCGTCACCGATCTCCTCGAGCTGATCGTGCCGTTCAAGCGCGACGTCTACCGCGCGGTGATCGCCGATTTGGGGCCGTTGGTGAAGCCGGTGGCAAGGTGAGCGGTGGCGGCTCGGGGTCCATTCCGGTGCCGTCAGGCCCAGAAAGTTGTGGATTTCACACTACTGACATTGCACCCTTTTATTGTCATGTCGACGCGATTCGCGCCGGCACGTGCTCGCGTTCTCCGCCATGCTTGGAATTGGGACCGCGATGAAGCCGTTGCGCCACGACAAGGACTTCCTGACCCGCGAGTTGCTCCCGCTGCGTCCCTGTGTCGGGATTGCGCTGCTCAATCCGCGCGGCGAAGTCTGGCTCGGCCGCCGGGTGCCGAAGTGGGCTGGGGACCGGGCGAGGCCGATCTGGCAGATGCCGCAAGGTGGAATCGACAAGGGTGAGCAGCCCCGAGCGGCAGCTTTGCGCGAGCTGGCCGAGGAGACCGGGATCACGAGCGCGGAGATTGTCGCCGAGATCCCCGGCTGGCTGACCTACGAGCTGCCGGACGAGCTGATCGGTGTGGCACTCAAGGGGAGGTTCCGCGGCCAGCGCCAGCGCTGGTTCGCGATGCGATTCACGGGCGAGGAACGCGAGATCGATCTTTGGGCGCGTGGCCCGCGCCGGGCCGAGTTCGACGCGTGGAAGTGGGCGCCGCTCGCGGAGGCGCCGCGGCTGATCGTGCCGTTCAAGCGGGCGGTATACGAGCGCGTGGTCAGCGAGTTCGCACCGCTCGTCGGCGACCGGCGGAGGCGGTGACACTCAGCGTTCGGGTTTCAGGCCCGAGAGCACGGTAACCGCCTCGTTGGCGATGCGCACGGCCTCGTCGCCGCTGGCCTCTGTCAGCGCCTGCCTGGCGCGCTCCAGCTCGGCGGCGATCGCCGACGCGCTCATCTGGTCGACGTCTTGGGCCTGCTCGGCGAGCACGGTCACCTGATCGGGACGTACCTCGGCGAAGCCCCCGTTGACGTAGACGCGACGCCGGTTGTTGCCGATCACGACGGTGATGACGCCGGGGTTGAGGGTCGAGACCACCGGGGCATGTCCGGCCAGCACGCCCATCTGCCCCTCCGAGCCGGGGAGGATCACCTCGTCGGCATCGATCAAGAGGACCACCCGCTCGGGGCTGACCAGCTCGAATTTGAACGTCGCGGCCATGCTTCAGCGTCCTCGCGCGGCTTCACCTGCAACAATCGGCCCCATGGGCCCGAAAAAACGGTGCGGCAGCAACCCGCCGCACCTCGCGATCGTATCGTCGTCGGCGACCACTCGGACCGGCGCCTGACCTCAGGCGTCGCCGGCGCGGGCGCGAACCTCGTCCGGCGTCTGCACGCGCTTGCCGCAGAACGGGCAGAAGAAGATCGGATGGTCGACCATTCCGGTCTCGTCGCCCTCGTCCTCCAGCGCCACCATACCGACCGACATGTAGAGCACGCCGTCGTCACCGACCGCGATCAGGGGCTCGAAGTCGTCGCCCCGCATCGCGTCCTTCAACTCGTTGCAACACGAGCCGAACACCTCGCCGGCTGCGTTTTGTCCGTCACCTGCCATCTCGAGTCCTCCCCCGGCCGGCGCCGAACCCAGCTCGGCGCATCGTCACGCAGCTTCGGCCAGCTTCTCGGCCTTGGCAATGGCCTCGTCCATGGTTCCCACCATGTAGAATGCCTGCTCCGGCAGGTGATCGTAGTCGCCGTCGCACAATCCCTTGAAGCCCTTGATGGTGTCGGCGAGGCCGACGAGCTTGCCGGGGGAGCCGGTGAACACCTCGGCGACGTGGAACGGCTGCGAGAGGAAGCGCTCGATCTTGCGTGCCCGGGCGACCGCCAGCTTGTCGTCCTCGCTGAGCTCGTCCATGCCGAGAATGGCGATGATGTCCTGCAGCGACTTGTAGCGCTGGAGGATCGACTGTACTCGGCGCGCGACCTCGTAGTGCTCCTCGCCGACGATGCGCGGATCGAGCATGCGCGAGGTCGAGTCGAGCGGGTCGACGGCCGGATAGATGCCCTTCTCGGCGATCGCACGCGAGAGCACGGTGGTGGCGTCCAAGTGGGCGAACGAGGTTGCCGGTGCCGGATCGGTCAGGTCGTCGGCCGGCACGTAGATCGCCTGCACCGAGGTGATCGATCCCTTCTGGGTGGTCGTGATTCTCTCCTGCAGCGCGCCCATGTCGGTCGCCAGCGTCGGCTGGTAGCCGACCGCCGAGGGGATGCGGCCCAGCAGCGCCGAGACCTCCGAGCCCGCCTGGGTGAAGCGGAAGATGTTGTCCACGAAGAATAGCACGTCCTGGCCCTGGTCGCGAAAGTACTCGGCGACGGTGAGGCCGGTCAGGCCGACGCGGGCGCGGGCGCCGGGCGGCTCGTTCATCTGGCCGTAGACGAGCGCGCACTTGGAGCCGGCGGCGGAGCCATTGTTCTTCTTCGGGTCCTTGTTGACGCCCGACTCGATCATCTCGTGGTAGAGGTCGTTGCCCTCGCGCGTGCGCTCGCCGACGCCGGCGAACACCGAGTAGCCGCCGTGGGCCTTGGCGACGTTGTTGATCAGCTCCATGATCAGCACCGTCTTGCCGACGCCGGCGCCGCCGAACAGGCCGATCTTGCCGCCCTTTGCGTAGGGCGCGAGCAGGTCCACGACTTTGATGCCGGTGACGAGGATCTGCGCTTCGGTCGCCTGATCGACATAGGACGGCGCGGGGGCGTGGATCGGACGGCGCTCGGCGCCCTTGACCGGGCCGGCCTCGTCGACGGCATCGCCGATCACGTTGATGATGCGGCCCAGCGTCTCGTCGCCGACCGGAATGGCGATCGGCTGGCCGGTGTCCTTCACCTCCTGGCCGCGCACGAGGCCCTCGGTCGAGTCCATGGCGATCGTGCGCACGGTGCCCTCGCCCAAGTGCTGGGCGACCTCGAGCACCAGGCGCTGGCCCTGGTTGTCGGTCTCCAGCGAGTTCAGGATCTCGGGCAGGTGCTCGTCGAACTGCACGTCGACGACGGCGCCCATCACCTGGCGAATGCGACCAATCTTGCTTGCCATTGTGTTTCGTCCTCAGGATCGCTGTGTTAGAGCGCTTCCGCGCCCGAGATGATCTCGATGAGCTCTTTGGTGATGTTGGCCTGGCGCTGGCGGTTGTACTTGATCGTCAGCTTGTTGATCATGTCGCCGGCGTTGCGGGTGGCGCTGTCCATCGCGCTCATGCGCGCACCCTGCTCGGAGGCCGCATTCTCCAGGAGCCCGCGGAAGATCTGAGTGGTCAGGTTGCGCTTCAAGAGATAGCCGAGGATGGCATCTTCCTCGGGCTCGAACTCGTAGGCCGCGACTGGGCCGGTCGGCTTCGTCTCGCCGCCCTCGGGAAGCTTGGCCGGGATCAGCTGCAGCGCGGTCGGCTTCTGCGAGATGACCGACTTGAACTCGCCGAAATAGAGGGTCGCGACGTCGAACTCGCCGGCCTCGAACATCGCCAGCACCTTGTCCGAGATGTCCTCGGCATTCGCATAGGCGAGCTGGCGCACGCCCTTGAGGTCGACGCGGTCGACGATGGCCTTGCCGAGGTCGCGGCGCAGGTTGTCGGCGCCTTTGCGGCCGACGGAGAGGATCTTGACCGTCTTGCCGGCGGCCAGCAGGCGCTGCGCGTCGGCGCGGGCGAGCTTGGCGATGTTGGAGTTGAAGCCGCCGCACAGGCCGCGCTCGGCGGTCATCACGATCAGCAGGTGGACGGTGTCGCGGCCGGTCCCGATCATCAGCCTGGGCGCGCTGTCCTTGCTGGCGAGGCCCTTATTGAGGCTCGCCAGCACCTGGTCCATGCGTTCGGCATAGGGCCGGGCGGCGGTCGCCGCCTCCTGCGCACGGCGCAGCTTGGCCGCGGCCACCATCTGCATGGCCTTGGTGATCTTGCGCGTCGCCTTGACCGAGGCGATGCGGTTCCTGAGGTCCTTCAAGCTCGGCATTCGAGCATCCTTGTCGTTGTCTCCCTCTCCCCATCATTCTCCATGATGGGGAGAGGATCGGGGTGGCGGCGGCAACACATGCTGCGGCAAGCGGCGGCCTCTCACCCCGACCCTCACCCCGCCAGCGGGGAGAGGGACGTGAACTACGCCGTGAAGCCCTTGGCAAACTTGTCGAGGATCTCGACCAGCTTTTTCTCGGTGTTGGCGGAGAGCGCCTTCTCGGCGCCGATCGTCTCGAGCAGGTCGGCATGCTGGTCGCGCAGCGTGCGCAGCAGCTCGGCCTCGAACCGGCCCACTGCGTTGACGGGCAGCGGGTCGAGGTAGCCGCGGGTGCCGGCGAAGATCACGGCAACCTGCTCCTGCATCTTGAGCGGCGAGAACTGCGGCTGCTTCAACAGCTCGGTCAGCCGCGCGCCGCGGGCGAGCATCTTCTGCGTGGCCGCGTCGAGATCGGAGCCGAACTGGGCGAACGCCGCCATCTCGCGGTACTGGGCGAGCTCGCCCTTGATCTTGCCGGCGACCTGCTTCATCGCCTTGGTCTGGGCTGAGGAGCCGACGCGCGACACGCTGAGGCCGACGTTCACCGCCGGGCGGATGCCTTGGTAGAACAGGTCGGTCTCGAGGAAGATCTGGCCGTCGGTGATCGAGATCACGTTGGTCGGGATGTAGGCCGAGACGTCGTTGGCCTGGGTCTCGATGACAGGGAGCGCGGTCAGCGAGCCGGCGCCGTGGGCCTCGTTCAACTTGGCGGCGCGCTCTAGCAGACGGGAGTGGAGATAGAACACGTCGCCCGGATACGCCTCGCGGCCCGGCGGGCGGCGCAGCAGCAGCGACATCTGGCGGTAGGCGACGGCCTGCTTGGAGAGATCGTCGTAGGCGATCACGGCGTGCATGCCGTTGTCGCGGAAGTACTCGCCCATGGCGCAGCCGGTGAACGGCGCCAAGTACTGCATCGGCGCCGGGTCGGAGGCGGTGGCGGCGACGACGACCGAATATTCGAGCGCGCCGCGCTCCTCCAGCACCTTGACGAACTGGGCCACCGTCGAGCGCTTCTGGCCGACCGCCACGTAGACGCAATAGAGCTTGATCTTCTCGTCGTCGCTGGCGTTGAGCGGCTTCTGGTTGAGGAAGGTGTCGAGGATGATCGCGGTCTTGCCGGTCTGGCGGTCGCCGATGATCAGCTCGCGCTGGCCGCGGCCAACCGGGATCAGCGCATCGACGGCCTTGAGGCCCGTGGCCATCGGCTCGTGCACCGACTTGCGCGGCAGGATACCCGGCGCCTTGACGTCGACGCGCTTCCTGGTGTCGGACTTGATCGGGCCCTTGCCGTCGATCGGATTGCCGAGGCCGTCGACCACACGGCCCAAGAGGCCCTTGCCGACCGGCACCTCGACGATCGCGCCGGTGCGCTTGACGGTGTCGCCTTCCTTGATGGTGCGGTCGTCGCCGAAGATGACGACGCCCACGTTGTCGGCCTCGAGGTTCAGCGCCATGCCGCGGATGCCACCCGGGAACTCCACCATCTCGCCGGCCTGGACGTTGTCGAGGCCGTAGACGCGGGCGATGCCGTCGCCGACCGTCAACACCTGGCCAATCTCGGAGACCTCGGCCTCCTTGCCGAAGTTCTTGATCTGGTCCTTGAGGATCGACGAGATCTCTGCGGCCCGGATATCCATCGTTCAACCTCTTTGAATCGCGTGCTTTTTTTGTTCCGTCCCGGGCCGTTCAGAGGTCCGGTGCGCAGGCATCGTGGTGACGCGGCCGGGTCCCGGCCGAGGCAGGTCTCAGCCGGCTCCCTTCAAGGCCGTCTCGAGGCCGGACAGCTTGGTCCGAAGCGAGGAATCGATCATCCGACTGCCGATCTTGACGACGAGGCCGCCGAGCAGGGCCGGATCGACGCGTGTTTCGAGCTTGACCTCCTTGCCGACCGAGGCGGCGAGCGCCTTCTCGAGCTCGGCAAGGTGGGCGGCGCCGAGCGGGGTTGCGGAGGCGACCTCGGCCGTCACCTCGCCGCGCGACCGGGCAGAAAGCTCGCGGAACGCCTTGATGATGTCGGACGCCACGAACAGCCGGCGGTTGGAGGCGATCAGCTTGAAGAAATTGGCGGACAAGCCGCCGATGCCGGCCTTGTCGAGCACCCTGCCGATGGCGCGGGTCTGCTCCTCGGCGGTGAACACCGGGCTTCGCACCATCCGCCGCAAGTCCTCGCTCGCCGCAAGCAGTTGCTCGAATTTGGCGAGGTCGGCCTCGGTCTCGGTCAGCTTGTCGGATTCTTTGGCCAACTCGAACAGGGCCGATGCGTAGCGGCCCGCCACGCCTGCCATCATTGGTTGGTCTGTCGCCACGTCGAACGCTCTCGTGCGCATGGGTCCGGGCATGGGGCCCTACGGCCCAGCCAGCAACCCGCTTGAGGGAAGGTCCGATCACAAGTCTGGAACGACGTGCACCGCGTCGCCGCCGTCCCCCTTGAAAACCGCGGCTGCTTTAACATGCCGCGCGGGGGCCTTCAACCGTCGGCCGGTGCCGCGGAGGGGCAATTTGCGGGCGCGCAGCCTCATCAATTTGGCCTAGTTTGCAGGCCTCGGCGCAGCGGGTGCGCGAGACGCGCCAGGGCCAGTAGCCGTTTCGGCTCGGCGAAATATGAACGACGCCTGCAGAAGCGCTTCAGAGCCGGTTCAGCCGACAGGTGGTTGAATGCGTGCGTTGTCGGCGTCGGGCCGGCAGTCGATGCAACCCGTTGCACGGTCGAGGAGCCTCTCGCGCATGAGCAAGACCCGGACTTTCGCCTCGCTCGCCGCCGCCGGCGCACTGTTGCTGACGAGCGTCGCTCCGCTTTCCAGCGCGGCCTATGCGGGCGGCTGGAAGCATGGCGTCGGCCATGGCCAGCACGGCTGGAGCCAGCACTATCCGCGCCATGGCAATCGCACCGTCTACGTCTATGAGAAGAAGAAGCGCAGTCACGCCGGCACCGCAGTGGCGGTCGGCATCGGCGCGCTGATCCTCGGGCTGGCGCTGTCCGATGCCGCGCATCGCCACCACGGCCACTACGCGCCCTATTGACGAAGCAAGTAGTCGAAAGCGCGCCTTCCCCCATCTCCCCCCGCGCGCTTTCCGCAACCGGGCCTCGCTCCCCCCGAGGCCCGGTTGTCTTTTTGGTTGGCGCATCCGACTCCCCTCCGGGGAGCCGGCCGGATGCGCCGGCCAGCGGCGAGGTGGGTAGGGATCAGACCCTGCGGGTCTGACCTCGGATGGGATCCAGGTGAGCCACAGCCATCGCCCTGTCTCAGCAGGTTTGAGTGGCGGCCGGCTGCTCCTCGCACTCGGCGATCTCGCGATAGATGCGCGGACGCTGCGAGCGCACGAAGCGGCCGTCGGGATCGACGAAGAAGATGTCGACCGACAGTGCGTCGCCGCGGTCGGCGATCGAGATCCGCCTCTCGATCGTCTGCGGCTGTTCGGCGCAATCCTGTGCTTGGCGATCGAGGGTCACGGTGACGACCAGCGTGCGCTGCGGCGGCTCGATGTTGCCTGGGGCACCCTCGCGGACGTCGGTGAGCTTTGTGCAGCCGAGATCGGCGTAGTAGACGATATTGACGTCGACGTTCCCCTTGCCGTCGGCCTCGGCGATGGTCGCCGGGCGTTGTGCGGCGGCCGGCGGGACGAACAGAGCTGCGAGCAGCCCGAGCGTCGCTCCGACAGCGAGGACGCACGAGCGCAGAGCCGTTCCGAGCGGGGTGCGGGCCGTGGGGGACTCCGAGCACGAGACGAGGCGGAGCCGCCGGGCCGCGCCGTCGAGCGCAATACCCGAGTTCCGAGCGCAGGTTAACCGGCGACGCGGAGCACGCCTTTGGATCGCCTCATGTGGGGAAGGACATACGGTCTAGTCTATTCCTGTGATTCCTGCCGCTTCCGGCCGCAACCGAGCGAGAGATCGTGGCGAGCCTGCTCGACAGCCTGACCGAACTTGCCGATTCGGCGCCCGCGCGTGTGCCGGTGCTGATGCCGGTCGCGCTCGACCAGACCTACGACTACCTGCTGCCCGCCGACGGCGGTGTCCCCGCGCCGGGCGAGTTCGTGCTGGTGCCGTTCGGTTCGCAGGCGCGCATTGGCGTCGTCTGGGACCGCGCGGTCGGCGACGACGGCAAGCCGGTCGCGGTCAAGAAGCTCAAGGCGGTGACGGCCAGGCTCGATGTGCCGGCGCTGCCCATCGTGTCGCTGCGCTTCGCCGAGTGGATCGCCAGGTACACACTGGCGCCACTCGGCATGGTTGTGCGCATGATGATGAGCGCGCAGGCCGCATTCGAGCCCGAGAAGCCACGCTTCGGCGTCCGCGTCGCTCCGGCAGGGGCCAGCCCGTCGCGACTGACGCCGGCTCGTCAGCGGGCGCTCGATATTGCCAGTGACGGGCTGATCCGCGCCAAGTCGGCGCTGGCCGCCGAGGCCGGGTGCAGCACCGGCGTCATCGACGGCCTGGTCGGCGCCGGGGCGCTGATCGAGGTAGCGATCCCACCGCGGCGGTTGCCGCTGCCGGCGCCACGCCACCACGAGACCGATTTGACGCTCGAGCAGACGGAGGCGGTATACGCGCTGCGATCGGCCGTCGATGCCGCCAACTATTCGGCGACGCTGCTCGACGGCGTCACCGGCTCGGGCAAGACGGAGGTCTATTTCGAGGCTGTGGCACGGGCGCTGGAGGCGGGGCGCCAGGCGCTGATCATGCTGCCGGAAATCGCGCTGACCAGCCAGTTCCTCGGCCGTTTCGAGGCCCGTTTCGGGGTGCCGCCGGTCGAGTGGCACTCGGCGCTGGCGACCGCCGAGCGGGGTCGCATCTGGCGCGGTGTGGCGACCGGCGAGGCGCGGGTGGTGGTCGGCGCGCGCTCGGCCTTGTTCCTGCCGTTTCCCGACCTCGGCCTGATCGTGGTCGACGAGGAGCACGACGCCGGCTTCAAGCAGGACGACCGGGTGCACTATCAGGCGCGCGACATGGCGGTGGTGCGGGCGAGCCTCGGTGGATTCCCCGTCGTGCTGGCATCGGCAACGCCGTCGGTGGAGAGCCACGTCAACGCACGCACTGGACGCTATCGTCACGTCGTGCTGCCGGGACGCTTCTCGGGCGTGGAGATGCCCGAGATCACCCCGATCGATTTGAGGGCCGATCCGCCGGAGCGCGGCAAGTGGCTGTCGCCGGTGCTGGTGAAGGCGGTCACGGAGACCATCGCGCGCGGTCGGCAGTCCCTCTTGTTCCTCAACCGCCGCGGCTACGCACCGTTGACGCTCTGCCGCGCGTGCGGGCACCGCATCGAGTGCCCGCAGTGCACCGCATGGCTGGTCGAGCACCGCTTCCGCGGGCGGTTGCACTGCCACCACTGCGGGTTCTCGCTGCCGTTGCCGGAGAACTGCCCGAAATGCGGCGAGCCGGGCTCGCTGGTCGCGTGCGGGCCGGGCGTCGAGCGGGTGGCGGAGGAGGTCGCCGAGCGGTTCCCGGAGGCGCGGCTCGCGCTGCTGTCGTCCGATCTCGTCCCGAGCCTGGTCGAGATGCGCGCGATGATCGAGCGCATCGAGGCGGGCGAGGTCGATATCATCATCGGCACGCAGATCGTCGCCAAGGGTCACCACTTCCCCGATCTCGCCACCGTCGGCATCGTCGACGGCGACCTCGGGCTCGCCATGGGCGCCGACCCGCGCGCCGGCGAGCGCACGTTCCAATTGCTGCACCAGGTGACCGGCCGCGCCGGCCGCGCGTTGGCCAAGGGCCGCGGCTTCGTGCAGACGTTCAATCCCGAGCATCCGGTGATGGCGGCGATCATCTCCGGCGACCGCGAGGCGTTCCTCGCCCGCGAGATCGAGACGCGCCAGCGCGGGCTGCTGCCTCCCTTCGGCCGGCTGGCGGCAATCGTGGTCTCGGCGCGCGACAAGGCGACGGCGGCGCTCGTGGCGCGCGACGTGGCGGGGCGTGCGCCGCCGGCCGAGCGGGTCGAGGTGTTGGGCCCGGCCGAGGCGCCGATCGCGGTCATTCGCGGGCGGCACCGCTGGCGCCTCCTGGTCAAGGCGCCGCGCGAGGTCGACGTGCAGAGCTATCTGCGCGAGTGGCTATCGGCCCTGCCGCCGCTGAAGGGCGACATCCGCCTCACCGTCGACATCGATCCCTACAGCTTCCTGTGAGCGCCATCCCAACGAGCGAGAATCCGATGAGCTTCGAGCCGACTTTTGTCACGTTCCCTGGAGCCGACCGGCGCCGACTGAGCGCGCGTCTCGACCTGCCGCCGGGGCCGGTCAGGGGAATTGCACTGCTGGCGGACTGCTTTGGACAGCGGACCGATCTGATGGCCGCGCGGATCATCGGCTCGGAGCTGGCACGGAAGGGAGTCGGCGTGCTGCGGCTCGGTTGCTCGCAAGCCGGTGCGGACGGTGTGGAGGGCGCAGAGCCCGGCTCGGCGGCGAGTGTCGCGGACATTCTTGCGGCGGTCTCCTTTCTGAGAGAGCACCACACAGCGCCCTCGATCCTGATCGGCCATTCTCTCGCCGGCGCGGCGGTGCTTGCGGCGGCTGGCGACATCCCCGAGGCCAGGGCGGTGGCGACGATCGGCGCGCCGGCCGACGTGGCGCACACACTGGCGCACGCGGCCGCCAAGGCGACGGCCGGCGCTGTGGCGGCGATCGCGCTCGGTGGCCAGTCGCTCGCGGTACCGCCGTCGCTCGCCGAGGACGCGGCGCCTGAACGCCTCGCCGAGCGGATCGGACGCTTGCGCAAGGCGCTGCTCGTGCTGCATGCGCCGCTCGACGACTGCGTCGGCATCGAGCAGGCGCAGGCGATCTTCGTCGCGGCCAGGCATCCGAAGAGCTTCGTCTCGCTCGACCGTGCCGACCACCTGCTCTCCAATCCGGCGGATGCGGCCTATGCCGCGCGCGTGATCGCCGCCTGGGCCTCGCACGCGCTGGCGGAGGAGCAACCGGCGGAAGGGGGTGGGCACGAGCACGTGCTGGTGAGCGAGATCGGCCAGGGCCGCTACCAGAGCGCGGTGGTCGCCGGTCGCCACCGGCTGTTCGCCGACGAGCCGACCTCGGTCGGCGGCGACGATCTGGGGCCGTCACCATACGACTATCTCTCGATCGCGCTCGGGGCGTGCAAGGCGATCACGCTTCGGATGTATGCAGCGCGCAAGGGGCTGGAAATCGGCCGCATCTCGGTCGAGGTGCGTCACGGCAAGGTGCCCGTCGAGCACTGCGCCGACTGCGGGCGGGTGGCTGAGGGCCGCGTCGGTAAGATCGACCGTTTCGAGTGCGAGATTGCAGTCGAGGGAGAGCTGGCGGCGGAGGTCGCCGACCGGCTCGTTGAGATCGCCGGCAAATGCCCGGTGCACCGCACGCTGGAGGCGACGTCGGCCGTGGTGACGCGGCTCGCGCCGAGCGGCTCGAGTGAATAGGGTGGTGACGCTTGTTAACACTCCCTTAACCATGCTGCGCCGAAGCTCGGCGCCAACGACGCGGGTGCGCATGAAAGCCGAGAGCCTCGACGACATCCTGACCGACGAGCGGCATCTGCCGCTCGCAGATGATCTCGCGCGGGCGATCCGCGGCTGGCTCGCCCACCTCGCGCACGAGCGCGCCGCCGCCGCCAAGACGCTCGAGGCCTACGAGCGCGATGTGCGCCAGCTGCTCGGCCATCTCAAGGTACAGCTCGGGCGTGCGCCCTGCCTCGGAGATCTCGCCCGCCTCGATGCCAAGCAGATTCGTTCGTTTCTCGCCGGCCGCCGCCGCCAGGGCGTGGAAAGCCGCTCGCTGGCGCGCACGCTATCGGCCCTGCGCCAGCTGTTCCGCTGGCTGGAGGCGGAGGGGCTCGTCAAGAACCGCGCGGTGCTGCAGGTGTCGCGACCCAAAGTGCCGCACTCGTTGCCGAAGCCGCTGACGGTGGAGAAGGCAGCCGAGCTGGTCGAGGGCGGAATGGCGGCCGAGCTCGACTGGATCGCGGCCCGCGACACCGCCGTGCTGCTGCTGCTCTACGGCGCCGGCCTGCGCATCTCGGAGGCGCTGGGCCTGAGGCTCAGGGACGCGCCGGGCGAGACCCACGACGTATTGCGGATCACCGGCAAGGGGCGCAAGCAGCGGCTGGTGCCGATCCTGCCGGTCGCGCGCGATGCGATCCAGCGCTACATCGCGCTATGTCCCTACACGCTTGGCCCCGACGATCCGCTGTTCGTAGGCGCTCGCGGCGGGGCGCTTTCGCCGCGCATCATCCAACTGGCGGTGGAGCGGCTGCGCGCCGAGTTGGCGCTGCCGGAGACCGCCACTCCGCACGCTCTGCGCCACTCCTTCGCTACCCACCTGCTGTCCGCCGGCGCCGATCTTCGGCAGATCCAGGAGCTTCTGGGCCACGCCTCGCTGTCGACGACGCAGGTCTATACCGAGGTCGACCGGGCGCGCCTGCTGGCGGTCTACGACGCCGCCCACCCGCGCGCACGTTAACCGAAATCTCAATGCTCCGAAGGCCGAGGGGTGGCGCCTCGAGATCCGGCCGCCAAGCCGGGTCGCCAAGTCTGCAGGTGGCATGTAGAGTTCGAACATGATGTTGTGCTCGCAATTTCGTTCCCTCCGCTCCATCGCCGCTGGCGTGCTTGCGCTGGCGCTCGCGGCGTCGGCGCTTGCCGGCCCGGCCGCGGCCAGGATCACGCGCGGCCCCGCGGCCACGGCCCACTGCGTCGGCAGTGATCTCCTGGCCGAGATCGCACGTGATAGCCCGGAGGCGCATGCCCGCGTGCTCGCCGCGGCCCGGGAGACGGAGAACGACGGGGCGATCCTGTGGCGGATCGAACGGGTCGGGCTCGCGCCCTCCTATCTCTTCGGCACGATCCACGTGACCGATTCCCGGGTCACTGCCTTCTCGCCAGAGACCGAGCGGATCCTCGGCACCGTCGACCGCGTGGCGCTGGAAATCGCGGACCTGTCGCCGGCCGCCGCCACACCGGTGATGCAAAAGGCCGCCGGCATGCTCGTCTTCACCGATGGCCAGCGGCTCGACAAGTTGCTGAGCAAGGACGAGTACGAGAAGGTCAAGGGCATCCTGTCGGGCGTCGGCGTGCCGGGTGCGGTGGCGAGTCTGGTCAAGCCGTGGTTCGTGTCGATGGTGCTCTCGGTATCGGACTGCGAGCGCAAGAAGGCCGAATCGGGCGGCATGGTGGTGGACAGCAAGATCGCCGAGATGGCCCGCGCGCGCGGCATCGAGGTGATCGGTCTCGAGACGATCGAGGGGCAGCTCACCGCGCTCGCCTCGATCCCGCTCGGTGAGCAGGTCGCCGGCCTCAAGTCCGCACTGCGTCTTGCCGACCGCGCGCATGACATGATGGAGACGACGCTGCAGATGTATATCCAGCGCCGGATGGGCGCGGCGATGCCCTTGCAGCGCGAGCTCGCCCGCAGGGCCGGCGTCGAGAAGGTCGACTTCGAAGGCTTCGAACGGGAGCTGATCGAGAAGCGCAACCGTGTGATGCGCGATGGCGTTCTCGGCCTCCTGGAGAAGGGCAATGCGCTGGTTGCCGTCGGTGCGCTCCACCTCGTCGGCAGGAACGGCCTGGTCGCAATGCTGCGCGAGGCCGGATACACGCTGACGCCGATCGAGTAGGACCGAGAGGGAAGCTTTCGCTCACGGCGATCGCGGTCGATCCGCGCGCTCCTCTGCCGCTCGGTCGGGAGCCGGCTCGAGGACCTCGAGCAGGGCCGGTGCCTCGAGCTCGATATAGGGGCCGTTGCGCCGCTCGATCCACCCGCGCACGCGCACACGCGCGCCTTCGAGCGCGGCGAGGCGCGACAGCCACCCTGCATCTGCGCCGGCAAGACGGCTCGAGATGCCGACAGTGAAATCGGTGCGCCAGTCGGGGCCGAAATTGAGATAGATCCGCCCCTGCGACCGGCCGAGCCGGGCGATCCGTCCCTCGACCAGTTGAAAGGTGCTGCGCAGGCGCATCAGCTCGCTCGTGTGCCCGGCGCTGCGCACCGCGTAGGTGGCATTGGCCCACAATCCCGCCCCGCGTGTGCGGGCAGTGTCCTCGATCGCCAGCAGCTCGTCGGCACAAGGCGCCTCTCCGGCGAGACCATAGTAGCGGGCGTGACCTTCAGCGAGCAAGTGCGCGGCCACCCACATGCGCGCGCCGTCACGCGTCAGAAAGGCGTGGGCACGGCGGCGGCCGTAGCGGTCGCGAGCATGGCCCGCCGGCGCGATCTCGATCGAGGCGCCGGTGAGTAGCGCGGCGAGGGCAGCCTTGGACGCATCGGCCGGCGGCCATCGCTCGGGCTCGGGGCTGGTGATCGGGGGCTTCGGCGGGAGCGTGCCGAGGAGGCGCAGAGTGCTGCCGTCGTCGAGTGTCACCGTGTCGCCGTCGACGACGTCGACGACGGCGCGCGGCGGCTCGGCGACGAGACCGCAAGGCAGCGGTGCCGGCTCGGCGGCGCGCGCCTCTACCGCGCCGATCGTACTCAGGGCGAGCAGCGCAGCGCGCGCGGCAATTGCGTGTGGGTGGCGAAGAGACGGTGGCACGAATGGCTCGGTCGATGGGTGGGTCGGGCCGGCCATCATTCCACGCGTGCGGCGTGTTATCCAGCGGACGATGCCCGCCGACTCTCGGCCGCTCAAATGCGGATCAGGTCGTCACCGATCTGCAACCACTCGATGCCGACCAGCGTGTCGGTGCCGGTATCGCCATCGGTCGGATCGACGTCGATGACCAGCGCGCGGCGACCGAGGTCGAGGATCTGATAACCGGCGATCGGGCCGGAGTAGATCGCGGTGTCCTCGCCCGCGCCGCCGATCATCCGATCATGGCCCGCCCCGCCGGTCAGCCAGTCGTTGCCGGACCCGCCGTAGAGACGGTCGGCGCCGGGACCACCGAAGAGCTGGTCGTCGCCGGCGCCGCCGAGCAGGAGGTCGCGGCCGCCGCCGCCGCGCAGCAGGTCGTTGCCGTCCTGGCCGAAGAGCCGATCGTCGCCGTCCAATCCGCGAATGTCGTCGTCGCCGGCCCTGGCACGTATGGTGTCGGCAGCGGGTGTGCCGGTGAGCACGTCGTCGCCCGGCGTGGGACCCGAGGGCGTCGCAGGTCCGGGGAGCAGCGCGAACTCGACCGAGGTCGAGGCGAGGCCGTCGCTGGCAGTGATCACGATGTCGAGCGCGCTGGCGAAATTTGCGGGCGCGGTGCCGGCCAGCGTCAGCAACTCGTCATCGAAGGCGAGCCAGTCCGGCAGTGCGCCGCCCCCGGCGAGGGTCGCGGAATAGAAGAGATAGTCGCCGTCGTCGTCGACGAACAGGCCGTCGGGCAACGCGATCGCAATGGTGCCTCCAGGGGCTATCGATGCGTCGTCGAGGGTCTGGGTTGCCGTCGGTGCGGCGTTCGCCAGCAACACGATCTCGACGCGGGCTTGCGCAGTGTCGCCTCGGCCGTCGGAGACGGTGTAGGTGAAGGTTGGGTTGCCGGTGTGACCGACGAGCCGCCGCAGATCCACGTTTCCCTCGGCGTCGAGCGAGACCTCGGCGCCGATCGCGTCGCCCACCGCGACGATGGTGAGCGCGTCGTTGTCGTGATCGCTGTCGTTGCCGAGCAGTGCCTCGGCGGGCAAGAGCGCCGTCTCGCTGAACATTACGAGGGAGAAATCGTCGCGGGCCACGGGCGCGTCGTTCGCTGCCACTGGCGCGGCGGCAGCGAGCGCCTCGAGGTCGCTGCGCGACCACTGGGCGCCGCTCTCGAAGCGCACGAGCTCTATGCCGTCGCCGTCGTAGAAGCCGTCGATGCGCACGCGCCCGCCGCCGCCGAGGACCAGAACGAGATCCTGGAGGCCGTCGGCGGGGCGGTAGGCGGAGACGTCGTCGGACGTGGTGCCGCCGATCAGGAACAGCGTGTCGGTGCCCGTGGCGCCGCGGTCGATGATGATGTCGTAGCCGTCGTCCGGCTGGATGCTGTAGCCGTCGCTGCCGTTGCCCCCATCGAGAATGTCGTTGCCGAGGTTGCCGACCAGCGTGTCGTCGCCGTCGTAGCCGCGCAAGTGGTCGTCGCCGTCACTGCCGGCAATGCGGTTGGCGAGCGCGTTGCCGATGCCGATTCGGGCGCTGCCGCCGAGGTGGAGCGCCTCGACGTGGTCGGGAAGCGTGAAATCGACGGTGGCGTAGACGGTGTCGCTGCCCTGGCCCGCTTCCTCGATGACGACATCACCGGCGTCGTCGACGACGTAGCGATCATCGCCGCGCCTGCCGCGCACCTCGTCGCGGCCGGTGCCGCCGTCGATCAGGTCGTCGCCGGCGCTGCCGATGACGGTGTCGTCGCCGGCGCCTGCCCGCAAATCGCCGGCGGTGGCGAGCACGATTTCGTCATCACCCTCGGTGCCGGAGACGAGGGGTAGCGGCTCGCTGCGTCCGCGGTCCTTGTTGGGGTTGGAATCGGGAGCCGCGGGCTTGGGGTCTAGCGGGTCGACCAGCACGCCGTTGGAGGTCAAGGTGTGGACCATGGCGTCGTAGCCGTCGTAGTGGGCGAAGCTGACGCCAGGTCGAATCTCGATCGATGTCGGGTCGCCGAGATCGTGGAACTGGATGCCGAGATCGCCCTCGGAGAAGTCGACGACGCGGATCAGTGTCTCCGTCTCGAGGAAAAAGAAGTTGTCGAGGTAGGTGATGGTATGACCGGCGTCGTCGATCTCGCTGGTCACGTACGCGCTGTCGCCGAGGTAGAGGTGGATCAGCAGGTCGTCGCCGTCGAGGTTGTACTCGACGGCGCCGATGAACGGGATCATGCCGTTGACGAAGTCGACGCCGGCGATGAGGTCGGATTCGAGCAGCCACTGGAAGTACAGCGAGGCCCCGTCCTCGGACATCTCGCTGAAGGCGCCGTGGGCGCCGAGCAGCGGCAGCAGCATCGAGCCTTCGTAGCCCTCGCCGGAGCCGTTGAAGAAATTGTGCGGGATGAGCAGGCGGTCGCCGGCGTCGGCATCCTCGATGACGATCTCGACGCGGTCGGCCTCGCCGGTGACGGCGGAAAGAATGAAGGTGTCATTGCCGTCGCCGCCGCGCATCAGCGTGCGGCCGGCGCCGCCGACCAGTATGTCGTCGCCGATGCCGCCATCGAGCTGGATGTCGTAGCCCTCCGGGCTGGCGCCGGAGAACGGCGTGGCGAGGCGGCCATCGAGGAGATCGTTGCCGCCGCCGCCTTCGACGCCGCGCACGGCCTCGCCGGCGTAGATGCGGTCGTCGCCCGCGGTGGTGACGATCCACTCGAGCGATTCGACCCAAATGCCGGTGTGGTCGTCGCCGGCTTCCTCAGCGAGGATGTAGTGGGCGCCATCGGCGGCGGCGTTCACCAGGAGGCCGTTCTCCAGCTCGGCGAGGTCGAGGATGTCGCCCTTGTCGCCGCTCGACTGGTCGCCGAGCCCGAGCGTCAGGCCCTCGCTCACCAGCTCGACGCCGGGGCCGAGCACGACGCGGTCGCTGGCCGGATTCCAGACCACCCGCTCGATCGAGAACAGCCAGTCGATGCCGCCGTCGTGATTGGCGAAGTAGTCCGGAGCGTAGTGGTCGAAGGCGTTGGGATTGCGCTCGATGCGCACCACGCCGGCGCCCGAGTAGTCGATCGTGTCGAGGCCGTCGTTGCGGTACTCGGCATTCGGCTGTCCGCCGTGGATGATGTTGAATCCCTTCGAGTGGGTGAAGAGATCGTCGCCGGGACCGCCGAACAGCTTGTCCGCCTGGCCGGCGATGTCGACGGCTTCGAGCAGGTCCTCGCCATAGCCGCCGAACAGGGTCGTGAAGCGGCTTTCGAGCTTGAGGTGATCGTCCCCGGTGGTGCCGATGAGCGTCGTGATGCCGGGCGAGGAGCGCATGTCGAACGGCATGTGGAAGGAGGGATCGAGGCCCACCGACCACATCAAGCTGGCGACGACCGAGGAGGAGTTGATCGTCGGGTGGGGCGAGCTCGGAAAGCCGTAGGCGCGGTACGGGAAGTTGCCCTCTTGGATTTCCTCCGCGTACGCGGCCATGGTGGCCCACGCCTGGGCCGGGTCGGGCACGAGCAGGAAGCGGCTGCCGCGGGTCATCGGCGTGCCGATGTCGGCGACCAGATCCTCGCCGGTCTTGCCGCCGTTGGCCTCGGAAAGGGTGGTCGAGCCGTCGTAGCCGAGCACCTCGAGGAACACGTCGCCGACAGCTGGATCGGGCGCGCGCAGCCCCTCCATGACATACCAGTCCTCCTGGTCGAGCATGGCCTGGGTGGGATCTGGCTCGTAGACGAGCTGCAGGTGGTCGAAACCGAACAGGCCGAGATAGAAGACCTTGATCGGCACGAACTCGATGCGAATGCGCGGCATGCAGCTCCCCCCTCGGTGGTGGCGCGTCGGATTTCAGATGGCAGGCGCGGCGCCGGTCGGCGGAGGTGCGCGAGGCCGATCGTCGGGAGGGTTTTGGGGAGCTGTGCGGATCGGCTCCGGTGCGGAGCGCAATGACGTGCGAACGCGATACATCGAACCCCTGCGGGCAGAAACGCCACAAACTCAACTTCTGATTGTCATTAACACGCAATCAAGAGTTGCAGAAGACCAAAATTGCTTACCAAGCGATGATTAGAGCGCTGCCGGGCAGCGCGGAACGAGCGTAAGCGGATAATCAGCTTTCGCATTCCATTGAAGCGGGGAGGGGGCGCTATAGAGTGGAGACGCACTAGCGGCAGTAGCTGGCCCCGTTGCGGCGGCGGGCGAGGTCCAGGTGGAAGTGATCGAGGTGCGCGGCATCCGCGTCGGGGCCGAGCACGGTGGTGAACGGACCGCAGGCGCCCCGGTGGACGGCGCGCAGGAACGCGTCTCGCGCCGACGCCGCCTCGGCATCGGCACCTGGAAACGCTGCCGGACCGATCGACGCGACGCGACCCTGCGGCGTGGGCGGCGCGGTCGCGGTGGCAGGCGCGGAGGGCTTGGCCGCCGGGTTCATCCATCCGTCTGCAACCTCCAGCGCGTCGCGCTCGCCGACGAAGGCGCGGACGTCGAGCGCGTTGGCGAAGGCATGCTCGCTGAGCTTGCCCTCGGCGGCGTTGTTGCGGTTGCGGCAGTGATAGGACGCGGCGACGCGGATGCGCACGACGGGTGCGCCGAGATGGTGGTGCGCGGCCGGCTGCAGCGTCGTCTCGACCCAGCTGCCGAGAGCGGCGACGACCGGGCAGGTGACGAGCGCCGGCGGGGAGAGCTCGATGGCCGGCTCGCGACCGATGCGCTTCAGCAGCACCGGCGCGGGAGTGCCGCACCGCCCAGCAGCGAGCGGCGGTTGCGGCTCGACCTCGGCCGGGACGGTGGCGAGAATCTCCATGCATCGAGCGAGCGCGTCGGCGATCTCGGCGGCGCTCCAGCGCAAGGCATCGCCGGTCTGCGCGGCGATGCCGGGCGGCCCGGAGCGCGCAGGATTGCGCACGGGCAACGGCGGCGGCGCGGTGAGCGGCGGGGCTGCGCGGACCGTGCGCGTATTGCTCCGCACATCGGCACGCGCATCGGCAAGGGTCGCGCTACAGAGCAGCGCCAGCAGGGTGGCGAGCAGTGTTGCCGATCCGCAGCGCGCGCGGGGTCTCGCGAGGAGCCGACGCTCTGCGGCTCGGCGCGCGAGCGAGTTCGGGGTCAGGGTTTCAGGGCGGCGTACACCGCCTGGCCGTTGCTGGTTTCGATCCCGAGACACGCAGCGAGGCTAAGCCCGCTCCTGCGGCGACAGTGAGGCGCCGCAGGTGACCCTGCCGTGATGGCGCCCCGCCGCGGCTCAGGACGACTTGCGGTAGGTCGGCATGCGCGCCGGCAGGTCGTCGGCATCCGCGGGCTCGGTGCCCGGATCGTCGGGCGCACGCGGCGGCACGAAGATTTTCGGCTCGCCGGATTTGCGTTGCGCCTGCTCGCCGGTCGCGCGCGCGCTCGCATCGTGGGCGAGTATCACGGCCGGGGGCTTGCGGGTCTCCTGGTCCGCAGGGGTGCCAGATGTTGCGGGCGTATCGCCGGCAGCCACGGTGTCCGCTCTCGGCAGGCGGACGACGGCGGTAGGGGTAGCGGGTGATGCCGGCGCCTCCGGCTTCGTTTCGGCGCTCGCGGCGGACGGCGCCGGTTCGGACGGCGCGGCGCCAACGACCGGAACGACGATCGCCGGAGCAGGCGCAGGCTGCGAAGGAGCGGCTCGTGTCGTCGTGGCCGCGACCGCTGCAGTCTCGGCCGCCGTCGGCCGTGGCGCGGCGTCTGCGGTTACCGGCTCGACGTCCTCGGTGCGAGGTGCCACGCGCGCGGGTGTGGCGGCGGGCGCCACCTTCGCCGGGCGGGTTTCGGCGGCAACCGCGGTCGCCTGTGGTGTCACGTCCTTGACCGGTGCACCGAGCGCGATCAGCTCCTCGAGCTTGTCGGCGAGGAGATCGCCCTCGCGGGTCTCGCCGCCCTCGACCGGCACGCGCCACTGGAAAGCGTCGAGCGCGCCGGTAACGGGCGAGATCGGCGCCCATTGGTCGGCGACGACGCCGTCGGCGGTCCAGGCCGGATCGCGCGGCGCGCTCACCGCGCGCGCCAGCCATTCGCGCACGCGACCCTTGTCGCCGGCCTCTCCTTCGATGCGCGCCATCAGCGTCGCCACGCGCTGGGTCATCCGCCCATCGAGTAGCGGCTCCAGCGCACTACGCGCGACATCGTACTCGCGCGCCTCGATGGCCACCTTGGCGACCGCGATCGGGCTCTCGATGACGTTCGGCGCCAGTGCCGCGAGCTGACGCACGCGGTCGAGGCGGTCGCGCGGGCTATCGCCGATCCGCGCATAGGCGTAGGCCGTGGCGAGATCGGGATGCGGCGCGCGCAGCCACGTCCGCTGCAGCACCTTGGCGGCCTTGGGCGTGTTGCCGCGGGCGGCAAGGATGCGGCCGGCGATCGCCGCGGCCGGCACCAGATCGCTGGCGAGACCGTGTGCCTCGAGCGCGAGGCCGAGCGCGCGCTCGGGATCGCCGTCCTCGGCGCGCTGCGCCTGGGCGGTCAGCAGCACCGCGCGGCGGCGCTCGGCACTGGCCTTCTCGACGTGTCCGTGCTTGCGGGCGACGGCGAGCGTCTCGAGCGCGCCGGCCCAGTCGCCGTCTCGACACTGGATGTCGAACAGCGCCTCGGCCGGCCAGCCGAGCGCCGGGTTGAGGCGCATGGCGCGCTCGGCGAACTGGCGTGCGGCCTCCCGCTCGCCCTCGTGCTGCGCCTCGAGGAACAGGCCCCTCAACCCCAGCACCTCGGTGTCGGGGGCGGCGAGCATGCCCTCGTAGATGCGGCGCGCGGTGGCACGATCGCCGGAGAGCTGCGCCGCCTGGGCGCGCAGCAGATGCGTCAGCGGCTCGTGCGGCAGCGACTTCCTGGCCTGGATCGCATAGCGGGTGGCACTTGAGCGATCGCCGGCGCCGATGGCGATGATGCCGGAGGAGAGTGCCTCGAGCCCGCGCTTGTGGCGGCGCTTGTTGAAGTAGCCGCCGAGCGCGGCCGGGCTCAGCCAGATCTGGCGGGTGAGCGACCACAGGAACACGGCGAGGCCGGTCAGGATCGCCAGCGCGACCACGGCATGGAACACCGTCACCTCGGCCTCGTAGCCCTGCCAATTGACGACGATCAGGCCGGGCCGGTCGGCGAGCCAGGACAGCCCGGTCGCCAGCGCCGCGATGGCGAGAAGAAACGCGATGAGACGCAACATGACTCGCTTCCTTGTGATCTCGGGACGGGCTCGCGCGGCAGACGCCGGCGCCTAGTTGGTCTTGGCCGCAGGCGGCGCGCCGGCGCCGGCCAGGGAGGTCTTGAGCTGGGCCTCGATGGCGGCCAGCGCGCTATCGACGGCGTGCCTCGCGGCGACCTTCGACAGCCAATCCTCGGCCGGCTTCAGGGCCGCGGCCGGCAGCTCCCTGGCGCGTGCCATCACGTCGCCGAGGCGACCCTCCTTCAGCGAGGCGTCCATGCGCGCGACGACCGCCTCGGTCGACTTGTCGTCGGCGCCGTGGCTGACCTTGCGCACGCGCACGACCGACTTGGCGCCGGCGAGCAGGCGATCGACCACGGAGCCCTCCGTCGGGTCGTCGGAGGCGTCGATGATCTTGTGGGCGATCGGACGGAACGCCTCGGCCAGCTCGGTCAGCGTCGGCACGCCGTCGTTCTCGAAGCGGGTGAGCGGCGCGGCGTCGATCGCGTTGCCGGCGGTCTTCCTGACCTCGGCGAGCTCGGCCTTGAAGCTCTGGCCGCGGTCGATGACGCGCTTCAGGTTGGCGAGCTCGAGCGAAAGCAGGATGCGCTCGGCGTTGGTCTTGCGCTCGCTCTCGGCCTTGACGATGCCCTGCAGGCTCTGCTCGAGCGCGGCAATCTTGGCCGCGACCGGGCTCACCGCCTGGGCGACATCGGCCGGCTTGGCGGTCTGGCCGAAGCGGGCCTCGACGTCGCCCTTGAGGCCGTCGAGCGCGCTGCGGATCTGGCCCGTCTCCTCCTGCACGACGCGCACGGTCTGGGCGATGCGCTCGCCGTCGGCCTTCAGCGCCTCGATGCGCTGGGCGACGCGGGCGCCGTCAGTGCGCACCTCGGCGACCTGCCGATCGATGCGCTGGGTGCCGGCCTTGGCCGCCTCGCTCGCCTCTGCAACGGCTGCGAGGCGCTGGTCGATATCGGCGGTGACACTCTGGCGCAGGGCGCCGATCTGGTTGCCGAGCGCGGCCTCGAGATCGGCGAGCTTGCCGGTCAGCGCCGCGAGTTGCGGGATGCGGCCCGAGTCGGGATCGCGCTCGCCGGCGGTGACGAGCGCCTTCAGCCGGGCCTCGAGATCGGCGAGACGCGCCTCGGATGCGGCGGGAGCGGCCGCGGCGGCGGAGACCTTCTCCAGCTTGTCGGCGAGGGCCTTCGCGCCGGCCTGCAGCACAGCGCTCTGCTCGCGTACGCCGACGAGCTCCTCGTCGAGCTGCTCGAGGCGGCCCTCGGTGGCCGCGAGCTTGTCGACCAGGTCTGCGTCGGCGGCGGTGGTGCGCTGCGACTTCTCGAGCGCGGCGAGGCGGTCTCGCAGCTCGGCGGTGGCGCCGCTCAACGCCATGCCGCCGGTCGGCAGGCCGAGGTCCTTGCCGAGCGGGCCCAGCGTGTCGGCGCCGAGAAGGGCGAGAAAGCCGCCGACGATGCCGGCAGCCATATGGGTGAGGAAGCTGCCGAAGCCGGAGCGGTACGGTGCGGTTGGCGGCGGCACCGATTTCGGCGCTGTCGAGGTGGCGCTCGCCGGCGCGGCAGGCTTGGTGTCGGACTTGCTCTTGTCGTCCGGCCTGGCTGCGCCGGTCGGCGGAACGGAGGTCGCGCTTGCCGTGGCCTTCGGCTCGTCGGGCTTTGCGGTCTTGATCTCGGTCGCCTTGAGGTCGAGGGTCGCGTGCGGTCGCTTGGAGCCCGGGGCATCCTCGGGACGAGGGTCGCTCTTGCCCGGGCCTTCCTGCTTGCTTGTCATGGGACGAGATACCTCCACTCACGCGCCTGGAGTGCTTATGTCGTCGTGCGGCCGGCCAGAACGAGCTCTAGGCTGGGCAGTTGCACGAATTGTTACGATTTCCAGGGTTCACGTCGGGGCCGATCTTGCCGCCAAGTCACGCAGGAGGGCAAGCATTTCTTCGGTCGAAGGTGTTGTCGGAACCAGCACGCGGCTCGGCGCGATCGCAGAGAGGCGTTCAGCAACCGCCGGCGAAAGGCAGACATAGATCGGTGCGCGGGCAACCTCGGCGAGGCCGGCCGCGGCGACGAGGCAGGCGAAGGTCTCGGCGGCTCGGGGCGACATCAATGTGACGACGTCGAGCGACCCGGCGCGAAGCCGATCTGCAACCAGAGGCGGCAGCCGCTCGGCTGTGGCCGAGCGGTAGACGATTGCGCGGCGGACCGTGAAGCCCGGGGGCGCGAGCGCGGCGGCGAGGTCGAAGGCAAGCACCTCGCCGCTGATATGGAGCAGGGCGCCATCTGCCGGATCGAGCGTCGCGCGGATGGTCTCGGCGAGGCCGGCTCCGTTGCCTGGACCGGTTCGTACGTCACCGAAGCCCATGTCGCGGCCAAGTGCGGCGGTCGCCTTGCCGACGGCGAGCAGCGGCAGCCTGCGCGCGGCGTCGATGGCGGGATTGTCGACCAGCGCGCGCAGCGCATTGCGGCTGGTGGCAACGAGTGCCTGCACGCCCTCGAGACCGATCGTAATGTCGGGCAACATTTCGATCTTGGTCAGCGGCGCATGAAAGGCCTCGAGACCGAGCGCCTCGATGCGCTCGCACAGACCGCCAGCGTCCTCCTCGGGCCTCGTCACCAGCACGCGCATCAGGCGAACGCCTTCAGGAAATCCGCTCCGGCGCGACCGATCAGCTCGTCGGCGAGCGCCGTGCCGAGTGCCTCGGGGTCGCGCGAGGAACCCTCCCGCACGGCGGCATGACGCTCGCGCCCGTCGGGAGAAAGGATCTCGCCGCTGAGGCGAATGGTGTCGCCGTCGATCTCGGCGAGGCCGGCGATCGGTGTGCGGCAGGAGCCCTCGAGCCGGGCGAGGAAAGCGCGTTCGGTCGTGACGGCAAGGTGTGTCGCCGCGTGGTCGAGCGGCGCGATTAGCGTGCGGGTTGCGTCGTCGTCGGCACGGATCTCGAGGCCGATCGCGCCTTGCGCCACCGCCGGCAGCATGACGTCGGTCGCGATCAGGCTGGTGATGCGATTCGCGAGGCCGAGGCGGCGCAGTCCGGCGGTCGCCAAGAAGGTTGCGTCGGCGACGCCCTCGCCGAGCTTCTGCAGCCGCGTCTGCACGTTGCCGCGGAAGCCGATCACCTGGAGGTCGGGCCGGCGGTGGCGGAGCTGCGCCTGGCGGCGGAGCGAGGAGGTACCGACGATCGCACCCGCCGGCATCTCCTCGAGCGAGCGGTATGCAAGGCTCACGAACGCGTCGCGCACGTCCTCGCGCGGAAGCACGGCGCCGAGCGCCAGGCCGTCGGGCAACGCGGTCTGCATGTCCTTCATCGAGTGTACGGCGAGATCGATGGAGCCGGCGAGCAGCGCCTCCTCGATCTCCTTGGTGAACAGGCCCTTGCCGCCGGCCTCGGCGAGCGGCCGGTCGAGGATGCGGTCGCCCGTGGTCTTGATGACGACGATCTCGAACGCGCCGTCGCCCAGGTGGTGGGCGGCGCCGAGCCGGGAGCGAGTCTCGTAGGCCTGGGCGAGGGCGAGCGGCGAGCCGCGGGTACCGATCCGGATGGTCTTGCCTTGCAAGCGCTCTGCTCCAGGTGTTAGGCGGGGGCCGACTGTTCGGCGGCCATTAATGCCCCTCTCGGCCCGGCAACGCAAATCGAGCCCGATGCGCCCAAGCAACCCGAACTTCAGCGCCCATCTGACGGTGCTCGGCATCGAGACCAGCTGCGACGAGACCGCGGCGGCGGTGGTGGTGCGCGCGGGCGACGGCACCGGGCGCATCGTGTCGAGCGTGGTGCGCTCGCAATGGGAGCAGCACCGCGCGTTCGGCGGCGTGGTGCCGGAGATCGCCGCCCGCGCCCATGTGGAGTGCTTGGACGAGATCGTCGCCGAGGCGCTGAGCCGGGCGGGGCTTGCGCTCGGAGACGTCGATGGCGTGGCGGCGACGGCGGGCCCCGGGCTCGTCGGCGGGCTGATCGTCGGGCTGGTCACCGGCAAGGCGCTGGCACTCGCCGCCGGCAAGCCGCTCGCGGCCATCAATCACCTCGAGGCGCACGCGCTGACGCCCGGGCTGACCGAGGGTCTGCGGCCACCGTACCTGCTGTTGCTGGTCTCGGGCGGCCACACACAACTGCTGCTGGTCGAGGACGTCGGCCGCTATTCGCGGCTCGGCACGACGATCGACGACGCGCTCGGCGAGGCCTTCGACAAGACCGCCAAGCTGCTCGGTCTCGCAATGCCGGGCGGACCGGCGGTGGAACGCGCGGCGCGCGAGGGCAACGCCGATCGCTTCGAGCTGCCGCGGCCGATGCTCGGGCGGGCGGAGCCGCATTTCTCGTTCGCCGGCCTCAAGACGGCGGTGCGCCAGCGGGCGAAAGCGCTGGAGCCACTATTGGAGCAGGATGTCGCCGACCTTTGCGCCGCGTTCGAGTGCGCGGTGGCGGCGAGCGTCGTCGATCGCGTCGGCCGGGCGATGGACATCGTCGATGAGCGGCTCGGAGCCGCTGGCGGCGGGCGCCATCTGGTCGTCGCCGGCGGCGTGGCGGCCAACCTCGCGTTGCGCGCCGCGTTGGATGCGCTGGTGAGCGCGCGCGGCTATCGTCTTTCGGTGCCGCCGATCGCCTTGTGCACGGACAACGCGGCGATGGTCGCCTGGGCCGGCGCCGAGCGGCTCGCGCGCGGCCTCGTCGATGGGCTCGACGCGCCGGTGCGTCCGCGCTGGCCGCTCGATCCCGACGCCGCCCCGGCGATCGGCGCCGGCGTCAAGGCGTGACCATTCGAGGGGTCAGGCCCGGCCGGTCAGACCCCATCCGAGCGACCGCGCCCGCTACTTTCCTTCTCCCTAGGTAGACGGTGGCCGCAGGCCGGGTGGGGGATCTGTCCATCCTCGGCGGCATCGGCCGCGGCACGTCGCTCACCCGCCCTTCGGGCACCCACTCCCGCACTGGGAGAGGGAAAGAAGGGAGTCACTTCCTTCTCCCGTCCCGGGCGAGGGATGAGAACGGCGCTCGCCGAGAATGGATTCGCCCAGCGGGCTCAGACCCGCGGGATCCGCCCCCAAAGCGCGCGCTTACCGGTCTGGGTCGACGTGCTACAAGTCGCGGACGGCGCGTGGATCGTTCGCGAGGGGCCATGAGAATCGACAGCATCGGCGTGATCGGCGCGGGCGCGTGGGGCACGGCGCTGGCGCAGACGCTCCGCCTCGCCGGCCGCGACGTCCTGATCTGGGCGCGTGAGCCGGAGACGGTGGCGGCGATCAACGAGCGCCACGTCAATCCGGTGTTCCTGCCCGGCATCGGGCTCGATCCGGGTCTCAGGGCCACCGAGCGGCTCGCCGAGGTCGCGGCGATGGATGCGCTGCTGATGGTGGCGCCCGCCCAGCACGTGCGCGCGGTGGCCAGGGAGATCGCGCCCCACGTGCGCCAGGACCAGGTGCTGGTCGACTGCGCCAAGGGCATCGAGCAGCAAAGTGGCAAGCTGATGGGCGAGGTGCTGGCGGAGACGGTGCCGGCGGCAATCCTCGGCGTGCTGTCGGGCCCGAGCTTCGCCGCCGACGTGGCGCGTGGCCTGCCGACGGCGCTGACCATCGCCTGCGCGGACCCGGATCTCGGACGCCTGCTCGCGGAGCAGCTCGGCTACCGGCAGCTGAGACTCTACTGGTCGTCGGACCGGCTGGGCGTGGAGATCGGCGGCGCGGTGAAGAACGTGCTCGCCATCGCCGCCGGCATCGTCGCCGGCAAGGGCCTCGGCGCCAGCGCGCACGCGGCGCTGGTCGCACGCGGGTTCGTCGAGCTGCGCCGCTTCGGCGCCGCGCTCGGCGCGCGACCCGAGACGCTGATGGGATTGTCCGGGCTCGGCGACCTCATACTCACCTGCGGCAGCCGGCAATCGCGCAACATGAGCCTCGGCGTCGCGCTCGGTGAGGGCGAGCGGCTGGAGGACATCCTCGGCGCGAGGCGCGCGGTGACGGAAGGCGTCTACACCGCGGCGGCGGTGGTGCGCCTCGCGCGCGAGAAGCGCATCGAGATGCCGATCGCGGAAGGCGTGCACGCGATCGTCGAGGGCCGCACCAGCGTCGACGACGCCATCGCCGCATTGCTGGCGCGCCCGTTCAAAGCCGAGGAGGGCTGAGTGTCACCACAATTGCGCGTGCAGCTCTCGCTCCGAGGGCCGACCGCCGCCCGCGGCCAGCGGTGACGTTGGTCGAAATTCTGCTCGTGGTGGTCACTCCGCCGCCACCAGCGGAACGCGCGCCGTGAGGCCGAGCTGGCGTTTGGCCTCCTCGCGGAGGAGGTCGATCGGCTTCAACTTGCCCTCGGCCTCGAAGTGCCAGAACGTCCAGCCGTTGCACGCGCTCTTGCCCTGCACCTCGGCGCCGAGCCGATGGATCGAGCCCTGGCTGCCGCGCCAGCGCAGCGTGCCGTCGGCGATCACCTCGGCGCGGATCGTGGCAGCGGGATCGTAGAGCTGCGCGCCCGGCTCCAGGATGCCGAGCTCGACGATGGTGCCGAACGGCACCCGCGGCTCGGCCCGCTTCGAGCGCTGCGTCTCGAGCGCGCCGGGTGGCAGCGGCGTCACGCGGTCGATGCGCTCCCGCGCGGCCTTGGCGTAGTCCGCGTCGCGCTCGATGCCGATCCAGTGGCGCCCCAGGCGCTTCGCCATCGCGCCGGTAGTGCCGGTGCCGAAGAACGGGTCGAGCACGGTGTCGCCGGCGTTCGACGAGGCGAGCAGCACGCGAGTGAGCAGCGCTTCCGGCTTCTGCGTCGGGTGCGCCTTGCGGCCGCCGTCGTCCTTCAGCCGCTCGGGGCCGGAGCAGATCGGGAACAGCCAGTCGGAGCGCATCTGCAGGTCGTCGTTGAGCGCCTTCAGACTCTCGTAATTGAAGGTGTAGCGAGACTTCGCGCTCTTCGCCGCCCAGATCAGCGTCTCGTGCGCGTTGGTGAAGCGCCGGCCGCGGAAGTTCGGCATCGGGTTGACCTTGCGCCAGACGATGTCGTTGAGGATCCAGAAGCCCAGATCCTGCAGCGCGACGCCGAGCCGGAACACGTTGTGATAGGAGCCGATGACCCAGATCGCGCCGTCGGGCTTCAGCACGCGGCGGCACTCGGCGAGCCAGGCGCGGCTGAACGCGTCATAGTCGGCGAGGCTCGCGAACTTGTCCCAGTCGTCGTCAACGCCGTCGACGCGGGTATTGTTCGGCCGCAGGAGCTCGCCGTCGAGCTGCAGATTGTAGGGCGGGTCGGCGAAGACGAGGTCTACGCTTCCGTCGGGAACTCGACGTAGCTCGGCGAGGCAGTCACCGACCAGAATGCGATCTCGATGAGAATGCTCGGCACGAGCCGGGCCAGGACGACGACGCAGCACCATTGGACACAACTCTCAGCAACGCAACGGATGTGGCAGAGATCCAAGCCGCACCCCCCACTCCCACGCAAGGCCCCGAAAACGAGGATGAAGGGAGTGTGAAGAGGGAGGGTTAAGCGTTCGTTAAGCGCGGCTCGGCGGCTTGGGCCCACACGAGATTTCATACCCTCCGAATGAGGCGAACGAAGGACGAACGCCAGCTGTGTCAGCAACTTGGCGGATCGTGCGGAGGGTTGCCACACGGCCAGGGGCGGCGCCCTGTCGCAGGCGTGGTAACCATGTTCTTTCAAGGTTCAAGACATTTTCCCTGACCTGCCGTCATAAGACGATGATCGCGTACTCAATCAACAACCGATCGCGACGCTCGTTCAAACCCGGAGGTCTTCTCTAATGTCCACGCGCCTTTCCTTCGCGGCCATCGCCGCGGTCGCCGCTATGGCTCTCGTGCCCGCAACTGCCGACGCCAGCGTGAAGCGCGGCTCGACCAAGGATGCGCCGGCCGCCGCTGCGCCGGCGAAGCCCGCTGCGGCCGCCCGTCCGGCCTGCCCGCTGGCGGCCAAGATGGCCGAGCGTCATGCTGCCTTCACCGCGAAGATGACCGAGCGCCGCGCCGCGTTCATGTCGCGTCTCTCTGCGATGCACGCCCGTCCGGCCGCTGCGGCTCCGGCCGCGAAGCCGGCGCGCAAGCCGTCGAAATAATCGCCTCCGCGCGATCGTTCGTTCTGCAGAGCCGTGCTCCCTGGTCCGGGGCACGGCTCTTCGCTTTTTGCTTGGCGCAACGTGACTCCACTCCGGGGAGCCGGCCGCATTGCGCGGCTGGTGGTGGGGTCGGTCGCGACAACCCCGGCGCCGGGATGATCGGCTCGGTCATGGAGATCGTGAGCGCGGGGGACGAGCGCGAGATCGCGATCCGGCGCGTGATCGAGGACGCGTTCAAGGCGCGCCGATATCCGTGTCGCTACGCCGGGCCGAGCCTGCTCGCGCGGCACCTCGCGTCCGACGCGGGTCCGGCGATCGCGCCGGAGATCTTTGCGGCGGCATTCGACGGGCTCGGGTGATGCCCACTAGCGACCTGCGCAGCCGCTGGCCGCGCGCCAACAAAATGAGCTATTGGCGCGCTGGCCGCTCCTCACAACAGGTCGAAACGTGCGTGCTCCGGCATGATTGCACGCTCTCGACGCTCGTGGTGGGTGGCCCTCGCCCGGCACCGATCAGGCGTCTTGCATTTCCATCGAGGCCGGGGCCGCGGCGACCTCTGCCCAAAATCGGAGAGGTGCAGGGGCGGGACCGATCTCCAGGTCAGTTCAGCGTTCGCTTGCCGTTGCCGGGGTTGCGACCGG
>JBFMEX010000024.1:0-34038 GCA_040752215.1 Pseudomonadota bacterium | reverse complement strand
CCGCGTCGAGCGAGGCGACCAATTCCTCCCACTCCTCGGTGGTGCCGCGGTGGCTGCGGCCGAGCGCTCGATAGAGGTGCTTCACACGCCGCAGCAGGTCCTCGCCCTCGGGCGGCAGCAGCCCGTCGCCACTCTGCGGCTCCAGTGTGTCGAGCAGCTCCTGCAGCAGCTGCTCGTAAGGGCCGGCTGGAAGAAGCATGATCGCGCGCCAGTTGGTCTCGATCTCGCGCTGAGCAAGCTCGAGCGCATTCCTGCGCAGGGTGTCGTCGGGCCTCAGGTGTGCCATGAGCACCTTGTACTGGTTGTCCAGTGCTGTTCTCGCGCGCTCGTCACGAACCTCCAGCTCGGCGTCGAGCTGGCGGCTCGACCGGCGTGCGCGGTCGAACGCATCACCGGCGGCGATCGCGGCGCCCATCGGCTTGCCCTGCAGTGTAAGGTAGCTATCGGCCTCGATGCCTATCGCTGCGACGAGGTCGCGCAGGAAGGCGATTCGCGCCTCGTGAGCCTCCGCGCTCTCGCCGCTCTCCCTCGCCGCCTGGGGCTTGCCCGGCAGCTGCCTCGCGGGCGAGGAGAGCGCCCGCTTGTCGTCGCGCACGATGCGCGGCAGATCGGAGTCGAGCCGGCCTCCGTGACGGGCGCCGCGCGGTGGGGCCGGATGCGGCGCGCCGAGCTGGCCGCTGCCGGCAGTGCGCGGTGCGCTCGCCGCGATCATGGCGAGAGTCTTGTAGAGATCCTTGTGGACATAGAAGCGGTCCTCCTCGCCGCGCCGCGTGTCGTGGGACACGAACCGCAGCATGGCGCCGGAGTTCAACACCTTGCGCATCAGCGGCAGGTCGCCGGAGGGCACCGTCGACAGCGTGACCTCGGAGGAGAAGCCGTCCTTCTCGTTGATCGGGTGCATGTGGTCGAGCACGATCTCGGCGTGATAGCCGGTGTGCGGCTGCAGTGCGACCGTGACGACCTGCTTCAGCTCGGCGAGACGGGCGTGGGATTCGTCGGCATCGAACGCCTTCTTGGCGACGACGGATAGGAACTCGAATAGCTCCGGGCGGACCAGATAGCGCTCCGGACGGTTGGGGTCGCGGGCGACGGCGCCGATGGTGGCGGCGGCGTTGAGAACCTTCAGCACCCGCCCGCGCGAGGGCGCGTCGTGATAGGGCAGCACGACCTCCTGGGTGAAACCGTCGATCGGCGTGATCGGCTGCATCGCCTCCAGCACCGCGTGTGCGTTGGCGAGCTTGTCTGGGATCAGCGCGTTCTCGATGATCGCCTCGAGCTGCTGGGCCGAGCGCGCCTTCATGCTCGGCACGTCGGACAACGGCGAGCGCACGGCATTGGCGCCGAACAGGCCGGACATGAAGATCAACGCGTCGATGGCGATGGCGATGGCGAGCGCGAGGTAGGCGAGGCGATTGCCGTCCTGGAACGCGTTCCAGGTGACGACGAAGCGGTGCGCCTTGTCGTCCCGGTTGAGCGCGACGGCGGACAGCGTGGCGCCCATCTGGGCAAGGTCTTTGCTCGGCAGGCCGGAGTCCTGCAGGCACTTGCGGCCGAACTCGAGCAGCGTGTCGGTGGTGGCGCCCTGGGGCAGCTTGTCACCGCCGGCGCAATTCGCCTCGAAGGTTTTGATGCCTGTGTTGAGTGCGAACACGCGCGCGGCGGCCTCGGTCGCCTGCTTCGGATTGCAGTCGATGCCAGAGGCAACCTCACGCAGCGCGACGACCTTGGTGCTGGCACCGACGAGTGCCGCGCACTGGGTCTGGATGGCGGCGAGCGTCTCCTGCTCGGGCTTCTGGCGGAACGTCTGGCGGTCGCGGACCAGCGCGGCGACACCCGACGCGGGATCGTAGCGCTCGGCGTTCTCGCTGGGGCCGCCGGACTGGGCGACGGCGATCATCTGGCCGGCGGTGTCGGCCTCGCCCTTGAGCTTGGCGAGATCGCCGTCGATCTGAGCGAGCTCCGCCTTGGCCTGAGCGAGCCGGCGGTCGATGCCCGTCAGGCGCTGGTCGTGCGACTTGAGCCGCTCGCGCGCGACCTGCAGCTCGGCCTGAAGCTTCGCCTCCTCCTCCTTGCTGGCGCGGTAGAACTGGCCGCGGCCGACCTTGCCGGAGCCCTCGACGCCCTTCTCCTCGGCCAGCGTTCTGGTGCGCTGCTCGTCGTAGCGCTTCTCCAGATCGGCGACGATTGTCTTGTGCTCCAGCGTGCGAGCGGCGGAGTCGGGCCGCTCGGCCTGAAGGCGGGATATCTCCTCGCCGAGCTGCGATTTCTTGGTGACGAGACCGGCCTGGCCGGCCTCGGCGCTGGCACGCTGCTCCTCGAGCTTGGCAATGCGGCTCCGCTGCGCCTCCAGCTCCATTGTCAGCTGCTTGCGGACCTCGTCGGGTGCGCGCCGGGCCAGCTCCTGAACCTTATCGAGCACGGCCTCGTAGCGCGCCCAGGGCTCGCTCTCGAACAGCGACTTGGCCTCCTCGATCTGGCGCCTCGTCGCCAGCGTGCCGATGTCGGAGACGACACTCGCGACCTGGTTGACGGCGCGGATCTCGGCCGCCCGGCGGCGCTCGTCCTGCGGGAAGATGGTCGAGAACAGCGAGTCGAAGGAGAAGAAGACCGAGGTCGCCATGCAGGCGAGGAACATCACCCACAGCACCGTATTGCGGAGGATGACGCGCGAGCTCTGAAGATAGGGGCGGACGAGGTCGCTCGAGGCGTAGACGACGATCAGCGCCGCGGCGAGCAGACCGACGACGACAATCAGGAGCTTGTCGCCGACCTCGCCCCAACCGCCCGAGGCAAGCCCGCCGCCCGGAGCGACAGAGGTGAACGGCCCGAACATGACGACGGCGATGAACAGCATCACGCCGATGAGCGCGCCGAGCGTCGCCTGCATGCCTTTGCCGAAGCCGCTGCGCTCGCTGTCGCTGGCGCGCACATTCATGCCGCTGGCGAAGCTCTCGCCGATCAGCCAGGCGACGATCAGCATCACGCCCTGGATGCCGAACGTGATCATGAACGAGAGGATCGGCTCGCGGGTGAAATTGCGCATGCCGTCCCAGGTGGTCCAGCCGGAGGCGAGCGACAGCACGAGGCCGGTGGCGGCGAGCAGCGCGAGGCGCCAGTTGGCGAACACGGTTTCCTCGGCCACGCCCATCACGCGCTTGGCGACGCGCGAGGTCAGCAGCAGCCACAGCGTGAGCGCGAGCAGGGCGAAGCCGGCGGCATGGGCCCAATCGACGGTCGTCAGCCAGTCGATGGTTGCCTTGAGGTCGAGCAGCGGGCTCTGACCGGCCGGCGTCTGTCCTTGCATCTTTGTCGCCTCCCGCTCCGCGGTCGCGGCCAATAGGTCAGCCGGGAGCCCGCGCGCGCTCGCCCGGCTGGACGCACAACCGCGGTGCAACCTAGCCACAACTCTCGACTGAATCGCGACGGGATTGCGGCGGCACGCCGGTAAAGGCCATCGCGCCGGGCACAAGCCCGCCGTCTCGGGAGCAATGTAATCGAATTCGCGCGAATTGCATCAGCGCCCGGCGACAATTCGCGGCGTGCACTTTCTTCCGGCCGCGCTGATCGTCGTGCGGCGCGGGTGAGCCCCCGGGGATGGGTCAGCGCAAACGGCCGGCGCTCGCGCCGGCCGTGGCAAGGTCACGATCAGGATTTGCTGCGGCAACCTACTGGTCCGCAGCACCAAAACCGATATCGCGGCGGGCGACGCGGATGCCGATCGTGTAGCCGGCGACGACGTCGATCAGGGTCGCGACCATGATCATGAAGAACACCGAGGTGAAGGCGCGGTCGACGAGCAGGAACTCGACCAGGCAAGCGATGAACACCAGCATCGACAGGCCGTGATCGAGCAGCGAGGCGGTCGAGGTGTAGGTCGCCTTCAGGATCTCGACGAACAAAAGCAGCATCGTCACCAGAATGATGAGATCGCCCCAGGTGAAGGTCCAGAACGAGCGGGCTCCATCGGCGCCGGCGCGGATCGAGGGCAGTGAGAAGATGACCTTGCGCAGGATCTCGTCCGCCCCCTGCCCGCCGAGTAGCACGACCACGTTGTAGAGGATGAACGCGATGATGATGAGCGGCAGTGATCTGAGCGACATTGGGGTCTCCTGGTGGCCGAGGCGGCGCGTGGTTGGGCCCGGAGCAACTAGCCCGGCATTGTGACGAATTTCACGGCCGACAGAACATGCTCGCCGCCCCCAGGCCACGAGCCCGCACCCACACGTTGCGAGGCGTGCCCGCTGGATGCTAGCACGAAACCGTGGCCATACTCATCAGACCTCGGACTTCTCCGGCAGCACCTGCCGGCCGCGGTACTTGCCCGACTTCAGGTCGATGTGGTGGGGCCGGCGGCGCTCGCCCGACTCCTTGTCCTCGACATAGGCCGGCGCAGAGAGCGCGTCGTGCGAGCGGCGCATGCCGCGCTTCATCGGGGACACTTTCTTCCTCGGAACGGCCATCGGTAGAGCTCCAACAGGGATCGGGTCCACGTCCACCGGCCCGCTCGGGGCACGGATGACGTGAACGATGTTCGATTCAAGCGGTCCGCTGCTGCGTTCGATCCCCGGGGGGCTCGATCCGTGCGGACCCGGCTCGGCCGGCCTTATACCGGGAACGGCCGCTGGGCGCTAGCCCCGAACCGGGAAAGCCGTCGCGGTCCGAGGCAGTGGGTGGCGCTGGCGAGCGCCGTGGCGCGGCGCTCGATCAGGCTGGCGAGGCGGTTCACCATCCGGCTCGGCTTGCCGGCGTTGCGTAGCGCCGGATTGGGCAGCGTGACCGCCAGCAAGGCGGACTCTCGGCTGGTGAGTCGCTTGGCGGACTTTGCGAAATGGTGGCGGGCAGCAGCCTCGGCGCCGAACACGCCCGGGCCCCACTCGGCGATGTTGAGGTACACTTCAACGATGCGCCGCTTGGGCCAGAAGAGCTCAATCGCCAGCGTGACCGGCACCTCCAGCGCCTTGCGCAGATAGCTCTTCGACGGCCACAGGAACAGGTTCTTGGCAACCTGCATGGTGATGGTGCTCGCCCCGCGCGGCGTTCCGTCGCGCGCCCGGCGCACCGCGTTGGCGATCTCGTCGAGGTCGATGCCCCAGTGCCCGCAAAAGCGCGCGTCCTCGGCGGCAACCACCGCGCGCCCCAGCTCGGGCGAGATGTCGTCGAGATCGCGCCAGCTCTGGTTGATCGTGGTGCCGCCGAGCCGCTGGACCAGCATCAGCATCGAGCCCGGCGGATCGACGAAGCGAAACACGGCGACGAGGAGCACGACGAGGGCCAGCCAGCCGGCGAGTGCGAGCGCTGCGAGCCGCACGATGCGGCGGAGCGTCGGCGCCCAGTCGGCGAGGCGTCCCGGCCGCCACCTCTGCCGCCACGTCTCTCGTGCCTCCGCCTTTTCGGTGAGGAGAGCAGAAGCAGCGCCCGTCGGACGTGCCGCCGGCCGCCCCTCACTCCAACCCTCTCCCAGAAAGCGGGGCGAGGAAGTCATGGCGGCGGCTCGATCCGATTGTTGTGGCGCCTGGGTGGGGCTCGCGTCATCGGCGAGCGGAGCAACGGGGAGGGGTCGCTCGAGCGCGGTCGGCTCGGCCGCTGCAGGCCTGACGGTCACAAGCTCGACGAGCTGCTCGGCCGCGGGAGTGGCGGCGACCGGCCCCAGCTCGCTCGGCGCGTTGGTGTCCAAGGGGCGCGTCCCGAACGGCTCGTCACCCACGGCATCCGGAACTGGCTCGCCTGCGACGGCGTCGACGGCGACAGCGGGTGTCTCGACAGGTGCGGCGTGGGACGCACGCTCGGCCGCCGGGGGCGGCGGCGCCGCCGCGGCCCCGTCCGGGTCCTCGAGCTTGGAATCGTGCATGCCCTTGTCTCGCCCGTCCCGATCGGCTAGCGGACGGGCGAGCCGGACTGGGATCGACGGCCCCTCCGGAGCACGTCGCCACTCTCCCTAGGTAGGACGTCCATGAGCCTGGCGCAAAGGCTGGCCGAAACGGCGGCGGTGGTGGAGCGGCGGCTCGCCGCGCATCTGGCCGCGGAAGCGTGCTCGGCCACCCCGCCCCGCCTGCTGGCGGCGATGCGCCACGGGTTGCTCGGCGGCGGTAAGCGGTTCCGTCCATTTCTGGTGATCGAATCGGCGGCGTTGTTCGGGATCCCGATCGAGGCGGCGGCCGAGACCGCAGTCGCGCTGGAGTGCGTGCACTGCTACAGCCTCGCCCACGACGACTTGCCGGCGATGGACGACGACGAGGTGCGGCGGGGCCAGCCGACGGTGTGGAAGGCCTTCGACGAGTGGACCGCGATCCTGGCCGGCGATGCGCTGGCGACGCTCGCCTTCGAGATCCTCGCTTCGCCGCAGTGCCATGTCGATCCGGCAGTTCGCAGCGAGCTCGCACTCGGCCTCGCCCGGGCGGCAGGTCACGCGGGCATGGTCGGCGGGCAGGCGTTCGACCTCGAGGCCGACAAGCTCGGCCAGCCGGCGCGCCCCACGGTCGAGCACGTCCGCAGGCTGCAAGCGATGAAGACCGGCGCCCTGCTCGCCTTCGCCGCCGAGGCCGGCGCCATTCTCGGCCGGGCCGATGCCGAGCGCCGCCGCGCGCTCCTCGCCTACGGCCGGAGCCTCGGCCTCGCGTTCCAGATTGCCGACGACCTGCTCGATGTCGAGGGTGATGCGGAGACGGTCGGCAAGGCGGTGGCGAAGGACGCGCACCGCGGCAAGGCGACGCTGATCTCGCTGATGGGGATCGAGCCGGCGCGGCAGCTGCTGGCAGAGGCCGAGGCCGAGGCGATCGCCGCGCTGGCGCCGTTCGGGGCGGATGCGCGCTGGCTGGTCGAGGCGGCGCATTTCGTCAGCCGCCGGCGGCATTGAGCGGACACGACGCGACGCCCCAGGGCCATTCGAATCTCGAAGCTCGCGCCCGCCATTTTCCTTCGCCCTCGGGAGAAGGAGGAGAGGCGGCCACTTCCCTTCCCCCTCGGGAGAAGGTGGCCGAAGGCCGGACGAGGGGCTTGCCCACAACGGGCTCCATCGTCGGCGGCACGTCCCTCACCCGCCCTTCGGGCACCCTCTCCCGTCCCGGAAGAAGGAAGAGACCCGCGTCGCGGAGAATTGCACTGCCCCGGCTCTGCCCCGAAATGGGCACAGAATCGGCTATGCTTGCCTCATCAACGATTCGGCATCTGGAGGGGCGCCATGACCGACCGTACGATGATCGCCGTTGGCCGGAGCGCGTTCTCCGTGCCGCGCCTGATGAAGCGGGCGCTGGAGGTGGCGATTGCCACCGCACTGACCGCGCTGATGTCGCTGGTCGTGGTGACGACCAACGCCATGCTGACCGCCAAGGGCGGCTATGCGCAGGGCATCGAGCTTTGGTTCCAGTTCATCCGCCGCTCGGACATCATCGGCACGATGCTGCTGACCGCCATCGTGACCGTCAGCTACCTTGTCTGGCAGCGCCGCCAGGACAGGCGGTAGGCCGCGCCTTCGCCCGCACGTGAACGTTCCAGGCTCGGCGGCACCGCGGCGCTGCCACAAAGGTGCCACGGTCGCCATCGACGGTCTGCTCGATCTTGGTGGCGCGTCGCGTACGAGGAATCGAGCCACGGCGACGGGGAGCGGGACATGCGGGCGTTTCGCGGCATCGGCCGGATAATTCGCGTGGCTTTCATCGGGCTCGCGGCGCTGGCGCTGGCGAACGACCTCGCCGCGGCCGGCGAGCGCTTGTTGATGTCCTACGACTGCCGCGTCGAGGGGCGCAACCTCGAGCTCGTCCAGAGCCCGCCGCGTGAGTATCCGATCCTCGGCCCGCGTCAGCAGGAGATTCACACCGCCTGCTCGCCGGCCGACCAGAGCCGATGCCGCAGCTGGCGCATCCATCGCTTCGACATCGATTGCGGCGGCGCCCGAGTCGCGTGGCTCGACGTGGTTGGCGCCGTTGCCTTCCAGCAGCGCTATCCGGCGCGGGTCAAAGGCGACCGCATGGTAATCGGTATGGGACGCAGCTGGGGCACGGCCGCGCGCGAGCCCTTCAGCGGTCCGCGCATGCGCTATCCCGGTGCCGGCACCCCTTATGGCGATGGCTTCGGCACGCCACGTGCCGCCTCCGGCCGCGTGATCGAGCTGCCGCCCGGGTTCGCGCCGATGCTCGGCATCGACGCGCGTTTTATCGAGGCGCCTACACCGGCCACCGCAAAGCCGGTGCCGCCGATCGACGCCGCGACGATCGCACTGCCGCTGCCCAATCCGGCCCGAAAAGACAGCGCGAGCGAGGGTCGGTCCAGCGCGGCCATCGCGAGGACGGACGCCGCCAAGGCGGACCTCGGCAAGGCGGAGACGCGTGCGACGTCCGACGCCGGCGACAGGGCGAGTCCCGGCTACAAGATCCTCAATCCGGGCGGCGAGGCCGACGCCACGGCGAGCAGGCACTCGAGGCAGTTGGTTGCGCCGGCGCCGCCGGCCGCCGGATCGGGCGGCGACGAGGACAGGCTCGCCATGCTGCCCGCTGCGCCGACGCCTGCGGCGGCGCCGACGCTACCATCACCCGCCGAGGCGGCGAGCACCGCCTCCACGCCGGAGAGCCGCCGCTTCACCACCATCGCCGGCGCAGCGATCGGCGCCGCGGCGCTCGCCGCAATCGCACTCGCCGCGTTCATGGTCTCGCGTCCGCGATCGTCGCGCGTTGCCGTGGTGCCGCCGGAGGCCCGCGACTACGGCGCCATCTCGCTCGGTGGCGACACCGGCACCCGCGCCCTGGTGGCGACACGGCCCGGCGCGATCGAGCCGAGGTTGCCGACGGCGCCACCTTCGCAGCCCGCGCCCGCGGCGCCCGCCGGCACGATCGGGGCGCAATTCGCGCCTCCGGCGCCCGAGGCCGAGAGCGTGCTCAACTGGCTGCCGGAGACCCGCGCCGAGGCATTGGCGCTGCTCGGCGCCGCACCGGACGCCCCGATCGAGGTGGTCAAGAAGATCGCCGACGGCCTGCGCCAGAGCTGGCACCCGGACCTCGCCAACAACGAGCTCGACAGGCTCGTGCGCGAGAAGCGCACCAAGCAGCTCAACGTCGCCTGGGACCTGATCACCGCCCGGTCGCAGGCGGCATAGCCTCGATCACTGCCCCCTGAAAAGCGACCAAGGCCCGACCGAGTGGCCGGGCCTCGTCGCGTTCCTTCCTACGATGTGGCGCAGCGGGCCGAGAGTCCTCCGCAGTGCGCCTCGCAGATTATCTGAGCACGTGCGCCAGCGCTTTGCCCGCCGGGCTCACGATCTCGTCGCACTCGAGCGTGATGTCGCGGTCCTTGTTGGCGGCGCGGAACAGTTTCTTGGTCATGCGCAGCCACTCGAGCCGACTGATGCCCTTGCGCTTGATCACGTCGACCTTATCGAACTGCTCCTTGCCGAGGCGGCCGGCAAGCTCATCCAGCTCCAGAGTGCGGTCGCCGTCCTTGTTGAGCTTGGCGAACACGGCGAGCGCGCGCTTCTTGGCCTCGAATATCGACCACGACCCGTCGCCGTCGGGATCGACCGCATCGAGCTCAGGGCAGCTCTTGGCCTTGGCGGGTGCCGCCTTGGCGACCGGAACCGGGGCAGCCTTCGCCGCGCGTGCGCGCGTGGTGGCATCGGCTGCCGGCGCGAGCGCGAGCATCGAGGCGGCAGCGAGAAGCGCGGCGAGCGCGCCGGTGTTCTTGATCATCATGCTTTGGTCCCTTTCGCTGGGTGCTCTTAAAGTTGCCTGTGAGGCCTAGCAGCCCAACCCATCGCAAGACAATCGCTTTGCGGTGCCGAATTTGCCGCAGGTGAGAATAGTGGACGTGCTCGAAAATCCGGCGTGCGCGGGCCCATATGCTGATTGCTCAATGGTTTGCCCGTACCCTCAACGGACGCGAATGATAGGCACGGCGCCGCCCTGCGACGAAAGATCAAACGCCGTCGAGGCGCATGGCGAGGCCGGCCGCAGCCATGTGGCGCTTCGCTTCGCCGATCGAGTACGTGCCGAAGTGGAAGATCGAGGCCGCGAGCACCGCGCTGGCGTGGCCTTGCTTCACACCGTCGACGAGGTGATCGAGCGTGCCGACACCGCCGGAGGCGATCACCGGCACCGTCACCGCATCGGCGATCGCCCGCGTCAGCGCGAGGTCGAAGCCGGCCTTGGTGCCGTCGCGGTCCATGGAGGTCAGTAGGATTTCGCCGGCACCGAGCGCCACCACCTCGCGCGCGTACGCGACGGCATCGATGCCGGTCGGCTTGCGCCCGCCGTGGGTGAAAATCTCCCAGCGATCGGGCTCGCCCTCGGCCGACACCTTCTTGGCGTCGATGGCGACGACGATGCACTGCGACCCGAACTTCTCCGAGGCCTCTTTCACGAACTGCCGGTTGAACACCGCTGCGGTGTTGATCGACACCTTGTCGGCGCCGGCCTCCAACAGCTTACGCACGTCCTCGACCGTCCTGACGCCGCCGCCGACGGTGAGCGGCATGAAGCAGCGCTCGGCGGTTGCCTCGACGATGTGCAGGATGGTGTCGCGGTTCTCGTGGGAGGCGGTGATGTCGAGGAAGCAGAGCTCGTCGGCGCCGGCCGCGTCATAGGCGGCGGCCGCCTCGACCGGGTCGCCGGCGTCGACGAGATCGACGAAGTTGACGCCCTTGACGACACGGCCGTCCTTGACGTCGAGGCAGGGAATGATGCGGGTTTTGAGGGTCATGGGTGAGCGCATAGCGCGAGACGGGGGGCGAGGTAAAGTGGGGGTGCGATGTTCCGCGGTTACGATCCCGATCGCGCAGGGTTGGCAGAGTGCGGCGAGTCGATGCGGGCGAGCGCGTCATGTCCCCGTCGTGATCACGACCTCCCCTGATGCGGCTCGTCGCTGTTCGGCGGCTCGACCTGACCGCGCGATTGCAGCCACAGCGCGGCGAGCCAGCACAGCAGCGCCCATGCCGCGCCGAGCGCCCAGCCGGCGAGCACGTCGGTCGGCCAGTGGACGCCGAGATAGACCCGGCTGACGCCGACCAGCACGGTGAGCGCAAGCGCGACGGCGAGCACGTAGAGCTTCACCCGCGGCGCCGCCTGCGTGCGCGCCAGCAGCACGCCGAGCGTCAGGTAGACGACCGCCGACATCATCGAATGGCCGGACGGAAAGCTCGCCGTCGACACGATCGTCTCGTGTGGCACGAGATCGGGCCGCGGCCGCGCAAAGCCGAACTTCATCAGCGAGGAGAGCAGCGTGCCGCCCGCCACCGACACGGCGACCAGCGCCGCCGCATGGCGCTTCAGCGTGAAGACGAGGAAGCCGATCACCGCGAGCGTCATCACCGCCAGCACGCCGGTGCTGCCGAGCGCGGTGAAGTCGCGCATCGTCTCCTCGAGCCACACCGGGCCAATCGGGTCGGCCGGGTTGCCGGGCGTGCGCAGCGCCAGCATGAGCCGCGTATCGAAGCCGCGCGTATCGCCCTCGCTCACCTCCTCGGCGATTTTCGCGAACGCCGCGAGCAGCAGCGCCGCCGCGGTGACGGCGAGAAGTGTAGTGCGCTCGGCGCGCGAGGCGTGGCCGAGCAGGCGCTGCAACGCCGGAAAGCGCGCCAGCCACGGCTCCAGCCGGTCGATCAAATCCCTCATGCTGGCGAGCATCCGTCGAGCCGCCGCTGCCGTCAACCGCACGGCGCTGCTCGACCGGAAAGCCTCTGCGCCGGCGATGGCGCCCCTCGCGCTTCTCGCTTCCTCCCCCTCGAGGCGGTGGAAGGAGTAGGCCGCCGAGCGTCTCGCCCGCCTGCAGCGCCGTTTGACAATCACTGCGACATGCAAAGCGACATGCAGACGCTATTGCAGCGTCGAGCCGCCGCCGCGGCCGCCGGCCAGCTCCATCTCGGCCAGCGCCACCAGCACGTCGGCACGCGATTTCAGGTCGGCCGCCTCGAGCAGTGCCTGCTTCTCCTCCGGGCCGTAAGGGCTCATCACCGAGAGCGCGTTGACGAGGAACTCGATCGGGGCGGCGACGATCGCCTGCCAGTCGGCCTTGAGGCGGTTGGCCTCGAGGTAGCTCTTCAAGACGCGCAGCAGATGCTCGCGGTCAACCTCGCGCTCGTCGGTGGCGGCGCCGAGGTCACTGGCGAAGCGGTCGTAGGAGACCTGCATCGTGCGGTAGGGCCGTCCGTCCGGCTCCTCGGCCAAGGTCTCGAAGCGGGCGACGCCGGAGATCGAGATCACGAGCCGCCCGTCGTCGAGCTCCTGGTAGGCGGTGACGCGCCCGGCGCAGCCGACCCGGCGCAAATCGACCGCCTTGCCCGGGGGGCTTTCGGCGGCATCGTCGCCGGAACCGGCCGGCTGGATGACGCCGATGATGCGGTGGCCGCGCATCACGTCGTCGACCATTGCCAGATAACGCGGCTCGAAGATGTTGAGCGGCAGCGAGGCACGCGGCAGCAGGATCACGCCGCGCAGCGGGAACACGGGGATGCGCTGCGGCAGGTCGCCGGGGCGGCGGTAGCGCTCGCTGATCGTCAACGGCATGTGCACTCCCGTGTCTCGATCGGGCCCGATCCGCGGCGCCGGAGCCGTGTGCGATCAGGAGAACAGGATCGAGGACAGCCGCCGCCGGCCCTCGGCGGTCAACGGATCCTTCGGCCCCCAGGCGTCGAACAGCTGCACCAGCTGCTTCCTCGCCGCCTGCTCGTTCCAGTTGCGGTCGCGGCGCACGAGTTCGAGCAGATGTTCGACGGCCTCGGCCTTACGCTTGCCGGCGGCGAGGGCGACCGCGAGATCGAAGCGCGCCTCGTGGTCGGCTGGATTGGCCGCCACCCGCGCCTCGAGCGCGGCCGTGTCGCCGGCCGAGCCGGCTTTCTCGGCGAGCTCCAGCGCGGCGGTCACGCTCGCCACCGCGGCGAGATTGCGCTTGTCGGGCGGCACCAGCGCGATCGTCTGCCTGGCGCGCGGCACGTCGCCGCTCTTCAGATAGCACTGGGCGAGACCGGCCAACGCGGCGGCATTCTGCTGGTCCTCCTGGAGGACGGCGGCGAAGATCTCGGCCGCGCCCTGCAGGTCGCCGGACTCGAGCGCCTGCTCGCCGGCCGCGAGCACGGTGGCGAGATCGGCCTCGGCTTCCTCTCCCAGCAGACGGTCGACGAAGGCGCGGATGGTGCTCTCGGGCTGGGCGCCCATGAAGCCGTCGAGCGGACGGCCGTCGCGGAAGGCGTACACGGTCGGGATCGACTGCACCCGCATCTGGCCGGCGATGCCCGGATGCTCGTCGATGTTGATCTTCACCAGCTTGACCTTGCCGTTGTAGCTCTTGACGACCTTCTCGAGAACGGGCGTCAGCTGCTTGCAGGGCCCGCACCAGGCGGCCCAGAAGTCGACCAGCACCGGGCCCTGCTTGGAGGCCTCGATGACGTCCTTGGCGAAGCCGGCGGTGGTCGAATCCTTGATCACGTCCGCCTGACCCGCCGGCACCTCGGCGCCAGCCGGCTTGCGCACCCCGAATTCCATGTCCTGCTCCTCGCGACGACCGCTTTGCCTGCCCCCTGTCCTAGCGACCGGCAGGGCCTGTGGCAAATGTAAGGGCTCCGAAGCGGCCGGACCAGGGGAGCGGGGCGGCCGTGAGTCGCCGCCGCGCCACGCCACCACAGCCGGAAGCCCTCAGTGCCGCCCGGCGCGTTGTCGCAGAACACAAGACGGAGCTAACCTCCGGGTGATTCGGTCAGAAGGGGGAGGGTCTCATGAGACATGCATTCGGACTGCTTGCCGGTATCGCCGCGGCACTCGTGCTCGCCGGTGCGCCATTGACGGCGGCACAGGCCGCCAGCTGCGCCAACAAGGCCGGCCGCGGCTGGGCCAGCGATATCGAGGGCGCCCGCTTCCAAGCCTGGGAGGCGGTGTTACAGGACACCGACTGGGGCATGTGGGCAGCATGGATGGTGGGCAGCGCCAAGGTCGGCACCGCCGCCTCGGGCTACAGCGTCAGCAACATGCGCGAGAAGTGCGGCAACGACGGCTCGAGCAAGGTCTGCACGATCCAGGCCAAGCTCTGCAAGTAGCCGCGCGGCGGTCGTTTCTCAGCGGCCCACCCCGGTCAGCTCGACGATCTCGGGCGGATGACCGGTGGCGGCGAGGAACCGAAGGAGATCATCGCGGCGGATCGTCGTTGTCGCGGTGTTCTCGAGCGGATGGCAGTTGACGAGCTCGTGGCGCATCAGCCGCTCGTCGACGACGACGCGCACAAGGCCCGCGGAATCGTTCATGACCGCGAACGCGGTCACCGAGCCCGGCGTCACGCCCAACAGCTCCATCATCCGGTCGGCCTTGCCGAAGCTGAAGCGGGCCGTGCCAAGGCGCCGCGACAGGTGCCTCAGGTCGACGCGCGTGTCGCTCTCGGCGACGACCAGCACGACCGCACCCTTGGCGTCGATCAGGAACAGATTCTTGGTATGACCGCCGGGGATCGAGCGCTCCAGCGCCTCGCTCTCGGCGACCGTGAACACCGCCGGATGGTCGCGCGTCGTGGTCGCGATGGCGAGCTTTTCGAGGTGCTCGAAAAGGTCCCTGCGGCCAGCCGGCATCGGTGTTTCGCGCTCCCGTCCGTCTCGGCCGAGGAACTAGCCGAGGGGGGGCCGACACGCAAGAGTGGGGCACGTACAGCGCCGGAAGGGCTGCGGAAACCACCGCCGAGGCGCGGCCTTGCAATCGGCAGGGACTTGCGCCATAAGACGGGGCCGCGCCGCACAAGACGCGCGGCTTACCCATCGGACGCGGGCGTAGCTCAGGGGTAGAGCATCACGTTGCCAACGTGAGGGTCGTGAGTTCGAATCTCATCGCCCGCTCCATTGTTCCCAAATCGACATCGCTGCAGCGGCATGCTGACCGCTAGCCGGCGCGGGATTCGCGAATCTCGGCGGCGGGTCTGGGCGATTGTGCCTCTGGCACGGTGGCGGCAGAGGTCGAGAGGCGTTGCATCAGCTCCTCGCTCAACGCCCGCATCGCCGAGCCGATCTCGCCCGGATACTTGGCCGAGTAGGAGCGGTCGGGCCCCTGGAAGCGGGCAGCATCCTGCAGTGCGCGCATCATCGGCACCGCGCGCGCGAAGCAGCGGTTGTCGGGGTTGGCGGCGAGCCAGCGATGGTATTCCTCGTCGGAGGACGAGCCCATCTGCTTCATGTTGACGATCACGCCGAGGCTCTCGGCGAAGCCCATCTCCGGATTGAGCGCGCGGAAGCGGCGGAACACCTCGAGCCCGCAAACGGAGACGTAGTCCGGCTTGGTCGGCGCGACGTGATAGTCGACCTCGCGCAGCCAAGCCTCCGTCAGCACCGAAAGCCCCGGCGGACAATCGACGAGCACGATATCGAACACCTTGGCGACCTCGGCGACGAGGCGGCGGATGGCGACGCGAAGCTCGGCGTGCAGGTTGCCTTTCGACACCTCGCGCTCGAACAGCGTCAGCTGCATGTCGCTCGGAACCAGGAACACGGTGCGCGCATCGTCGATGTCGGAGATGTTGCGCACCACGTAGCCCTGCCAGTCGACCGGCTGCTTGCGCAGCACGCTCTCGACCAGATAGTCGACCAGGGTGAAGCCGTCGCTCTGCAGCTCATGCAGCGCGCCGACCGACATCAGCATGCTGGACACGCTGGCCTGGGCATCGCTGTCGATGACGAGGACATTCTTGCCGTAGATGGCGGACAGGGTCTCGGCGAGCGCGAGCACCAGCGTCGACTTGCCGACGCCGCCCTTCGCGTTCATGACCGCAATCGACCGCTTCATGCCCCCTCGACGCCTCCTCCTCCGCCGCCGCCCCTGGTCCGAGCCGGTCCGGATACGAGCCCCGCCCGCACTCCCTTACAGCAAGGCGCGGGCAAGCTCGAACAGAAAATGGCGGCGAAATGTCGACCGAGCCTGCGGCGCAGGAAGAGAAGCGACTCGCCGGCACGGCATTTCCAATCCGCTTGCCAGCTCGGGCGCGACGGCCTACGTGGAAGGCGCCTTCCCCTACGGAGTACATCGCATCATGGCCATCCCGCTTTTCCCCCGGACGCTCCGCGCCCTCGCCGCCGCCTCCGTGATAGTGCTGGCGATGCCATTGTCGGGCTGTGGCATCAACAACATCCCGACATACGAGCAGAGCGCCAAGGCGGCCTGGTCGGAGGTCTTGAACCAGTACAAGCGGCGCGCCGACCTGATCCCCAATCTGGTCGAGAGCGTCAAGGGCTTCGCCGAGCAGGAGCGCAAGGTGCTGACCGACGTGGTGGAGGCGCGCGCCAAGGCGACCTCGGTCAAGCTGCCCGACGACATCCTGACCAATCCGGCGGCGATGAAGCAGTTCCAGGACGCGCAGAACACCCTCGGCGGGGCGCTGCGCCAGCTGCTCGCGGTGGTCGAGCGGTATCCCGACATCAAGTCGGGGCAGAACTTCCTCGCCCTCCAGCAGCAGATCGAGGGAACCGAGAACCGAATCGCAATCGCACGGCGTGACTACATCAACGCGGTCCGCGTCTACAATACCGAGCTCAATACCATTCCGGGCCGGCTGTGGAAGTCGGTGATGTACCCCTCGCACAAGGACATGGCGACGTTCGACGTCGCGGCCGAGGAGACCAAGACGCCAAAGGTCGACTTCGGAACCGGCAAGTAGCAAGCTCGTCACGACGAAGGGAGCGCGCCGATGGCCGTGGCCGTGGCTGTCGCCGGCATGCGGGGGGGTGAGGCCCGGCGCGGCGGCGCGCGTCACCTGCTGCTGGCGGTCGCGGCCTTGCTGCTGCTTGCCGTCGGCGCTGTCGGCGCACGGGCGCAACCCAAGTTCCCGGCACTGACGGGGCGCATCGTCGACACCGCCAACCTGCTCCCCGCCGACGTGCGTGCGCGGCTCGCCACAGAGCTCGCCGAACTCGAGGGCAAATCGACGGACCAGCTGGTCGTCGTCACCGTGCCGTCGCTTCAGGGCTACGCGATCGAGGACTACGGCTATCAGCTCGGCCGCGCCTGGGGCATCGGCCAGAAGGGCAAGGACAATGGAGTGATCCTGCTGGTTGCGCCGGGCGAGCGCAAGGTCAGGATCGAGGTCGGCCGCGGGCTCGAGCCGACGCTGACCGACATCATGAGCAAGCTGATCGTCGAGAATGCCATCCTGCCGGCGTTCCGGCGCGGCGATTTCGCCGGCGGCATCAGTGCCGGGGTGCGCGACATCAAGGACGTCCTGCTTGGAGATGCGGAGGCGGTGAAGGAGCGCGCGCGCGGTGCCGGGAAGGGCCCCGGCCTCGACCGCGAGGCGCTGATCATGATCCTGATCTGGCTGGCGATCGTCGGCCTCGTCGTCTATGCGCAGATGCGCCATGCCCGCCAGCAGCCGAACGTCCGGCGCGGCCGCCGGGCCGGCAGCGGGCACGATCGCGTCATCATCATCCCCGGCGGGTCGGGAAGCTGGGGCGGCGGTTGGTCCGGCGGCGGGGGCGGCGGCTGGTCGGGCGGCGGCGGCAGCTTCGGCGGCGGTGGCGCATCGGGCGGATGGTAGCTCGCGCAGGGAGATATCGAGAATGAGCTTGTTCACCGCCGAGGAGGAACGGCGCATCGCTACGGCCATCGAGTGCGCGGAGCGCTCGACTTCGGGCGAGATCGTGGCCGTCGTGGCCGCCGACAGCGACAGCTATCTGTTCGCGCCCGTCATGTGGGCGGCACTGGCGGCATTGCTGGTGCCGTGGGTGCTGATCTACCTGACCTGGCTGCCGGTGCAGTGGATCTACCTCACGCAGCTCGCCGTGTTCGCAGCCCTGTTGGCGCTCATGCTGCCGCGGCCGGTCCGCCTCCTGCTGGTGCCGCCGTCGATCAAACGACAGCGTGCGCACCGCCGCGCGGTCGAGCAGTTCCTGGTGCAGAACCTGCACACGACCAGCGGCCGTACCGGCGTGCTGATCTTCGTCTCGATCGCCGAGCGCTACGCGGAGGTGCTGGCGGACACGACCATCGATGCGCGCGTGCCGAAGGGGACTTGGCAGGGCATCGTCGACCGGCTGACGAATCGCATCGGCGCGGGGCGGGCGGCCGACGGCTTCGTCGGGGCGATCGAGGCGGCGGGCCGGCATCTGGCGGCGCACTTCCCGCCCGGCAGCGCCGATCCGAACGAGCTGCCGAACCACCTGATCGTATTGCAGTGAGATCATACCGGCGCGCGAAGGTTTCGACCAGTTGCCAGCGCCAATCAGCGCGCCGGTATTTCGCTTTGTTGCGCGCGGCGACTCTCGTTCTGTGATCCCCGCCTGCGCGGGGAGGCCGCCGAGCGCGACCAGCGGCGGCGCAGGTCGAAATTTTCGATCGTGGTTATCACTGAGAACGGCCGGTTTCACCCGGCGCGTGCCAGCCGCCGGTCGAGCGCGGTGAGGTCCTCGCGCACGGCATCCGCTGCCGACAGCTCGTGCAGCCTCTCGAACCGCGCGAGGGCGGCGAATTTGGCCTCGGCGGCGGCGAGCAGCCGGTCGTCGTCACCCTTGTTCTCGCCGAGCGCCCACAACACGTCGCCGAGCGTCGCTTCGATCCCGGCCAGCTCGCGGACCGCAAGATGGCGAGCGCCGCCACGCAGCGCGCCCTGCAGCAAGGCAGCGGCCTGCTCGAGCCGCTGGGTGTCGAGCTCGCCTGCGGCCAGCGCGGCGAGCGCGCGCCCGAGTGCCGCCTCCGCCTCGGTCAGCAGGGCCGTGCGCGGTTCGTCGGACAGGATCGCCAGCGCCGTGCGCAACGGCGAGAGTGCCTCCGCGATGCGCGCCTCCTCGCCGCTCTCCTCGCCGAGCCGGACCAGCGTGCTACCATAGCGTACTTGGGCGCGCAGCCACTCGCGCGGCGTGCGCTCCTTCGAGAGCACTCCTAGCGCGGCGCGATAGGCGAACAACGCCTCGCCGAGGATTACGACGTCGCCCTGGAAGCTGCCCTGGCCTCGGAGAGCGTCGGCGAGGCCGAGCTGCGCCTTGGCCCACGGCTCGCGCGCCTTCTCGCGCGAGAACACCTCGAGCGCGGGGCGGAAGTGTAGGGCTGCCGCGAGATAGCGCTCCGGCTTGCCCTCGAGCTCGCCGAGCAGCAACAGCGCCTCGCCGAGCGCGGCATTGGCCTCGGCCCATTCGAGCGGAGCCGCGGTCTCGGTCACCATCCGGCCGGCGCTGGTGTGCGTCTCGACCGCGTCGAGCAGGGCATTGATGTCGTTGCAGCTGGCGCCGAGCCGCACCAGGGCGGCGGCCTTGCGGACCAGCAGCCGCCAGCAGCCGAGGCGGTCGGCCTGATCGTGGGCGCGGACCGCAGCCGCGTAGGCATCTGCGGCATCGTGCCAGGCGCCGCGCAGCTCGCCGAGGCGCGCCTGCAGGATCCGAATTCGGCCGGCAGCGGAGCGCCGCTCGTTGCGGTCCCCGGCGACCGCGTTGCTTTCGGCGTGGCGGGCCGCATCGTCGAGATGGCGGCGCGTTTCGGGGAACGCGCCTCGGCGCAACGCCTCGAGGGCGGCGTTCAAGCGCTGCTCCAGCTCGCCGTCTTCGCCGACGTCGCTTGCCGCCGCGGCGACATCGCCCATCAACTCCAGCATGTCGACGACGGCGTCGTCCATGCCGCGCAGGATCTCACTGTCGCGCAGGCCGCGCTCGTGACCGGCGCGGACGAGCGCCTCGAGCGCGGTGTCCGCGAGCCCGGTCGCGGTGGCGATGTGGCGTGCCGCCTCGACCAGCCCGGACACGTCCCGGCGCACCTCGCTCACGTAGTGTGCGTCGGGCATCGGCGCGCCCGCGCGGCTTGCGCCTTCCGCATCGATACTGCCGCGCAGCGTCTCTGCCAGCTCGCCGAGACAAGCCCGCGTCGCCACCAGGGTCCGCGGACCCGCGAGCAAACCCAGGAAAAGACCTTCGAGGAGGATGTCCGTCACCGCGGCATCGAGTCCGGCCGCCGCGAGCAGGCCGCCCGCCTCCCAGCACGCTACCAGGCCGTCGGCCAGCCGGTCGGCAACGATGCGTGGAATGCCGCCATGGCGATGAATGGCCTGCGCCTCGGCGAGCGCCACCGCCAGCTCATCGTCAGCGAGGCGATCCCGGTCCATCAGCGCCGGCAGCGCCGCCGCGTGACGCGCGATTTCCCTGGTCGGGACGCTGTCAGCCTTGGCCGCGGTCCACACCGCCGCCACCGCGCCTTCCACGTAGCTCTGAATGCCGGGTACGTCGGCGCGGACCAGACGTCGCACGATCGCCTCGCCGTTCGAGATCATGCCTGATGGCAAGTCCGCCATCATGCCGGTGGCGGCGACGCCGATGCCGGCCCCGATCAGCCCGATCAGCGAGGTCTCGATTGAGGATTCAGGTGTCGTCATCGATACGCGTTGAACTTGCAACGTCCCTGTTTGCGACCGATCGCACGCCCCCGGCAGGGGGCGTAGCGGCACGCTTATCGAATTCATAACGCCGAGACAGTTCCCAATTGGTTAGCGGCGCGTCCTACGACGAAACACAGCGCGCTGAGCGGTACGCCGGGTTGGCGCTGGCCCGGACGATGGACACCGCCTATGATCGGGCGAGCGCAATGGAGCCTCCGCCATGGCCGCCGACACCCAAGCTGCCGAGCCCCCGCCGCAAGCGAGCCTCGGCGCTGTGCTGGCCGAGCTGCCGGGTGGGCCGGGTGGCGAGCTTGCCGATTTTGCCCGGCTGCTGCTGGCGGGACTCGACGACGACGGGGAGCTTGTGCTCGCGCCGGCCGAGATCACCCGCATCGTCGAGGCAGCGTACGCATTCCTGTGCGAGCGGCCCGCCGCTGGGCCGAGGCTCACCCTGCGCCATGCGGACGGGAGCCACAGCAAGGACAAGCCTGTCCGGCGGTTGACGATCGTCGAGATCCTCAACGACGACATGCCGTTCCTCGTCTCCTCGGTGATGGGCGAGGTACAGGCGCGCGGGCTGCAACCGCTGCTCGCGCTGCACCCGATCCTCGCGGTCGCACGAACCGCCTCCGGGCGAGCGGAGCACGTGTCGGCAGCGGGCGACACTGCTCGCGAGGCGCGGCGGGAGAGCCTTATCGTGCTCGTCCTCGACGCGCTCGACAAGGATGCCTCCGAAGCGCTCGTCGCCGCGCTCGGCGGGGTGCTTGCCGAGGTGCGCGCCGCGGTCGGCGATTTCGCGGCCATGCTCGCTCGCCTCGACGCGGCGATCGACGCACTCCAAGCCGCACCCGCCAGCGTGCCGCGCGACATTCTCGCCGAGACCATCGATTTCTGCCGCTGGCTGAGAGGCGGCCAATTCACCTTCCTCGGCATGCGCGAGTACCGCCTCGAGGGCGGGGCGGAGAACGGCGAGCTGGCGGTCGTCGCGGGTTCGGGGCTCGGCATCCTGACCGACCCAAACGTCCACGTGCTCAGGCGCGGCAACGAACTCGTCGCGATGACGCCGGAGATCCGTCGATTCTATTTCGCGCCACAGCCAATCATCATCACCAAGTCGAACGTGGTCAGCCGCGTGCACCGGCGCGCGCACATGGACTATATCGGCATCAAGACCTACCGCCCGGACGGGACGCTCGGCGGCGAGCTCAGGTTCGTCGGGCTGTTCACGGCCAAGGCCTACACGGCGCCGCCGCAGCAGATCCCCTTCCTCAGACTCAAGGTGGTGCGCGTACTGGCCGGCTCGGGCGTGCAGCCCGGCAGCCACGCGCACAGAGTGCTGCAGAACATCCTCGACACCTTTCCCCGCGACGAGCTCATCCAGATCGGCGTCCGCCAGCTGACGGGCTGGGTCCCGGCGCTGCTCGATTTGGAGCTTAGACCGCGCCTCAAAGTGTTCTCCCGCATCGACCGCTTCGACCGCTTCGTGTCGGTGCTCGTGTTCCTGCCACGCGACGGCTACACGACAGCGACGCGCGAGACCATCGGCCGGATTCTCGCCGAGGCCTATCACGGCCGCGTCTCGGCGTATCAGCCGTTCTTCACCGCCGGTCCGCTGGTGCGCGTGCATTTCATCATCGGCCGATACGAGGGCACGACGCCCGAAATCCAGACGCGCGACCTCGAGCGGAGGATCCGCGAGGCGACACGGACCTGGGAGGATCGCCTCGCGGCGGCGATCGCGAGCCGCGAGGGGGACACGAGCCCACTCGTGGCGCGCCACGCGCGAGCGTTTCCCGCCGGCTACGCGGAAACTTTCTCGCCCGAGCGAGCGCTCGAGGACATCGACCGCATCGAGCGGCTCGGCCCGGACCGGCCTCAGGCGATCGACTTCTACGCGGAGCGCGACGGCGCCGGCCGGGCACGAGCCGCGATCTATCGCTTCGATGCGCCGATCCCGCTCTCCGAGCGCGTGCCGATCCTGGAGAACCTTGGCTTCAGGGTCATCGACGAGCGCACCTATCGTCTCTCGCCACTGCTCGGCGGGCGCCAGCGCGAGGTGTGCCTGCACGACATGGTGCTGGAGAGTGCCGACGGCACGGCGATCGACCTCGCCCCCAATGAGGCCCGGCTCGAGGAGGCGTTCATCGCCGTATTCCGCGGGCTCGCCGAGAACGACGGGTTCAACCGCCTGGTGCTCAAAGCCGGCACCGACTGGCGCGAGGCGGCGATGATGCGGGCGCTCGCCGGATACATGCGCCAGATCCGGTCGCCATTCGGCAGCCGCTATGTCGCCGACACGCTCGACGCGCACCCTGCCATAGCGCGTGACCTCGTGGAGCTGTTCCGCGTCCGTTTCGATCCGAGCCGGACGGGCGACGCCAACGCGCGCAGCGCCGCCGAGGCAGCGGTGCGCGCGCGCATCGAGGCCGGTCTCGCCGGTGTTGCGAGCCTCGACGAGGATCGCATCCTGCGCCAGCTCGCCAATCTCGTCATGGCCGCGCAGCGCACCAACTACTACCAGCCGCGCGGAGACGGAGCGCCGCCCGAGGTGATCGCGATCAAGCTCGCGAGCCGCGAGGTCGACGGCGCGCCCGAGCCGAGACCATTCCGTGAGATCTGGGTCTCCTCGCCGCGCGTCGACGGCATCCACCTGCGCTTCGCGCCGATCGCGCGCGGTGGACTGAGGTGGTCGGACCGACCTCAGGACGTGCGCACCGAGGTGCTGGGGCTGGCTCGTGCACAGCAGGTCAAGAACACCGTCATCGTGCCGCAAGGCGCCAAGGGCGGCTTCGTGCCGAAGCTGCTGCCACGCTCCGGCAGCCGCGAGGAGGTCATGAAGGAAGGCGTTGCCGCCTACCGGACTTTCGTCTCGGCGCTGCTCGACATCACCGACAATCTCACCGGCGGGAGCATCGACTCGCCCCGCTCCGTCGTCCGCCACGACGGCGACGATCCCTATCTGGTGGTCGCTGCCGACAAGGGCACGGCCACGTTCTCCGACATCGCCAACGAGATCTCGGCCGCACACCGTTTCTGGCTCGGCGATGCGTTCGCCTCGGGCGGGTCGGCCGGCTACGACCACAAGAAGATGGGCATCACGGCGCGGGGAGCGTGGGAGTGCGTCAAACGGCATTTCCGCGAGCAGGGTCACGACGTCGACACGATGCCTTTCCGGGTGATAGGCGTCGGCGACATGTCGGGCGACGTGTTCGGCAATGGCATGCTGCTGTCGCGGCAGATCAAGCTCGTCGCCGCCTTCGACCACCGCGACATCTTCCTCGACCCCGATCCAGATCCGGCGACGAGCTTCGCCGAGCGCCAGCGCCTGTTCGCATTGGCGCGCTCGAGCTGGCAGGACTACGACAGGACGAAGCTCTCGGCAGGCGGCGGCGTGTTTCCGCGCAGCGCCAAGGCAATCACGCTCAGCCCGGAGGTGCGCACGCTGCTCGGCATCACAGCCGAGACGCTGACGCCCAGCGAGCTGGCGCGGGCGATCCTGATGGCCAAGGTCGATCTCGCCTGGTTCGGCGGCATCGGCACCTACGTGCGCGCCTCGGCCGAGACCGACGAGCAAGTGGGCGACCGCGCCAATGACGGATTGCGCGTCACGGCGGCGGAATTCGGCGCGCGCATCGTCGGCGAGGGGGCCAATCTGGCGCTGACGCAGCGGGCACGAATCGAGCTGGCGCGCCGCGGCGGACGCGTCGACACCGACTTCATCGCCAACTCCGCCGGCGTCAACTCCTCCGACCAGGAGGTCAACATCAAGATCGCGCTCAGGCCCGCCGAGGAGCGCGGCGACATCGGTCCCGCCGCGCGCGTCGCCCTGCTCGCGTCGATGACCGACGACGTGGCGGCGAGCTGCCTCGCCAACAACCATCAGCAGTCGCTCGCCCTGAGCCTCGCCGAGCGGCGCGGCGCCGCTGGCCTCGACGATCTCAAGGTGCTGATGCATGCGCTCGAGGTCCGCCGCCTCATCGACCGCCGGCTAGAGGCGTTGCCACGCGATGCCGAGCTTGCCGAGCGGGCGGCGGCCGGCAGCGGTTTGACGCGGCCGGAGCTGGCGGTGCTCTTGAGCTACGCCAAGATTGCGCTGACCACCGACGTGCTCGACAGCGATCTTCCCGACGAGGCGGCGCTGGAGCCGCTGCTCGCCGCCTATTTCCCGCCGGCGATCAGGGAGCGCTACCGGGCCGACATCGCCGCCCACAAGCTCCGCCGCGAGATCGTGACGACGAGCCTCGTCAACACGATCGTCAACCGCGGCGGCCCGGCGTTCGCCGCTACGCTCGCCGAATCGACCGGTCGGCCCGCTGCCGACATCGCGCGCGCGGCCTTCGCCGCCGATCAACTGCTCGCGTTGTCCGAGCTGTGGGCGGCGGTGGACGGTCTCGACAGCCGAATCGACGCGGACACGCAACTGGCACTCTACGGCGAGCTTTCGCGACTTCTCCGTATGACCACGGCCTGGTTCGCCGGCGACGCCGAGACGGCGAAGGATCTCGGCTCGACGATCGGCCGTCATCGGCGCGTCAGGGAGGAGATCGCGGCGGCGTGGGCCGATCTCGCCGCCTCGCCGCGGTCCGACGAGTTTCAGCGGACGATGGCGCGATGGACCGGCGCCGAAGTGCCGGGCGAGCTGGCGCGGCGGATCGCGCTCGCTGGGGCACTCGCAGACAGCCCCGACATCGCGCTGGTGGCCGAGCGGTCGGGGCTCGGAGCGAGGGACGCCGCGCGCGGCTACTATGCCGTTACCGACGCGCTCGGCATCGGGCCACTGATAGCGCGCGGCCAAGCGCTCGCCGCCAGCGATCGCTACGAGCGGATGGCGATCGGCCGCGCGCTCGAGGCGATCGGACGGGCGCAGCGGGAGCTGGCGCTCGAAGCTCTGTCGTCGGGCGGCGGCGACGCGCGAGGCTGGCTCGCCGGCCACCGCGAGCCGCTCACCGAGGCGAGCCGGATCGTGGCCGAGATCCTGGCCTCGGGAGAAATGTCGGCGGCGCGCCTCACCGTCGCCGCGGCGGAGATCGGCCGCCTCGCCGGCAGCCGCTGAGCGGGCCGGAAAGCAACTCCAAACCGTGATACGCCGTGCTATGAAGCCGCGCCGGAACAGCGAACGGCGAGCGAGGGGAGCGAGCGGCGCGGGATGACGAAAGGATCTGCCGCTGGAGTATCCGGCACACGCCGGGCGCCGTTCCGGGCGCTCGCCGCCTGGACCATGTTCGACTGGGCCTCGCAGCCGTTCTACACGCTGATCATCACGTTCCTGTTCGCGCCCTACTTCGCCAACGCTGTTGTTGGCGACGCGGTGCGCGGGCAGGCGCTGTGGGGCTACGCGGCGGCGGCGGCCGGCCTCGTTATCGCGCTGACGAGCCCGCTGCTCGGGGCCTATGCCGACGAGAGTGGGCGGCGCAAGCCGTGGCTCGCGCTGTTCTCGGCTCTCGTCACGCTGGCGATGGCGGGGCTGTGGATCGCCACCCCGAATGCCTCGGGCGCGACGATTGCGGTGGTGCTCGCGTGCGCGGTGATCGGCACCATCGCGGCCGAGTACGCGACCGTGCTGACCAACGCGATGATGCCGTCGCTGGTGCCGGCGAGTGCGCTCGGGCGTCTGTCGGGCATCGGCTGGGCGGTCGGTTATGTCGGCGGGCTCGTCAGTCTACTCGGCATGGCAGGGCTCGTCGTCACCGCTCCCGGCAGCGACAAGACGCTGATCGGCCTCGATCCGGTGCTGGCGCTCGATGCGGCGGCGCGCGAGGGCGACCGTCTGGTCGGTCCATTCTCTGCGCTGTGGTACGTCGTGTTCATGCTGCCATTCTTCCTGCTGGTGCCGGACCGGGCGCCGCCCACGGCAAGCGCGCCGCGCAACGGGTCGGCGTGGGCCGAGCTCAAGGAGACGCTCATCGATCTGCCGCAGAACCGCTCGATGCTGTACTTCCTCGCCGCGCGCATGCTCTACACCGATGGGCTCAGCGCCATCTTCGCGTTCGGCGGCATCTATGGCGCGGCGGTGTTCGGTTGGCAGGCGCTGGAGCTCGGGCTATTCGGGATCGTGCTCAACATCGTCGGCGCGATCGGCGGTGTCGTCGGCGGCTGGCTCGACGACCGGGCCGGCGCACGCAACGTGATCGTCGGCGCGCTGGCGGTGCTGCTCGCCGCCGCGGCCGGAATTCTCTCCGTCGATGCCGGCCACGTTCTCTATGGAATCGAGGTGGCGCCGAAGACGGCCGGATCGGCGCCGTTCTCCTCCCCCGGCGAGCAGGTGTTCCTCGCGTTCGCGATCCTGGTCGGGCTGGTCGCCGCGCCGGTGCAAGCCTCCAGCCGCTCGCTGCTCGCCCGCCTGGCGCCGGAGGAGAAGATGACCCAGTACTTCGGGCTGTTCGCGTTCTCCGGCAAGGTGACCGCGTTCGTGGCCCCGTTCTCGGTCGCGCTCGTCACCGAGGCGACCGGCAGCCAGCGGGCCGGCATGGCGGTGATCGCGGTGTTCATCCTCGGCGGCATCGCGCTGATACTGCCGGTCAGAGAGCGACGATAACATTGTCTGATCATAGTCTGGGAAGGATGTGATTTGAAATTATGTCAGCGCCCGGCTATGAACGCCCTCGGAGCCTGCTGACACAGGTCCAACAATAACCAACGAGGAGAGATCCCATGAAGACCTGGACCAAGCCCGAGGTTCGCGAGCAGGAAGTCGGCCTCGAGGTCACGAGCTACCTGCCGGCCGAGATCGACATCATCTGATCGGTTCCCATCCCGGAATTCGCATGCGGCGGCCCTTCGGCCGCCGCAGGCGTTTTCGGGACTTCATCACCCGAGCAATTGCCGGGGAGAGATGTCGCCGGGTGCCGCCCGAATGGCGGCCTCAGCGCAACGGCTTGCCCATGGCGATCGGGCCGTTGATGCCGCCGACATAAATCGTGCCGTTGACGATGACGACCGATCCGCACGTCACCCACGTTCCGTCTTTGGTATAGCCGCCGTAGCCGCCACCGACGAGATCGATCTCGTCGGCATCGAGCTGGCGGTATTCGATCGTGTGGCTGGTCTCGTTCATCGCGGGTCTCCTTTTATGGTCTCAGCAGGTCGTCGTGGCCTGCAATCGAAGATGGGACTGCTCGCGGATGGCGGGACTGCCATCCAACACGCCGCAGTGTGCCTCATCGACGCTCGTTGCGTTGTCACGCCTGGAACAGCAGCCGCGCTCTTTTTTCCCCGGCGAGCGCGGTGCCGACGCGCGCTCGTCATGTTTCGTCCGGAACAGCCCCGTCGCTCTCGCTGATCCACGATGCAACGTCGGAAACGAAGCTCGTCGATCCGACCTTCGCAACTCGAGACAACCGACTGAAAGGAGACTCTCCATGATCAAGGACACTCGCAATTCGGAAGACGTCGGCATTCGCGCACTGTCGGAGGCCGAGATCGAGGCCACCACCGGCGCCGGCATCCTGGGTGACATCTGGAACGGCATCAAGGGCGCCGTCGGCGCGGTGGTCGACTTCATCGTCGGTGCGTTGAATGGCCCGCGGCAGCCGTGGCCCGGTCCGTTCGGCAACCCGCCGCAGCCGGGTGGCGTTCCGCAGTGGCCCCGGCCGCTCTGATCTGCGGAGCGTCCGTCGCCCCAGCTGCCATTGGATCGGGGCTCGGCCACCCGCGGAAAGACCAGCGACGGGCACGGCGCGCAGGTGCCGAAGCCCGTCGCCGGTCATCCTCGGCCCCGCTCGCAATCCGGGCATTTGCGAGCCGGCCGGGTTTCGACTTGACGAGCCCGTCCGCCGCCAGCACGCTCGCGTGGGTCGATAGGCGCGCCTCCATGCACGTTTACCTTCGTGGCGACGGCTTGCAGAAGCTCCGGCTCGCGTCGGGGCTGGTGCTACTCGCCTTCGCGGGCACGCATTTTCTCAATCACGCCCTGGGGCTCGTCGGCCTCGAGGCGATGCACCTTGCGCAGGACTGGCGCACTGCCGTCACCCGATCGCTGCCCGGAAGCCTCGTGCTGCTCGTGGCCCTTGCCGCTCACGTTGCGCTCGGCCTCCACAGGATTGCGCAGCGGCAGACATGGCGCATGCCGCCGTGGGAATTCGTGCAGATCGCAACCGGGCTCGCGATCCCATTCCTGCTCCTGCCGCACATCGTCAACACGCGGATCGCCTATACCGTGTTCGACGTCGAGGACAGCTACGCCTACGAGCTCGCGCGGCTTTGGCCGGGGAGCGCCTGGCAGCAGTCCGCTCTGCTGCTCCTGGTGTGGGGGCACGGCTGCATCGGCCTGCACCACTGGCTGCGGCTCGGCGAAGGCTATCGGCGGCTGCAGCCGCTGCTCGCCGCTGTCGCCGTAGCCGTGCCGGTGCTGGCATTGGCCGGTTTCGTCGTCGCCGGCCGTGCGACGGCCGAGATCATCGCCGAGCCGGACGCCATGGCCGCACTCAAGGCCCGCTCGCACTGGCCGGGCGACGTCGCGAGCGCGGCGCTCGCGGATTGGCGCCTGCTGGCGCGGGTCGCGTTCGCGGTCGTGGGCCTTGTCGCGATCACGCTGCCGATCCAGCGCGGCTGGCGGCGCCGGCGTGGCACGACAGCCATCCGCATCACCTATTCCGGCGGACCGGCGGTCGAGATCCAGCCCGGCCAGACGCTGCTCGAGGCCAGCCGCGCGGCGGGCGTACAGCATGCCTCGGTGTGTGGCGGCCGTGCCCGCTGCTCTACCTGCCGCGTGCGCATCGAGCGGGGACGCGACAGCCTGCCACCCCCGGAAGGCGCGGAGGCTGCGACGCTGAAGGCCATCGGCGCGCCGGTCGACGTGCGGCTCGCCTGTCAGGTCCGGCCGACGCGGCACCTGACGGTGTCCCTCATCAGTGCACCGGGCACGCCCGGCCCGGTCCAGGTCGAGTTCGACGAGGTGAGGGAGGCGGTCGCCGCGCATGCCCGTGCCCAAGCCTTGGACCACATCGTCGACAAGACCTGCACCGCGCCGGGCGAGCTCATTTCCTGGCTCGAGCGGTTCTCGGGTCGGAGCGCAACGCTGCCGGCAGCCCGCGAGCAGGTTGCCAGGCTGGTCGGCGGGCGGGTCGACTACCTGGGAGAGCGAACCGTTCCGGTGGCGGTCTATGCCCTCGGCTCCGAGAGCGTCAGCGTATTCCTGATGCCGCAGCCGGAGGCAGGCCCTTACATGGTTCGCGCCAGCCGGCACGGTTATCGCGTACTCGGCTGGGCCGAGGATCGCTCGCGATACATTGCGGTCGCCTCCTCGCCGCATGTCGCGCTCGAGCGCTTGGCGTCCGACGCCGGGCTGGAGCCCGCCCCGCGGCGCCGCACCAGACTGGAGCAGCTGTAATGGAGGAAACAAGTCGTGTCGCGGACGAGTGCTAAGGCTGTGCCACCAGGGAGGCGCATTTGCCGCTACCGTCGGCATGGATCCCCGCTTCGTGCCTTCGCGGCCGCCCCTTGGTCCAGACGCGTCGGTCGGCATGAAGGACCTCCACTCCAAGGGTTGCAGAGGTTCGGTTTGGTCGGGATAGGGATCAGATGAGCGAGTTGTTTCGACGCGAGGCCGTGCAGCACGCGACGCGGCGGCTCGAAGGCGCCGTCGTGGTGGCGACCCCCCTGTCGTTGAAAACGGTGGGGCTCCTCCTGGCGGCGATCATATTCGCCGTGACCGCATTCGCAGCGCGGGCGACCTACTCCCGCAAGGCGACCGTTGCCGGATACCTCGTCCCGGACCAGGGCATGATCCGCGCAACCTCGAGCGCGGCCGGCACGCTGCAGAGCGTGCTGGTCCGCGAGGGTGCCGTCGTCAAAGCCGGCGACCACATTGCGGTGCTCGGGTTGTCGGCGGAGACCGTGGCCGGCAATGTCGGCACGATCGTCTCGAAGGGCCTGGAGACGGAGTCGCGCGCGGCCCGTACCCGGGCCATGTCGCGCCTTGCCCAGCTCGAGGTCGAGCGCGATCAGTCCGGCGAGCGCCTCGCGAAAGGCGAGACCGAGCTGAAGCAGATCGAGACCCAGATCTCGCTGCAGAAGGAGCGCGTGGTCCTTGCCCGCACCGAGCTGGAGCGGGGCACGGAAATCGCGCGCAAGGGCTACCTCTCCAAGCGCGAGGTCAATGCCCGGCACGTCACCGTGCTCGGCGCCGAGCAGGAGCTGGCGACGCTCAACCGCCAGAAGGCGGCCATCGAGCGCGAGATCGGCGACATCCGCGCCCGGCTGGCATCGATCCCGCTCGAGATAGATTCCGCCCGCTCGGAGGCGGAGACGGCCGAGGCGTCGATCTCCCAGCGCCGTGCCGAGACGGAGGCGCGGCGGCTGCAGATCATCACCGCGCCGCTCGGCGGCCGCGTCGCCGCGCTGCCCGTGACAGCCGGGCAGTCGATCGGCGCTGGCGCCACCGTCGCCGTGATCATACCGACCGGCGGGCGGATCGAGGCGGAGCTGCTGGCGCCGTCGCGCGCCATCGGCTTCGTGCAGCCGGGCCAGGACGTCGCGCTCAGCCTGCAGGCCTTTCCCTATCAGCGCTTCGGCACGGTCGCCGGCACGGTTCGCACCGTCTCCAGCACGGTCATCGCTCCCAACGAGGTCCAGCTCCAGGGCCTCAGCATCCAGGAGCCGGTGTTCCGAATTCGCGTCGCGCTCGCGCGCGAGTCGATCACGGCCTACGCGCAGGACATCCCGTTCCAGCCCGGAATGCTCGTCTCGGCCGAGATCGTGTTCGATCGCCGCAGCCTGCTGGAGTGGCTGTTCGATCCAATCTATGCCGTGAGGCGCCGCTCATGACCATCGTCGACGAGATCGGCCTCGGCGGCCGCAAGCTGCCCGTGATCACCGCGTCCGAGGCCGCCGAATGCGGGCTTGCCTGCATGGCGATGATCTCGCGCTATCACGGCCACGACATCGATCTCAACGGCCTGCGCCAGCGCTATGCACTCTCGCTCGCCGGCACCTCGCTGAAGAGCCTGATGGGCATCGCCGACCAGCTCGGCTTCTCGACGCGGGCGCTCAAGGTCGAGATGTCGGCGCTCGGCAAGATCCAGCTTCCGGCCATCGCACACTGGGACCTCAACCACTTCGTCGTGCTGAAGTCGGTGGGGCCACGCAAGATCACGATTCACGATCCCGGCGTCGGCGCGCGCGAGTTCACCGTCGAGGAGTTCTCCAAGCACTTCACCGGCGTCATCCTCGAGCTGGCGCGATCGGAGGGCTTCGCGCCGATTTCCGATCAACGCACGCAAATGAAGCTCTCGATGCTGTGGTCGAGCATCACGGGCTGGTGGAGCGCCGTGGCTGGCGTCCTCGTGCTGTCCGCGGCATTGCAGATCGCTGCTTTCGTCGCGCCGCTGCAGATGCAGCTCGTCGTCGACCAGGCCCTCGCCCAAGCCGACAGCGACCTGTTGCTCGTGATTGCACTCGGCTTCGGCGCGCTCGTCGTCATCCAGTCGGCCATCGAGGCCTTGCGCGGCTGGGCGCTGCGCATCTTCGGACACCTGCTGAGCTTCCAGATCACCGGCAACCTGGTGCGCCACCTGTTGCGCCTGCCGAGCGACTACTTCGAGAAGCGGCACGTCGGCGACATCATCTCGCGGCTCGCTTCCGTGAGGCCGATCCAGCAGGCGATCACCCAAGGCGTCATCGGCACGGTCATCGACGGCCTGATGGCCTGCGTCGCCGCGGTCATCCTGTTCTTCTACTCGACGACGCTGGCCTTCATCGTGCTGGCCGCCGTCCTCATCAACCTGATACTGGCGCTGGTGCTCGTACCGCGCATGAAGCAGCTGATGGAGGAGGAGATACTGGCCGAGGCCAAGGAGCAGACGCATCTCATGGAGACCGTTCGCGCGGCCACAACGCTGAAGCTGCTCGGTCGCGAGCAGGTGCGAGAGGGCTCGTGGCGCAATCTTCATGCGGAAACGACCAACGCGAGCATCGGCGTCGGCAAGTACCAGATCTCGCTGCAGCTGGCACAGAGCATCGTCACGGGACTGCAGACCGTGCTCGTCATCTACGTCGCCGGCCGCGATATCCTCACCGGCCAGGGCTTCTCGGTCGGCATGCTGTTCGCGTTCCTCTCCTATCGCCAGACGTTCACCGACCGCGCGATGGCGCTCGTCAATGAGCTGATGCAGTTCCGCTTCCTCAGGCTGCACCTGGACCGCTTGTCCGACATCGTGCTCACGCCGGCAGAGTCGACCAGCCAGGGCATGGCACTGGTGAAGACGGCGGGCCACATGCGGCTGAAGAACGTCGCATTCCGCTACGGCGCGACCGATCCGCTGGTTCTGGAGGACGTCAATCTCGAGATCGAGCCCGGCGACTACATCGCCATCCACGGCCCCTCCGGTGGCGGCAAGACGACGCTGCTGAAGCTGCTGCTCGGCCTCAACCAGCCGACCGAGGGCTCGATCGAGCTCGACGGCCATCGCGCCACTGCGGAGCGCTGGCGCAGCTGGCGCAACGAGATCGGTGTCGTCGCGCAGGACGATCGCCTGCTTTCCGGCACGCTCGCCGACAACATCGCCGGCTTCGATCCCGACCTCGACATGGAGCGGATCGTCGCCGCGGCCGTCGCCGCCCAGGTCCATGCCGACATCATGCGCACGCCGATGCAGTACCTCACGCTCGTCGGCGACATGGGATCGACCCTCTCCGGCGGCCAGCGCCAGCGGGTGCTCCTCGCGCGCGCCCTCTACCGCAACCCCAAGATCCTCGTCCTCGACGAAGGCACCGCCAACCTCGACGAGCAGAACGAGGCGCTGATCGCAGACCTCATCGATGGAATGGGGATCACCCGCATCGTCGTCGCCCACCGTCCCGCCCTGCTGCGACGAGCGAAGCGCGTGTTCACCGTCAGCGGGCGCAAGCTTATCCCGGTCGAGCGGGGTGAGCCGGCCGAGCGGCTGGTCCCGATCCCCTCGCTCGGGCAGTCGACCGCGACAGAATGATCTTGTCGCGCCCGATCCATGACCCGGCGCCTGTCGTGGCGATCGCCCCGCGGTCGCTTGTCAGGGGGCGGGCCAAGCACCTGCTCGAACGGCGCCCCTGACAAAGATGCGACCGCTGCGAGCCTCATCTCACGTTTTTCATCGGGCCGAGGGCGCTCCAAGCGCCTTCTCCGCGCCGCCAACGTGCCATCATTCCGCTCTTGCAGCCTTTGTCGGGAATAAAGACGACGAAATCTGGCTCGCTCAGCTTGCCGATCACCGTGCCGGCGCAACCGTCTATGCTGGCTCGCCCACGCTCCTCCGACTTGTCGACAAATCCGCTCTGCCAGGTGTTGTGCCACGTGCCATCGCTCTGGCGCGCAAAATCCCGTCGACCGGGATCGATCTCGCCCGGCGGAGTGAAATAGGTGAAGCCGGTGACGCGAGTGCTGGGATTTGCAGGCGGACCAGTGAACGTGGCCGGCGCGGGCTTCGGCGGGGCGTTGGCCACGACGGCTCCGGACGTTGGCTTGTCGGGTATCGAGAGACCGCGCGGAGCGCCCTGCGTGCCGGCGTCGGTCCAGCCGATTGTAATCACCTGCAGCCGCTCGTCGAGCGCCGGGTGGGTCGCGGTAGCCTCCTTCGGGCTGATCGATCGCATGGCTGCGAGCGACTGATCCAGTGTCGCGCCGAGTCGACGCAGCACGAATCCGGAGAAATAGTCGGCCTCCAGCTCGTACTTGTGGTCGTTGCCGCGCAGCTCGGTGTGGAATGCGACGTGGTGGCCGAGCTCGTGGGCGAGCACGCTGACCAGCGACCAGTGCTCACTCGTCCTTTC
>JBFMEX010000023.1:0-11107 GCA_040752215.1 Pseudomonadota bacterium | reverse complement strand
TGCGGGCGGCGTCGGCTCCGGCGCCGGAGGTGTCGGCGCGGGTGGCGTCGGCTCCGGGGCGGGCGGGGTCGGTGGCTCCGGCGGCGGTGGTGGCGGCGGAGGAGGCGCGACGCCGACCTCGTAGCGGTGATCGGCGATCAGGTTGCCGTCCTTGTCGATCGACGGCTCGATGCCCTTCGCCTTGCGATAAGCGGCGATCAGTGAGGCGTACACCGGCACGTAGAGGGACTGCACCTTGCCACCGATGCTGACGTTCTGGAGCGCCTGGAAATGGAGGTGAAGGGTCGTCATGCGCGAGCCCTTCATGTACTTGGACACGCGCCCGAGCAACTGGCCCTGCTTGACGCGGTCCCCTTCCTCGACCTTGATCGAGGACGGGTGCATATGGAGATAGTCGTAGCTGGTGCCGCTGTCCGCCTTGAGGCTGACGGTGGTGTTGGAGGTCACCAGCGTGATGATCCCGTCCTCGACCGCGACCACCTCCCAGGTATTGTCCTTGCAGCTCGGCGGACGGATGTCCTGGCCCTGGTGACCCTCGGCCGCCGGACACATGCCCGTCTTGTGGCCGCGCACCTCGCAGAAGTTGTCGCGCTGCTGGCGCGGATCGTAGTTGACCGCGTCGCACTCGGTGCCGCCCGCCGCGCCCTTGCCGTTCCAGCCGCCGCCGCCGCGACCCCAGATCTGCGAGTTCATGTGCGGGTGCTGGCCATCGCCGAGCCTGAGCGGGAAGATCATTTTCGGCAGGTAGACGCGGCGATCGTCCTTGCGGCCACGGTTCGAATCTTGCGCCAGCAGGTCGCCCGGCGGATGATAGCGCAAGCCCGGATCGACCGGCGCGGGCGGCGGTGGTGCCGGCGTAACGACGGGGCCGGGAGCAGGGGTCGGAGACGGCTCCGGTGCCGGAGCTGGCGTCGGCGACGGAGTCACGACCGGGCCGGGCGCAGGTGCCGGCTCGGGCGTCGGCGCGGGTGGTGTCGGCTGTGGCTTGGCGAGCAGTTGCAGCGGGAACGGGCCATTGACCGGATCGAACGCGCAGGTTGCGGCCATCGCGCGGGTCGAGGCGGTGACGGCGAGCACCATCGCAAGCCCGGCTACGACGACAGACCTCGGTCCGGTCCCGCCCATGACACCCCCCCCCGACGAAACGACCAGTGACGATCCGCAGACTACGTCGCATTATCGAGCCCCCGCCCGGCGGTTGCAACCTGGTCCCCGCTCGACCCGCCGCTCCGTATTCCCTCCGCGCTGCCACCGGCCGCCGCTCCCTCACCTGCCCCTGAGCGACAGCAACAGGTTGCGCACGTCCTGCGGCAACTGCTCCGCCTTGGCCTTGTCGGAGAGCACGCGGTCGATCGCGGCGACGATCTCGACCGGCGGCGGCTCCGGTGAGACGAACAAGGCCTGCGGCGCGGTGAGCGCGCGCGGCTCGGCCATCACCGAGAACAGATCCCAGCCGATGTCGGGCTTGGTCCACGAGCCGCTGACCTTCAGCGGCACAGGCAGATGCTGCGGCGGTGGCGCCAGTCTCATGCGCAGGCTCTGCTCGATCGTTCGCGAGGCGAGCCGCACCGACCCGCGCGAGACGATATCGACGTCCGGCCCCGTCAGCGCGATGTCGCCCTGGCTCGTCAGCACGCCGTCCTTGACGTCGAGATTGGCTCCGAGCTTGGCGAACTGGGTGCGCTGCTTGGGGTCGTAGCTCCACTTGCGCCACCACTCGATCAGCGCGCGGCGCAGATTGTAGCCGATGATCTCGCCCTTCTCGATCGTCACCGCCGCCTTGCCGCCGAGCGAGGAGACGATGTCGCGCTGGCTCTTGCCGCGCCCTGTGAGCGACACGTCGAGCCTGGTCGCCCCGCTGACGACGCGAGTCCCGACCAACTCCTTGACCACGGTCTCGAGCGGCATGTTGTCGGTCTTGGCGTCGAGCGCGAGCTCGGGCGGGTCCTTGCGCGTATCGACGCTGAGCTTGCCGCCCGCCTTGCCCTTGCCGGCCGCCAGCTCGTCGACCACGACCGCGAGCCGCCCATCGACCAGCTTCATCGTCGACTTGACCTTCTCCACCACCAGTCCGTGAAAGCGGATCTTGCCCGCGGTCTGCGCCAGATCGACATCGACTTTCTGCAGCGCGGCGAGATCGATCGGCTTCGCGCTCCAGCCGCTCGGCTTGGCCGGCACACGCGCCGCCTCGCGCGTATCGAGCGCCGCCGCGGTCACGCCCCTGCGCTCGATGCCGGCGAGCAGTGCGCCGAGCCCGCCCCAGCCGGAGTCGATCTGCGGCACCGGGTCGACGACTTTCACGCGGGCCTCGAGACCGGCTGCCGCAGGCGGGGCCGAGCCGATCAAGGTATCGACCTCGAGCTCGTTCCAGTCGACGCGGCCAGAGAGTGACGGCCGGTTGCCGGCGATCGCCAGTGTCGCGGTGAGCTTGCCCTCTCCGCCCGGCACCTTGAACGCGGCATCCGTCAGCTCGAGCCCGCTCGCCGAGACCTTCACCGCGCCTTCGGCGGACGCCGGACCGGTAAGCGCGGTTGCCCCCGGCTTGACGTCGAACCAGGCCAGCAGCTTGCGCAGCGACGGCGTGCGCACGTCGAGCTTGCCGCTCGCGGCCGCCGCAATGGGATCGACGCTGCCGGCGAACGCGGTCGCGCCGTGGCTGCCATCGAACCTCGCATCGACCCTGAGCGCGCCGCCGCGCCCTGTGCCCGCCTCGGGCACCGCTTTCATTTCGAAACGGATCGGCTCGCCGCGCCAGCGGAACGTGCCGGCGCCGTTTTGCAGCCCGTCGGCCGAGATCCCCTTGAGCTCGGCCGACAGCTGGTCGATGCGCAAGGCCGGGTTCGGCCCCCCCGTCATCACATTGAGCGCCCCGTCGACGACGCTGAGCCCGCCGATCGTGAGCGTGCCGCCCTCGCCGCCGGCGAGCAGCTCCGCGTCCTCGGGCGAGACGGTGATCGCCGGGTTGACGAGCCGCGCGCGCGCCACGTCCGTGCGACCGCGCAGCAGTGGCAGGAGCGGCACCTCGGCCTCGACCTCGTCGGCCTTGACGAGCGCCGGACCATCCGGCCCGCGCGCCCCCGCGAGTGTCACCTTGCCGAGCGCGACGACGACGTTGGGACGGAACGCCACCCGAGCGGGGCCATCGATGCGCAGCTCGCGCCCGGTCGCCTTCTGCACCGCGGCGATGATTGTCCCGCGCACGACATCGTCGGGCAGCGTCTGCAGCGTGGCGACGGCCGACAGTACGGCGATGGCCAGGATGCCGAGAGTGAACAAGATCACACGCCGCCAGCCGCCGCCGCGTCGCGGAGCCGTCGGCCTGTCGTCGCTGCTCTTGGCGGCGCCCGCCGGTGATGTCTGCGAGGCCTCGACGCTCATGGACAACCTACGCGTGACAATCGCACGAATCCTTCAGGCAAAGACATGGACCGCGGAAGCAAGCGGCCTGCCGCGCCAGCCGGTATGGCGTGCGCGGCATGCTAGCGGCTCGACCGTCAACTTCAATGACATTGCCCTCCCGGCCCTCGCCGCGCTCGACTTCGGCTCGCTGACTGTCTCCGATCTGCCACGATCGGGACGCCGCAGCTTGCCGCACTCCGACCGCGGTCATAGACTGAGGCGGACCTCGCCCGCGCGCGTCGCAGGCATGGTCGCCATTGTGTTGCGGGGCCGACGTTTGTCGTGGACCTCGATCAATATGTGTCGGAAGACGTCGAGGGAATTCGCCATGCTCCGTAGCGTCGTCGCGCCACGTCGCCAGCGCTTCAAGGTCTCTGCTGGAGCTGCCGGATTGCTGCTGCTTTCCGTTGCGCCGCTCGCCGCGGCCGACAAACTGATGGCCGTCGACTGGTCGAGCGAGGAGATCGGCGCCTTCGTGCGTGAGCGCGCCGCCGCGGCCCCGACGCCGCGCTCCGCGGAGGAGGCTAAGCTCGACAAGCTGAAGCTGCCGGTGCTCGGCTTCGACCGCCCGCCCGCGACCGTCACCAATGCGCTGGCCGCGACCGCGCGCCCGGAGCTGAAGCGCAAGGTCATCATGGATGACGGGAATCCGGTCTGGTATCAGATCGTCGACCGCTACGGCGACATGGTGGTGAAGGTGGAGGCCGATCTGCGCGTCCACCAGGAGCTGCCGGCCGACACGCCGATCTACGGCTCCGGCGGACCGGGCGCGAGCCCGCAGTCGTCGATCTCGGTGTTCGACGGCCGCGACGAGCCCGGCATGGAAGGTGCGATCGCCGAGTACACGGTCTACAAGTTTCCCTCGATCCCCTACAGAGTGTCGATCGAGTGCCCGGCGGGCAATACCCGGAGCTGTCGCGACCTCGACACCATCGCCAAGGACCAGGCCCAGCTCAAGGTCATCGCCGCCGATCCGCCGCGGCAGTGACCGCGCGCCACCGTCCGAGGCGGCGTCGCAGGCGCCAGCCCATCACATCCCGAAAATCCGAATCGCGGCCAGCAATCGCACGCCGCATTCGACGACTCGTTCCTCCCCCTCGAGGGGGAGGATGAATTGCGCAACGCCTGCTCGATCGGCGGTACGCGCCGCGATGGCGTTTCGACGCGAATGACGCGGCGGAACCGAGGCAGCGCCGTGAACTCCCGCTGACCAGTTCCTTCAGAGCCGGTTCAATACGGTCTCGCTAGAAATGCATCATCCACACTCGAAGTGGAGCAAGCGCAACAGCAAGCAGTCTGGAGTACGACGATGACGATCAAGATGAAGACGATCCTGATGGCGACGGCAGTCAGCCTGTCGATGGGCCTCGGCCTTGCACCCGCCTTCGCCGGCGGCTCGACGGTGAATATCGAGCAGTACGGCTACGGCAACGGCGTCGGCGGAGCGCAGCACGGCACCCGCAACCGGCTGACCGTCTACCAGAACGGTCGCGGCAACACGACCATCTCCACCCAGGATGGCCGCTATAATCGCGCGGTGATCGGCCAGAACGGCTCGCGCAATTTCGCCGACACCTATCAGCGCGGTCGCCACAACATCGTCGGCGTCGGCCAGTTCGGCAGCGGCCACACCGTCATCACCACCCAGGACGGCAGCGGCAATGCCGTCGGCGTGATCCAGGCCGGCCGCAACAACAGCGCGCGGTCCACCCAGGTCGGTGCCGGCAACGTTGCCGTCATCGTCCAGGACTGAGCGCACGGTCCATTCCATCGCCACCACGGCGGAGGAGCGCAACGCTCCTCCGCGCAGCCAAACAGGAGAGCAATCATGAACACGGTCGACAAGCTGGCTGCCCGCAGCCATGCCGGCAAGGCGGCGCTGCTCGCCGCGCTCGGTCTCGTCGTCGGCAGCGTCGTCGCGATTGGTAGCACCGAGGCCGGCTCCGGCGGCATCTCGTGCGAGGTGCGCGTCGAAGGCAGCCGTAATGCTCCGCGCCTAGTTGGCGTCGTCCATGCCGGCGCCCCAATCGACGGCAGCTACACGCTGCGGGTCAAGGGCTCAAGCGGTGGCGGTAGCTCCGACATCACCCAGAGCGGAGAGTTCCACGCCGCGCCGGGCGCCCCGGCGACGCTCGGTGTCGTCACGCTCGGCGGCGGATCGTTCGACGCGACGTTGCGGGTGACATGGCCGGGCGGTTCGACCAGCTGCCGCGAGCGCACCGGCGGCGCGATCTGAGCCAAGGTTTCGAATGACGAGCGAACGGAGACCGAAAATGTCCCGCAAGAGATCGACGCGGCGCCTCTCGGCCGCTTGTGCGGCGCTGCTCGTGCTTCATGCCGCGACGCCGGCCGACGCCGGCAGCGTCAGCCTCACCATCACGCCCAAGGGCGAAAGCGCTACGGCGATCCGCCAGGGACTCCAGATCTATTCCTGGGCCAAGAGCATCGAGAGCCGTGCGCGGATCTCCCAGAAGGGCACCGGCAACGCTGCCGCCATCGGCCAGAGCGGCAGCGGCAACTGGGCCGGCATCTTTCAGCGCGGCAGCGGCCACACCGGCACGATCTCGCAGAGCGGCGACAACAACGCCTACGGGCTGTTTCAATTCGGCCGCAACACGACGAGCAACGTCACCCAGTCCGGCAATGGCAAGGTCGGCTTCACGTTCCTCGGCGGCTGGTAGCCGGCGGCTGTCGAGGCGCTGCGATCCAATTCCTATCCACGTGTCGACGGCCGCCCACGGCCGTCGAAGGTTGACGGCTCGTTAACAGCGGCGGCCCACGGGTCGAAAAGGAGCAACTCGGCAGACCGCGTTATTCATTCCTGAAGGTTTGTAGCGGACCCTCGCCACCGTATGTCTCGCATTCGGTGCTGCTCATGGCTCGGTCCGGTTTTCGCGTCTCACTACCCTTCATGCTCGTCGCGCTCGCCTTGCCGGCCGGCGCCGCCGAGCCGCTCGGCGCGGCGATACCGGTGCGCGGCATCGTGCGTCCGCTGCATCAGGCCGCGATCGCCACCGACCTCGCCGCCCGGGTGGCGGAGATCCGCTTCCGGGAGGCAGAGGCGTTTCGCAAGGGCGACGTCCTGGTGCGGTTCGATTGCGAGCGGCTGGAGGCCGAGCATGCGGCGGCAGAGGCCGTGCACCGCGAGATGAAGCTCGCGCTCGAGAGCAACCTCTACCTCGACAAGCGCGGCGCGATCGGAAAGATGGATGTCGAGGTTTCCAAGGCGCGGCTCGACAAAGCCGGTGCCGAGGCGGCTGCGCTGGCAGCCCGCATCAAGCAGTGCGTGGTCAAGGCGCCGTTCGATGGCCGCGTCGCCGGCCTCACCGTCAACGAGCACGAGATTCCAGCCGCCGCGAAGCCGTTCCTGGAGATCGTCGAGGAGCGCGCGTTCGAGATCGACCTGATCGTGCCGTCGACCTGGCTGCGGCGGATCGGGGCCGGCACCCGGTTCGTGTTCGCGATCGACGAGACCGGGCGCAGCTACGAGGCCGAGGTGCTCCGCGTCGGGGCGAGCGTCGATCCGGTCAGCCAGACGGTCAAGGTCATCGCCGGCTTCGTCGAGCGCGACGAGAAGGTCTTGGCCGGCATGAGCGGCACGGCCGAGGTCGCGCTCCAGGAGCCCTCACAATGATGGGGAGGGTCGAGCCGAAGGCTGGCGCGGCGGCGCCGGCGCGCGCAAAGTCCGGAGCTGTCGCCTCCGGCGCTCCGAGCGCTGCGGCAACTCTCTTGAAGCTCGAGGGTGACCTGAGGCAGGTGAAGACGCGGGCCGAGCTCGCCTATTTCCTCGCCAACGAGCCGCGGATCATCACCCGTGCGCAGCAGATCGCGGTCTTCCGCCGCGGTCTCGGGGGAAGGCTCATTGTCGAGGCGGTCTCGGCGCTCACCCAAGTCGACCGCTCCGCCCCGCTCATCGTCTGGTTCGAGAAGCTGATCGAAGGCCTCGAGTCGGGAAGCGGCCTTGCCGAGCCGCGCGAGTTCGACGCCGACGCGTTCACCGCTCCCAAGGACTCGATCGCCGGCGGCTATCCGCTGCGGTATCTGCTCTGGCTTCCCTTGCGCGACATAGACGGCACTGTGATTGGCGGCATGCTGCAGGCGCGCGCTACGCCCTGGAGCGGGCATGACATCGCGATCGGCGCGCACTTCGCCGACGCCGCGGGGCTGGTCGCGATGGCCTTCCAGCGCCGGCGCGCAGGGTTCCATTTCCACTTCCATTTGTCGCGGCGCTTTCTGATCGGTGCCACCGCTCTTGTGCTCGTGCAGCTGTTCGTTCCCGTGCCGATGTCGGCGCTCGCCCCTGCCGAAGTCGCGCCGCGCGACGCCTTCCCCGTCACGGCCGGCATCGATGGCGTGGTCGAGGACATCCTCGTGCTGCCGAACGCTGCCGTCGTCAAGGGCCAGCCGCTTCTTCGCATGAGCGCTACCGTCCTCAAGAACCGGCTCGAGATCGCCGAGCGCGAGGTCGCGGTCGCCGAGGCGCGCCTCAAGAAGGCCTCGCAGCTCGCCTTCGTCGACACGCGCGGCCGCCATGAGCTCGGTCTCGCCCAGGCCGAGCTCGCGCTCAAGAGCGCCGAGCGCGATTATGCCCGCGATTTGTTCGCGCGAACCGAGATTCGCGCCGAGCGAGACGGGGTCGCCATGTTCGCCGACAAGAAAGACCTGATCGGCCGCCCGGTCGCGACCGGCGAGAAACTGATGGAGATCGCCGATCCCAAAGCGAGCGAGTTCCGCATCGATCTTCCCGTTGCGGACGCCATCGTCCTCGCGCCCGACACGCGCATCAAGGTGTTCCTCGATGCGGCGCCAATGCACCCCTTCGAGGCGCGGCTGCTCCGCGCCGACTATCGGGCCCGTCCGCACGATAAGCAGGGTCTCGCGTTCCGCCTCGTCGCCGAGACAACAGAACCGACTGAGCGTCCGTTCCGCCTCGGCGCGCGCGGCACGGCGAAGGTAATGAGCGGCACGGTTCCGCTCGGCTTCTATCTGTTCCGCCGCCCGATTGCGGCGCTGCGCCAATGGATCGGCTACTGATGGGCGCGGGTGGCGATAATGCGCTGCCGGCGCTGAGGCCCGAGCTCCGGCTCCTCGACGGCGCGCCGGCTGCACACGGCGAGCCGATGTGGCTGATCCACGATCCATTGCAGAACCGCTTCATCCAGATCGACCTCGCGGCCTATGAGACGCTGTCGCTATGGGGCTCATCCCGCACCGCGAACGAGCTTGTCCGGCGCGTCAACGAGCGGGGCCGCGTCAGCCTCGACGAGGCGAGCCTCGCCGCGCTGATTGGTTTTCTCTCCCGGCACAAGCTGACGAGCGAAACCGAGCGCGAGGGCTGGCGGACGCTTGCCGCCGAGCGCGCCCGCGCGCGTCGCTCGCTGTGGTCATGGCTCATCCACAACTATCTCTTCTTCCGCCTGCCGCTCTGGCGGCCGCAGGCATTTCTCGAGCGAACGCTCCCGGTGGTGCGTGGCCTCGGGTCACGGACGGCGGGGATCGCCATCGCCCTCATTGGCTTGGCGGGCCTCTATCTCGTCTCGCGCGAGTGGGAGAGCTATATCGCGACCTTCCAGGGATTCCTCACATGGGAAGGTGCGGTTCTGATGGCGCTCGCGCTGGCGGCCGTCAAGGCTGTGCACGAGCTCGCCCACGCCTACACCGCCGTTCATTACGGGTGTCGGGTGCCGACCATGGGCGTCGCGGTGATGCTGATGGCGCCGCTACTCTATACCGACGTAACCGATGCCTGGCGGCTCGAGGATCGCCGTCACCGCCTGGCGATCGACAGTGCGGGCATCCGGGCCGAGCTCGCAATCGCCGCGGTGGCGTTATTTGCCTGGGCATTCCTCCCTGATGGGCCCGCGCGCTCGCTTTCCTTCCTGCTCTCGGCGGTCTCGCTCTTGAGCGGTCTTGTCATCAACCTCAATCCGTTCATGCGTTTCGACGGCTACTACCTGCTGTCGGAGACGATGGGCATCGAGAACCTGCAACCGCGCGCGTTCGCGCTCGGGGTGTGGAAGCTGCGCGAGTGGCTGTTCGCGCTCGGCCGTGCGGCACCGGAGGCTCTGCCCCGCGGGCGTCTGGCGATAATGATCGTCTACGCCTACCTGACCTGGATCTATCGCATTGCACTGTTTCTCGGCATTGCGCTCGTCGTCTATCAGTATTTCTTCAAGGCGCTCGGCGTGATGCTGTTCGCCGTCGAGATCGCCTACTTCATCGTGCGGCCGATCGCCAAGGAGGTCGCGGCCTGGATCGAGATCCGGCGCGAGATCGCGGCGCGGCGTCGGGTGCTCGCTCCGCTCGTCACTCTGGCGGCCGTGCTGCTGCTCGTGATCGTGCCGTGGTCGAGCCGGGTGGAGATCCCGGCCGTGATCGAGGCGGCGGAGCTGCAGCACGTCCATGCCCCGCGGCCGGCGCGGATCGTGGCTGTTCATGTCGCTCGCGGAGCCGAGGTCGCGGCCGGTGATCGTCTGGTCACCCTCGCCTCGCCGGACATCGAGCACGAGCTCGCGCTCACCGAGACTCGCCTCAAGCTGGCGCGTATGAAGCACGCGCGGCGCGGAGCCGATGCGATCGATCGCGAGGCTTCGATCGTGATCGAGAACGAGATCGCCGCGCAGCTCGCCCGGATCGCCGGCCTGACGAAGGAGCGCGCCGAGCTGACGCTCAGGGCACCGTTCGCGGGCCGCATCGTCGAGCTCGATCCCGCGCTGCATGCCGGCCGCTGGGTGTCTCCGAAAAGCCTGCTGGCCGTCGTCGCCGGGGGAAGCGGCACGGTAGCGCGGGGGTACGTCGCGGAGGCCGATGTAGGCAGAATTGTGCGTGGCGATGTCGGGCACTTCGTTCCCGATCATCCCGAGCGGCCGGGCGTGCCGGTCGCGGTCGGCGAGGTGGCACTTTCCAGCGCAGCCAATCTCGAGATCGAGGATCTGGCGTCGACCTTTGGTGGGCGCATTGCCATCACTCCCGATGGTGCGGATCGCCTCGCTCCAGCCAGCGCGCACTACCTCGTGCGCATGCCCGCCGGCGAAGGGGCGGGCGGCACCGAGCTGGCGGCGCGCGGCGTGGTGGTGGTGTCGGGTCAGCGCGAGAGCCTGCTGGCCCGCGCATGGCGGCAGACCCTCAAGGTGCTGCTGCGGGAAAGCGGCGCCTGATCGTCCCGCGTCCTGACTCCCGCGCCCGGCCGTCGGTCGCCGTGGCCTTCCCCGCATCCTCGGGGACCATCCGGCAGGGACTATCGCCCCACGGCATTTGAGCGCTGCCTTCGATCCGCAACTCGCCAGATGGGTTCTGGGCAAGCGCTTGAGGTAAATGGACAATTGTCGCGCCACCGAATCGCTTGCAATTCGTAATTTCGCGTCGGCTTTCAATTCCTCGAAGCGAACGCTTCGCATCAAATCGAGCTTCCTGCTTTTAGGATTGTTAAGGCGCGCGTGTTTCATTACGGAGCGGTGAAGCAGAAATGGGGTGGCATAAATGCTGCCTTTCAAGCGGGTCTGATCCTCCGATGACGAAATTCAGCCGGCGCAAGAACGGCGCGGAAACGAGCTCCGATTCGCTGCGCATGATCGCGCAGATGGAACGGTTGAAAGCGACCGCCTCCTACCGGGTGCTCGAGCAGCGCATGGTGTTCGACGGCGCCGCGGCGGATACGGCTGCCCAGGTGGCCGAAGCGAGCGACCGGGCGGCGAGCGCGGAGCCGGCT
>JBFMEX010000022.1:0-52715 GCA_040752215.1 Pseudomonadota bacterium | reverse complement strand
CTCGCACGCCGCCGTGGTGACGATATGACCGGTCGGCTTGCCCATTGCCGTCTTGCCGTTGTGGCAAGAGGCGCAGCCCGAGGAGATGCCGGTGTGGTCCATGCGGGCACCGGCGAAGGTCGTCGTGCTCTTGTGGCAGGTCTCGCACGCCGCCGTCGTGACGATATGACCGGTCGGCTTGCCGGTCGCGGTCTTGCCGTTGTGGCAGCTGGCGCAATTGGTCGCGAGTCCGGCATGATTCATTCGGGCCAACGCGAACGTCGCCGTGCTCATGTGACACGACTCGCAGGGTGCGATGGTCGCAACATGCTTTGCGTGCTTGCCGGGTGCCTTTCTGCCGTCGTGGCAGCTGGCGCATGTCCCAATCGCCTCGGCGTGGTCGTAGCGCGGGTTCCGCCACCGTCCGGTGGTATGGCATGCCTCGCAGCGATCACCGGTCGATGGATGGCCGAGCGACTTGCCGATCGCGCGCGAGCCGTTATGGCACGCAGCACATGGTTGCGGCGTTCCCTTGAAGCGCCCCGAAACGTGGCAGGACGCGCAATCGACCGTGCGGTGGGCGCCGGTGAGGGGGAATCCGGTGCCGGTGTGATCGAAGCCTCCGGCGGTCTGGCCGATCGCATCCGGAATGATGGGCCCGGCCGCGACCACGACCAGAACGAGCAACGCCGAGACGAGATATCTCGCGGCCTGCATCAAGCCCCCCTGCCTCGAGCTCGACTTCGGTCGGCTCGCAACTGCGGCGCATGCCTCCGCCGCGTCCACCCTTGAAACCCGTCTCGTCGCTTCTCGACTCCGCTCCCGGCGGCGATGGACCAGCGCGCTCCCCAAGCGCAGGCAATTCCCTCGAAGCGCCGACGCCCATCGAGGAGGCGCTGGTCGTCCATCAACCAGGACAACGCCTCGGACATCGGAATATTCCAAAGTTCCTCCACAAACTCGGACTAAGCGTCGAACTCGAGCGTTGTCATTGGCCACGTTTGGCAATGAGACGGGGTGACGGGGAGATGTTGGCGCTACGCCATAATCGGCGCAGGGTCCCGCGACGACGTTTGGTCGGGCGGGTCTGCGTGCTCTTGCTTGCCGTGTGCCTATTGGTTGCTGTTGATTTGCCGCTGCAGCCGCTGCTCGAATTGCTGCCGCCTGCGGTCTTGCACGCGGATTGCTCGATGTGCGCCATGGCCAAGGCGAAGCGCGGCGGCGGCCGGCGAGGCGGGGGCGGAGGCGCTGTATTCGAGGGTTTCGACGACGACTCGAGCGAGCGCGAGGAGGCCAAGAAGGCCGAGGAGCGCGCACGCGAGGATGCCAAGCACGCCGAGGAGGAGGCGCGCGAGGCCGCCAAGAAGGAGAGCGGGGGCGATCGCGCGAAGGAAGAGCACTCGAGCGCCAGCGACGAGCACGACGATCGCGAAGGGGGTGATGGCGACCGTCGCGGCGCCTCCTCGAGCCACGACGACGGCAACAAGGAGAAGAGCGACGGCTCCGGGAGCGGCGGCGACGGGACCAGGCGCAGCGCCGGCAAAGGTGATGGTGCGCTGCCTCAACCGCTCCCGCGAACAGTGGAGGAGCTGTTCCGGCGAATGTTCGCCGGCAATGGGAATGCCAAGGACAAGGGCGAGAAGCCATCCGACAAGGGCCGCGCCCGACCGCACGCGGATCTGCCAGACTCCGGATTCGCAGCCACGCGCCGCGCCGAGATGCTGGCCCTCAACGCCGATCGCAGGGCGATCGAGCGCGCCAAGGCGCTCGGCTTCAAGGTCGAGCGGCCGCAAGGCCTCGGCCGCCTCAAGCTCGAGGTGACGCGGCTGATCGCGCCGGACGGAATGAGCCAGGAGCAGGCCGATGCCGCGCTACGGCGCGAGGTCCCCGCGACTGCGATCGCCCGCAACGAGCGCTATCGGATTTACCGCACCGCGACGGGCACGGCGGCGCGTGCGGCCGACAGTTCGGGCATCGAGGAAGCGGGTCGTGCGCCGTGTTCGGAGGATCGCTGCTTCGGCCCGCGATTGATCGGCTGGCAGCCCACGCTCGGCGCCTGCGCTGCCGGCATCGGCATCGGCGTCATCGATACCGCCGTCGACATGTCGCATCCGGTTTTCAAGAACCGCGCTATCGAGGTCGGCCACTTGGCGTCCGCCGGCCGGCCGGCCCCGCAGTGGCATGGCACGGGGGTTCTCGCATTGCTGGCGGGCGACGGCGCGCGCGGGGTGCCGGGGCTGGTGTCAGAGGCCCGCTTCTCAGTCGCCGACGTGTTCTTCGCTGGCGAGGACGGACTGCCGACCACCGATACCGCCAGTCTGCTTGCCGCGCTCGACTGGCTCGACCAGCGTGAGGTCAGAATAATCAATATGAGCCTGTCGGGTCCCAAGGACGCGCTGGTGGAAAAGGCGATTACGACGCTCGCGCGCAAGGGCACCATCTTCGTCGCCGCGGCGGGCAACGACGGTCCCGCCGCGCGGCCGAGCTATCCGGCGGCCTATCCACCGGTAATCGCCGTCACCGCTGTCGGCCGCGACCTCAAGAGCTACCGGCACGCCAGTCACGGCGATTACATCGACCTCGCCGCACCCGGGGTTTCGATCTTGACCGCGTTACCGGACGGCAAGGTGGGGTTTCACTCCGGCACGTCGTTCGCGACGCCCTATGTCACCGCGACTCTCGCCGCGCTCTATCGCCAGCTGCCGCGCGCCAGCAAGGAGGAAGCGCTGCGTCACGTCGCGGCCCAGGATCTCGGGGCGCCGGGGCGGGATCCCATCTATGGCGCCGGACTCCTCGTCGCGCCGTCGGCCTGTACCGGCGGAAGCGCGGTCGCCGCCAATGCGGGTGCGGCGGCGCGACTGTCGGCGCCGCGCGAGCAGCTCCCCTGGTTGGCCTTATCCGGACCGCGCTGATCTCAGCGGAATCGATGCCCGAGGGCCACGAGTGCACGCCCGCGGCACCGCGCCGACAGCGGCGGAGTGCTTCCCACCCCGCTGCGCAAATCAAGCGCCTCCCTGTGTTGGAGATTGCCAGCCGAGGCCGGCATGGCCCATGCGACGAAGGCCCGCCTCGCCACCGACCGGAGAGCGGAGAACTCCGGTTTCGATTGCAGAAGCGGGCCCCATCGGGAGTGCGCAACCGCCGAGAATGGGGCGGGCGGCGGTTTGCCACTCCTTTCGACCGGTGGGCCGTGTGTGGCGTGCGCTGCGGGAGGCGCATTCCACCGGTCGAAGCCGGATTCAAGTCGATCGCTGCGCGCCAGACCCCATGTCGAGTGGTCGACGGCGAGCGGCGAGGAGCGGTGGGCGCTTGGCGATAGTCATCGCCGATCCTTTCGCCATTCCCGTTGCAGCATGTCCGCCTCCGAGCGCAGATCCAGCGGATCGCCGACAATCAGCCGGTCGAGAACTTCGTCGATCAGGGTGCCGTCCTCGCCACCGGCGGGCGCGTAGCCGCCCTCCCTGCCGGGGGTTTCGGCGGATAAAGCCACCTGCACCTCGATGCGCCACTGGCCGTCGGCCTCGCGGCAGGCAATTCCCTCGCTCCGCGCCCCCGAGCCGGCATCTACTCGATAGTGGCGGCAGAACTCGTGCGCGGCGCTCGCGAAAGTGCTCCTCGGTGCGATGATCGCATCGGCATCCGCGGCGCCGGCGCGGGTCACGGCTCCGCTCGGCTTGCGCTCGAGCGCGTTGGCGAGCGCACCGTCGGCGAGCAGCCGAGCGCCCTCCGATCGGACCAGCGCCTCACGTTGGCGGCTCGCGCCCGGTATCGTCGCCAGCAACCAGCCGAGCCCGGTGCCGAGCACGAGGACGCCGGAGAGCGCCAACGCGAGGCGCCAGGGCAAGTCGGGCTCGGGCAGCAGCCGGCGCAGCGCTTGGGCAAGCCACCCGACTTGCGAGCCGGATGTGCCGAGGGCGGGCCGGGGCTCCGGGCAAGCTGCAGGCGCTCCGGAACGGACCGTGTCGGCGAGGCGCGCGGGAATATCTGCGAATGCAGTGAGATCGATCGCCCCGCCGAGCACGCGGCCCGTCCGCTGGAAGACCTCCAGGCGCGCGCTGGTCTCCGGATCGGCCGCCAAGCGAAGCTCGACGCGCCGCGTCTCTGCGGCATCGAGCTCGCCATCGGCATAGGCCATCAACAACTCATCCGATACCACGCCCATCCCGCTTCTCCCTCTGCGAGGCCGCCGATATCGGGTCCTCGCCGTGCGCCGCGGCGAAAAGGGCTCGCCGTGCCCTCGCCAACCGGCTCATGACGGTGCCGATCGGTATCCCCAAGGCTTCCGCCGTCTCCTTGTAGGAAAGCCCGTCGACGCAGACCAACGTAATCAGAATCTGCTGCTCCTCGGTCAACTCCGCGATATGGCGCGACACCTGGTCGAGCGTCATCCGGCTCTCGGTCACATCGCGTCCGTCCGCGCCGACGAGATGAAGGGCCTCGTCGACGTCAACAGAGGTGCCGCGCACCTTGCTCGCACGCACCTGATCCAGCCAGACGTTCTGTGTGATCCGGTACATCCAGCTGTCCAATCTCGTTCCAGGCTCCCAGCGATCGGCATGAGAAAGCGCTCGAATACAAGCTTCCTGAACAAGGTCGTCGGCCCTGTCCTGGTCCTTGGCCAACAGATAGGCGAAGCGTCTCAGTCGCGGCAGCAGCGCCACGATCTGATCCCGGATGTCCTCCATCACGGAGCTGTCCCTCCACCAGCCTCCCCGACAACGGCAGAGCGCTGGGCTTATTCCTCGGCTCAGAAAATAATGGCGCTCGTTTGACGCCTACTGGCGAGACCGGGTCTGCCGGAACGACTGGGTCGAGTGGCATTTCTCGCAGGCCCGACCGAACGCGCCCTGATGGGCATCATCGCCGGCGTGGCAGCCGTGGCAGGAGGTTGGGGCGCCGACCTTGGCCGTGGTCCTGGCCGTGTGACAGGCGTGGCAATCGAGCCCCGCATGGGCGCCGTCGAGGGGGAAGTGGGTCTGGCGGCCGTGATCGAAGCGCCAGAGCTTCCAGCCGTTGGGATTATGGCAGCGGCTGCACTCTGGTCCGAGCCGCCCTTCGTGGTGGCTGTCCTTGTGGCAGCCGGTGCAGGTCGAAGGCGTGCTCTTGTAGGCCTGGTTTCGATGGCATTCCTCGCAGGCGACCCCGGCGTGAAGCCCGATGAGAGGGAACCGCGTAATATCGTGGTCGAAGTCCACCTTCTTTCGCCAGCCGGTCTCGGTGTGGCAGCGCTCACAGCGGGTTCCGAGCTGACCCTTGTGGGGGTCGCTCCGGCCATGGCAGCTGGAACAGCCGGTCGCGAGCTTGTCGGCGTAGAGATCGCCACTGTGACAGGCGTCGCACCTGACCGTCTTGTGGTTGCCGCGGAGCGGAAACTTGGTCTTGTCGTGGTCGAAGCGGGGGCCCTTCCACTTTTTCGCGTTGTGGCAGCGCTCACACTTGTCGCCGTAGCGGCCTTGGTGGCGATCCTGGATGCGATGGCAGTTGATGCATTGACGTGGCAGGTCCTTGTAGCGCTCGCCGACATGGCACACGGCACAGGTGACCTTCTGGTGCGCACCCTCGAGCGGGAAGCGCGTCCTGCCATGGTCGAATGCCTTGGTCTTCTGCCAGCCGTCGACATTGTGGCAGCCCGCGCAATCCGGACCCAGCACGCCCTTGTGATGGTCGTCCTTCTTGTGACAGCCGTAGCAGGTCAGCGGTGCCGCGCGGTACTTCGCCGGCGCGACGTGACAGCCCCCGCAGGTCGCGGTCCGGTGCCGGCCCTCGAGCTTGAAGTCGGTCAGGTCGTGATTGAAGGTCTGGCGGTCGAGCCGCACGATATCGAAGCCTCGGCCCTTGTGCTCGGTGTGGCAGTGCTTGCACTCGACACCGGCCGCCTCTCGGCGCCGGCCGTGAAACCCTGTCTTCTCCTCGATGTCCCGCGCCACCTCCTTGTGGCAGGCGAGACAAAGCCGGCGCTGGCTCCGCTTGTCGAACGGTTCGTGACACTGCCCACAATCCTTCTCGAGCTTGGCGTGCCCCTCGATGACGTCGCCGGGGATGACCAGCTTCTCGAACAGGCTTTGGGCGTGGGCCGCCAGCATTGGCACGACGCACGCAGCCAGGACGAGCACGACTTGTCTGATCGCCCGCATGCTTCCCCCGGGCCGCCCGTCAATAGAGATGCACGGCGACGATGTGCAGCGTCACCGTCAGGATCAGCATCAGGAACAGCGGGAAATGCAGCACGTGCCACATCGCCATCAGACGCTCGAAGGCGGCCAGCCGGGCGGCCTTGCCGACGGTCGCGAAGTAGACCGCGAGATGGGCTTCCGCCTCGCGGATGCGGCGCCGACGCTCGAGCCAGCTCCACCGCTCGCGGCGTGCTGCGGCACGGGCGCCGCGTCTGACCTCGCCCGCGATCTCCCGCCGCGCGCGACGCGAGCGGATCGAGAGCGTGAGCGCACGCCAGATGCTCGCGCGCAGTCGAGGCGTCGGCTGTGTCACCGCGGCCTCGAAGGCGGCCAGCAGATCGGCGATGCTCTTGCTGTAGCCGGTGTCGGCGCCGATCGCGCGTGCGATCTCGCGTCCGTCGGCGATCAGTTCGCCAAGCGCCGCCTGGCGTCCATAGAGGCCGCGGTGGACCTGGGCATAAAGATAGCGGCCGACGATGCCGCTCGCGACCACGACGAGCATTGTCAGCAGTGCCAGCCGGCTGTTGAGGGAGCCGAGTTTGAAGTTGCTATGCAGCACAACCAGCGTCGGCCCGGCGATGCCGAGCACCATGTGCAGGCGGAACCAGGCGGCCACGCGGCCGAGGCCGTGCAGGAAGCGGAACCGCTTGCGGAGCGGATAGATCATCAACAGCAGCATCATCGAGCCGCCGACGATGCCGAGCCAATAGCCGACACCTGTCTCTGCGGTGAGGTGCCCTTCATGGCGGTTGAGAAAGGCGAAGCCGAGGACACCGACGACCACAGCAGCGAAAAGCATCGGCATGCCGCCGAGCAGCGGCCGGGTCAAATAATGTCTGAAGCGGGTTCCTGATGGCGTCGCGGGCGGCCGTTGCGCAGCTACCGCACGGCGGCGGCCGCCAGCAATCGTCGGAGCCTCTGTGAGCACGCGTTCTCCCCTGCGATAGCTAGGCGCGCGAGGTTCAGCCTCACGCGATCCTTCGGTGATTGGGCCGATCTTGCAGGGGTATGCATCGAGTCCGGCACCGCATCGTCAGCGCCACGAACACGGCGTCAATAAGGCGGACCGGCGCCATCCTCGCCGAACCCGCGCTGCTGGCGGCGAGACCTGCGCAAGCCGAGGGAATAATCGCCGGCCTCGTCCGTTGTGGCGGTGGGTATGCATCGAACTCGACCCGCTCGGCCTCGCGGCGGCCTCGAAAGAAGCGCCGCGGCGCGTGGCAATCTGCCAAGTCGTCGGCGCAGGCGCCGGCGACGGGCAGTGTTCCGGTGAGCGGCGCGATCGCTTGACGTTATGCAAACCTGCGGGATGCCTCGATGAACGATCTTATCTATCTGACGGCCACTGCAGCAGCCGCGCTTTCGACCGCGGCGGGTCTCGTTGCGCTCAGGGTAGCCAGCATCTCGGAGCGTGAGCGCGCGGTCCGGCTCGGACAGGGTTTGGCCGAGTTCGACAAATTCGAGACGGCCGACGCCGACAATGCCGAGGCCGCCGAGAAGCGGCGGAGCGCGCGGCGCGCTCTCGTCGAGCGGTTGCTGGGCGAGGCGTCCCGGCCGCGTCACAAATGGATCGAGCGCTGGCAGGCGCTTCGCACGGAGGCCGCGAGCGCCGGCATTCTCTCGCTGGTCGCGCTCGGCACGGCTCTGCTCGTGGCGCCGATGTCGGGGGGAGACAATTCCGATGCACGCGGCGGCGCTGCCGGTGCACTGATGCGCGCCGCGGGACCGCCTTCGGCGTCGGGCATCGGCGCGGCCGAGGTTGTCCGGCTCGAGCAGTATGCCGCGCGGATCGGCGTCAAGGGCGTGGAGCGCGAGTCGCCGCCGATGACACCCATCGACCTCGACACTGACGGCGGTGCATCGGAGCTTCCCGACGTCGCGACGATGATCGGCCGGCTCGCGGCCCGCCTCGAGCGGGAGCCCAGTGATGCTCAGGGCTGGCGCACGCTCGGCTGGGCGCTCGTCAGCACCGGCAGCGCCGACGAGGCGGTGGGCGCCTATGCGCGAGCCGTGGATCTGGCTCCCGAGGACGTCGAGACGGGTGCGGCCTACGCCGAGGCGATCGTGAAGGCCTCGGGTGACCGCGTGACCGAGCGCGCCGGCGCCATGATCGAAGGTGTGCTCGCGCGCGACGCATCGAACCCCCGCGCACGCTATCTCAAGGGGCTGGCGCAGCTCCAGGGCGGCGATCACAGCGGCGCGCTGGAGACGTGGACGGCCTTGCGTCGGGAAGTGTCCGCCGACGCGGACTGGGTCGAGGAGCTCGACACGCGCATCGCCGCGGTGCAACTCGCACGAGGCACAGAATGGGTAGCGCCGCGAGCGCCCAACGAGGCGGGTCGCGGCGGACCCAGCGGTGAGTGAATCGCCGAGGATCGACGCTCACACGCGGCGGCATCGATCGGCGTCGAGAAGAGTGACCATGAAGCTCGATCCATTGCTTTTCTTCTATGCGGCACCGCTGGTTGCCATCTGGACCGGCTATGCGGTTCGTCGCCGGCGACTCGAGATGCAAAGTCTCGCCACGCATCGGGAGTCGCTGGAGGCTGGGCTCTCCGAGCCCGCATCCCTGCACCCGGCTTTCGATTCCGCACGCTGCATCGGCTGCAGGGCCTGCGTCAACGCTTGTCCGGAGGGCAACATCCTCGGCATTATCGGCGGCAAGGCGGCGTTGATCGAGCCGGCGAACTGCATCGGTCACGGTGCCTGCGAGGCGGCCTGCCCGTGCGGCGCAATCTCGTTGGTGCTCGGCACCGCGAAGCGCGGCGTCGACATTCCACATGTGGCGCCCGACTTCCAGACGAATGTTCCCGGCATATATGTCGCCGGCGAGCTCGGTGGCATGGGGCTGATCCGAAACGCCATCGAGCAGGGCCGACAGGCGATGGTGGAGATCGCCAAGCGCGGCGGCATGGGCGGCGGGGGTCTCGACGTGGTCGTGGTCGGCGCCGGCCCGGCCGGGATCTCGGCCAGTCTCGCCGCGATCGAGCGCAAGCTTCGCTACGTCACGCTCGAGCAGGAGACGCTCGGTGGAACGGTCAGCCATTTCCCGCGCGGCAAAGTGGTGATGACGGCGCCGGCGACGCTGCCGATCGTCGGCCGGACCCGTTTCAAGGAGGTCGGGAAGGAGAAGCTGCTCGCGTTCTGGCAGAAGATCACCCGCGACACGGGGCTGCGGATCAACGAGCAGGAGCGCGTGCAGCAGGTCATTCCCGAAGCCGGAGGATTCCGAGTCGTGACCACGCGCGCCCAATACAGGACGCGCGCGGTGCTGCTTGCCATCGGGCGGCGTGGAACGCCGCGCAAACTCGGCGTGCCAGGCGAGGAGCAATCGAAAGTGGTCTACCGGCTGATCGACGCCGCGCAGTACCGGGGCCAGCGCGTGCTCGTCGTCGGCGGCGGCGACAGCGCGCTCGAGGCGGCGGCGAGCCTTGCCGAGGAGCCGGGCACGACGGTTACGCTTTCCTACCGCTCGAAGGCGTTCTCGCGTGCCAAGCCCAAGAACCGGGCCCGCGTCGATGCCGCGGTGGCCGACGGGCGGCTGCGGCTGATGCTCGGCAGCGAGGTTGCGGCAGTCGGCACGGATCGGGTCAGGCTGACGATCGACGGGCGGCCGGTCGAGATCGGCAACGACGCGGTCGTCGTCTGTGCCGGCGGCATCCTGCCGACCGACTTCCTGAAAGGCATCGGCATCGAGATCGAGACCAAATATGGAACGGCATAGCGGACTGCGCGTTGCGCTCTCACCCCTTTGGTTGCTGGTCCTGAGCTGGGCGGCGCTCGCTGGGCCAGGTCTCGACGCCTCGACCGAGCGCGCCGTGGATGCGGCTTTGCGCGCGGGCAAGCACGCGGAGGCCGCGGCCGTGCTCGAGCGCCAGGCACGATCGGGAAACACCGAGGCACAGTACCGCCTCGCCTCGTTGCTGCGGTCGGGTCGCGGCCTCGCCGCCGACGAGCAGGCGGCCCTGCGATGGATGCGAGCCGCAGCGGAGCAGGGGCATTCCAAGGCACAATACGGGCTCGGGCAGATGTACCTGGCCGGTCGCGGGACAGCGCCCGATCCTGCACTGGCTCGCAACTGGCTGCAGAAGGCTGCAGCGAGCGGACACGAGCAGGCGATCCGCGTGCTGGCGGAGATGCCGGCGACGACCGCGCTCGATGCGCCGGTCATATCGGGTTGGACGTCGACGGTCGCCCGCGCACGCGCGGCGTCGAGCGCAGCACCGGCTACGGTAGCGGATGCGAATGCGACGCTACCGCCGCTGCTCGCGGCGTCCTGGCGCGGTGAGCTGGCGGCCGTTCGCGCGCTGCTCGAAGCGACGACGGATCATCGCATCGTCGATGCCGACGGCAATGCTGCGCTGGCCCTGGCCGCTTCGGCTGGCCACGAGGCGGTGATGGATCTCTTGATCTCTTCCGGCGCCGAGGTCGATGCCGTCAACGCGCGCGGCGAGACGGCGCTGATGCTGGCTGCGGGCAAAGGGCGCACCGCGCCGCTCGCCAGGCTGGTGGCAGCCGGCGCAAAGGTGGATCGACGCGACAATGCCGGCCGCACCGCCATTTCGTTCGCGGTTCGCGGATGTCATGCATCCGCGGTGCAGCTGATCGCCGGACATGGCGCCGATCTGAGTGTTCCAGTGGAGGGCTCCGAGCCGCTTCTACTGCGCGCGGCTGCGGCATGCGATGCGGCGACCGTCGAGGTGCTGATCGAGCGGGGAGCCGACGCGAGCCAGCGCGACGCCAGAAAGCGCAGTGCGTTGTGGCACGCAGCCAACGGGCGAAACGTCCAGGCGACCCGCGTGCTGTTGGCGCGCGGCGCCGATCCGGGCCTCGCCGACGATGACGGAGAGCTGCCGTTGTTCCGTGCGCTCGCGGCCGGTGCGGAAGACGTGGCCGCATTGCTGCTCGCCAGGACGACGCAGATCGACCAAGCGACCGTAACGGGAAATACGCCGCTGATCGCGGCGGCGCGGTCGGGATTCGCCGAGATGACGCGCATTCTCGTTGCGCGCGGCGCCTGGATCGACAACCGCAACGCGGATGGAAACTCGGCGCTGATGATCGCCGCACAGGAAGGCCATGCCGAGGTCGTCAAGGTGCTGATCGCAGCCGGTGCCGACAGAGGCCTGAGAAATCGGAGGCGCGAGCGGGCCGGAGATCTGGCCGCGGCGGCCGGTCACGACGGCCTAGCGGCACAGTTGCGGTAGCTGACAGCTCGCGGCCCGCTCGCGGCGCCAGCGCGACCATCTTGGTCCCTATCGCGCCGGGCGCATTTGCTTCTGCGACTTCGTCAAGGCATTGCTCCCAACAGCGGCTGACGTTCCAAGAGCCGTGACCGCTCGACCGCGCTACTAGGATTGGGACAATCACGCGTGGTCAGTCCCCGGCTTTGAAGCGTCAGATTTGCGTGGATCAGTCCCGCACCGTGCTGAGCCGAGGGGCACTTGCTGCAACGGGCGCCCGGCTAACATATTGACCCAGCTGCCTTCTCTAGTTCGGTTTGGTCCTCCTAATCAGCGGGTCGAAGGTTCGAGTCCTTCATCGCCCACCATCCCATTTGAGGAGCGGGTGCTTCGAGGTGGCCATCCACGGCCCCTGCCGCAAAGCGCCTCGGCACCACTGCTATCGCCGCCTCACTGTCCCCGGAACACCGGCCGCCGTTTCTCCTTGAAGGCCCGGATGCCCTCCGCGTAGTCGGCGCTGTCGTAGACGACGCGGCGCAGGCCCTGCACGCGCTCGAAGCCTTGCGGGCTCATCGGGTGCGCGCCGGCGAGGATTCTCAGCTGCTCCTTCATGACCGCGATCGCCAGCGGCGCATTGTCGGCAATCGTGCGCGCGAGCCGCATGGTATGGGCCTCAAGCTCGTCGGCCGGCACCGCGGCGTTGATCATACCGTGCCGCTCGGCGCGCTCGGCGGAGATCGGAGCGGCCGAGAACGCCATCTCGCTGACGATGCGATAGGGCGCCGAGTTGAGGAACGTCAGCATGCCCGAGACATTGTAGGGAACGCCGAGTCTCGCCGGCGTCACCGCGAACGTCGCCTCGCGTGTCGCCACGATGAGATCGCAGGCGAGCACCACCTCGCACGCGCCGCCCCACACGCCCCCCTCGACCATCGCGATCACCGGGCAGGGGTGCATCTCGATCGCGCGCACGAGATGGCGCAGCGGGTCGTCCCAGCCCAGCGGATCGCGTCGTCCTTCCGGCAGCTCGGAGACGTCGTGTCCCGCCGAGAACACCTTTGCGCCCGCCTCGGCGCGGAGCACGATGACGCGCGTGCGATCCTTCTCCATGCCGGCCAGCGCCGCGATCAGCTCGCCGACCAGCTGCTCCGACAGCGCGTTGCGCTTCTCGGGGTGCGCGAGCGTGATGATGCCAATTGCACCCTCGTGGCTGATCCTGACGCGCGACATGGCCGGCCCTCCGTTTGCTGCATACACCCAAGCTACCCGATTTCTTCGTCCTCGGGCCGGCGTTAGCGCCGGCCGCCAAAAAAAACGGGGCGGCTCGCGCCGCCCCGTGTCGTCTGGTCGATCGGGCTGCCGCCTCCCTACGCCGCGCCCATCGCCTTGCGCAAATTCTCGTCGACCTTGTCGAGGAAGCCGGTGGTCGAGAGCCATTTCTGCTCGGCGCCGACGAGGAGGGCGAGATCCTTGGTCATGTGGCCGGCCTCGACCGTGTCGACGCACACCTTCTCGAGCGTCGCCGCGAACCTCGCCAGCTGCTCGTTTTGGTCGAGCTTGGCGCGATGGGCGAGGCCGCGCGTCCAGGCGAAGATCGAGGCGATCGAGTTCGTGCTCGTCTCCTTGCCCTTCTGGTGCTCGCGGTAGTGGCGCGTCACGGTGCCGTGCGCCGCCTCGGCCTCGACCGTCCTGCCGTCCGGCGTCATCAGCACGCTGGTCATCAGGCCGAGCGAGCCGAAGCCCTGCGCGACGGTGTCCGACTGCACGTCGCCGTCGTAGTTCTTGCACGCCCATACGTAGCCGCCCGACCACTTCAAGGCGGAGGCGACCATGTCGTCGATCAGGCGGTGCTCGTAGACGAGCTTGCGTTTGTCGAACTCGGTCTTGAACTCGGCCTCGAACACCTCCTGGAACAGGTCCTTGAAGCGGCCATCGTAGGCCTTCAGGATCGTGTTCTTGGTCGACAGGTAGACCGGGTAGTTATGGGCGAGGCCGTAGTTCAGCGAGGCGCGCGCGAACTCGCGGATCGACTCGTCGAGATTGTACATCGCCATGGCGACGCCGCCGCCTGGCGCCTTGTACACCTCCTTCTCGATCACGCTGCCGTCCTCGCCAACGAACTTGATCGTCAACGTGCCCTTGCCCGGGAACCTGAAGTCGGTCGCGCGGTACTGGTCGCCGAAGGCGTGGCGGCCGATGATGATCGGCTGGGTCCAGCCGGGCACGAGGCGCGGCACGTTCCTGCAGATGATGGGCTCGCGGAAGATGACGCCGCCGAGGATGTTGCGGATGGTGCCATTGGGGCTCTTCCACATCTCCTTGAGGCCGAACTCCTTCACCCGCGCCTCGTCGGGGGTGATGGTGGCGCACTTGACCGCGACGCCGTGCTTCTTGGTGGCGTTGGCGGCGTCGATCGTCACCTGGTCACCGGTCTTGTCGCGGTGCTCGATGCCGAGGTCGTAGTACTCGAGGTTCACGTCGAGGTAGGGGTGGATCAGCTTGTCCTTGATCAGCTGCCAGATGATGCGGGTCATCTCGTCGCCGTCCATCTCGACGACGGTGCCAGTCACCTTGATTTTCTGCATGTTCGGACCTCGGCTCGCGGCTAGCTCGTGAAGCGGCGCGACCTTAGACTCGGCGTTGCGACGCAACAAGTTCGACGAATGATGCAGCCGGGCGCCGCCAGCCGGGAATCACGGGGCGCGAATGGCCGTTGCACAGAGCGGGCCGGCGGGCCATCACGTGGCGCGCGGGGGACGGGCGCCGGGGGGCGCCGACCGGTTGCGGCAGTAGACAGGATGAAGGCCCGATGGAGGTGGAGATCGTTGAGCGTGGCGGCCAGCGCCAGCCGGAGCTGCCCGGCGCCGGACTTACCGTCGCGCGCGTGGTCCACGCCTGCCACGAGCGCACCATCGACGACGGGCTCGCCGCGTTGGCCGTGCCGGGCCTCACCCGCGCGACGCTGGGGCCGATCCTCACCTATTGCGCGGAATTGCGATGCGAGGCGGCCGGGGCAACCTGTCCCGGCTGCAAGCGCCGCACCGAGGCGCAGGGTCTCGCCACCCTCGACGACTTCATCGCCGCCCATGCCGAGATCGTTGTCGGCGACGGCTCGGTGCGCCTCGTGGGCAAGGGCGAGGGCCGGCTCGCGACACCGGCGCTGGCGGCGCTGGAGAAGTCCTGGTCGGGAGAGAACTATTGGTTCTGGGCCCGGCGTGTGTTGCGCAAGCTCCGCCACGGCATCCGTCGCGCTCACATCCGCGGTGCCGCCTTCGCCGGCGAGGGCGAGACGCCACGGGTGATCCTGATGGAGCCGCAGCTCGCCGACAACATCGGCATGGTTGCCCGCGCGATGGCCAACTTCGGCCTCGACGCGCTGCGCCTCGTCGCCCCCCGCGACGGCTGGCCGAACGAAAAGGCGCGCATCGCGGCCTCGGGCGCCAACTACGTCATAGACGACGCCGAGGCGTTCGACAGCCTGGATGCGGCGATCGGCGATCTCAACTGGCTGGCGGCGACGACCGCGCGCCAGCGCGATTTGAGGAAGCCGGTGCTGACGCCGCTCGAGGCGGTCACCGAGATGCGCGCCCGAATCGCCCGGGGCGAGCACTGCGGGCTGCTCTTCGGCCGCGAGCGCAACGGGCTCGAGACGGCGGAGGTCGCCAACGCCGATGCGCTGGTCATGATTCCGGTCAACAGCCGCTTCGCTTCGCTCAATCTCGCTCAGGCGGTGCTGATCCTCGGCTACGAGTGGATGCGGGAGAGCGAGGCGGCGAGCCTAGGCCGGGTCACCACCTACGAGACGCCGCTCGCCGGCGGGCTCCATCTCGGTGCCGACCGGCCGGCGACGCGCGCCGAGATGCTCGGCCTGTTCGCGCACCTCGAGGCCGAGCTCGACCGGCTCGGGTTCTTCAATCCGGTGGAAAAGCGCCCGGCGGTAGTCAGAAATCTGAGGACGATGCTGCTGCGGATGGGGGCCACCGAGCAGGAGGTGCGTACTCTGCGTGGTATTGTTGCCACTCTGGCGATGGGCAAGGGGAGGGGGCGCAAACCGTCCACATAGCCCGCCATGATCTGGCCAAGTTTTGGGCCGAGCGATGCGGCGAGGAGAGGTGTGCGAGGGCAACTCTGGCGGCAATGGCGCGCTGGGGTTGCCGGGTTGCCCGAGACCAACACAGGCAATGACGTTTCCTCGGCAGGATCAGAGACATGGTGGAGATCCTCACCAGTCGACCTGCCACGGTCCAATCGCGCATGCCGCAGGCGGCCAGAGGGCAGGGGCGGCCGAGAAGCAGGCGCAATCGAGTTCGCCGAGACGGGAGAAGCGGAACATGAAAAGTGCGGGGACGAGGTGGGTGGCGGGGGCTGGCCTTGCGCTCGCGGTGGGGCTGGCGGCGGCGCCGTCTCTGGCCCAGCAGCAGCTGAGCGACCGCTCGGTCCAGTGGTACATGAACCGCGCCTTCGAGCAGCTGTTGCCGGCCTTCACCAAGCCGGACGGCGAGCGGGTGGTCATCGACAAGAAGCAGAAGGATCAGATCATGATCCCGATCGAGGACGCGCGCGAGATCATCTATATCGCCCGCCGCAGCTACCGCGCGCAGCTGTGCGGCCTGCAGCAGGAGCAGGCGGACAACTACCGCGCCATGCAAGCGCGCGAGCATGCCAAGCGCAAGTGGACCAAGCAGCAGGGCATCTACATCATGACCCTGCACCTGACCGTCGTGCAGCTGATGACCGGCACCTTCAAGCTGGTAGAGAAGGACGGGGACAAGATCGTCAAGCAGGAGGAGGTTCCCTCCAAGGCGATCAAGCCGTGCACGGACGACGAGCGTGCCAAGCTCAAGGAGGAGATCGTCGCCTATGTGAAGGCCTCCCCGGAGCTGTCGACCGCCGCGGCCGGTGGGTCGCCTGCGGTGCCGGCCGCGACCGGCTCGACGACGATTGCCAAGCCCACCACGGACAAGAAATAGCCCGGTTGACGGGCGTTCCCCCGTCGGCTATCAGACACCTGCTGCGCGGGCCCTAATGGGGCCCGCGTTTTATTGCGCACCCGCGGCGGCGCCTTTGAGCGTCCGCCTGTCGGCCGGCCGCCTCGACGCGGCGGGCAGAGGAGGGGGCGCTCCACCGCTCCCGCCGGGAGCCTCAACCTGGAGTGCCAGACCATGACCAAGCGCGTCCGCGCCAAGCACAAGATCGATCGCCGACTCGGCGAGAACATCTGGGGCCGCCCCAAGAGCCCGCTCAACAAGCGCGAATCCCGGCCCGGCCAGCACGGCGAGCGCCGCGGCGCCAAGCTGTCCGACTTCGGCCAGCAGCTCAAGGCCAAGCAGAAGCTGAAGGGTTATTACGGCAGCATCACCGAGCGCCAGTTCCTGCGCGTCTACAAGGAGGCGGCTCGCCTCAAGGGCTCGACCTCCGAGCACATCATCGGCCTTCTGGAGCGCCGCCTGGACGCGGTCGTCTATCGCGCCAAGTTCGTGCCGACCGTGTTTTCTGCCCGCCAGTTCGTCAGCCACGGTCACGTCACCGTCAACGGCCGCCGTGTCACCATCCCGAGCTATCGCTGCCGTGTCGGCGACGTGATCGAGGTGCGCGAGAAGGCGCGCCAGCTGCCGCTGGTGCTGGAAGCGATCAAGAGCGCCGAGCGTGACGTGCCGGACTACGTCGACGCCGACCACAACAAGTTCACCGCCAAGCTGGTGCGCGTGCCGGCGCTGTCGGACGTGCCCTATCCGGTGCAGATGGAGCCGAACCTGGTGGTCGAATTCTACTCGCGCTGACGAGCCCGGCTCGCACCCGCGACGAAACTGGAAGGGCCGTCTCGCGGGGCGGCCTTTTCGCTGGTCGACCGCAGACGAGCCCGCGCCCGGTCACGGCCTCGTCCGGGCGGTGTCGTCGAAGGCGACGACGTTGCCGCCAGCCGGCACGCGGCGCCGGCGCAACGGCATGGTGTTGACCCAGCCGTAGGCGAGCATGGTGATCAGCGTCGAGGCGGCGAAGAAGTAGATGCCGGGCAGCACGCGCGCCTCGGTGTAGCCGGACGAGTTGATGTAGAAGATCATCAGCGCAAGAACCATGACGTCGGTCATCGAGTAGCGCCCCAGCCACTCCATGGTCGAGATCGAGCGGGCGCGGAACTCCGGCGACAGGTCCGGCGAGGTGACCAGCGTCAGCAGGTAGAACAGCTTCAGGAACGGAAAGAACACCGAGAACGCGAACAGCACCACGGTGAGGAAGATCTCCTCGTTCTTGTACAGCGCGTAGATGATGGTCGCGATCGAGTGCTCGTTGGTCCACACGTACACGGTGGTGAAGCGGATCGCCGGCAGGATGATGCCGAGCGCGAAGAACACGGTCGCGAGGATGATGAAGAACGACAGCACGAAGTTGCGGAAGGTCGCGAGCCGTCCGGGCTCGGCGACGGCGACCTCGCGCGCCGGGGGGGCGTGATCGAGCGCGTCGGATCTGAGCCACGCGTACGAGAGGATCATCAGCACCACGGCGGCGGTGAAGAAGTAGACCCCGTTGAGGCTCGCCGCGTCGTAGACGCCCTGGCTCTTGATGAAGAAGATCGTCAGCGCCAGCACCAGTACGTCGTGCATCGACCACTTGCCGAGCCACTCGAGCGCTTTGAGGCGCCGCGACTGGCGGTGGATCTCGCTCACCGGCAGCGTCGAGACGAGCAGCAGGTACAAGAGCTTCACGACCGGGAACACGATCGAGAACAGGAGGATCGTGAGGCCGAGGAAGTACTGCTGGTCCTTGAGCAGCACGCCGACCGTCGACAGCAGCGAATGCTCGGTCGACCAGAACACATAGCGCGTCAGCTTGATGATCGGCAGGCTGATGCCGAGCGCGAGGCACACGCTCGCGCCGAGGATCGCTAGGCTCAACAGGAATCGCCGGCCGCCGAGCCGCATGGTGCGCTTCTTCTCTCCCCGACGCCCCAGGCGAGTGCTCGCATGGGCACGCCCCCTAATTCAAGGCGGCGCTCGGGGCAGAATTAAGGGCCGGTAGCCATTGGCCGCCGGCCCTGGAAAGCGTGCGCCGCTGCGCACCCCCTCAGGCGGTCATCGTCGACTTGTCGAACGCGACGCCTTTGCTCTGCATCAGGCTCTGCAACTCGCCGGCCTGGAACATCTCACGCACGATGTCGCAGCCGCCGACGAACTCGCCTTTGACGTAGAGCTGGGGAATGGTCGGCCAGTTGGTGAAGCTCTTGATGCCCTCGCGCAGGCCGGCGTCCTCGAGCACGTTGACGTCCTTGTAGTCGACGCCGAGGTAGCCGAGGATCTGGGCCACCTGGCCGGAGAAGCCGCACTGCGGGAAATTCTTGTTTCCTTTCATGAACAGCACCACGTCGTTGCTCGCGATCGTGTTGCGGATCCAGTCGTGGGTCGCCTGCTGGTTCATAGCGCTTCCTTCCTTGCACGCGGGCGGGTCAAAGCCGCCGGGCTGAATGACACTTCGAGGATGTGGGCAAGCGTCCGCAAGAGTCAATCCGCAGGGGCCGACGTCGAGAGCTTCAAGGCGTGCAGCACGTCGCCCATGCGTCCACCGAGCGCGGCATAGACCATTTGGTGCTGCTGCACCCGGCTCTTGCCCTTGAACGCCGCGCTGACTACGCGAGCTTCCCAGTGGTCGTCGTCGCCGGCCAGATCCTTGAGCTCGACCTCGGCATCGGGCAGTGCGGCCTTGATCAGGCGCTCGATCTCGTGGCCGGGCATAGGCATGGGCGGTCTCCTGAGCTTGCAACCCGCGGGATATGCGACCGCCGAGGGTCGTGTTCAAGCGGGTACCCTGCCGCCCCCTGCCTGCGGCAGGCTGGGCACGCGGGCATCACTCCACGCCGAGCAGTTCGACCTCGAACAGCAGCGTCGCATTGGGCGGGATGACGCCGCCGGCGCCGCGGGCCCCGTAGCCGAGTGCGGCCGGGATGACGAGTGTTCGCTTGCCGCCGACCTTCATCGAGGCCACGCCCTCGTCCCAGCCCTTGATCACCTGGCCGACGCCGATCTTGAACCGGAACGGCTGACCGCGATCGACGGAGCTGTCGAACTTCTTGCCCTTGGCGCCGTTGTCATAGAGCCAGCCGGTGTAGTGCATCACGCACGTCTGGCCGGTCCTCGGGCTTTCGCCGCTCCCGACCTTGGTGTCCTCGATTTTGAGGCCTGAGGCTGTGGTCATGGTCTTGTCCGTGGTTTGAGCGGCGAGGGGGGCGACCAGCACGTCCCATTGGCAGTCCAGAAATGCGAGGCCGAGCGCGAGCGTGGCGGCGATGCGGCGACCGGCGGGCATGGCGGGCTCCAATGGATGTCGGGCAGCCTCTGTAGCCGATCGGGACGGCAACGCCAAGCTGCGGCAGGGCCGGGCGTCGAGCGGGCGGTGTCGAGGAGGCACTTCCCCGGCTTGGCGATGTGGATTAGAACGCCCGGCAAACCGGAGGAACGCCCATGCCGACGATGTCCGACAGCCGCCGCAAAAAGATCCAGGCCCGCCAGCGCAAGGTCGAGAACGCCGCCAAGCGCACCGCCAAGATTGCCAAGAAAGAGCGCAACGGCCAGAAGAAGAAGACCTGATGCCGCCGGGCGCAGGCCTCGTTGCGAACGTGTCGCCCGTCAAGCATGTGCCAGCTCGGCCGCCATGTAGCCGGGCAGCCAGCTCTCGTGTGCGGCCCTGAGCTCGGCGAGCGGCAGCCACGCCTCGCCCTTCAAGGCGATCCGGTCGCCGCCGACGCGCCCGACGATGCGCGCCGGCAGGGCGAGCAGGCGCGCGCGCTCGATGATCTGCTCGGCGCGACCCGGCTCGACCGAGAGCACGTAGCGGCCCTGGTCCTCGCCGAACCAGACCGCATGCGCCGGCAGCTTGCCCTCGTAGGGGAACAGCTCGACGCCCAGGCCGGCGCCGTTGTCGCCGCCCGCCAGCGCCATCTCCGCGATCGCGACCAGCAGGCCGCCGTCGGCGACGTCGTGAACCGCGGAAACGAGCTGCTCGCGGATCAGCGCGCGCACCAGTCGCCCGGCCTTGATCTCGTCGGCGAGATCGACCGGCGGCGGCGCGCCCTCGAGCTTGCCGCCGAGAATCTGCTGGTAGAGCGACTGGCCGAGCCAGCCCTGCTCGCGGCCGATGGCGATCAAGAGGTCGCCGTCGCGTTTCAGGCGGATGTCGGCCATGAATGCCGTGTCGGGGACGAGGCCGACGCCGCCGATCGCCGGCGTCGGCGGGATTCCGGCACCGTTGGTCTCGTTGTAGAGTGAGACGTTGCCGGAGACGACCGGATAGTCGAGCGCCCGGCAGGCGTCCGCCATGCCGCGCACCGAACCGACGAACTGGCCCATGATCTCCGGGCGCTCGGGGTTGGCGAAGTTCATGTTGTCGGTGATGGCGAGCGGGTCGGCGCCGACCGCGATCAGGTTGCGCCAGGTCTCGACCACCGCCTGCCTGGTGCCCATCTCCGGATCGGCCGCGACGTAGCGCGGGGTCACGTCGCAGGTCGCGGCGATGCCCTTCTTGGTGCCGTGCACGCGCACCACTGCGGCGTCGCCGCCGGGACGGATGACCGTGTCGCCCATCACCATGTGGTCGTATTGCTGCCAGATCCAGCGCCGCGAGCAGAGCTGCGGGTGGGCCATCATCGTCTTCAGCGCGCCGAGCAGCGTGTTCGGTGCCGGCACCCACTCGGGCAGGATCGGCGTCGGCGGCGGCTTCAGGAACCATGGGCGCTCGTAGATCGGCGCCGAGTTGGCGAGCACCGGCACCGGCAGGTCGGCCTCGACGTGTCCCTTGTGCTTGACGACCATGCGGCCGGTGTCGGTCGTCCTGCCGATCACCGCGAAGTCGAGACCCCACTTGACGAACACGGCCTCCGCCTCGGCCTCGCGGCCGGGCTTCAGGATCATCAGCATGCGCTCCTGGCTTTCCGAGAGCATCATCTCGTAGGCCGTCATGTTGGTCTCGCGCTGGGGCACCCGGTCGAGGTCGAGCTCGATGCCGACACCGCCCTTGTCGGCCATCTCCGAGGTCGAGGAGGTCAGTCCGGCGGCGCCCATGTCCTGGATGGCGATGATGGCGTCGGTGGCCATCAGCTCGAGGCACGCCTCGATCAGCAGCTTCTCGGTGAACGGGTCGCCGACCTGCACGGTCGGGCGCTTCTCCTCGCTCCTGTCGTCGAACTCGGCGGAGGCCATCGTTGCGCCGTGGATGCCGTCGCGGCCGGTCTTCGAGCCGACGTAGACGACCGGCAGATCGACGCCCTTGGCGGCGGAGTAGAAGATCTTGTCGGTCCGCGCGAGGCCGACACACATCGCGTTGACCAGGATGTTGTTGTCGTAGCCGGCGTCGAAATTGGTCTCGCCGCCGATGGTCGGCACCCCGGTGCAGTTGCCGTAGTGCGAGATGCCGGCCACCACGCCGTCGACGAGGTGGCGGGTTTTCGGGTGGTCGGGGCTGCCGAAGCGCAAGGCGTTGAGGTTGGCGACGGGGCGCGCGCCCATCGTGAACACGTCGCGCATGATGCCGCCGACGCCGGTCGCCGCACCCTGAAACGGTTCGATGTAGGACGGGTGGTTGTGGCTCTCCATTTTGAAGATGCAGGCCCAGCCGTCGCCGAGGTCGACGACGCCGGCGTTCTCGCCCGGCCCCTGGATCACCTGCTTGCCGGTGGTCGGCAGCGTCCTCAGCCACACGCGCGAGGATTTGTAGGAGCAGTGCTCGCTCCACATCACGGAGAAGATGCCGAGCTCGGTCAGCGAGGGCTCGCGGCCGAGGATCTTCAATAGGCGCTGATACTCGTCGCCCTTGAGGCCGTGCTCGGCGACCAGCTGGGGCGTGATCTTGGACTTGGGCGTCTCGCTCATTCGGGAAGGCATCCGCAGGTCGTGGGTTCGCGCCCCTTATAGCGGCGGGGCGGCGGCTTGTCCCACAGCCGATGGGGCTGGGGATAGTGTGGAGGCTGCCGCCGGCCGCGCGTGGCGGCCGGCTCTCGGAACGAGAGTCGCCACGCGCAAGGCAAAGGGGTGAGGCGATTGTTCCTATGCCCGAATTGCGGGCGGGATGGTCTCATGAGGCCGAACGCGAAGCGGGAGAAACGGGCGTGCCGCTCGAGGCGCTGATATTCGACGTCGATGGGACGCTTTCCGAGACCGAGGAGGTGCACCGCGAGGCCTTCAACCAGGCGTTTGCCGAGGCCGGACTCGGCTGGATCTGGGACCAGGCGCTCTACCGCGAGCTGCTCAGGGTGACCGGCGGCAGGGAGCGCATCCGCCATTTCATGACCCGAGCCGCCCCGCACGACCTTACCCGGCCGGACGCGGACGCCTGGATCGCCGGCTTGCACAAGCGCAAGACCGCGATCTACACGGCGATGGTGGACGATGGCGCCGTCACGCTGCGCCCCGGCGTCGCGGCGCTGCTCGATGCGGCCCGCGCCGACGGCGTGCGGCTCGCGATCGCGACCACCACCAGCCTGCCGAACGTCGAGAGCCTGCTCGCGGCCACCCTCGGCAAGGGCTGGGCCGGCGTATTCGAGGTGATCGCGGCCGGCGATCAGGTGCCCCGCAAAAAGCCGGCACCCGACGTGTTCGATCTGGCTCTGAGGCGGCTCGATCTGCCGCCGACGGCCTGTCTCGCGCTCGAGGATTCGGCCAACGGGGTCGCCTCGGCCACGGGGGCGGGGCTCGGCACGCTGGTAACCCTCAGCGGCTTCACCTCCGGCGACCGGTTTGATGGCGCATTGGCGGTAGTCGAGGATCTCGCGGTGCTCGCCGGTCCGGCCAAAGGAACCGAGCAAGAGGGAGCGCGCATCCTGGCAGCGATCAGGGACCTCGTGGATTGAATTAAGGCAGACTAAATATTCAATATATCATATTTATGCGACGTTTACGCGCTGCATGGCGCGCAACACTGCGCTGCAACAATCCCGCTTCTCGTCTTGCGCGACGCAATCTAACGTTCGCGTCAAGTCGAACACCAGAAAGGTGTTGGCGCAACAATGACATGAGCATAAGGAGCAGGATCATGAGCAAGCTGATAGGTGGTCTTGTGGCGGGTGTGATGGCGGTGGCGGCCGCAAGTCCGGCGTTCTCCGGCGACGCCATTCCGGCGCGGCTGCTGGCGCCATCCGAGGGTATCAGCGTAAACGTTGGCGGGACCCATGTGGTTGGCTACTTCGTCGCCAGGGAGGGCCGCTGTGCGTTGACGGTGGTGCTCGGAGAATCGATGCGCGAGGATCTCACCATCCCTGCCGTCGGCCGCCGCCTCCATGTCGTGGTGGAGCCTGCAGCGGCGGCGCGCCTCGATACCGCGGACGGTAAGTCGCTGGCATTCGCGTGCGCGCGCGGAGCGACGGCGATGACGGTCAAGCCCGTCGAGCGGATCGCCTACGCGCCGCAGACCTGAGTCGCGACCGGCGGGAGGTGCAGGATTTGTCGCATTCTCTTGTCGCTTCGAGGAAGGGCCGGACTCGGGGGTCCGGCCCTTTTTCATGCCGCCGCCTCGGCCACGCTGACGACGATGCTCTCGAATACGCGCCGGCCATCGGTGCCGCCAAGCGCCAGCTCGTAGAGCCGCTCCGGATGCGGCATCATGCCGACGATGCGGCCGCTGGCATCGCAAATGCCGGCGATGTTGCGCTGGGCGCCGTTGGGATTGGCCGCGGCCGTCACGTTGCCCTCGGGGTCCGAGTAGCGCACCACGACGCGGCCCTCGCCCTCGAGGCGGTCGAGCGTCTCGGCGTCGGCGAAGTAGTTACCCTCGGCGTGCGCGATCGGGGTGCGGATCACCTGGCCCTTGCGGTAGCAGCGGGTGAACACGGTGTCGGCGTTGTCGACCCTGAGCCACACGTCGCGGCAAATGAACTTGAGACTGGCGTTACGCATCAGGACGCCCGGCAGCAGGCCGGACTCGCAGAGGATCTGAAACCCGTTGCAGATGCCGAGCACGGGCGTGCCGGCCTTCGCCTTCTTGATCACGTCGCGCATGATCGGCGAGTGGGCGGCCATCGCCCCGCATCTCAGATAGTCGCCATAGGAGAAGCCGCCCGGCAGCACGATCACGTCGGAGGCCGGCACCTCGGCGTCGCCATGCCAGACCATTTTCACCGGGAACCCGGTGACCCGCTCCAGCGCGACCTTGACGTCGCGGTCGCAATTGGAGCCCGGGAAGACGATGACGGAAGCTCGAATCATGGGGCTACCTCGCAGCGGCCCTCTTCGAGGGCCTCGATCTGTTTGCCGTTGAACGACGTCGCGCGCAAGTCGAGCGTGGCCGTCTTGAGGACGGCGATCAACAGCATCTCCTTTTCGGCGAGCTGGTCGAGGCCCTTGGGTGCCGGCGACCAGAGCTGGATCTGATCCGTCCCGGAGACCACGAGCGGGCATCCCTCGGCGCAGGCCTTGGCCTCGCGCGCGCCGAGTGAGCCGGCATGACCGGGGTCGACGGAGACGATCCGCCACGTGCCGCGCTGCGGCTCGGCGGCGAGCAGAGAAAGCCTGAGGCGGCCGGTGGTCGCCTGCGGTGCGCCGGTCGCCACCACGACGGCCTTGCCCTCGCAGCTGATCTCGACCGCCCTGCCGGGCTCGAGCACGAGCGGGCTAGGGGCGGCCGGCGTCCCGGCCCATGCTGCCGCCGGGGCCAGAATCGCCAGCACGGGGACGAGGCCGAGAACCCGCATCGGCCTATCCGAGCTTCCAGCAGACGACCATCGCAGCGGCGGCGAGCGGGACGAGGATGAAGATCGCCGCCTTCAGCGCCAGGAAGCGCGCGGCTCTGGCGGCATCATCCCGTGCGGCGCTGTCAGGCGTTGGCATCCGCCAACTCCGGGCGGCGCTCGATGCGGTCGACGCGGCGCTCCAAGGTGCCGATCCGGTCATAGATCAGCTGGATATAGCGCTGCATGGCGTTCATGTGCCCGCGGATTGCCGACAACTCCTCGCGGATGCCGTGAACATCGGATTGAATACGCACGAGCTGCTCCTGGCCCCGCTTCAGGACGTCGTAGATCAGCTCGTTCGTCACATCCGCCATCGCGTGTCTCCCGCCCTCATGGCACGAGGTCGTAGGAATAGTTCTCGATCACCGTGTTGGCGAGCAGGTCCTTGCACATGCGCTCGACCGCCGCCTTGGCCTTCTCGGTGTCGGTCTCGTCGAGCGCGACCTCGATGTACTTGCCCTGGCGGACGTCGGCGATGCCGGTGAAGCCGAAATGGCCGAGGGCGTTGGCGATCGCCTTTCCCTGCGGGTCGAGCACGCCGTTCTTCAAGGTGATGCGGATCAGGGCTTTCATGGGGCTTCGCTGGTGGGTGGCGAGTGGTGAGTGAGCAGGTAAATGGGGCGTGAAGGCGAATGGCGATGGCGAGCCGATCGTCGGCCGCCGGCCACTCATCACTCACGACGGACCACTCGCCCGCACGTCAATTCGGCTTGCCGGTTGGGTTGGAGGCGACGAGCACCGGGCCCGAGCCCTTGGGACGCGGGTTCTCGGTCAGCACGCCGAGCCGCTTGGCGACCTCCTGGTAGGCCTCCAGTACGCCGCCCATGTCGCGGCGGAAGCGGTCCTTGTCGAGCTTGTCGCCGCTCTGCATGTCCCACAGCCGGCAGCAGTCGGGGCTGATCTCGTCGGCGAGCACGATGCGCGCCTGATCGTTCTCCCACAGCCGCCCGAACTCGACCTTGAAGTCGACGAGCCGGATGCCGATGCCGAGGAACAGGCCGACCAGGAAGTCGTTGATCCGGAGCGCCAGCTGCATGACCTCGTCGATCTCCTGCGGCGTCGCCCAGCCGAACGCGGTGATGTGCTCCTCGGAGACCATCGGATCGTTGAGCGCGTCGTTCTTGTAGTAGAACTCGACGATCGAGCGCGGCAGCTGCATGCCCTCCTCGAGACCGAGGCGGGTCGACAGCGATCCGGCGGCGACGTTGCGCACCACGACCTCGAGCGGGATGATCTCGACCTCGCGGATCAACTGCTCGCGCATGTTGAGGCGTTTGATGAAGTGGGTCGGCACGCCGATCTCGCCGAGACGGGTGAATACCATCTCGGAGATGCGGTTGTTGAGCACGCCCTTGCCTTCGATGAGCGCGTGCTTCTTGTTGTTGAAGGCCGTGGCGTCATCCTTGAAGTGCTGGATGAGCGTGCCGGGCTCCGGGCCTTCGTAGAGCACCTTGGCTTTGCCTTCGTAGATGCGACGACGCCTGTTCATGCCTGGTCCTTTGAGAATGATCGAGCTCATGTCTCTCATTTTTTTCTTGCGAGGGGACGCGACGCGCCGTCCAGTGCTGGCCCTTGAAATTGCAGCGTGTTTTTACCTTCACACGGCGTGGCGCAGGGGCTCGCGCATGGGCGGATTTCGGTGCCGACACTAGCCGAACCGGGGGGCGGAAACAATCTTAACGATTGTCGCCGTTGCACGAGGTTAAGTCGCCGCGTATGGCGTTGATCCGGGGCACGGGCCGGGTTATGGCATTGCAGCAACGGCGTGCTGGAAAGACACATTTTCGCCGACCCCGCGAAACGGGCAGCAAGCTCACGCTCTGGTGGAGACAACAATGACGACGTTCGATGATCGCGAAAAGGCCTTCGAGAAGAAGTTCGCGATGGATCAGGAGCTTAAGTTCAAGGCGGAGTCGCGGCGCAACAAGATGATCGGCGAGTGGGCCGCCGCCAAGCTGGGACTGCCGGCGAGCGAGGTCGAGGAGTACGTCCGCGCCGTGCGCAAAGCCGATCTCGCCGAGAAGGGCGACGACGACGTAGTCCGCAAAGTGTTGGGGGATTTCAAGGCCAAAGGCATCACGGTCGCGGAGGCCGAGCTGCGCAAAATGATGGGCGAGTTCCTGGCCCGGGCGGTTGGCGAGATCGAATCGGCCAAGAAGTAGCCACTGCAACGCGTGCCTCGGTGGGCGCGTCTGTCGGCCCAGAGTGATTCAATTCTCGGCAAGCACCTGCTGTGCCCTCTCTCGGGACGGGAGAGGGTGCCCGAAGGGCGGGTGAGGGACGTGCCGCCGAAGACGGAGGCCGTTGTGGGCAAGTCCCCTCATCCGGCCTTCGGCCACCTTCTCCCCACGGGACAAGGGAAGTGGTGGGCGCGAGCTTCGAGAATGGAATGGCCCTCTCTACAATGGCCCTCTCTACTCTCCGAGCTGCTTCAAGAAGCCGCCGAGGTGCAGCAGGCCCTCGGGCCACGGCCCGTGCCCCGACTGCGTGTTGATGTGACCGGCCGCCCCGGCCTCGATCAGGCGAGCCTGCCAGCAGTCGGCGAGATGGCGCGCCCGCTCCAGGCGGCAATAGGGATCATCGGACGAGGCTACCAGCGCGGCCGGAAACGGCAGCGGCGCTTCCGGCAGCGGGGCGAAGCCGCTCTCGACGCTGGAGAAGATCTCGCCCTGCGTGACCGGCCACTCGGCGGCGTTGGCGACGTCGGCCGGCGCGACGAGGAACGCGCCCGCGACGAGCCCTGCGGGCAGCTTCGCCGCAGCGTGGACGACGGTCGCCACTCCGAGACTGTGGGCAACCAGCACCACCGGGCGGGCCGAGACCGCGGCTACCGCAATCAGCCGTCCGACCCAGCGGTCCTTGTCGGGCTCGATCCAGTCGTCCTGCTCCACCCGGCGCGCGGTCGAGAGGTTGCGCTCCCACCGCGATTGCCAATGGTCCGGCCCCGAGCTCGACCAGCCGGGCACGATCAGGATGTCGACGTCGGAGGTGCGCATCGGTTGCTACGCGGAGGCGATGCCGCGGAAGATCTCGGCGAGTGGCAGCGTGATGCCGAGGGCGGCGATCTCGATCGCCTTGTCCCGGCCAGCAATCTCGACGGGGTGCCGCGGGAAGGTGCCGCTCGCGGGATCGCGCTGCCAGACCCACACGATCGGCGCCTTCTGGCTGACGACGAGGTAGGTCTGGAGCGAGGTGAGACTGGTGCATTCTGCCGCCTTCTCGTTCATGCCGGTGCCGGCAGAGGAGGGAGACAGCACTTCGGCAATGAGCACCGGATTGCTCGTCGACAGGGCGTCGCCCTGATCGTCCAGCGGCTCCACGAGGACATCGGGGTAGCGCACGTCTGGTCCGATCTCGACGGCGAGGTCCGCGCTCGTCACCGCCCATTGCTCGGCGTCGAGGGCATTCGCGAGCAGCTGCGCGATGCGCCCGGTGATCCGCGCGTGGTTCTTGGACCCCCCGGTCATCATGACGATGCGGCCCCCCTTCAGCTCGAAGCGGCTCTCGCGGCCCTGCACCCAGTCCAGGAACGCCGCCTTGTCGAGCGGAGCCTCGTAGTCTTGCTGCTTGTTGTCCGCAAATCCGGTCATGAGGGCACCTTATCGTAAGGTTCGCAACATCCCAAACGGGTGCAGCGCGCTCACCCCTCCCCGAACACCCGCGCGAAGATCGTGTCGACGTGCTTCAGGTGGTAGGCGTCGTCGAACATCTCGGCCAGCACTGCCGGGCTCAGCTTGGCCGTCACCTCGGCATCGGCGGAGAGCTCGGCCAGGAAGTCGGCGCCCTTCTCCCATGTCTTCATCGCGTTGCGCTGCACGAGCATGTAGGCGTCCTCGCGGCTGACGCCGGCCTGTGTCAAGGCGAGCAGCACGCGCTGGGAATTGTGCAGGCCGCCGAGCCGGTCGAGGTTGCGCTTCATGTTGTCGGGGTAGACGACCAACTTCTCGATCACCCCGGCCATGCGATTGAGCGCGAAGTCGAGGGTGATGGTCGCGTCGGGGCCGATCATGCGCTCGACCGAGGAATGCGAGATGTCGCGCTCGTGCCAGAGCGCCACGTTCTCCATCGCCGGGTGCGCATAGGCGCGCACCATGCGGGCGAGCCCGGTCAGATTCTCGGTCAGCACCGGATTGCGCTTGTGCGGCATTGCGGACGAGCCCTTCTGGCCGGGCGAGAAATACTCCTCCGCCTCCAGCACCTCGGTCCGCTGCAGGTGGCGGATCTCGATTGCGAGGCGCTCGATCGAGGAAGCGACCACCGCCAGCGTGGCGAAGTACATGGCATGGCGGTCGCGCGGGATCACCTGCGTCGAGACCGGCTCCGGTGCGAGGTCCATCCTGTCGGCGACGTAGGCCTCGACCCTGGGATCGATGTTGGCAAAGGTGCCGACCGCACCCGACAGGGCGCACGTCGCCACCTCTTTTCGCGCCAGCAGCACGCGCAGGCGCGCCCGTTCGAACTCGGCATAGGCGCCGGCGAGCTTGAGGCCGAACGTGGTCGGCTCGGCGTGGATGCCGTGGCTGCGGCCGATGGTGATCGCGTACTTGTACTCGAGCGCCCGCTCCTCGAGCGCCGCCAGCAACCGGTCGAGGCCGGCGACCAGCAAGTCGGCGGCGCGCGTCAGCTGCACGTTGAAGCAGGTGTCGAGCACGTCGGAGGAGGTCATGCCCTGGTGTACGAAGCGCGCCTCGGGGCCGACGATCTCGGCGAGGTGGGTCAGGAACGCGATCACATCGTGCTTGGTGACCGCCTCGATCTCGTCGATCCGCGCCACGTCGAAAGTCGCCGCCGAGCCCTTCTCCCAGATCACCCGCGCCGCCTCTTTCGGAACGATGCCGAGCTCGGCCATGGCGCTCGCCGCGTGCGCCTCGATCTCGAACCAGATGCGAAACTTGGTTTCCGGCGACCAGATCGCCGTCATCTCGGGGCGGCTATAGCGGGGGATCATGGGCTGTCTCGTCCTTCACTCGAAACGGGAGGCCTAGCAGAGCCGGGGAACCGCTTCAATCCGTCGAGCCGTGGCATGCAAACGAGTCACGAGCGCTGCAGGTCGCGCTGCAGGATGACCGTATCGGGGTCCGGCACGCATCCCCGCCCCTCGCGGTAGACGAGGCCGAGTTCTGCGCAACGCTTGGCGCCGAGGTGCTGGCGGACGAGAAAGCTCGTGGCGAGCAGCAGCGCGAGTCCGGCGAGGCCGATGGCGATGCTCCGCGGGCTCATGCAAGAGAGCCTTTCCCCAGACTCGCAGCCGTCGCCGCGCGCCGCTCCCGCCACGACTGCGGACCGATCCAGCCGGTGGCCACCGGATCGGCCGCGTAGACCCCGCGCATGACGGCCCGCGCGAGCGTATCGGCGGCGCACGTGCCGAGCCGGGCGAGCGCGTCGGGCGTGTCGGGAATTGCAGTCGCGCCGGTCGAAAGCGCGAATACGACGTCGCCGTCGAGGGGCGTGTGCACGGGATAGATCGCCCGCGCCAGCCCGCTCTGCGCCATCACGGCGAGTCGCTGGGCTTGGCGCTTGGTCAGTCGCGCATTGGTGGCGACGATCGCCAGCGTGGTGCTCTCCGCGGCCGCCCCTTTGAGGCGCGGCGACAGCGCGTCCTCGGGCCATGTCGACGGCCAGCCTAGGCCGCCGCACTCTCCGCCCCGCTCGAACGGGGCCGCCCAGAACTGACAGCCATCGCCGATCGTCACCGTGCCGACCGCGTTGACCGCCGCCAGCGCGCCGACTACGACGCCGCCGGCGAGCGACGCCGACGCGCTGCCGACGCCGCCGCGCAGGGTCGCCGTGGTCGCCCCGTATCCCGCCCCCACGCTGCCGAGGTCGAACGCATCCGACGCCCACTCGCAGGCGCGCCGGGCCAGGGCGGGGTAGGCCTCGGCGAGGCCGCGCTTGTCGCCGCCATTCAACAGGTCGAACAGGATCGCCTGCGGCACGATCGGGACAATGGCGCCACGCACATTGAAGCCAATGCCCCGCTCGGCGAGCCACGATTGTACGCCACTCGCCGCCCCGAGCCCGAGCGCCGAGCCGCCAGAGAGCACGATGGCGTGCACCTCGTCGACCGTGCCGGCGAGCGACAGCGCGTCCGTTTCCCGCGTGCCGGGTCCGCCGCCGCGCACGTCGACGGCGGCGACCGCGGGGCGGTCGGGGAGCAGCACGGTCACGCCGGAGCAAATTGACGCATCCGCTACGTTGCCGACTCTGAGGCCGGGCACGTCGGTGATCAGATTTCGGCTCCGGGCGAGGGGTGACACGGCGGCAGATCCAGCGGCTGGCAGCGGCGCAGAGCGGCACGGTGACGCCTTCGCGGGGCGCGGTCAATCGCTCCCCGCGCGGCATCGCACAATTGGGTGAGGTCGAGAAATCGACCCGCCGGGTGTGGCTCTTGCCACATTGGCATGGTCACTGATTGCTGCGTTGCGGTCGCATTCGTGGGCAATGCAGCAGGGTCATTCGAGCGGCCCGGATCGAGCCACATTCGGATGCTTTCTCGCCACCCTCCCACTGCCGAGGGCCGCGATGCTCCGAGGGGCGCTCGACTGTGGGAGGATCGTCACGGGCTATTCACATATTCGAGCGATGGCACTTGAACGGCTTGTGACGAAGCAAAAAGTTAGGAACCTCGACGGACCAATTCGGAAAGTCGGTGAGCTCGATTCGATTTGCTGCGGCGGACGGAGCGGGCTTGCACAAGCGAGGCACTACTTGAGGGTTACGATGAACGACCAACAGCAGATGGCGAGCGAGATCGCCAGCCTCAGTCAGCAGATGGAGGCGATGGAAAATCCGCGTGACTGCTATGCCTTGGTGCGCGAGCGCATCCAGCGCTACCAGCAGATGGGAGGCGAGGTTCCGACCGAGCTGGCCCGGCTCGAGAAGAGCCTGTTGAGCGAGTGCCTGGCGGAGTCGCAGGGCCGCTGAGGTCTCGCTCCGGACCGCCCGCGTGGCGGTCGAGAACGACGACGCAGCTCGCCGCGCTCCGGCCGTCGAATGCCGTGGCGATCGGAGCGTGCTTCAGGGCGCTGGCTCCCACCTGCCATCGATCAGTCGGTGCAGACGGAACGAGGGGCCAGCCAGATCGCCGTGCTCGTCGAATTGGATGCGGCCGTATGCTGGCGTGTCGACGCCCTCGCGCAGCCGCGCCGCGATAGCTCCCGCCTGTCCATTTCCCTCGCGCGCGACCGCAGCCGACCAGGCTGCGAGGGCCGCGGCGGCCGCCTGGCGCGGCGCCAGCCTCTCCGTGGCGAGAAGCGCCATCGTCTCGGCCGCAGCTTCCCCGGCGAGTGAGGCGAGTTCGTCGGTCGCGCACGCGTCCTGCACCAGGACGCCGCCCTGCCAGCCGGCCGCTCTCAGATTGCGAAGGATGACGCCGCCTTCAGCCGGATAGCCGGTGAAGAAGATGGCGCCCGCGCCGGTCTGCAGCGCGTGGCGCAGCACGTCCGGATAGGCCTTGCCGCCGGTGACGATGCCGACCACGCCCGCCGGCCGGCCGGTGAGCCGCGCGTACTCGGCGGCGGCGGTCTCGGCGAGTCCTCGCGCGGCTGCGGTGCGATCGTGCACCACCAGTGCCGCCCGCTCGCCCGATTCCGTCGCGAGCCAAGCGGCGGCCTCGATTCCCTGGCGGTCGTCGCGCCCGGCCATGCGGAACGTGAGTGGTGCCGCCTTGGCCGTGGTCAGAGCGGAATGACGCACGGCGACGGCGAAGAACGGAATCGCGGCCTTTGCGTAGAGGGGGGCCGCGGCGACCGCTCCGGCCGCGCACGGATGCCCGACGACCAGCGCCGGCCGGGCCTCGATGATCGCACCCGCCGCGCGGACCGCCGGCTCCGCGCTGCACTCGGCATCGTAGGCGCGGATCAGCAGCGGAGAGGCATCGGCGCCATCCGGGCTGGCGATGGCGCGCGCCGCCTCCTCGACGCCGGCGCGGATCTCCTTGGCGATCGCGCGGTGCTCCTCGCCCGGCGGCAGCGCCAGCGCGACCAGCGTCTCGGCCTCTGCCGATTCCGCACCCGCCACCAGCGCCAACAGCAGCAAGGGGAGGGCGCGAGCCCTCCCCCCGAGGAATGTCTCTCGAGCGCGCGCGCTCACGGCGCTCAGTTCTCGACGAACGTGATCTTGCCGTCGGTGCCCTTCTTCCAGGTGTACATCGTATAATCGAGACGGGTGATGTCACCCTTCTTGTCGTAGGCGATGTCGCCGATCACGGTCTTGAACGGCTTGCCGCCGCGCATTTGCTCGGCGACCTTCTTCGGGTCGGTCGACTTCACCGCCTCGATCGCCTGCTTCAAGATCTGCAGCGCGGCATAGCTGTAGAGCGTGTAGGACTCGGGTTTGAAATTCTTGGCCAGGAACGTCTTGACGACGGCCGCCGCCTCCGGGCGCTTTTGCGGATCGGGGGCGAACGTCATCAGCGTGCCCTCGGTGCCGGGGCCGCCGATCGAGGCGAACTCGTCGGTGGCGATGCCGTCGGCGCCCATCATCACCGCCTTCAGGCCCTGGTCGCGCATCTGGCGCAGAATGAGGCCGCCCTCGGTGTGCAGGCCGCCCCAGTAGACGACGTCGGCGGCGGAGGCCTTGATCTTGGAGACGAGCGCGGAGAAGTCCTTCTCGCCGGTGTTGATGCCCTCGTAGAGCACCTCGGTCACGCCGAGCTTATTCATCGCCTTCTTGGTCTCATCGGCGAGTCCCTTGCCGTAGGTCGTCTTGTCGTGGACGATGGCGATCTTCTTGCCCTTGAGGCTGGCCGCGATGTACTTGCCCGCCACCTCGCCCTGCTGGTCGTCGCGGCCGCAGGTGCGGAACACGTTCCACAGCTTGCGCTCGGTGAAGGTCGGGTTGGTCGAGGCCGGCGTGATCTGCAGCATGCCGTTCTCGGCATAGACGTCGGAGGCCGGGATCGAGACGCCGGAGTTGAAGTTGCCGATGACGAACTTGACGCCCTCGCCGGCGAGCTTGTTGGCCACCGACACGCCTTGCTTGGGATCGGAGACGTCGTCGCCGAACTTGAGCTCGACCATCTGTCCCATGATGCCGCCGGCGGCGTTGATGTCGGCGGCGGCCTGCTCGGCACCGTTCTTGATCTGCGCGCCGAATGCGGCATTCGGGCCGGTCAGCGGCCCGGTGACGCCGATCTTGATTTGGGCCTCGGCGGCACCCGCGAGCGCGAGGCCAGCGGCGAGCGCGATCGCTGGAATCCAATACCTGTGCATACTGTCTCCCTTCCTGGTGTCGTTCGATGTGCCGGTTGGCGGTCCCCTGCAATCGGGTTCGGGGCCGTGGTCTCGGGGCGGTCCATTTCTGCCCCGAAAGTGGACCGGAAGCCACCCCCCTTGTCTGCCGAAGAATTGCTCAGCCGCGCGGCGGTTTGTGGGCGGCGCGGTGTCCGAACAGCCAGGGATATTGGGTCGGCAGCTGAAAGGCGCGCATCCGCCGGTAGCCGAAGAGGCCGAACGCCGCCAGCACCAGCGTATCGACCAGGAGGTTGACCGGCGCGAGGAACGGCTGGGCGAACAGCGCATACTGGATGAAGCGTACCGCGCCCGCGAGCCCGACCGCGTAGGCGGCGATGTGCCAGCCCGGCCGCCAGGTCTGGGCGATCGCCCGGCCGGTGACATAGGACGCCGCGCCGCCCATGACGAGCGTCACCAGCACGAACACCCAAAGGCCGTTGGCACCCGTCGCGTAGAGTGCTTCCACTTCGCCTCTCCTAATGCTTGCCGCCTTCGAGGTAGGCGGCGCGGATATCGGGCCGCGCCAGTAGCTCGGCCCCGCTGCCGCTCATCGTCACTCGGCCATTGACCATCACATAGGCACGGTCGGCGAGCTTCAGCGCATGAAATGCGTTCTGCTCGACCAGGAACACGGTCAGGCGCTCGCTCCGGTTGAGGTCGCGGATCGCCTCGAAGATCTGCTTGACGATCAGCGGCGCGAGTCCGAGCGAGGGCTCGTCGAGCAGCAGCAGGCGCGGCCGGCTCATCAGCGCGCGGGCGATCGCCAGCATCTGCTGCTCGCCGCCGGAGAGCGTGCCGCCGCGCTGGTCGAGCCGCTCCTGGAGCCGCGGGAACAGCGCGGTGACGCGGTCGAGATCCTCGCGGAAGGTGTCGCCCGGCGCCAGCTCGGCCCCCATCTGCAGGTTCTCGAGCACCGTCATGCGCGGGAAGATGCGCCGCCCCTCCGGCGATTGGGCGATGCCGAGACGGGCGATCTCGTGGGTCGCCATGCGAGTGATGTCGCGTCCGGCGAAGCGGATCGTGCCGGCTTGCGCGCGCGGAGCGCCGAACACCGTCATCATCAGCGTCGACTTGCCGGCGCCGTTGGCGCCGATCAGGGTTACGATCTCGCCCTCGGCGACGTCGATATCCACGCCCTTGAGCGCGATGATGCTGCCGTAGTAGGCGGTGACGCCGCGGATCTCGAGCAATGCCGTCACGCGAGCCTCCCGCCGCCGCCGGTGTCGAGCTCGGTGTCCTCCACGCCGAGGTAGGCGGCGATCACCTTGGGATCGTTCCGGATTGCCGCCGGCGTGCCGTCGGCGATGCCGACGCCGTGCTCGAGCACCACGATGTGGTCGGAGATCTCCATCACCACGCTCATGTCGTGCTCGATCAGCAGGATGGTGGTGGCGTGCTCGTGCCGGATATGTCGCATCAGCTCGGTCAGCTCGGCGCTCTCCCGCGGGTTGAGGCCGGCGGCCGGCTCGTCGAGGCACAGCAGCACCGGCTCGGTGCACATCGCGCGCGCGATCTCGAGGCGGCGCTGGTCGCCGTAGGGCAGCTCGCCCGCGGGATCGTCGGCGCGCGCCTCGAGGCCGATGCGCTGCAGCCACCGGCGCGCGCGCTCGACCGCGGCGGCCTCGGCCTCGCGATAGCTCCTGAGGCCGGCGAGCGCGCCGAGGGTGAAGGCGGAGGCGCGCATCAGCCGGTTGTGCTGGGCGACGATCAGGTTCTCGAGCACCGTCATGCCGGTGAACAGGCGGATGTTCTGGAACGTGCGCGCGATGCGCGCCTTGGCGGCGATCTCGAAATCGGGCATGCGCTCGAGCAGGTAAAGTCCGCCGTCGGCGCCGGCATCGTAGCGCCGTCCGCTCGCGGTCAGCCGGTCGAGATCGCGCCTCCCGGCATCGTCGCCGATGAGCAGCGCCATGCGCCCGCTGGTCGGCTTGTAGAACCCGGTGATGCAATTGAAGACGGTCGTCTTGCCGGCGCCATTGGGCCCGATCAGCGCGGTGATTGCGCCGCTGGCGACGCTGAACGAGAGGTCGTCGACGGCGACGAGTCCGCCGAAACGCATCGACAGGTGCTCGACGACGAGCAGCGGTCGCGCCATCAGCCGTGGCCCTCCTTGACCAGCGCGCCGGAGATCGCCTTGGTCTCGTGGAGTACGATCGAGGGCTCGCGCACGGCAACGAGACCACGCGGGCGCCAGATCATCATCAACACCATGGCGAGGCCGAACAGCAGCATGCGATAGTGGGTCGGCTCGAAGGCCGGGCCGAAGATGTCTTTGAGCCAGTCGAGCTCGCGCAGGATCTCGGTGCCGCCGACCATCGCCACCGCGGCGATGGCAACGCCCATCTGGCTGCCCATGCCGCCGAGCACGACGATGGCGAGGATCATCGCGCTCTCCATGAACACGAACGATTCCGGGCTTATGAAGCCCTGCCGTGCGGCGAAGAACGCGCCGCCGAAGCCGCCGAACATGGCGCCGATCGCGAACGCGGTGAGCTTGGTGGCAACCGTATCGAGGCCGAGTGAGCGGCAGGCGATCTCGTCCTCGCGCAGCGCCTCCCAGGCCCGACCGATCGGCAGCCGGCGCAACCGGTTGGTCACCCAGTTGGTCGCCAGTGCGAGCGCGAGGATCAGATAGAACAGAAACACCAGCCGGTGCAGCGGTGAGAACGCGAGGCCGAACGTCGCCGCGAAGCCTTCCTCGCTGGCGTTGAAGGGGATGCCGAGAAACGTCGGCCGCGGGATGCCGGAGATGCCGGCGTAGCCGCCGGTGAAGTCGACCCAGTTGATGAGCACCAGGCGGATGATCTCGCCGAACGCCAGCGTGACGATGGCGAGATAGTCGCCTCTGAGCCTCAGCACCGGGAAGCCGAGCAGGATGCCCCAGAGCGCCGCGAAGACTCCGGCGAGCGGCAGGCAGAGCCAGAACGACAGGCCGAGCTCCTTCGCCAGCAGCGCGGAGGAATAAGCGCCGACCGCATAAAACGCGACGTAGCCGAGGTCGAGCAGACCGGCGAGGCCGACGACGACGTTGAGCCCCCAGCCGAGCATCACGTAGATCAGGATCTGAATGCCGAAATTGTCGATCCACTTGATCGCGCCGCCGGGGCCGGCGAGCAGATAGGCGAGGATCGGGTAGGCGAGCACGCCGACCAGCGCGGTGCGCCGGACCCAGATGCCGGCGCCACTGGCGGCGGGGAGCCGGCGTTGCAGACCGGCGCCGAGCGTGCCGAGGTGAGGACCGAGCAGATCGATCGCGAGCCGGGCGCCGAAGGCGGTGACGACCAGCATGGCAACGAGCGTGAAACGGGGCTCCAGGACGAGACGGTTGGACAGGTCCTGCTCGGTCAGGAAGGCGACGATCGGGAAGGCGAGGCCGAGCACGACGAGCGCAGTCCACGCCGCACTCCTGAGGGCGCTGGCGATCGAGCGCCCGCCGGGCTCGCTCGCGCGCTGCGTCTCCTCGCGCCGCATCGCCTCAGACCTTCTCGACGTCGGGCTTGCCGAGCAGGCCGGAGGGTGCGAACACGAGCGTGATGGCGAGGATCGAGAACGCCGCCACGTCCTTGTAGTCGATCGAGAAATAGGCCGACCACAGCGTTTCGATGAGACCGATCAGCAACCCGCCGAGAACCGCGCCCGGCAGCGAGCCGATGCCACCGAGGACCGCGGCGGTGAACGCCTTGACGCCCGGCACGAAGCCGTCGGCGAAGTTCACGACGCCATACTGCACCATGTAGAGCACGCCGGCGACCGCGGCCAGCGCCGCGCCGAGCACGAACGTGGCCGAGATCGTGCGGTCGACGTCGATGCCGAGCAGGGCGGCCATCTTGCGGTCCTGCTCGCAGGCGCGCTGCCGGCGGCCGAGCGGGGTGCGCTGCACGAGGTACCAGAACGCGCCGAGGAGTACGGCGGTGACGGCGACGATCAGGATCTGCTTGTAGGCGATGGTGAAGCTGGCGCCGGAGCCGAGCGGCACCTCGATCACGCCGCCGAGCATGGGCGGCACCGACTTGTTGCGCGGGCCCTGCACGAGCTGGACGAAATTGACGAGGAAGATCGACATGCCGATCGCCGAGATCAGCGGCGCGAGGCGGAACGAGCCGCGGAGCGGGCGATAGGCGACGCGCTCGATGGTCCACGCCCACAGTGCCGTCAGCGCCATTGCACCGATCAGTACCAGCAGCAGGGCGAGCGCGAGGCCGATCGTGCCGAACGCCGCCGAGATCAGCAGGAACAGGATCAGCGCGATGAACGTCGACACCATGAACACGTCGCCATGGGCGAAGTTGATCATGCCGATGATGCCGTAGACCATCGTATAGCCGATGGCGATGAGCCCGTAGATCGAGCCGAGCGTGACACCGTTGACGAGCTGCTGGAGAAAATAGTCCATCGTCCTCCCTCGTGGGTGCGACCTGCGGGTCGGGGACTACAGGTCCGCCGCAGCGTAGCTGCGCCGCGCCACAACGTCGAGGTCGACGGCCGCGCGGGATCAGAGGACGTTGTGGGAGCCGTCACAGAATGGCTCGTCGTCGGTCGCCTTGCAGCCGCAGAGGTTGAAGGTGCCGGTGCTGGGCGCGGTGAAGTGCATCGGCTCGATGCCGGTGCCCTTGTGCGAACCGTCGCAGTAGGGTTGGTTCTTGGAGCGGCCGCAGCGGCAGTAGAAGTAGGCCTTGCCCTCCTCGAGGTCGACCTGGTAGGGCCCCTTCTGAGCAATCACCGGTTCATCGGCCATCGGCGCGTCTCCTGTCGTCTCGATCGCATTCGGGTCGGGAACGGGCACTGCTCTATCCGCGTGCGGCCTCGGGTGCAAGATGGCGGATAAGCAAAGGCCCGCGGAAAGCGCGGGCCCTCACATGCATGTCGCGGGGTCTCCCTCAGCCGACCTTGATCGGCACCTTCTCGGTGACCTTGAAGTCCTTGTCTCCGGTCCAGGTCAGCTCCAGGTCGCCAGCACCGGTGACCTTGAAGAAGAACGAGATGTAGGGGTTGGCGGAGACGCCCGAGGTCAGATCGGCCCTGAACACCTCCTTGCCGCCGAACGTGGCGGTGAAGCCGGTGATCAGGTCACGCGGCACGAGATTGCCGTCGGGCCCCTTGCGGTTGCCGGTCTCCATGACGTGCGAGATGAGCGTCTTCACCTCGATGACGTCGCCGACCTTGTTGGTGTCGGGAACCTTGATACGCGGTTTCGTGGTCATGATCGTCGCCTCCCAAATCTCAGCCGCCGCAGCCGCCGATGGTCACCTTCACCGTGCGCTTGCCCATCAGGAACTTGCCGTTGCTGAGCTCGGCGATCGAGACGATGTCCTGCGTCTTGGCGAGGCGCATGCGGCTCGACACCGCAGCCTTGCCGGAGGCGGGCGAGAAGCGATAGGAGGCGATGGTCGGCGAGGGATTGCCGGTCGAGAGCACGTGGATCGCCTTGACGTGGTCGGCATCCGTCATCGGGCTGTCGACGGTGACCGAGTAAGGAACCGTGTTGCCGTTCTCGGCGATCTCCGGCAAGTCGATGTTGATCTTGCCCTCCTCCGCCTTGGCCTGGCCGAGGATCTTGGCCATCGTCTCGTCGAACGTCGGCGGCTTGTCCTGTGCGAGCGCCAGGTGTGCATCGCCGACAACGGTGGCGACGGCAGCCGCAGCACTGGCGCCGACGAGGAACTCGCGGCGGTCGAGCACTTCCAGTTTCAGGCGTCGTGACATGTTGGCGTCTCCTTCCCCACGACATGCGCTCCGCCGCGGGACACGGCGGAGCAACGCTAGGACTGATCCTCGGAACGGACGACTTTATGGCCCCCGAACGAGCATGAGCAGTCAGGCCGAGGCACCTCGACGCGGTGCTTCTCATGGACCGTCCACATTGATAGCATATTCAAATTCGCGCATGCAACGAAGCTGGTGACGGGTTGTCGACGAATGGATGACAGATCGGAGCTTTGCTGCAGCGCGGCAGGGACGCGGCGCCGGCGCGCGTCGCCCGGAGCCCTGGCGGTCCTCGCCGCGCTCCTGGTCGCCTGCGGGTCGATCCTCGTCCCGGCTCGACGCGGCGAGGCGGCAGCCGAGTCCGGTGTCCGGCTGATCATGATCGAAGAACCGGGCTGCGCGTTTTGCCGGCGCTGGCGCAACGAGGTGGAGCCGGGCTACGTGCGCAGCGACGAGGGGCAGATCGCACCGCTGGTCCACGTGCTCCGCGACGATCCCGCTGCCGCCCAATTCCCGCGCATCGTCTACACGCCGACCTTCGTGCTGGTCAGGGACGGCCGCGAGATCGGCCGCATCGTCGGCTACGCGGGCGCGGAGTTGTTCTGGTGGCAGATCACGCCGCTCATCGAGTCGCTCGCGAAGCAATAAGGTGCGTCTCGGAGCGAGAGCGCTCCGCCGTCGACCCCCGGCTGGATAGGCGACAAGAACGGTCAGATTTCAACGTATTCGCCGAAGTTCTTAGACGTAGGGTGCGAGCAAGCATTTGCGTATCGTGATGCTTGCGGATAGCTTGTGTCGGAGGCTCGGCTCGACCCGGCGCCGATCGACAATCAAGAATCGTTGGGCAACTGGCCCATGGTGGGAGTGAGTGCAGCGCTACAGGGAGGATTTCGAACATGAGGATTGGTAGTGCACGGGTCGCAGTCGCGGCCGTGGGTTTCCTGGCTGTGGGGGCCAGTGCGCAGGCGGCGCCACCTGACGCAGTGACGATGATCGCCGGTACCTGCGTCGGCTGCCACGGCATGGATGGCACCAGCCGTGGGCCGGCGAGCCCGACCATTGCCGGCATGGCGCCGGAGACCTTCATCGACGCGATGAAGAGCTTCCAGGACGGCTCGCGCAAGGCGACCGTCATGGACCGTATCGCCAAGGGCTACACCGAGGACGAGATCAAGCAGATGGCGGCCTACTTCGCCAAGCGGCCGTTCGGCCGCGCGCCGAATCATGTCGATGCCGCGAAGGTCAAGAAGGGCCAGGCGCTGCACAACGAGTTCTGCAAGAAGTGCCACGTCGACAACGGCAAGAAGGACGAGGACGGCTCCAACGTGCTCGCCGGCCAGTGGCTGCCCTATCTCCAATTCGCGATGGAGGATTTCACCGGCGGTCAGCGCAAGATGGAGAAGAAGATGAAGGGGCAGGTCGAGGACGTCCAGAAGAAGGACCCCGGCGGCCTCGAGGCGCTGATGCATTTCTACGCGAGCCAGAAGTGAGGGGAGAGAGCACCATGACTATCAATCGTCGCAAGCTCCTCCAGGTCGGCCTCGCCACCTCCGCCTCCGCGCTGGTCGGCGTCTCCGGCTTTCCGGGCATCCTGCGCGCCGCGGGCAAGCGCGTCGCCGTCGTCGGCGGCGGCGTCGGCGGTGCCACGGCGGCCAAGTATCTGCGCATATTCGATCCGAGCATCGAGGTGACGCTGATCGAGCCGAGCAAGGAATACTACACTTGCTTCATGAGCAACGAGGTCGTCGGCGGCATGAAGGATCTCAATTCCATCAAGTTCAGCTACGACAAGCTTGCCAAGCGCGGCGTCAAGCTCGTGCACAAGATGGCGACCGCGGTCGACGCGGCCGGCAAGAAGGTGACGGTCGACGGCGGCGAGACGATCGCTTTCGACGCGTGCATCGTCGCGCCGGGCATCGCCCTCAAGTACGACAGCATCGCCGGCTACAGCGAGGCCGCATCCGAGAAGATCCCGCATGCCTGGAAGGCCGGTGCGCAGACCGCGCTGCTCAGGAAGCAGCTCGAGGCGATGCCGGACGGCGGCGTGTTCATCATCGCCGCGCCCGCCGATCCGTTCCGCTGCCCGCCCGGGCCTTACGAGCGCGCAAGCCTGGTCGCCAACTACTTCAAGCAGAAGAAGCCGAAGTCGAAGGTGCTGATCCTCGACGCCAAGGAGGAGTTCGCCAAGAAGGGCCTGTTCACCGCCGGCTGGAAGAAGCTCTACGGCGACATGATCGAGTGGGTGCCGGCTTCGAAGGAAGGCAAAGTCAAGCGCGTCGACGTCGACAAGATGACCGTCTATGCCGGCGAGCTCGAAGGTGAGCACAAGGGAGCCGTGATCAACCTGATCCCGCAGCAGTCGGCGGGCAAGATCGCCCTCGATAGCGGTCTCGCCAACGACAAGGGCTGGTGTCCGGTCAACCCGTCGACCTTCGAATCGTCGCAGCAGAAGGGCGTCTACGTGATCGGCGACGCTTGTATTGCGGCGCCGATGCCGAAGTCCGGCTACGCCGCCAACTCGCAGGCCAAGGTCTGCGCAGCTGCGGTCGCGGCGGCACTTGCTGGCGGCTCGCCGCCGACGCCTGCCTACACCAACACCTGCTACTCGCTGGTCGGTCCCGACTACGGCATCTCGGTCGCCGCGGTCTACAAGATCAACGAAGGCAAGCTCGAAGCGGTGAAGGGGGCCGGCGGCCTCTCTCCGGCCGACGCGCCGGACGCCGTGCGCAAGCGCGAGGTGGCCTACGCCCACAGCTGGTTCACCAACATCGCCGACGACATCTTCGGATGATGTGATTCCACTCGGCGAGGATCGCAGCGGGGCGGGCCCATCCGGCCTGCCCCGCTTGCGAGCCGAGCGGTCTCCTGCGGGGGCTTGGCCATTTCCGGCAGCCTCCGCCACAGGTCGCCGTCTCCTCCAATAAAGCAATCCAAAAGATGGTCCGTCCGCCGTCCAAGCGACGCGGCTAGGATCGTCGATATTGCCGTGGCGGTGGTCCTGCGGGGTCTGTGGGCGCCAGACCCTGCGCATGAGGCGCACGGCTCCTGTCACGGTCGACCATGGCGAAGCCGCCTGCAAAGGTGGCCGCCCAACTGGGAGGAATGCTCGAATGTCTGAGCAACAGCGCGGGTCTGGTCTCCGCGGATGGCTGTTCTCGAAAGGCGTCCTGTTCGCTGCGACGGTATTCGGCGCCGGTGTCGTTTTCGCCGGCGTGTTCAACGTCGCGCTCGACTATACCAACACCACCGAGTTCTGCACCTCATGTCACACGATGCAGACCAATCTCAACGAGCTCAAGGAGAAGAAGACGCATTGGACGAACCTGTCCGGCGTCTCGGCCGGCTGCTCCGACTGCCACGTGCCGAAGCAGCTCGGGCCGAAGATGTATGCCAAGATCATGGCGGCCAAGGACGTGTTCCACGAGCTGATCGGTACGATCAATACGCCCGAGAAATACGAGGCGCATCGCCTCAACATGGCGCAGGCAGTGTGGGCCAAGATGAAGGCCTCCAACAGCCGCGAGTGCCGCAACTGCCACTCGTTCCAGCATATGGATCTCGAGGAGCAGGACAAGTTCGCGCGGCGCAAGCACTCGAACGCGCCCGAGCGCGGTGACACCTGCATCGATTGCCACAAGGGTGTTGCCCACAAGCTGCCCAAGGGTATCGATGAGGATGGCGAGGAGAGCTCGGTCAGCTCCCAGTCGTCCGGTGACGCCGCAACCGGCATGGCCGGCATGGACGCCATGTCGGGAATGGGCGGCATGTCCGGAATGGCGGGCTTCTCGCCGATGGATACCATGTCCGGAATGGGTGGCATGGCTGCTGGCATGGGCGGGATGTCGGGCATGCAGGGCATGGGCGGAATGGGCGGCATGTCCGGTATGCAGGGCATAGGCGGGATGCCGGGTGCGCAAGGCATGGGCGGCATGTCCGGGATGTCGGGCATGCAGGGCATGGGCGGAATGGGCGGCATGTCCGGGATGTCGGGCATGCAGGGCATGGGTGGAATGGGCGGCATGTCCGGTATGCAGGGCATGGGCGGAATGCCGGGTGCGCAGGGCATGGGCGGCATGTAGCGCGTGCCCTGCCTTGGGTGATGATCGAGAAGTCCGCAGCATGCATCTCAGCTGGGTTGCGAGGCGGACTGCTCGGTCCGATTTACGCTGGACGATTGATATTCCGAGTACCGTTCAGATCGCGAAACTCGTTCGACGCTTGACTCGCAGAACGTGACGAATTTCGCGATCTCGACAGCAGCTGGGCGCGCGGCGAGCCGTCGTGGACACGCCGCGTGCGGCGGATGCAACACCCCAGGAGAGCCGCAATGCGGCGCGAGACGGCCATGGCCCGGCAAGGAGCCGGGCCCGGCCTCGCTTGCCAATCATGGGCTATCGGCAGGCTGCGTGGTGACGCTTCCCCGGATCCGGATACAAGGCGGGCAAATGGACTCGCCACATGGGGGAAGTGTCCCCAGCGTGGCGCGCGTGGAGGGCTCGGCCGCGGCGCGCTACTCGCCGCGCGGCAGCCCGGTCGAGCAGTAGTGCTTGTAGAGCGTGGCCACGATGTCCCGAGCGGCATCGTGATTGAGCGAATAATAGGCGAAATGCCCGCGGCGCTCGACCTTGACCAGACCATGCAGCCTGAGGTGCGTCAGGTGCTGGGAGGTCAAGCTCTGGCGCGCACCGATAGCGTCGGAGATCTCGGTGACGGTCTGCTCGCTGTCCATCAGCAGGCACAGGATCATCAGCCGGTAGGGCGAGCCGATCGAGCGCAGCAGCTTGGTGGCCTCGCCGGCAGCATCCCGCATCGCCTGCAGCATCTCGTCCGGGATCAGGTCCGGATCGAGCTCCTCCTCCAGTTCTGCGGTCTCGTTCATTGTTCTCATGTTCTTATCGCGATACGCGCCTGCCTCGGTGAGGGGGTCCGGCCTCGATGGACGGATACTATGCCACAATTGAGGAGGATAGGGCCACGCCGTCCCGCCTGCAATCGGCTGTTCAGAGGATTGACTACGCCGGCTCCCGGCTTGCGCCGAGCCAACCGCCGATCGCCGTTGGAGCGCGCCGGAAAGGCGCTATAGTGACGGCCAGGCGCGCCGGACGGACGCGCCGCGATACGCGTTAGGGGGTGGTGTGCGCAACTGGAGGACGCCCGCCGCAGCCCCGGTAAGTTGACGTTTACGTCAAGTTGCTATAGAAGCGAGAGCGGCCCGGCAGCCGGGGCTTGTGTCGTGATTGCGAGATTCGTCGCGTTCTGCGAGCCACCCGTCGAACGAATTTCGCGATCTGAACACCACCAGCAACGTCAATGTTCCAGTGTGATCGAGATCGAGGCGTCCGCCGCGCAGCCTAGCCGCAAAGCATGAAGCGGACGTCTCGATCGGCACACTGTTGCGACACGTCGACACGAGGAGGGACGCGCCGATGGCCGAGATCGTCTTCCTGCTGCTCGTCGTGGCAGCCATTCTCACCCTCGGCATGCGGCAGGCACCGACGTGGCTTTGGGCCGCCGCCGCTGCCGCCGCGGCGTTCATCTGGCAATCGGGTCTCCTCCACGGCCGCTTCGAGATCCCCTCGCCCGGGCCGCTCGGACTCCTCGGCTGGCTGCCGGCAATGGGGCTCGCGCTGCTCTCGGCGCCGACGCTGCGCCGGCTGCTGGTTGTCGCGCCGGTGCTCGCGACCGTGAGGGGCATCCTGCCCAAGGTATCCGACACCGAGACGCAGGCGCTGGAGGCCGGCACCGTCGGCTTCGACGCCGAGCTGTTCTCCGGCCAACCGGACTGGGACAAGCTGCGCGCAGTGCCCCCGATCGTGCTCACGTCGGAGGAGAAGGCGTTCCTCGACGGGCCGACGGAGGAGCTGTGCCGGATGATCGACGACTGGCAGATCCGGCACCATTCGAAGGAGATCCCCGAGCCGATTTGGGCGCACGTCAAGCGCCACGGCTTCCTCGGCATGCTGATCTCGAAAGAGCACGGCGGCCTCGGCTTCTCGGCCCAGGCGCAGTCGCTGATCCTCGGCAAGATCGCCTCGCGCTCGCCCGACGTGGTGACGATCGTGATGGTGCCGAACTCGCTCGGACCGGGCGAGCTGATCGAGAAATACGGCACCGAGGCGCAGAAGCACTACTACCTGCCGCGGCTCGCCCGCGGCGAGGAGGTGCCGTGCTTCTCGCTCACCGGCCCGACCTCGGGCTCGGACGCGGCCACCATGCGCGACATCGGTGTCGTCGTGCGGGGCCGGCACGAGGGCAAGGAGGTGCTCGGCATCCGCTTGAGCTGGCAGAAGCGTTACATCACGCTCGGGCCGGAGGCGACGCTGGTCGGGCTCGCCTTCCGCCTGTTCGATCCCGACAACCTGCTCGGCAAGGGCGAGGACATCGGCATTACGGTGGCGTTGATCCCGGCGACCCATCCGGGTGTCGAGATCGGCCGGCGCCACCTTCCATCGGGCGCCGCGTTCCCGAACGGCCCCAACTCCGGCCGCGACGTGTTCATCCCGATCGACTGGGTGGTGGGTGGCGAGCGCATGGTGGGGCAGGGCTGGCGCATGCTGATGGAATGCCTCGCCGCCGGGCGCTCGATCTCGCTGCCGTCGTCCGGCACCGCCGGCGCCAAGGCGATGCTGCGCTTCACCAGTGCCTACGGGCGCATTCGCAAGCAGTTCGGCCTGCCGGTCGCGCGCATGGAGGGCGTCGAGGAGGCGCTGGTGCGCATGATCGAGATCGCCTACGCCAGCGAGGCGGGGCGTGCAGTGACGGCGGCGATGGTCTCGCGCGGGGAGCGCCCGTCGGTGATTTCGGCGCTGATGAAGTACCAGACCACCGAGCGGTTGCGCCAGGCGGTCAACGACGCGATGGACATTCACGGCGGGCGCGGCATCTGCGACGGCCCGTCCAACTATCTCCAGTCCGCCTACCAGATGGTCCCGGTCGGCATCACCGTCGAGGGCGCCAACATCCTGACGCGAACACTCATCACTTTCGCGCAGGGCGCGCTGCGCTCGCATCCCTATCTCTACGACGAGGTCAAGGCGGCGCAGGACCCCGATCCCAAGGCCGGGCTCGAAGCGTTCGAGCGGGCGTTCACCGGCCACATCGCCTATTCGCTCTCGAACGTGACGGGTGCCTTCTTCCACAACGTCACCGGCGGCGTGTTCGGCAAGGCGCCGGAGAAGGCCTTCGGCACGTCCGACTGGTATCGCCAGCTGTGGCGGGCGGCGCGCAGCTTCGCGCTCGTCTCCGACCTCACCGTCGCGCTCGTCGGCGGCGGGCTGAAGACGAAGCAGAAGCTGACCGGGCGGATGGCGGACGCACTGTCCGAGCTCTATTTCCTGAGCTGCGTGCTTAAGCGCTTCGAGGACGACGGGCGGCCCGCCGGCGATCGAGAGATCGTCGAGCTGGCGGCGCGCAACGGCCTCTATCGCTTCCAGACCGCGATCGGCGGCGCGATCGACAACTTCCCCGTAGCCGCGGCACGCCCCCTGCTCAAGATGCTCGTGTTCCCGCTCGGGCGGCGTTTCAGACCCGCGAGCGACCGCCTCGGCAGCCGGGTCGCGCGGCTCGCGCTGGAACCGGGCGAGGTGCGCGACCGCTTGACCCGCCACATCTACGTCTCGCGCGACGTCGGTGATCCGACCGGCCTGCTCGAGGTGACGCTGGAGAAGGTGATCGCCGCCGAGGAGGCGGAGAAGAAGCTCGAGCGGGCGATCCGCGCCGGCACCATCCGCCGCTATCACGGCATCGACTGGATCGCGGAAGCGCGCGAGAAGGGCATCGTCACCGAGAGCGAGGCGGCGCAGCTGGCCGAGGTCGAGGCGCTGGTGGCGCGCGTCATCGCCGTCGACGACTTCGATCCGGCAGCGGTGCGACCCAACTACCAGCCGATCGGCCACAACGTTCATGGACGCGGGTCGGCCGCGGCAGAGTGATGGAACCGGACGGCGCGGCATCGGGATCGCACACGCGTCATGGTTACGGCCGTGGTGGCGGTAACGTGGCATTTCCGGTTACCGTCTCCTTCGCGGCGATGACTTTCGCGCCGCAGTTCTTCGTGAGAGACGCCACCGGAGCGCTCATCGGCTACGGCACACGAAATGCGCTATTTCCGGATCGGACGCTGGTCGTCTATTCAGACAACAGCATGAGTACGCCGATCTATGTGTTCAAGATCGTCAGCGTCTCTGACTTCGTCTACTCCTTCCACGATGCCAGTGGCGATACGCTGGGCGGGATCTCACTTGCGCGCGAGGAGCGAAAATTCCTCGTGAGGATCGACGGCGATGTGCGATACGAGTTCGTGGACGAGACGCCCTGGCTTGAGAACATTGACGCTTTGATCCCTGTCATCCCCGTTCTTAACGCAATCGTCGGACTCGTCGTTGCGCCAAGCTGGCTGGCCTCGAAGCGGGGCGGAGGCGGCGGAGTTCTTCGCATTACCAAGAGGCGGACGATGATGGAGTCGATGTATCGGATCGATCTCCTCGGCGAGATCGACGATCGAGGGCGCGAATGCATTTTGCTCGCCTCGTTGATCATGATTTTCCGCGAGCGGCTCACCTTGGCCTGATGACGATGGTGGGTGGGGACACCGCCTTCGGGCGATAAGGAGTGGCAGAATGGCCTCAGAACTCGGCGCACTCAGGGATTGGCGATATTCGCTCGACATCGAGAACATCGCCTGGGCGGTGTTCGACCGGGAGGGCGAGAGCGCGAACGCCCTCGGCCGCCGGCCGCTCGAGGAACTCGGCCAGATCGTGCTCCGCGTCGAGGAGGGCGCGCGCACCAAGGAGATCGCCGGCCTTGTGATTCTCTCCGGCAAGGAGAAGGGGACCATCGTCGGCGCCGACATCCGCGAGTTCGACGCGCTCGAGACCGAGGCGCAGGTGATCGAGGCAATCAAGCCTGTCGTCGAGATGCTCGACCGCATCGAAGCGATGCCGGTGCCGGTCGTCTTTTGCATTCACGGGGTTTGCGTCGGCGGCGGGCTGGAGCTTGCGCTCGCCTGCCACTGGCGCATCGCCACCCGCGACAACGCCACCCGCGTCGGCTTCCCCGAGGTCAAACTCGGCATCTTCCCGGGCTTCAACGGCACTGTCCGCTCCATCCGCCAGGCGGGCCCGATGGCCGCTATGCAGGCGATGCTGACGGGCTCGATGATCCGCGCCAGCGCGGCCAAGGGCATGGGGCTCGTCGACGAGCTGGTGGCGAGCCGCGGCACGCTGCGCTGGGCGGCGCGCAAAGCGGTGCTGCAGAAGCGCCGCTCCAAACCTGCGGGAGGCGTCAAGGCGCTGCTCGCCAAGTGGCCGACGCGCGGGCTCCTCGCCAAGCGTATGCGCGAGGAGACGAGAAAGAAGGTGCGCGAGGAGCACTATCCGGCGCCGTTCCGGCTGATCGACCTGTTCGAGCGCCAGGGCGGCGACCCGGCCGCGCTCAAGGCGCACGAGACGCGCATGTTCGCGCCGCTGATGGTCTCCGAGACCTCGCGCAATCTGCGTCGCGTGTTCCGCCTTTCCGAGCAGCTGAAGGCGCAGGCGCCGAAGGACATCGCCTGGAAGCCGCTGCGGGTGCACGTCATCGGCGCCGGCACGATGGGTGCCGACATCGCCGGCTGGTGCGTGGCCTCGGGCATGGAGGCGACGCTGCAGGACCTCTCCAGGGAGCAGATCGACAAGGGCATCGCCGCGCAGGGCAAGGTGATCGCGCGCAAATTCAAGAGCAAGGCCGAGCGCGACGCGGCCAAGGCGCGCCTGATCGCCGATCCCGACGGCAACGGCGTCGCCCGCGCCGACGTCGTCATCGAGGCGATCGTCGAGAAGCTGGAGGTGAAGCAGAAGCTGTTCCAGGACCTCGAGGGGCGCTTGAAGCCCGGTGCGGTGCTGGCGACCAATACGAGTTCGCTGCAGATCGAGGACATCGCCACGCCGCTCCAGGATCCGGGCCGCCTGATCGGCATCCACTTCTTCAATCCGGTGGCGCAGATGCCGCTCGTCGAGGTGGTGCGCGGCAAGCAGAGCCGCGAGGAGGAGGTCGGCAAGGGGGCGGCATTCGTCACCGCGATCGACAAGTTCCCGCTCGTCGCCAGGAGCGTGCCGGGCTTCCTCGTCAACCGCGTGCTGGCGCCCTACATGATGGAGGCGATGCGGCGCGTCGACGAGGGCGAGGACAAGGAGAAGATCGACGAGGCGGCGCGCACGTTCGGTATGCCGATGGGCCCGATCGAGCTCGCCGACAACGTCGGCCTCGACGTCTGCCTGCACGTCGGCAAGATCCTGAAGCTGGCGAGCGACGGCAACCGGCTCGAGCGCCTCGTGCAGTCGGGCCGGCTCGGCAAGAAGTCGGGCGAGGGGTTCTATGTCTGGAAGGACGGCAAGCCGGAGCGCTCGAAGGACACGAAGTTCGATGCCCGCGACCTCGAGCGGCTGGGCCGCGAGCTGGTCGAGCCGATGATCAAGGAGGCCGAACGCGCCCTCGCCGAGGGCGTGGTCGAGAGCGCCGACCTGGTCGACGGAGGCCTCATCTTCGGCACCGGCTTCGCGCCGTTCCGCGGCGGGCCGCTGCACTACAAGGCAACCCGCGACACCAACCGCGCGGCGGCGGAGTGATGTTTGCCATCAACTTGCCGGCGGCAACTGGGCAATCTCGGCAGGAGCACGACCCCGGGCCCGTCCGATGAACAGGAACGAAACCATCCATCTGCTCCGCATGCATGCCGCGGTGATCCGCAATTTCGGCGCGACGGCGCTTCATCTGTACGGATCGGGCGCGCGCGACGAGTTGCGCCCCGACAGTGACATCGATCTCTTCATCGACTACGACCCCGAAGGCCCATTCTCGTTCGTAGAGCTGATCCGGCTCGAGAGGTATCTTGCGGCAGCGCTGAAGAGAGACGTCGACATCACTACGCGGGCGGGGCTGCACCCGGCGCTGCGCGAGACGATCGAACGGTCCAGCATGCGAGTGCTCTGAGATGGTCAAGCGTGCAGCGCGTGTCAGACTGATCGATATGCTGGCGGCAATCGACGAGGCGGACGCGACACTCGGCAATGCGGACTTTGCCGCTTACCAGAGAAGCACGATCATGTGGCGCGCATTGGAAAGATGCGCCGAGATAGTGTCGGAGGCTTGCCGCCGCATTCCACCTGATCTGGCGGAGGTGCATGCCGCGGTGCCTTGGCCCGAGATCATGGCGATCGGCAATCGCCCAAGACACGATTGCCAGCGCGTCGACGATCACATCATGTGGCGTATTGCTGCCAAATCACTCCCCGAATTGAGGCCGGTCATCGTCGACTTGCTCGCCCGCGTCGACCGGAATCCATGCTAGCCCGATCCAACGAGAGGCGAATATGACCAACTCCCTACGCCGTGTGGCCGTGATCGGCGCAGTGCGCATCCCGTTCTGCCGCTCCAACACCTTGTATGCGGACCTCTCCAATCTCGACATGATGACCGCGGCGCTGCAGGGCCTCGTCGACCGCTACCGCCTCAAGGGCGCCCACATCGACGAGGTGGTCGGCGGCGCGGTGGTGACGCATTCCAAGGACTGGAACATCGCCCGCGAGGCGGTGCTCGGCACCACGCTCGCAACCTCGACTCCCGGCATCACCATGATGCAGGCATGCGGCACCAGCCTGCAGGCGGCGATGGGCTCGGCCGCCAAGATCGCGACGGGTGAGATCGAGTGCGCGATCGCGGTCGGCTCCGACACCACCTCCGACCCGCCGATCGTGGTCTCCAAGAAGCTGGCGACGCGCCTCAACCAGCTCGGCCAGCAGAGGACCGCGCTCGGCAAGGTCCGCGTGTTCAAGGGGCTGAAGCCCGCCGAGCTGGCGCCGCAGCCGCCCTCCGTAGCCGAGCCGCGCACCGGCCTGACGATGGGCCAGCATTGCGAGCTGATGGCCAAGGAGTGGGGCATCACGCGCGAGGCGCAGGACCAGCTCGCCTTCGAGAGCCACAAGAAGGCGATCGAGGCCTATCGCTCGGGCTACATGGACGACCTCGTCGTGCCGTGTGCCGGCGTGTTCCGCGACAACAACATCCGCGACGACATCAGCCTCGAGAAGCTTGCGACGCTGAAGACCGCGTTCGACAAGTCGGACAAGGGCACGCTGACGGCGGCAAACTCGACGCCGCTGACCGACGGCGCCGCGGCGGTGCTGATTGCCAGCGAGGAGTGGGCGGCCAGGCGCGGGCTGCCGGTCTTGGCCTACCTGACCCACGCGCAGACCGCTGCGAACGATTTCGTCGCCGGCGAGGGTCTGCTGATGGCGCCGACGATCGCTGTCTCGCGGCTGCTCGAGCGGACCGGTCTCGCGCTGCAGGACTTCGATTTCTATGAGATCCACGAGGCATTCGCCGCCCAGGTGCTGGCGACGCTGAAGGCGTGGGAGGACCCCGAGTACTGCCGCCGTGTGCTCGGCCGCGAGGCACCGCTTGGCGCCATCGATCGGGCACGGCTCAACGTCAAGGGCTCGTCGATCGCGTTCGGCCATCCGTTCGCGGCCACCGGCGCGCGCATCGTCGGCAACCTCTCCAAGCTGCTTTCCGAGCACGGTGGCCGCGGCCTGATCTCGATCTGCACCGCCGGCGGGATGGGCGTCGCCGCGATCCTCGAGAGCGCCAAGGCCGGCGAGCTCCGCCGCGCGGCGTAATTGATGCTTATGGGGTCAGACCCTGCGGGTCTGAGCCCATGCACCAAGCTCGCACGGGTGGACCCAGGGTTCAGACCCGCAGG
>JBFMEX010000021.1:0-12473 GCA_040752215.1 Pseudomonadota bacterium | reverse complement strand
GAGGATCCGCTCGAAGGCGGGCTCGAGATCATCGCCCGGCCGCCGGGCAAGAAGCCGGCCACCCTGTCGCTCTTGTCGGGTGGCGAGCAGACGCTGACCGCGCTCGCGCTGATCTTCGCGGTGTTCCTCACCAACCCGTCGCCGATTTGCGTGCTGGACGAGGTCGACGCGCCGCTCGACGACGCCAACGTCGACCGATTCTGCGCGCTGATGGAGAAGATGGCGGCGGACACCGCCACGCGGTTCCTCGTCATCACCCACCACCCCATGACCATGGCGCGGATGAACCGGCTGTTCGGCGTCACCATGCAGGAGAAAGGGGTCTCGCAGCTCGTCTCCGTCGACCTCGAGACGGCGCAGAGCTTCCGCGAGGCGGGCTGAGGATCACGGCGGCAACCCTGCCGCCGGCTCGCAGCCGATCCAGCTCGGAAACCCCGTGACAGCCGCGCTCGGGCCGCGTAGAAGCGCCAGCCACGATCAGGAGCCGGCTCGGCGATGCATCATTTCGACTACAAGGGCGGCGTGCTGCACGCCGAGGACGTCAGTGTGGCCCGGCTCGCGCGCGAGGTCGGCACGCCGTTCTACTGCTATTCGACGGCGACGATCGAGCGCCACTACCGGGTGCTGGCGGAGGCGTTCCAGACCCTCGACGCGCTGGTCTGCTTCGCGGTCAAGGCCAACTCGAACCAGGCGGTGCTGGCGACGATGGCGCGGATGGGCGCCGGCATGGACGTCGTCTCGGAGGGCGAACTCAGGCGTGCACGGGCGGCGGGCGTGGCAGCAGACAGGATCATCTTCGCCGGCGTCGGCAAGACGCGCGAGGAGATGGCCTACGCGCTTCGTGAGGGCATCCGCGGCTTCAACGTCGAGAGCGAGCCGGAGCTCGAGGCGCTGAGCGAGGTGGCGGCCTCACTGGATGTGGTCGCCAGCGTCGCGCTCAGGGTCAACCCGGACGTCGACGCCAAGACGCACGCCAAGATCTCAACCGGCAAGTACGAGAACAAGTTCGGCATCCCCTATCTCGACGCACCCCGTCTCTACGCCGAGGCGCGCCGTTTGCCGGGCATCCGCGCCGCCGGCGTCCACATGCACATCGGCAGCCAGATCACGGATCTCGCGCCGTTCCGCACCGCGTTCCGGCTGATGCGCGACCTGGTCCTCGAGCTGCGCCGCGACGGTCACGAGATCACCCACGTCGATCTCGGTGGCGGGCTCGGCGTGCCGTACCGCGCCGACGAGCCACCGCCGCCGCATCCGACGGAGTACGCCGCGGCGGTCAAGGCCGCGCTCGGCGACCTCGGCCTCAGCTTCATCCTCGAGCCGGGCCGGATGATCGTCGGCAACGCCGGCATCCTGGTCGGCAAGGTGATCTACGTGAAGCAGGGCGCCGACCGCGTGTTCACAATCGTCGACGCGGCGATGAACGATCTCATCCGGCCGACGCTCTACGACGCCCACCACGACATCATTCCGGTCGAGGAGGCGCGCCGGCACATGCCGCCGGTCAGGCAGGACGTGGTCGGGCCGGTGTGCGAGACCGGTGACTACCTCGCGCAGGGGCGCACGATGGCGCCGCTGGAGCCGGGCGATCTGTTCGCCGTGATGACCGCCGGCGCCTATGGCGCGGTCATGTCCTCGACCTACAACACGCGCCCGCTGGTGCCGGAGGTGATGGTCTCGGGCGCGCGCTATGCCCTGGTCAGGCCACGCCCCGGCTACACCGATCTGATCGGACTCGACCGGCTGCCGGGCTGGCTTGCAACGGGAAGCTGAGCGCCTCGCCGCGATTGGCCAAGCAACCAAACGTGAACAAATGGACACGATTACACGTCGATGGGCGGCCCCGTCCGGCGACCGGCGTGCTAGGGTTACGGCATGAGTGACCGGACGACGTCGCGGCCCAATATCGAGGCCCAATTCGAGCGCAAGGTTCGCCGCGGCGCGTGGGCGCTGTTCCTCGAGCGGCTGTGGCCGCGGCTGTGGCTGCCGGCGAGCGTGCTGGCGCTGTTCGCGGTCGTGACCGAGCTCGGCGCGTGGGGACGGCTGCCGATGGTCGCGCACGCTGCGCTGCTCGGCCTCCTCGCCCTGGCGCTGGTCGCGGGTATCGTATTTGCCGGGCGCGTCCGCTGGCCGAGCCGAGAGGAGTCGATCCGGCGCATCGAGCGCGTGTCCGGCATCGCCCACCGGCCGGCATCGTCCTACGAGGACACGCTGTCGTCGTCGGCAGCGGAGAGTGCGGCTACGCAGACGCTGTGGCGTGTGCACCGCGAGCGCCTCGCACAGATGCTGGCGCGGCTCAGAGTGGGGACGCCCGAGCCCGGCACGCACCGCTACGACCCTTATGCGCTGCGCTCGCTCGTGGTGCTGACGGTGGCGCTGGCGGCGGTGCTCTCGCCGGGCGGGTTCTGGAAGCGCGCCGGCAAGGCATTCGATCTCTCCGGAGCGGCAGCCGGCGCGAGCGCGCGGCTCGACGCGTGGGTGACGCCGCCACCCTACACCGGCAAGGCGCCGATCATGCTCGCCGACGGCGGCGATGCGCGCTCCGCCTCGGGCGAGCCGCGCCGGTTGGTCGAGGTGCCGGAGAAGAGCGCGCTGATCGTGCGTGCGAATGCGATGGGCGAGCGCCGGCTCGCGATCGAGATCCTGAGTGAAGGCGGCGAGCCGGAGCGTGTCGCGGCGCCCGCACGCTCCGAGCCGACTCGTCCCGGCGGCGGTGCCGCCGCTGCGGCCGGCGACGTGGCCGAGGTGCGCCACGAGCTCGACCGCTCGGCCCGCGTGCGCGTGCTGTCTGGCGAGCGCGAGCTGGCGCAGTGGACGTTCGCGGTCACACCCGATCAGGCGCCGACGATCGAGATGACCAAGCCGCCGACGCGCACGCCGCGCGGCTCGATGAAGCTCACCTACAAGGCCGAGGACGACTATGGTGTCGCCGTGGCCGAGGCCAAGGTGAAGAAGGTGCGCAAGGCGGACGAGGATCCGGCGCGGGCGTGGGCGCGCACCAACGTGCTCAAGGGGCCGCGCTTTCCGCTGGAGCGGCCACCGACGCTGGGGCTCCGCCTGCCGCGCGCGGCGGCCAAGACGGCGGAGACATTCTCCTATCTCGAGCTCGGCTCGCACCCGTGGTCGGGGATGCGCGTCGAGCTGTGGCTCGAGGCACGCGACGTCGCCGGCAAGGTCGGCCGCAGCAAGCCGGTCGAGATGGTGCTGCCCGGCCGCAGGTTCGAGAATCCGGTTGCGCGGGCCGTTGTCGAGCAGCGCCAGAAGCTTGCCGACGACCCGCGCTACCGCGGGCAGGTGCTGACCGCGCTTGAGGCGCTGACGCTGGAGCCGGACGGGTTCATCGACGACGCTGCCGCTTATCTCGGGCTGCGCACGGCCTACCACCGCCTGCGCAAGGACCGCTCGCGCTCGGGGATCAGAAGCGTCGTCGAGCAGCTTTGGCACGTGGCGCTCAGGCTCGAGGACGGTGCGCTCTCGGATGCGGAACGGCGGCTGAGGGAGGCACAGGAGAAGCTCGCCAAGGCGCTGGAGGACGGCGCCTCGGAGGAGGAGATCCAGCGCCTGATGCAGGAGCTCAGGCAAGCGCTCAACGAGTACATGCAACAGCTCGCCAAGCAGGCCGAAGGCCGCGAGGGCATGCAGCCGGAAGGGCTGGATCCGAACCAGCAGATGCTCGGCCAGCAGGACCTCGAGCGGATGATGCGCAACATCGAGGAGATGGCCAGGAGCGGCTCGCGCGAGCAGGCGCAGCAGATGCTGAGCGAGCTGCGCGACATGCTGGAGCGGCTGCAGACCGGGCGGATGGCGGAGGGCCAGAACGGCGAGAAGAGCCGCCAGATGATGGAGCGCATGAACGAGCTCGGCAATCTCGTCGGCGAGCAGCAGAAGCTGATGGACGAGACGTTCAGCGAGATGCGCCGCGACGGGCAGCAGGGTCAGCGCGGGCAGCGCGGCGAGCAGCAGGGGCGCCAGCAGGGGCGTGCCGGCCAGCGCGGACAGCAGCGGCCCGGCGGCCAGCAGGGGCAGCAAGGCGAGCAAGGTGAGCGCGGCGAGGATCAAAACGGCCAGGGACAGCAGGCGAGTCGCGGACAGATGGGCCCGGGCGGACTCGGCCAGCGCCAGAGCGAGTTGCGCCGCCGGCTCGAGCAATTGCAGCGCGATCTCGACGAGCTCGGCCTCGGCAGCCCCGATCAGCTGGACGCGGCGCGCGAGGCGATGCAGAACGCCGAGCAGGCGCTCGAGGGCCAGCAGTACGGCGAGGCGGCAGAGCAGCAGGGCCGCGCCCTCGACGAGATGCGCCAGAGCGCGCAGTCGATGGCGCAGCAGATGCTGCAGCAGATGCCGTCGCGCTATGGCCAGACGGGAGACTCGCCGCGCGATCCGCTCGGCCGGCCGCAGCGCTCGCAGGGGCCCGACCTCGGCACTTCGGTCAAGGTGCCCGATCAGATCGACATGCAGCGGGCGCGCGAGATCCTTGAGGAGCTGCGCCGCCGGCTCGGCGAGGCGACGCGCCCGGAGATCGAGCTCGACTATCTGGAGCGGCTGCTGCGCCGGTTTTGACCTTGGCGATCGAGAGCGTGCCGTTGGCGGCGCCGGGTCGGTTGCCGCGCGCGAGTGCTGCCGCACGGCAGGCAGGGGCGCGGAGTCAAGTCGCAAATTCGCCGATGTTGCACGATGGCCAGCGCTGCGGCGTAACGCTGGTGGCGGTGCGAACGGCGTTGAAAGTCGGACGCACTCTGACTAGGCTTCCTCTCGTGTGGCTCGAGTAGCTTAATGAGTGGGGGGACGGCGCTTCTGGCGGGAGAAGCCGACCGGCGGGGGGCCGGGAACGGTGATGTGCTCGCGCCGCCGGGGCCGTGCGGGAGCAAACATGGACATCGACGATCTGCGTATCTTTGTCCGCGTCGCGGCGCTGCAAAGCCTGTCCGCGGTCGGCAACGAGCTCGGCTTGACGGCAGGAACGATCTCGAAGCGCTTGCAGGCGCTGGAGCAGGAGCTTTCGGCGCGCCTGTTCGATCGCACCACGCGTTCGGTGCGCATCACGCCGGAGGGCGGTCTGTTCCTCGAGCATGCCGAGCGCATTCTCGACCATCTGGAGCAGGCGCGATCACAGATCGAGATGAGCGCCGGGCGCGCATGTGGGAAGCTGAGGATCGCGGCGCCGACGCACCTCGGCGCGCGGCTCGTCGGACCGGCGATCTCGGCGTTCCTCGCCGCCTATCCCGATATCGAGGTGCAGCTGGATCTCCTCGACCGGCCGATCAACATTCACGAGGAAGGCTATGACGTCGTGATCCACTCGGGCGCGCTCGCCGACAGTGCGCTGATCGCGAAGCGGCTGGCGCCGGACCCGCGCGTGATGGTCGCGGCACCGGCCTATCTCGCCAAGGCGGGCGTGCCGCGGGCGGCAAGGGATCTCGAGCGGCATCAGTGCCTGGCGCTGGCGGGCGAGAGGCAGTGGTCGCTGCTGCACGCGGGCACGGAGACGGTGGTGGCGGTGCAGGGACGCCTGGCCGCCAACAACGGCGAGCTGCTGAAGTCGGCGGCGCTCGACGGCCACGGCATCCTGCTGGCGCCGCTCGCGAGCGTCGAGGCGGAGCTGGCCGAGGGGCGGCTGGTGCGGGTGCTGGCCGATCACGAGGTCGGCGGCGAGGGCGCGATCCACGCACTCTACTCGAGCGCCCGCCATCAGCCACCCCGCCTCAGGGCGCTGCTCGATTTTCTCGCCGAGTGGATGCGCAAGGACGCCTGGCTCGGACCGGTGGCGACGACAGCAGCGACCGGCGGCGGCGAGGGGGCGGCTACACTGCGCCCAGTGGATGCGGACCAGACGGTCTCGCACAGGCTACGGCGGCGGGCGGGCGGGCGAGGCTGAGCGCTGCCGTCAGCTCCCGATCGGGCGCATCGCGAGACCGAGCAGCGAGACGTGGTCGCGCGTGACGACGGAGGTCGGGATGCCCTGCATGCGCGCGCGCATCGGGCCTTTCGCCTCGAAGGCGGCGCGAAAACCGGCGGGCTCGGCGACTTGGGCGAGGCCGAGTGCGACACTGCCGGTGAGGAATACGCTTTCGGCGCCCGTTGCGAGCGCAAGATCGCCGGCGACGCGGCCGAGCACCGTCGTGGCGATCTCGACCGCTCGATAAGCAAGCTCGTATTCCGCGGCGCGGGCGATCACTTCGGCGGCCGGGAGGGGCTCGCCGGTGAGCCGCGCGTACAGCGTCGAAAGGCCGTTGCCGGAGAGCAGGTCCTCGACCGTGCCGCCCTGCGCCAGCAGCTGCGCCTCCTCCACTCCGACCGTGCCGAGCGTCATGTGCCCGGCCTCGCCCGGCAGCGTCCACCAGAGTTCGTCGTGGCGGACGGCGAGCGCGGCTCCGAAGCCGGTGCCGACGTTGACCGCGAGCATGGCACGGCGAGCAACCGTATCGTTGCGGGGGCCGCCGAAGGGAGCGGAGTCGCCCGGCGCGAGATGTGGTAGCGCCGAGGCGACCGCCTCGAGGTCGTTGACGATCACCACCGGCACGCCGCCGAGCGTCGCGGCGACGGCGTCGCGGGCAATCGTCCAATCGAGATTGGTGAGCGTGACCCGGCCGTCGTCGACGGGGCCAGCGGCGCCGATGGCACACGCCGCGCAGTCCTCTGTGCCGCCGGTCGCGGCGAGATAGCGCGCGAGCGCTTGCGCGAACGATGCGGCGGTGGCGGTCGCCTCGGATCGGACGGCGGCGAGATTGCCGTCGGCGTCGGCGCGGGCGAAACGGACGTTGGTGCCGCCGACGTCGGCGACGAGACGCCACCGGCTCATGTCGCGCCTCCATTCGCATCGGCCGGGGCTTGTGCGCGTCCTTCCATCTGCATTGCACGGGCCGCGCGCTGCAGCCGCTCGGCGAGGCGCTGCGCGGTGAGATCGGCCGGCAGACGGCGGCGCCAGTTGGGGTAGCTGTCGATGGTGCCGGGCAGATTGGTCTGGTCGACGACGCCGGCGAGATCCTCGAGGTTCAGCATCGCGAGTGCCGATGGCGTGCGGGCGAGGAAGCGGTGGACCGCCTCGACCAGGGCGGCCATGGCATCGTCCCCGATCGCCAAGTGGACCGGGAAATCCGGCGGCAGCAGGTGCTGGTCGGCGAGCGCAGCGATGAGCTGAGCACGCTCTATGGCGCGGGTCGCGGTTGCGGCGGTGGCCGCCGCGTCGGTCACCAGGCCGGCCGCGCGCTTGGCCTCGATGTCGCGGCCGAGCCAGAAGCCGCGGATGGTGGCGAGATCGTGCGAGGCGGGTGTCGCCAGCGCCAGCGCCGGGTAGGACTGTGGGCGATGGAACAGGCCGTCGGGGTGGCGCTCGAAGCGCATGAAGCGATAGGACAGGATCGCCTCCTCGCGCATGCGGTCACGGAATCCGTCGGGCACGGTGCCGAGATCCTCGCCGACGACGAGACAGCGATTGCGGTGGCTCTCGAGCGCCAGTACGCCCATCAGGTCGTCGCGGGGAAATCGCACGTAGGTGCCGTCGCGCGCGGTGCCGCCGGATGGAATCCAGAACATGCGCTCGAGCCACATCACGTGGTCGAGGCGCAGCGCCGCCGCGTGGCGCATGTTGGCGCGGAGCAGAGCGGCGAGGGGGCGGTAGGCGTCGGCGCTCAGCGCGTGCGGGCTGACGGGCGGCATGCCCCAGTCCTGGCCGGTTTCGGAGAACGGATCGGGCGGCGCGCCGAAGCGGGCGGTGCGCGCGAATGTGCCCGGGTCGGCCCAGATCTCCGCGCCGTCGGGGGCCGCGCCGACGGCGAGATCGCCGTAGAGGCCGCCGGCCACGCCGCTGCCGCGGCACGTCGCCGCGACAGCGGCGAGCTGCCGGTCGGCCTCGAATTGGAGATACGCGAAGAAGGCGCAACGGTCGGCGCTGTCCCGCGCGAACGCCTGCACCTCGGGCGCGGCCGGGTTGGCGTAGGCGGCAGGCCATGTGTGCGGTGGTCCGAGCCGCTCCTCCAGCGCCTCGAACAGTGCGAAGCGCGCGAGCGCCTCGCCACGCTCGGCGCGGAAGGCATCGAACGCCCGGCGCCTCGAGCTGGGCGAGCCCGGCGGATGGCGCGACTCGAAGCAGCGATGGAGCGCGTCGAGTGCGACGAGCTTCGACCGCGAGACGGCCGGATGGTCGACGAGGTCGCAAGGAGCGCCGGGCGCGAGCGCGGCATTGGCCGCGATCAGCTCGCGCGCGGCGGCGCACTCCGCGAGCTCCGGCACGGCGCCGATGTCGATCGTCAGCGCGTCGAGGAACAGCCGGCTCGATGGAGAGTAGGGGCTGGCCCGGCGCGGCTCGGAGCGGAACAGCGCGTGCAGCGGATTGATGCCGATGAGCGCGCCGCCCTCGCGGCCGACGAGCGGCGCGATCTCGCCGAGCATGCCGAGGTCGCCGATGCCCCAATCGATCGCGCCGGGCGAGAGCCGGCGCAAGCTGTAGATCTGGGCGGCGAGGCCCCATTGGCGGCGTCCGCCGGAGAGCCACTGCGGCAGATAGGCATGCGCCGGCGCAACGATCAGCGTGCCATGGCTCACCGCACCGGCGAGCGCCATCTCGAGGCGGTGATAGCCGAGCGGCAGGTCCGCGGGCAGTGGCAATACGAGGCGCATCATGTGGCGGCCGTCGACGTGACGTGAGGCGACCGCGGCGAGCGTGCCGGCGATCACCTCGCCGCCGACGCTGCCGCCGTCCTCCAGCGCGATGCGCCATGCGAGCGGCCGGCCGAGGTCGCGGGCGGGAATGGTCATCTCGATGCCTGGAGCCGGCGCGGGGCGTCCGATGCGCAACACGCATGCCGGCGGCAGCATGGTCCGCCAGCGCGCCAGCTCGAGCGTTTCGGCGCTTTCGCATGCATGGCGCTCGCTGGTGACATCGAGGCCCATCGCGGCGAGGAGGGCGAGCCTGGTCTCTCGCGAGGCGAGTTCCTCGCGGCCGGCGAGGCTCCAGTAGGAGGCCTCGATACCGGCAGCGGCGCTGAGGCGCGCGAGCGTGTCGGCAGTGACGGCAACATCGCGGCGGGCGGGTGTCACCGGCGGCGCGGCGCGTACGGCGTCCTTCGTTACGGATTCGAGCACGACCAGCGAGCGCGGAGCGATCGGGACGATCTCACCCGCCGCGTGGCCGGTGGTGGCCGCCTTCGTAGTATCGAGGAGGGTGGTCCAGGCGGCGATGCCGAGCGTTACGGGCAGCCGGAACGGGACCGAACCGTCGTGCGCATTGAGGAGAACGAGCAGATGGCCCGTCTCCGACTGCGCGCCATCTTCGTCCGCTCCGGCGATCAACAGGCCGAGCACGCGCGCGTAGGGCAGCTCCCAGTCGGCCGGCGTCATCTCGCGTCCTTCCGGTGACCACCAGCTGGCGTCGGCTAGCGTGCCGCCGGCCGACGGCCTTCCGGTCAGGAAGCGCTCGCGCCGCAGCGCAGGATGGCGCTCGCGTAGGGCGATCAAGCGACGGACGAATTCGGCCTGGGCGTGGCCTTCCGGCGTGGCGAGCTGCGACCAGTCGATCCAGCTCGTCGCATTGTCCTGGCAGTAGCTGTTGTTGTTGCCGGACTGCGTGCGGCCCATCTCGTCGCCGGCGAGCAGCATCGGCACGCCTTGCGAGAGGAGGAGGGTCGCCAGCATGTTGCGCATCTGACGGGCGCGTGTCGCATTGACGACTGGATCGTCGGTTGGGCCCTCGACGCCGTAGCTGGCGCTGATGTTGTCGTCGCTGCCGTCACGGTTGCCCTCTCCGTTGGCCTCGTTGTGCTTCTTCTCGTAGCTGACGAGGTCGGCGAGCGTGAACCCGTCGTGGGAGGTGACGTAGTCGAGGCTCGCGGCGGGGCCGAGCGTGTGGCCGTGGAAGAGATCGGCCGAGCCGGTCAAGCGGCGCGCCAGCTCGCCGATGACGCCGCCGTCGCCGCGCCAGAAAGCGCGCACTGCGTTGCGGTAGCGGTCGTTCCACTCGGCAAAGCGCTGCCGGAAGCCGCCGAGGCGGTAGCCGCCGGGGCCGACGTCCCACGGTTCGGCGATGAGCTTGACCCCGGCGAGCACGGGATCGGAACGGATGGCGCGGATCAGCGGCGCGTCGGGATCGAAGCCGGCGTCGGTGCGCGCAAGTGTGGTGGCGAGATCGAAGCGGAAGCCGTCGATGCCCATCTCGCCGGCCCAGTGGCGGAGTGAGCCGATGACCAGACCGATGCCCGGCTCACGTGAAAGGTCGAGCGTATTGCCGCAGCCTGTGTCGTCGACGTAGTAGCGCGGTGCGCCCGGCACGAGGCGGTAGTAGCTCTGATTGTCGATGCCGCGCAGCGAGAGCGTCGGACCGAGGTGCCAGCCCTCGCCGGTGTGATTATAGACGACGTCGAGGATCACCTCGATGCCGGCCTCGTGATAGCGGCGCACCATCTCGCGCAGCTCGGCGCGGGCCTCGCCGGCGGCGTAGCGTGGATCGGGTGCGAGGAAGCAGTAGGGATTGTAGCCCCAGTAGTTGGTGAGGCCCTTGGCGACGAGGTGGGGCTCGTCGGCGAAGGGGAAGATCGGCATCAGCTCGATCGCCGTCACGCCGAGCGCGCGCAAGTGGCCGATTACCGCCTCCGAGGCGAGGCCGGCGAAAGTGCCTCTGAGGCCCTCGGCGACGTCCGGGTGACGGCGCGTCATGCCGGCCACGTGCAGCTCGTAGAGAATCGAGCGGCGCCAGGGAATTCGTGGGCGATGTCCGGCTCCCTCGTCCGGCGCATCGGTGACGACGATGCACCTCGGCATGAAGGCGGCGTTGTCGCGAGTGTCGAAGTCGAGGTCGGCCTCCGGCGCGTGGCGCGGAAAGCCGAAGTTGGCGTCGTGATTGACGAGCCGGCCCGAGAGCGCGCGTGCGTAGGGATCGACGAGCAGCTTGTTGGCGTTGAAGCGGTGGCCCTGCTCCGGTGCGTACGGTCCGTGCACCCGATAGCCGTACAGCTGACCAGGCGCGACTCCGGCGAGAAATCCGTGCCAGACGTCGCCGGTGCGCTCGGGGAGCGTCAGCCGGCGCTCGCGGGTGCCGGTGGTATCGAACAGGCACAGATCGACGCGCTCGGCGTGACGGGAAAAGAGCGCGAAGTTGGCGCCGTCGCCCTCATGGGTGACGCCGAGCGGGTCGGGCCGCGTGCGGTCGTGGACCCAGGCTGGGCCGATGTCGATCGGCGCACTCATCGGGCCTCGGGCACCAGCAGGATGGCGGCGAGCGGCGGCAACGCCAGCATGATCGAATAGGCGTGGCCATGGGCGGTGAACCGCTCGGCCTCGACACGGCCGGCGTTGCCGAGGTTGCTGCCGCCGTAGAGAGCGGAGTCCGAGTTCAAGACCTCGCGCCAGCCGCCGGCCGCGGGCACGCCGATGCGATAGGCGCGACGCGGCACCGGCGTCAGGTTGCAGACCACGATCGCCGTGTCGTCCGGGCCCGCCCCGAAGCGGCGCCAGCTCAAGGTGCCGTGCTCGGCGTCGTCGCAATCGATCCAGGCAAAGCCGGCGCTCTCGCAATCGCGCGCGTGCAAGGCGGGGATGCGGCGATAGAGGCCGTTGAGATCGCGCACCAGCATGCGCACGCCAGCGTGGGCGGCGTCGCCGAGCAGATGCCAGTCGAGGCTCGAGTCGTGGTCCCACTCGCGCTCCTGGGCGAACTCCCCGCCCATGAACAAGAGCTTCTTGCCAGGGTGGGTGAAGAGGTAGGAGAGATAGAGCCTGAGGTTGGCGAAGCGCTGCCAGCGGTCACCCGGCATGCGGCCAATGAGCGAGCCCTTGCCGTGCACCACCTCGTCGTGGGAGAGCGGCAGCACGAAGTTCTCGCTGAAGGCGTACATCAGCGAGAACGTCAGGTCGTTGTGGTGATAGCGGCGATGGACGGGGTCGCGCGCGATGTAGCGCAGCGTGTCGTTCATCCAGCCCATGTTCCACTTGTAGCCAAAGCCTAGCCCGCCGACCGACGTCGGCTGCGATACCATCGGCCAGGCGGTCGATTCCTCGGCGACGGTGAAGGCGCCGGGGTGGCGCGCGTAGACGATCTCGTTCAAGCGCTTCAGGAATGCGATCGCCTCCAGGCTCTCGTTGCCGCCATAGCGGTTCGGCAGCCACTCGCCGGCCTTGCGCGAGTAGTCGAGGTAGAGCATCGAGGCGACGGCATCGACCCTGAGCCCGTCGACGTGGAATTCCTCCAGCCAGTAGAGCGCATTGCCGATGAGATAGTTGACGACCTCGGTGCGGCCGAGATTGTAGATCAATGTGTCCCAGTCGGCGTGGCGGCCGAGGCGCGGGTCGGCGTGCTCGTAGAGATGGGTGCCGTCGAACTGGACGAGGCCGTGCGCGTCCTCGGGAAAGTGACCGACCACCCAATCGAGGATGACGCCGATGCCGGCCGCGTGGCAGCGGTCGACGAGGTGGCGGAAATCGTCGGGCGTGCCGAAGCGGCTGGTCGGAGCAAAGAGGCCGATCGGCTGGTAGCCCCACGAGCC
>JBFMEX010000020.1:0-41019 GCA_040752215.1 Pseudomonadota bacterium | reverse complement strand
TCCATCTGAGGGAAACGGACCCGGCTGAAGGCCAGCAAGGCTAGAGAAGCAGCGATCGACGACAAGGTCGGCACTCGAGGAGGCGTTAGCCCTTCCGCCGTGCACGCGGCTGGCGCGGAGCCGCCGGCGCGCGCGACGGAGCGCGCACTCGTGCTGGCGCCGGTGTTGAGCCGTGCGCACGAGGTTCGCTCCGGCGCCGGTGCACGCCGCCACTCGCCCGAGGACCGTTTGGCGGAGGCGGTCGGACTCGCCGAGGCGATCGGGCTCGAGGTCGTCGATCAGCGCCTCGTGCCGATCCCCGCTCCGAGGCCCGGCACGCTGCTCGGCTCCGGCAAGGTGGCCGAGATCAAGGCGCGCGCCGAGGCGCTGGGTGCCGGTCTCGTCGTCATTGATCACGCGGTCAGCGCGATCCAACAGCGCAACCTGGAGAAGGAGTGGGGCGTCAAGGTGCTCGACCGCACCGCGCTGATCCTCGAGATTTTCGGCGCGCGCGCTCGCACCCGTGAGGGCCGGCTGCAGGTCGAGCTGGCGCACCTCGAGTACCAGCGCGGCCGGCTCGTTCGCACCTGGACTCACCTCGAGCGTCAGCGCGGCGGCTACGGCTTCCTCGGCGGACCTGGCGAGGCGCAGATCGAGCTCGACCGGCGCATGATCTCCGAGCGCATCGAGCAGATTCGCAAGGAGCTGGCCAAGGTCGTGCGCACGCGCGAATTGCACCGCGCCGGCCGCCGCCGCGTGCCTTATCCCGTGGTCGCCATCGTCGGATACACCAATGCTGGCAAGTCGACCCTCTTCAACCGCCTGACCGGCGCCGCTGTGCTGGCGAGGGACCAGGTGTTCGCGACCCTCGACCCGACCATGCGCGAGGTGCGGCTCGCGAGCGGGCGGCGAATCATCCTCTCCGACACCGTCGGCTTCATCTCCGACTTGCCGACGATGCTGGTGGCCGCGTTCCGCGCCACACTGGAGGAGGTGATCGCGGCCGATCTCATCCTGCACGTGCGCGACATCGCCCATCCCGAGACCGACGCGCAGGCCGAGGACGTCGAGAGCGTGCTGGCCGATCTCGGCATCGATCTCGCCCCGGCCGAGAGCCATCTGCTCGAGGTATGGAACAAGATCGACCTGCTCGGGGCCATTCCGCGCGAGGAGGCAGCGGCGGCCGCCCGCTTCCGCGAAGGGGCGCCGGTGCTGATCTCGGCGACGACGGGCGAGGGGCTCGATGACCTCCTGCAGGCGATCGACGAGCGGCTCGGGACCGGCGACGCGGTTCTGGCGCTCGTCGTCCCGGCCGCCGCCGGCCGCCTCGTCAACTGGCTGCATGAGAGCACCCACGTCATGGCGCGCGAAACCGCCGCGGACGGCACGCTGCACATGACGGTGCGCGTCACCGCCGACAAGAAGGGCCAGCTGCTGGCACAACTCGGCGCGGCGGGCGGCAGCCTGTCGCCAGCGGCGCCCGGCGGGTGAGGCGCGTCCCCCGCGATTGCCCGTGCGGTCGGTCGATGCAACACTTGGTCATGACAGGCGCGCCACGAGTGACGTGCGTGATTGCCGGCGGCGGCCCGGCGGGGCTGATGCTCGCCCTGCTGCTGGCGCGGGCCGGAGTCGCGGTGCGGGTGCTGGAGAAGCACGCCGACTTCCTGCGCGACTTCCGCGGCGACACGATCCATCCTTCGACACTGGAAGTGATGCACGAGCTCGACCTCGCCGCCGATCTGCTGCGCCTGCCGCACGAGAAGGTCGAACGGCTCGGCGGCACGGTCGGCGGCCAGCGGGTCGCCATTGGCGACTTTCGCCGTCTGCCGGTCGCATACCCCTTCATCGCGATGATGCCGCAATGGGACTTCCTCAATTTCCTGGCCGAGGAGGGTCGCCGTTATGCGCACTTCCGCCTCGACATGCGGACCGAGGCGACCGGCCTCGTCGAGCGCGACGGGCGCATCGCGGGCGTACGCGCGAATAGTTCCGATGGGCCGATCGAGATCGCGGCCGATCTCGTTGTCGCGTGCGACGGCCGCGGCTCGGTGCTGCGCCGGGCGGCGGGTCTCGAGGTCGAGGACCTCGGCGCGCCGATGGATGCGCTGTGGTTCCGCCTTCCGCGCGAGGCCGGCGACGAGGCCGGGACGATGGGTATCATCGAGCGTGGCCGCATTCTCGTGCTGATCAATCGCGGGACCCATTGGCAGACTGCATTCGTGATCCCGAAAGGCTCGCTGGCCACCCTGCAGGCGCGGGGCCTCGACGCGTTCCGGCGTGCGGTCGCCGCTCTGCTGCCGCTCCCGGCGGCGCGGCTCGACGCCGTCGCCGCCTGGGACGACGTCAAGCTGCTCGTCGTGAAGGTCGACCGGCTGAAGCGGTGGTGGCGGCCGGGCTTCCTCGCCATCGGCGACGCCGCGCACGCGATGAGCCCGATCGGCGGCGTCGGCATCAACCTCGCGATCCAGGATGCGGTGGCGGCGGCCAATATCCTCGCCGCGCCACTCAGAGAAGGCCGATTGTCGGACGAACACCTCGCCACGGTCGAGGCGCGCCGCATGCCGCCGACGCGGCGGACGCAGCGGATGCAGGTGTTCCTTCAGAGCCGTGTCATCTCCAGCACGCTCGGCGCGCGCGACGACGGCACGCCGCTGCGCCCGCCGTGGCCACTGCGTCTGCTGCAGGCGATCCCGATCCTTCAGCGCCTCCCCGCTCGCCTCATCGGCCTCGGGTTCCAGCCGGAGCATGTCGCGGAGGAGATCCGGCGGGCGGGGCGGGGGTAGGGGGGCTAAGCGCAGTTCCGGGAGCGCCAAATCGGAACGGCGCGGCGGCGAACTGCGCCGCCGCGTTCGAGCATCAGCAACATTACCGCTGACTTGAGATGCGGCGCACTGGCTTTCAGCGTGCCTCTCGATCATGATCCTCCGACGGGAGACACGGGGTAGGGATGGCGAAATTCGAGAGCGCTGGCGATTTCAAGCGCTGGCTGGACGAGCGGGACGACGCACGTCGGCACCAAGATGCGATTGTCCTCGCTATGCGAGCGGCCGCGCGGGTGCTTCCACTCGGCGGCCCTGACTGGCAAGTAGCGTGGCCGAATGAGCGCGAGCTTGCACTCGCGCTCGAGGTCTTCCGTGCCCTCGCAGTCGCCCGGGTGGCCACCACCGTGGCGCGGTCAGATGAGCTTCGGAGCCGGGCGGAAGCGGTGGCCGACAGGATCGCGCATGCCGACATGCCCCCACCGCCCGGCGCAGCCGAATACTCCGCCCTCGCCGCCGCGAGCGCCGTTTTTACCGCCTCCAACTTCGGAGAGTCCGCTAACGAAGCGGTCGCCTATGCTGCCCGCTCGCTCTACGAAGGCGGCCACCACCATCCACGAACCGCCTTTTTCCAGGCACTTTCTACTGACGCCACATCGCTGGAGCTGGGGCGCAGCCCGCAGCAATTGACGCGCCGCGCGTTGTGGCTCGACGAGGCCGGACGGAAAATGAAGAGCCCACCCGGCGCGTTTGGCGGTCGCTGGGAAGCGATGAAGTCCGCGCTGCTGTCCGTCGGTGACGACTGGGACGTGTGGACCTCCTGGTTCGACGCCGTCCTCGCCGGGCGCTCGTCCTATCCGGCACTGAAAGCCATGGCGGCTAGGGATCTGGAGCTGCGCATCGCGCTGCTCCCGGACACGCTTTCGGAGAGGGGGCCCCGGGCCGTCAACGCCGTGATCAAGGGGATGATCGCGCAGGCGCACATTCCCGAGGACGATGGCGAGAAAGGAGAGCTCATTCCGGAGGCGGACCCGCCGCCCAGTCCACCACCTGTCTCCGAGCCGAGGCCCGCGGCAATCGAGCCGATCATACTCGACGACGGGCGGATCGGATTGTCGCGTCTGCCGCCCGCCGCCGACATCGCGGCTGCCAGTGTGTCGGCCGCACTCCAGGCGGCGAGAGAGAGCTTCCAGGAGCTGGCCGCTGACGCCGCATCCGCGAACGTCGACACGCGCGCCGTTGCACTTCTCGGTCGGATAGCGGCTCGCATTCCGCAGGCGCCGCCAACTCAGCACGAGCTGTTCCGGCTCGCCAACGTCGAGGATCTGCTCGACGGCTACGCCAGGACCGTCAACGACGAATGGCCGCCGCTGCTGGCCAGCGGCTACCATGCGCTGCGCCTGCAATTCGAGCGCACGATGCGCCAGTTCCCGCGCTGGCGAGAGTTCAAGCGCAACGCCGAGAAGGACCGGCTGACCGATGAGCAGATCGCGGCGGCCGCTCCGCTCGTGATTAGTTTCTCCAAAACCCTCCAGGGTGCGGAAGCGGAGCGCTTCGTCGAGCCCGCGATGCCGAAGGCCCTGGCGGATCTGGTCGCGCCGTTGGGCGCGACCCAATCCGACAGCGATGGGCGCGAATTTCCGATCGACATCATCGCGGCGGGCAATGAGCGTCTCGCCGAGGACATTCTCGAAAGCACCAACAACGTTCTGAAGAAGATTTCCGAGGCGACACTTGCAGCGTGGCGGACAACGACCGCCGGCTTGGCGCCATTCGGCCGTGGCATCAACAAGTACCTGAAGGGTCTCGGACCGGGTTTCGAGAAGGCCGCCGAGAGAGCAGGGCCGCGAGACGGAGCCAGGCTCTTCAGTGGGGGCGCGGAGTCCTGCTCGGCTTTGGGGGCTATGGGGTCACCTGGGCAACCGGCCTGCTGGACAAGCTCCCCAGCTCGTTCGGCTGGCTCAAGGACTTCATCCCCTTTCTGCAAACGCTCGGCACCTGACCGCCGCCGCCGCTTCGCCTCCTCCCCCTCGAGGGGGGAGGACGGGCCGCCATCGGTCTTGGGCCCGCGGCGGGGGACGGCGGCCCACCGGCCAAGTCCGATGGCGGACCGAGGTGGGGGTGACGGGCAGACGGCGCGACGGTGTCGGCGCTCGCCCCGGGGACACGATCCGGCATCGTATGATGGTCGTGCACGAGAGCACACGTCTCGCAGGCGAAGCGGGGCATGTCCCGAAAGCCGGTCACCCCCACCTCGGCGCGCCCGATCGCTTAGGCCCTCGCCGATCGCCCGCTGCAAGCGCCGTCGCGAAGGCCGGGCCCAAACGAAGGGCGCGCCGTCCTCCCCCCCTCGAGGGGGAGGAGGACAGGAGCCTGCACGCGGTCGCCGGCGGGCTACCCTTTCTCCCGCTCCTTCGCCTCGTCCCAATAGCGGTCCATCTCGGCGAGCGTCGATTGCTCGCAGGTGCGGCCCTGCTCGGCCAGGCGTGCCTCGATGTGGCCGAAGCGGCGCTCGAATTTCGCATTCGCCCCGCGCAGCGCCGCCTCGGGGTCGATGCCGAGATGGCGCGCGACGTTGGCGACGACGAACAAGAGATCGCCGTACTCCTCCTCGATCCGTGCCTTGTTTGCGGCCAGCAGTTCGGGCGTGCTGCCACGTGGATCGGCGGGCACGGCGATCTCCTCGAGCTCGGCCAACTCCTCCTCCATCTTCTTGAACACCGGGCCGAGTGAGGGCCAGTCGAAGCCGACCTTGGCCGCTTTGTCCTGCAACTTGACCGCGCGCGTCAAAGCCGGCAGCGCATGCGCCACGTCGGCGAGCAGCGACGCCGAGGGGGCTTTCGGAGGCAGTCCGAGCCGCGCGCGCTCGGCCGCCTTCTCTTGCCTCTCCACGGCCTTGAGGCGCTGCCAGAAACCGGGCTCGGCGCCCTTGGCGCGTTCCTCCGCCGAGCCGAACACGTGCGGGTGGCGGCGGATCATTTTCCGCGTGATGGCGTCGGCGACGCCGGCGAAGTCGAATGCGCCGGCCTCCTCGGCCATCCGCGCGTGATAGACGACCTGCAGCAGGAGATCGCCCAGCTCCTCCTCGAGGTCGGCGAGGTCGCCACGCACGATCGCATCCGCAACCTCGTAGGCCTCCTCGATGGTGTAGGGGGCGAGCGTCGCGAACGTCTGCTCGAGGTCCCACGGGCAGCCGGTGCCGGGCGTCCGCAGCGCCGCCATGACGGCGAGGAGATCGGCGAGCGTCTTCTTCTCGGGATCGTTTCTCACCCCGGCTCCTTTCGGCTACTGTGGCAATCGAGGGGGCCCGTCGGCGGGCCGGCCATCGGGGGCGGTATGGCGGTCGGGCGCATTCTCGTCAACGGCGTGATCATGGCGCTCGAGCTGGCACTCGTCGGCGCAGTCTCCTGGCTCGGCTACACGCAGCCGATTGCGTTCGCTATCCTGACGCTCATTCTGACGCTCGCCCTCGGCCTGGTGCTGGAGCGGGCGCGCCTCAATTTCGAGCTGCCGTTCTATTTCGGCGCCGCGCTGCCGGGCAGGGGACTCTTGGTGCCGGTGGTCGCGGTGCTCGAGGCGGTGCTGAAATCGGCGCTCGGCGGCCTCGTCGCGCTGATGACGTTCGCCGGCACCGAGCCCGGGCGCCTGTGGTGGATCGCGCTCGCGTTCGGGCTGACGGTGTGGGCCGGAGCGAGCCTGCTCAGATGGCTCGCGATCTCGTTCTCGGCCACGGTCGGGCGCTGGGGCTATTTCCGGCTCGCGGCCGTGCTCGGCGTCATCTACGCGATCCTGATGGCGCTACTGACCGAGGCGCGGCTGATCCATCAGCCGACACTCGGTGAGATCGGACGCCGCATCATCTTCGAGACGCCGGAGCGGCCGGGCATCGGGCAGGTGAGCGAGCTCTTGTTCCAGGTCAAGCTCTACATCGACGGCGTGATCGTGGCGCTGCTCGGAACGATGCTGCCGCCGGAGTGGGCGCGCATCGTCGGAGTCGTCGTCAGCGTCAACGTGCTGACCGGGTTCGTGGCCGCCATCTACGCGCTGGTCGTCGCCAAGCTGGTTCTGACACTCGAGGAGTGGAATGGCTGAAGAGCTCGGGGTCGTGACAGTTGCTCTGGCGCCGTCGGGTGCGGGCTGGGGGACTGTACGGGACGGGCGTATCCCGTACGCCGGAATGGCCGCTCACAAGGTGGCCATGACCCGGTGCGGGCAATGGACTTCGAGCTCTGGCCGGATCGGCAGGGCGCGCTTGCCGATTGCGCTACGCCGGATCGCCAGCCACCGATCCTCCGCCGCACCCAATCTGCAATTCGCATAATCTATATTATGGAAAATTCATGCTGGTATCTAATTTGTTTCAAAATGGAACGAGCGTCAAGGAATGCGCAACGAACGAGCATGCCTCGGCCCATCGAACCCTGACGACTCGACCTCGACCTGCCGCAGATCGCCCGACGCACCATTCTCACCCCTTCTCATGCTTGTCGGCGACCATCCGATCGAGCAGCCTGACACCCCAGCCCGAGCCCCAGCTCGGGTTGATCTCGGTGCGCGGTGCGTCCATCGCCGTGCCGGCGACATCGATATGTGCCCACGGCGTGTCCTTGACGAAGCGCTCGAGGAAGGCCGCCGCCGTGCACGCCCCGGCCCAGCGCCCGCCGATATTCTTCATGTCGGCGTTCTTGGACTCGATCATCTTGTCGTAGCCCTTGTCGAGCGGCATCCGCCACACCTTCTCGCCAGTCGATTTGGCGGCCTCCTGCAAGTCCGCGGCGAGCTTGTCGTCGTTGCAGTAGAGGCCGGCGTACTCCTTGCCGAGCGCGACCATGATGGCGCCGGTCAGCGTGGCGAGGTCGACGATCAACTTCGGTTTGAAGCGCTGCTGCGCGTACCAGAGCACGTCGGCGAGCACGAGCCGTCCCTCCGCATCGGTATTGAGCACCTCGACCGTCTGCCCGGACATCGAGGTGACGATATCGCCGGGGCGCGTCGCGGTGCCGGACGGCATGTTCTCCACGAGACCGACGAGGCCGACCGCGTTGACGGCAGCCTTGCGCTCGGCGAGCGCCAGCATCAGCCCACTGACGCACGCCGCGCCGCCCATATCGCCCTTCATGTCCTCCATGCCCTGCGCCGGCTTGATCGAGATGCCGCCGGTGTCGAACACGACGCCCTTGCCGACGAACGCAATCGGCTTCGCCCGCTTCGACTTGGCGCCGTGCCATTGCATCACCACGACGCGGGCCGGGCGATCGCTGCCCTGCGCCACTGCGAGCAGCGCGCCCATGCCGAGCTCGGCGAGCTTGTCCGCCTCCAGGATCTCGACCTCGAGGCCAGAGCGCTCCAGCTCGCGCAATCGCTCGGCGAACTCGACCGGGCCGAGCTTGTTGGCCGGCTCGTTGACCAGATCACGAGCGAGGAACACGCCGTTGGCGACGGCGCGCCGGCGCTGGAACAGGGCGCGCGCCTTGTCCGGGCTGGTGCAGTGAATGATCAGCTCGTGAACGCCCTCGCGGCGCGTGCTCTGCGCCTTGGCCGCCTGCTCCTCGCTGGCCGTGCCGTTGACCGCCTCGGCGGCGGCGCCCCCCTCGCCGGCCTCGGTCTCGCCGCGGGTCAGGTACTTGCGGAACGTATACTGGCGCAGCACGGCGCCTTCGGCGAGCCAGGCTGCGATCTCATCCGCCTTGTGCTCGCCGGTGTCCGTTACGTCGAACACGAGACTCGCCCTCTCGGTCTTGCGAGCCGCGATCGCGCCGAGCGCGCTGCCGCCGAGGCTCACCCAGTCGAGCTCGCTTGCCTCCGGCGCCTTGCCCACTCCGATCACCAGAAGTCGGGTCAGCGGACTGCCCGAAGGTGCGAGGATCTCGATAGACGATTTCGCCTTTCCCTTGAACTGAGCCGCCTCGGCCGCCCGCACGATCCCGCCGCCGATCGCCGCGTCGAGCGCGCGCGCCCGGCTGCCGAGCGTCATGTTGGCTCCGGCGAGCACGACCGCGGTCCGCTCCGGCTCTGCGGACAGGGGGGCAAAGGTGACGTCGAGATGGTGCTCGCTCATGCTTTCGGGACTCCGTGCGCCGCGCCCGGCCTCGAGACGGTGGCGGCGGGATGAAGGGATATTCCGCTGGCGGGATTGCTGGGAATTCGCGGCGCGGGAAGCTTAGACGCTCGGGCGTGAAGTGCAAGACCGTGACGAGCCTCGCCCGACCCCCCGCGGCGGCCGGCCGGCCCTCGCCCTCCCCAGCCCTCGTCCGTGGCGCCATGGCAACGCCCCGACCTTTTGGTTAAGGTCCCACGCCAAGGCCGCCAAGGCTCAGGCTCGGGGTCGAAATTCCGCCATCCGGCTGTGTGACGCGGAGCTGTCTGACCCGCAGCGAGGGGGCAGTGCAGGTCGAAGGCTGCGCCGGCGAGGGTGACGGGCGGCCGGCGCGACGCCGGGCCCATGGAGTGCAGGCGGGCTGAAGCAGGACCAGGGGGGACGTTGGCAAGCGCCGGGCACCGGCAGCTGCCGAGCAAGCGATGACGATCTTCGCCCGATACACCTTCCGGCAGGCGGCCGGCGCACTGGCGCTGATCCTCGGCTCGCTATCCGGAATCGTGTGGATCGCGCTCGCCCTGCGCCAGCTCAATGTCGTCACCTCGCAAGGCCAGGACGCCTGGCTGCTGCTCAAGATGACGACGCTCGCGCTGCCGAACCTCGTCGCCATCATCGCCCCGTTCGCGATGCTGATCGCAATGATCCACACGCTCAATCGCCTCAACGGCGACAGCGAGCTGATCGTGCTGACCGCGTCGGGCGCGACCGTGTGGACGGTGGCGCGGCCGCTGCTGCTGCTGGCGGCGATCGTCTCGGCCGGCGTCGCGTTCGTCAATCACGCCGCCATGCCGTGGAGTCTCAGAACGCTGCGCACCTACATCATCCAGGTGCGGACCGATCTGCTGACCCAGGTGATCCAGCCCGGACGCTTCTCCAACCCGGAGCCGAACCTCACCTTCCATATCCGCGAGCGCGCGCTCAATGGCGAGCTCTTGGGCCTCGTCATGCACGACACGCGCAACCCGAAGGAGATCCAGTCCTACCTCGCCGAGCGCGGCATCATCGTCAAGCAGGAGTCGACCGCCTACCTGATCATGCTCGACGGGCATATCGTGCGGCGCACCAGCCCCAAGGAGCCCTCGCAGATCATCGCCTTCGAGAAGTACATCGTCGACCTCAACCGCTTCGAGCAGAAGAGCGAGGAGAGCGACGACCTCAAGCCGCGCGAGCGCTATTATGACGAGCTGGTCAACCCCGAGCCCGACAGCTTCAACTACAAGATCGCCCCCGGCCAGTTCCGGGCCGAGTTGCACGAGCGCTTCTCGAACCCGATCTATCCGTTCACCTTCGTCTTGATGGCGCTCGCCGCGGTCGGCCAGGCGCAGAGCACGCGCCAGAACCGGGTCGAGCGGATCGTGATCGCGTTCCTGGCCGCGGTCGGCATCCGCCTCGGCGGGCTCGCCGTCAACAACCTGGTCGTGCTGAACGCGGCGATGACGCCCCTGCTCTACGCGATCCCGATCGTTTCCGGGGCCGGCGCCTTCGCCCTGATGATCCGCGCCGCCCGCCCGCGCGGCGGAGCCTCCTGGATCGAGCGGATCTGGGACCTGATCGGGCCGCCTGTCGCGCGGATTGCGAGCCGCTTTCCGGGCGCCGGCGCGCTCGCCCGGTCGGGGGGCTGACGATGCTGCCGACAACCACCCTGAAGCGCTACATCGCACGCCGCTTCCTGACCACCATCCTCGGCACCTTTCTGCTCTGCACCGTGCTGATCTTCATGATCGATTTCGTCGAGCTGCTGCGTCAGTCCGGCAAGTACGGCAGCGTCCCGGCGCTCCGGCTGGTGTGGATGAGCATGCTCAGGCTGCCGGCCTACACCGAGTTCCTGCTGGCGTTCGCGGTTCTGGTCGGCTCGATCGCCGCCCTCCTGTTCCTGTCGCGCAAGAGCGAGCTCGCCGTGATGCGCGCCGGCGGCATGTCGGTCTGGCAGTTCCTCGCCCCCGGCATCTTCGTCGCGCTCGTCCTCGGCATTCTGGCGGTCACCGTCTACAACCCGCTGGCGGCGTCGGCACGAGAGGAATCCGAGCGCCTGTTCGCTGAGGCTTTCGGCAGGCAGGACAATGTGTTGCGCGCGAAGTCGGGTGCCTCGTGGCTGCGCCAGGATGGGCTCGACGGACAATCTGTGATCACGGCCCACAGCGCCCTCAACCGGGGGCTGACGCTGCGCAACGTCAACGTCTTCGTGTTCGACCCCGCCGGGCGCTTCAGCGAGCGCATCGATGCCAAGGGCGCGGACCTCAAGGAGGGCTACTGGCATCTGAGTGAGGTCTGGGTCGCCCGCATCGGTCAGGAGCCCGAATATTTCGAGACCTATCTGCTCTCAACCTACCTCACACCGGAGCGCATCGCGGACGCGCTCGGAACGGTCATCTCGGTGTCGTTCTGGGAGCTGCCGGGCCTGATAGAAGTCGCTGAAAAGGCGAAGCTTTCCGCCGACAGGCTGAAGATCCAGTACGAGCTGCTTCTGTCGCGGCCGCTGCTGTGCATCGCGATGGTGCTTTTGGCCGCCACTGTGTCGCTCAAGTCATTCCGCTCCGGGGGCATCCAGACTATGGTCGTCACTGGAATGGTAGGGGGTTTGGGCTTCTTCTTGCTCGCAGAGGTCTCCCGACAGATCGGTGTTGCGGGGCTGGTGTCGCCTTGGGTGGCGATCTGGCTCCCCGTGGTGCTGGTAGCTGTGGTCTCTTTGACGGTGCTCGTGCACCAGGAGGACGGCTGAGTGATGCGTCTTGCGCGGACACCGCAGGCGCTGTGCGGCGGGTCGTGCATCTCGGAGCCACGTGAAAGCGCGTGGCTTGGCCGGGGTGCGCGCGCTCTTGTGCGCCTGCTCGCGGTCGCCGCCGCTGCTGCGCTGCCGCTCCTCGCCACCGACCCGGCCGCCGCGCAGGACCCCTCCAAGGCCGGCAGCGGCAAGGGTGAAAAACCCTCGTTCGCGAAGCCCAAGGGCGGCATTTTCGGCAAGCTGCCGAAGGTCGACAACGCGCAGCCGCTCTACCTGCAGGGCGACGAGCTGATCTACGACTCGAGCGGCAACAAGGTCACCGCCCGCGGGAACGTCGAGATCTTCCACAACAACTACATCCTGACCGCCAACGAGGTCGTCTACGACCAGGGTGCCAACACGCTGACCGCACTCGGCAATGTCACGCTGAAGGAGCCGAACGGAAACGTCGTGCGCGCCGATCGCTACACGCTGACCGACGACTTCCGCGACGGCTTCGTGCAGTCGCTCAGCATCGTCGCGCGCGACGACACGCGCATCGCCGGTGAGCAGGCGATCCGGCGCGATGGCAACGTGACCGAGTTCCATAACGGCAAGTTCACGCCCTGCAAGAGCAAGGAGGGCGTCCCGCCGCTGTGGTGCATCAGCGCCAAGCGCGTGATCCACGATCAGCAGGAAGCGACCATCACCTACCAGGACGCCCAGTTCGAGCTGTTCGGTGTGCCCGTCCTCTACACCCCCTACTTCCAGCACCCCGACCCGTCGGTGAAGCGCAAGTCCGGCTTCCTGCTGCCGTCCTACATGAACTCGGAGAACCTCGGCTTCGGCGTCGAGGTGCCCTACTATTTCGCGTTGGCGCCCAACTACGATTTCACGTTCCACCCGATGTACCTGACCCAGCAGGGCGTGCTGTGGCAGGGCGAGTGGCGCCACCGGCTCGACACCGGCGAGTACTGGGTCAAGTTCGGCGCCATCGACCAGGATCCTTCCAACCTTCCCGGCAACCCGACCGACGACAAGCTCGACGGCTGGCGCGGCACTCTGGAGACCAAGGGCAAGTTCGCGCTCGGCAGTTGGTGGAACGCAGGTTGGGACGTGACGCTTGAGAGCGACGACACGTTCCGCCGTTTCTACAAGTACGACAACATCCTGCTGACCGACCGCGTCAACCAGATCTACCTCGGTGGCCAGTCGGATCGCAGCTACATGCGCACCACGCTCTACCACTTCGGCGGCCTGCTGCTGAACGACCCCCCGTCGGCCGAGAGCCGCGCCCACCCGATCATCGACCACAACTACGTGTTCGACGATCCCGTGCTCGGGGGCGAGCTCAGATGGGATACCAACGTGCTCAGCTTCTCGCGTGACGACATCGCCTTGCTCGCCGGCAGCCAGGGCATCAACCGTGCCGTCACCGAGGTCAAGTGGCGCCGCCAGCTGACCGACCCGGTCGGCATCACCTACACGCCGTTCGCCGAGCTCAGGGGCGACATCTACCAGCTCAACGACTACGTCGATCCCGACACCGGCATCCTGATCGCCGATGAGACCGTCACCCGAGGCCGGACCACCGCGGGCATGATGGTTGCCTATCCCTGGGTCGCCAACTCGCCACTCGCCTCCCATATCATCGAGCCGATCGGCCAGATCATCACCCGCCAGGACAGCTTGCCGCAGCGCCGGCTACCGAACGAGGACGCCAAGAGCCTCATCTTCGACGACACCAACCTGTTCGATACCGACAAGTTCTCCGGCCTGGACAGGTTGGAGACGGGAACGCGCGTCAATGCCGGCCTGCAATACACGTTCCAGGCCAACAACGGCGGCTACGCGCGCCTGCTCGCCGGCCAGAGCTTCCAGATCGCCGGCGAGAACCCCTATGCCAATCCCGGCCGCGACGTGACCGGTGCCCACATCTTCTCGCCGGTCAACGGCCTCGAGAACGACAACTCCGACTACGTCATCGGTGCCTATCTGGCGCCGTTCGAAGGCCTGCAGCTCATCAGCCAGAGCCGACTTCAGGAGGACGATTTCGATCTCATGCGGCAAAATCTCTACGGCCGCGTCGCGCTCGGGCCGGTCGAGGCGTCCGCGCTCTACACCTTCGCAGCACGCGCGCCCGAGATCGGCCGCGTGATCGATCAGCAGGACATCACCTCGCATCTCGCGGTCAAGCTGACCGACACCTGGAGCGTGCTCGGCTCGGCGCGCTACGACATCGGCAACGACGATTGGATCCAGGACTCGATCGGTCTCAAGTACGCCGACGACTGCTTCGTGCTGACCGCCTCCTATATCGAGACGTTCGTCAAGGACGCGGCGCGCGATCTGGAGCCCGATCGCACGGTGATGCTGCGCTTCGAGCTGAAGCATCTCGGCGAGTTCCGCTACAAGACCGACGCCCTCGACCACGTGTTCGGCGACGACCAGCCGCCGCGCTGAGCGGGGTGGCAGGAGCCGCCCTTGCGCTCTTGGGCCGGGCCGCAGCCGGCGCGCGCTGTCGCCCTCCGACGACGAACTGCGGCCACGCGGTGGCCATGCTTGATGTGGATAAGCGGGCGGACGGGGCTCCGGCCGGGTTATTCTCGGCCACGAGGAATCAGCCGCAATCGGGATACCGCACCATGCGCCACGCCGAGCGTCAGACCGAAGCGCGAACGAGCCGGCCGTCGCCTGCCGCCGGAAAGCAAGCAGCAGGTCTGCTCGCCGCCGCGTTCGGCCTCACGCTGCTGCACTCGAGCGCGAGTGCCGTCGCCGGTCCGACCCAGGCCAAGAAGTCGGACGGTGGCTCAGGCCAGTCGATCGTGGTGCTGGTCAACGACGAGCCGATCACTGCCTACGAGGTCGAGCAGCGCCAGCGCCTGATGGCCTTGAGCGGCAATTTTCAGCAACAGGCGCAGGAGAATTTCAAGCGGCTGATCAAGGCCGAGAGCACGACCGAGCGCCTGAAAGCCATCCTCAACGAGACCATCAAGGCCAACCGCGGAAAGTCCAAGGACGAGATCCTGGCGATCTTCGAGGAGCGGAAGAAGCAATTCGCGCTGTCGCTGCAGCAGCAGGCGGTCGCCAGCGCGCGAGCGAGCATGTTGCCCGGCCTGCGCAAGGGCGCGCTCGAGGAGCTGATCGAGGAGCGCCTCAAGCTCCAGGAGGCGAAGCGTCTCAATCTGCTCGCCTCCGACGAGGAGGTGAACACGGTCGTCGCCAGCATCGCCCAACGCAACAAGATGACCGAGCAGCAGTTCGCCGAGCACATGAGGAGCTCCGGCGGCGACATCAACGCCATGCGCCAGCGCTTCAAGGCGTCGATATCCTGGAGCAACGTCATTCGCCGGCGTTTCGGCCATCAGATCGCGATCACCGAGCGTGATGTCGACCGCTTCGTCGACAAGTCGAACGAGCCGGGCGCGGCTGCCGCCGCCGCCGTCGACCTCAAGCTGCAGCGCGTGACATTGCCGATCGAGAACGCGCTCGACCAGGGCAAGCTGGCCAAGCGCATCCAGCAGGCGGAAACGCTGGCACCCAAGCTCGCCGGCTGCAAGGCCGGCGCCAAGGCGGCCGCCGGCATCGAGGGGGCCAGGTTCGAGGACCTCGGCAAGAGGCCCGCCGCGTCGATCCCCGAGCCGACCCGCAGCCTGCTCCTCAACGCCAAGGACGGCGAGGCGCTGCCGCCCGCCGTCGGCGCGGCCGGCGTCGAGGTATGGGCGGTGTGCGGCCGCGAGGCGGCAAAGGCCGGCTCGGCCAGCCAGGCCAAGGCGGACGATGGCGGCGACAACCGCCAGAAGGAATTCGAGATCCTGGCCAAGAAGCACTTGAAGGACCTGCGACAGGACGCGTTTATCGAGTATCGTTAGCGGGTGTCCAGCTCCGTTCCCTTCCCGCCGCCCCTCGCGCTGACCATGGGCGATCCGGCCGGCATCGGCATCGAGATTGCGGCCAAGGCTTGGCGCGCGCGCCATGAGCAACGCCTCGCTCCGTTCGTGCTCTACGCCGATCCGGCGGCGGTCGAGGATCTGGCGGCAGCCGCGGGCGTCGCCGTGCCGGTCGAGCCGATCGATGGACCGACGGAGGCGCAACGGGTCTTTCCGAGTCGGCTGCCGGTTTACCCGATCGCGCTTCGCGTCCCGCCCCGCCCCGGCGCGCCCGATTTCGCCAACGCTCCCGCCGTTATCGCCGCGATCGAGCGCGCCGTGGCCGACGTCGCCAGCGGAGCGGCGGCCGCGCTCGTGACCAATCCGATCGCCAAGAGCGTGCTGAAGAGCGCCGGATTCGCCCACCCCGGTCACACCGAGTTCCTCGCCGAGCTGGCGCGGCGCCATTGGCCGGGTGAGCCGGTGCACGCGGTGATGATGCTCGCCGGTGCCGATCTGCGTGTGGTGCCGGCGACCGTGCACATCCCGCTCGCCGACGTTCCGGCCGCATTGAGCAAGGAGTTGCTGATCGAAGTGATCGCCACCACTTGGCGCGCGCTGGTCGACGATTTCCGGATTGCCGCGCCGCGCATCGTCGTCACCGGGCTCAATCCGCATGCCGGCGAGAGTGGCACGATGGGGCGCGAGGAGCAGACGATCATCGCCCCTGCGCTGGCCGAACTCGCCCGGCGAGGCATATCCGTCAGCGGCCCGCATCCGGCCGACACGCTGTTCCACACCGAGCGCCGCGCGAGCTACGACGCAGCCGTGTGCATGTATCACGACCAAGCGCTGATCCCGTTGAAGACGCTCGCGTTCGACAAGGGCGTCAACGTCACGCTCGGGCTGCCGCTGGTGCGCACATCGCCCGACCATGGCACCGCTTTCGACATCGCCGGCAAGGGCGTCGCGTCGGCCGAGAGCCTTGTCGCCGCGCTAAGACTGGCGCGCGAGATCGCCGACCACCGCCGGGGCCGGCCATGACCAAGGCCGGTGTGGAGCTACCGTCGGCGGGCGCCAGTCCGGACGGGCTGCCGCCACTGCGCGAGGTGATCGCGGCGCACGGCCTCAGGGCAAAGCGAAGCCTCGGGCAGAACTTCATCCTCGACCTCAACCTGACGCGGCGCATCGCGCGCCTTGCCGGCCCGCTCGCCGATACGACCGTGGTCGAGATCGGCCCCGGGCCCGGCGGCCTGACGCGGGCGCTGCTGCTCGAGGGCGCGACACGTGTCGTCGCGGTCGAGCGCGACCGTCGCTGCCTGCCGGCGCTCGAGGAGATTGCCGCCAGATTTGCGGGACGCCTCGACGTCGTCGCCGGCGATGCGCTGACGATGGATTGGCCAGCCCTCGTCGGCACGCGCGCAAAGCGCACCGTGATCGTCGCCAACCTCCCCTACGGCATTGCCACGCTGCTGCTCGTCGGCTGGCTCGAGAGTGCGCCGTGGCCGCCGTGGTACGAGCGCATGGTGCTCATGTTCCAGAAGGAGGTCGCCGAGCGCATCGTCGCGACGCCGGGGGCCAAGGCCTACGGCCGCCTCTCCGTGCTGGCGCAGTGGCGCACGACGGCGCGGCTCGTCATGAGCCTCAAGCCGGAGGCGTTCACGCCGCCGCCGAAGGTCTCCTCGGCCATCGTCGAGCTGGTGCCGAGACCGTCGCCGGAGCCGGCCTGCTCCGTGAAAGCGCTGGGTCGGGTCACCGCTGCGGCATTCGGCCAGCGCCGCAAGATGCTGCGCCAGAGCCTCAAGTCGTTGACCGCGATGCCGGAGCTGCTGTTATCACGCGCGGGAATCCCGCCCGAGGAGCGCGCAGAACGCCTGACGGTCGCGCAATTCGCCCACCTCGCGCAAATCGTGGACGAGGCCGGTCTCGCGGCTCCGGCGTGACCATGGACCTGACCCGACCGACCGCCGGGCAGCGTCGGTGGCGTCGAGATGATGCGCCACTTTGCTGCCGGGCGCGCATGGCGGCCGGCGGGCCGGAGGCTGGCGCCGTGCGCATTCGATCAGAGCATCTCCTGCATGCCGCGCACGAACCGGGCGAGACCTGTCTGGCGCTCGCGCTTCAATCGCTCGGCGGCGACGATCGCCTCGAGCGCGGCGACGCTCTCCGCGACGTCGACGTTGACGACGACGTAGTCGTACTCGGCCCAGTGGCTGATCTCGGCCGCAGCCGCCGCCATGCGCTTCGCGACCACCTCGGGCGGATCCTGGTTGCGCCCCTCGAGCCGCTCGCGCAGCTCGGCCGCCGAAGGTGGCAGGATGAACACCCGCACGAGATCGCCGGCCATTTTCTCCGCGAGTTGCTGGGTGCCCTGCCAGTCGATGTCGAACAGCACGTCGCGGCCGGCCTTGACCGCCGCCTCGACCGGCGCCGCCGGCGTTCCGTAGTAGTTGTCGAACACCCGCGCCCATTCGAGCAGCTCGCCGTTGTCGCGCATGGTCGTGAAGCGGTCGGCGGCGAGGAAATGATAGTCGCGGCCGTCGACCTCGCCGGGACGCGGCTTCCTCGTTGTCGCCGAGACCGACATCTCGATGTTGGGATCGCGCGCCAGCAGCGCCCGCGACAGCGTCGTCTTGCCTGCCCCCGATGGCGAGGACAGCACCAGCAGCAGTCCGCGTCGCGCGATCTCGGCGCGCGCTGTCACATTGCTCTCACTCAATGTTCTGCACCTGCTCGCGCATCTGGTCGATGACCGCCTTGAGGGCGAGACCGATGCGGGTGATCTCGACGTCGTTCGACTTCGAGCACAGCGTGTTGGCCTCGCGGTTGAACTCCTGCGCCAGGAAGTCGAGCTTGCGACCGACGGCTCCCTTCTCGCTCAAGAGCTCGCGGGCGGCGGCGACGTGCGCCTCGAGCCGCTCGATCTCCTCGGCGATATCGGCGCGGGTGGCGACCAGGACCGCCTCCTGGTGCAGCCGCGCCGGATCGAGCCCGGGACCCGTGTCGACGATGCGCCGCACCTGCTCGGCGATGCGCGCGCGGATCGACTCGGGGTTGCGCGCCGGGCTGGCCTTGGCCGCCGCAACCAGGCTGGCGATCTCGTCGCATTGCGTCGACAGCACAGCCGCCAGCCGGCCGCCCTCGCCGGATCGCGCCTCGGCGAGGCCGACGAGCGCCGCATCGAGGCTCGCGAGCATCGCCGCCGTGCGCGCCTCGGTCTCGGCTGCGTCTTCGGCCGGCTCGACGACCTCGAGCACGCCCTTCAGCGCGAGCAGGCCCTCCGCGGTCGGCGGCGGCGCGCCGGTCAGATGCGAGATGCGCTCGGCCGCCTTCAGCACCTGGGCGAGCGCGACCTCGTTCAAGCGCACCTCGGTCACGCCCTCGCGGCGCTCGGTCGCCAGCAGCACCGAGACGCTGCCGCGCACGAGCCGCCGCGCCACCGCGTCGCGCACCTGCGGCTCCAGCCCTTCGAAGCCGGGCGCGAGGCGCACACGGACGTCGAGCCCGCGGCCGTTCACGCTCTTGGCCTCCCAATGCCAGCCGAGCGCGCCGAGCGCGCCGTCGGAGCGGGCGAAACCGGTCATGCTCTTGAGGGTCATGGGGTCCGGAGAGGCGGGCGGCGGCGCCCGTGCTGGAGTTTGCGCCGTCGGGACCGCGGACCAACTCCGCCCCCTTCTGGCGCGGGCAATCTAGCGGCTGGTCATCACCTCAACAAGCGCGGCGGCGTCGGCGGTCGCGCCTTTCAGCGTTGCTTCGGCTTCCTCACCGGCAGCGGCACGACACTCGCCTTCGCGGCCTCGCCTGCCGTCGGGGCGGCGGTCTCGCCCGCGGCCTCGGCAGCGGCCTGCTCGGCGCCGGCGGCAGGCATGATCGGTGCGGCGCCAGCGGCCGTCTGTCCCGGCGGCGGAGCCGGGCGCGAGACGGCGCGCGTGGCACCGCCGGCGGCGGTTGCCGCAGCCTCCTCCTTCTTGGCCTCGCGCTCGAGCTTGCGCCAGTTCTGGACCGCGGAGTTGTGCTCCTTGAGCGTCTCCGAGAAGTCGTGCCCGCCATTGCCGTCGGCGACGAAATAGAGGTCTTTGGTCTTGGCCGGATTGAGCGTCGCCTCGATCGCGGAACGACCCGGGTTGCAGATCGGCGTCGGCGGCAGGCCATCGATCTGATAGGTGTTGTAGGCCGTCCTCTGGTCGATCTCGGCGCGGGTGATGCCGCGGCCGAGCGAGCCGGCGCCGCCGACGATCCCATAAATGATGGTCGGATCCGACTGCAGCCGCATGCGCTTCCTCAGCCGATTGACGAACACCGCCGCGACCCGCTCGCGCTCGTCGGCGCGGCCGGTCTCCTTCTCGACGATCGAGGCCAGGATCAGCGCCTCGGCAGGCGAGGCGATCGGCAGCTCCGGCTGACGCTTGTCCCACAGGGCGGCGACGACACGCTGCTGCTCGTCGCGCATGCGTTCGATCAGCTCCTGGCGCGACATGCCCTTCGAGAAGCGATACGTGTCCGGCAGCAGCGTGCCCTCGGCAGGGACCTCGGCGATCTCGCCCGAGAGGCTGTCGTCGGCCTTCAGCCGCTCCACGATCTGCTGGCTCGTCAAGCCTTCGGGGATGGTGATCTTCTGCAGGATCGAGCGGCCCTCGGTCAGCGTCTCGAGCACCTGAGCCATGCTGACATTCTTCTTGAACTCGTACTCGCCGGCCTTGAGGTCACCGATCTTGCGGGAGCCGAAGCGGGAGCGCATCAGATGGTTGAGCATGAACACCCAGCGGCTCGAGATGATGCCCTCTCGCTCGAGGCGCTCGGCGATCTCGATGCGCCCGTCACCCTTGGCGATCGCGACGGTCCGCGACACGTCGAGCGGCCCGGGCTGCTCGAATTGGCGATAGAGCATCGCGCCGACGCCGCCGAGCAACGCCAGGAGCAACAGCGATGCGGTGAGGATGCCGCTCACGAAGCGGACGAAGCCGCTGATGCGCGGCGACTCGCGGCGCGGCCGTCGCCCGCGCGGATGGGAAGGCGCTCGTGCCGGCTCGAGGATCTCGGACGGGCTCAGCGGCCGCGCGGTGCCGGTCGGCATCGCCGGATCGTATCCACCCTCCCGACGCAAGCTCATGAGCCTCTTCCTCTCGCTCGGCGCGATTCATTCCGGCGACGGAATCGGCCGGTAAAGAGTACGACTGGAGACGGTAGCCCCAAATGTGGCGAAAGCGCGTTTGCAGCGCCCGCACCCGAATCTGCCGGACGATGCGCAAGCTCACGCGGTGCGACGCAGCACCAGCGACGCATTGGTGCCGCCGAAACCGAACGAGTTCGACAACACGGTATGGATCTCGCGCTTCTTCGCCTTGTGCGGGACAAGGTCGATTGCGCTCTCGACCGAGGGATTGTCGAGGTTGAGCGTCGGCGGCGCGACGTTGTCGCGGATGGCGAGGATCGAGAACACCGCCTCGACCGCGCCGGCTGCCCCGAGCAGGTGGCCGATCGCCGACTTGGTCGACGACATGGCGAGCTTGCCGGCGGCATTGCCGAACAGTCTCTCGACCGCACCGAGCTCGATCTCGTCGCCCATCGGGGTCGAGGTGCCGTGGGCGTTGACGTAGTCGATCTCGGAGACGTCGATCTTGGCGTTCCTCAGCGCCGCCCGCATGCAGCGATAGGCACCGTCCCCGTCCTCGGCCGGCGCGGTGATGTGGAACGCATCGCCCGACATGCCGTAGCCGATCACCTCGGCATAGATCCTGGCGCCGCGAGCTTTCGCACCCTCGAGCGTCTCGAGCACGACAACGCCTGCGCCCTCGCCCATCACGAATCCATCGCGATCCTTGTCGTAGGGGCGCGAGGCCTTGGTGGGATTGTCGTTGAAGCCGGTCGACAGCGCGCGGCAGGCGATGAAGCCAGCCATGCCGATGCGGCAGATGGGGCTTTCCGTGCCGCCCGCGACCATCACCTCGGCATCGCCGAGGGCAACGAGGCGCGCGGCATCGCCGATCGCGTGCGTGCCGGTGGCGCAGGCAGTGACGACGGCGTGGTTCGGCCCCTTGAGCTGGTGCTTGATCGAGACGTAGCCCGCCGCGAGATTGATCAGGCGGCCCGGAATGAAGAACGGCGATACGCGCCGCGGACCCTTGTCCCTGAGCAGGAGCGAGGTATCGGCGATGCCGGAGAGACCGCCGATGCCCGAGCCGATGAGGACGCCCGCGGTCTCCTGCTTCTCTCTGGTATCGAATTTCAGGCCAGAGTCGGCGATCGCCTGATCGGCAGCGGCGACGGCGTAGATGATGTAGTCGTCGACCTTGCGCTGCTCCTTGGGCTCCATCCAGTCATTCGGATCGAACAGCCCGTCGGCGGTCGACCCGCGCGGCACGAAGTTGGCAACTTGGCAGGAGAGATCCGAGGCATCGAAATCGTCGGGGCCGATACGACGCGCCCCACTCTTGCCCTCGATGAGGCGCGACCAGGACGGTTCGACGCCGCACCCGAGCGGCGTGACGAGCCCGAGACCGGTGACGACGACGCGGCGCATCGAAATGACCCGTGCAAGACTTGAGTGCTTCTGTTAGCCCGTCCGATCCCGCGTGAGTGGGTGCGGTGGACGGATCCGGCGCCCCATTGCGGGCGCCCGGACCGCGCTCGATGCGCGGTCCGGCCGGCTGGCCGTCAGGCGGCGCTGGCGTTCTTCTCGAGGAACTTCACTGCGTCGCCGACGGTGAGGATGTGCTCCGCGGCGTCGTCGGGGATCTCGCAGCCGAACTCCTCCTCGAAGGCCATCACCAGCTCGACCGTATCGAGGCTGTCGGCGCCGAGGTCGTCGATGAAGCTGGCGTTGTCGGTAACCTTCTCGGCCTCGACGCCCAGGTGCTCCACCACAATCTTCTTCACGCGCTCCGCGACATCGCTCATCGTATTCCCTCGCGTCGTTTCTATTCCAAGGTTGCTCGTTGTCGGTCTCAGTCGGTCGTGATGCGAGCCTTGCCCGGCAGCGGCATGTCCGTCAGGGAGCACGCCCAGCGCGATTGTGGCGGCTATCAGAGTCCTTAGCCCGAAGCATCGGCCGAGCCCTCGGTCGCCGGGCTTTTCCCCAGCTTCCGCAGCCGAAAACCGAGGGCTCCGTAACACACTTCATTCTGCTTGGCCATAGCGCCCGCCGACGCCGCAGCCACGCCCTTCGTCGCCCTCAAGGCATCAGCATCCCGCCGTTGATATGCAGGGTCTGGCCGGTGACGTAGGCAGCTTGTGCACTTGCGAGATACAGCGCGCCGGCGGCGATGTCGTCGGGCACGCCAAAGCGCTGGGCGGGGATGTGCTGGGCGATCTCTGCCTTCTGCTTGTCGTTCAGCACATCCGTCATCGCGGTTTGGATGAAGCCCGGCGCAATGCAGTTCGCGGTGATGCCGCGGTTGGCGACCTCGCGGGCGAGCGACTTGGTCATGCCGATCATGCCCGCTTTCGAGGCAGCGTAGTTGCCCTGGCCCGGATTGCCGATCACGCCCGAGACCGACGAGATGTTGATGATGCGGCCGTAGCCGGTCTTGTTGCGCAGCATGGCGCGCGTCGCCGCCCGCATCAGCACGAACGTCGAGGTCAGGTTGACCGCGATCACGTCGTCCCACTGCTCGTCCTTCATCACCATGAACAGGTTGTCCTTGGTCAGCCCGGCGTTGTTGACCAGGATGTCGACCCGGCCGAGCTTGGCTGCCGCCTCGTCGATCAGCTTGCCGACGGCCGCGCGGTCGGCGAGATCGCACGGCACGACGTGGACCCGGTCGCCGAGTTCTTTGGCCAGCGCCTCGAGCTTGTCGACCTGACGGCCGGAGATGGCGACACTCGCGCCGGCCTTGTGGAAGGAGCGCGCGATGGCCGCGCCGATGCCGCCGGTCGTGCCGGTCACCAGGGCATTGCGCCCGCTGAGATCGAACATTCGAAATCGGGTCCTTTGCTAGCTCGAGAGCTGGGGCAACGCCGCCGCAATATCGGCCGGGGTGCCAAGGCTGGTCGCGTCGAGACTTTTCTCGATGCGCTTGACGAGGCCGGCCAGCACCTTGCCGGCGCCGATCTCGTAGACGCTGGTGACGCCGTTGGCTGTCATGTAGGTGACGCACTCGCGCCAGCGCACGGTGCCGGTCACCTGCTCGACCAGCCGGCGGCGGATTTCGTCGGGATCGCTGATCGGTGCGGCGACCACGTTGGCGACCACCGGCACCGACGGAACCTTGATCTCGACCTTCGCCAGCGCCTCGGCCATGGCGTCGGCGGCGGGTTGCATCAGCCGGCAATGGAAGGGTGCGGAGACCGGCAGCGGCACCGCACGGCGCACGCCCAGCGTCTTGCCGACCTCGCCGACGCGATCGATCGCCCGCTTGTGGCCGGAGAGCACGACCTGGGTCGGCTCGTTGTCGTTGGCGACCTGGCAGACGTCACCTTGGGCGGCCGCCTCGGCCACCTTCACCGCCACGTCCAGCCCGACGCCGAGCAGCGCCGCCATCGCTCCCTCGCCGACCGGCACGGCGGCCTGCATCGCCTGCCCGCGCAGCTTCAGCAGCCGGGCCGCATCTGCGAGCGAGAAAGCGCCGGCGGCCGCAAGTGCGGAGTACTCGCCGAGCGAATGGCCAGCGACGAATTTGACCTTGGCCGGCAGCGACAGGCCGTGCTCCCGCTCGAGCACGCGCATCACGGCCATCGACACCGCCATCAGCGCCGGCTGGGCGTTCTCGGTCAGCGTCAGTGTCTCCTTTGGGCCCTGCCACATGATCTCGGACAGCTTCTGGCCGAGCGCGTCATCGACCTCCTCGAACACGCCGCGCGCGGCCCGAAACTGCTCGGCGAGCTCCCGGCCCATGCCGACGTCCTGGCTGCCCTGTCCGGGAAACACGAATGCGATGGCCATGCCGCGAGCCTTCGAGCGGTGAACGATGCGAACCGGTCTTAGCCACGCGGCCGGGGCGAGTGTCAAGCCGCCGTCCGAAGGGTGACGACGTGGCGCGAGCGGGCCCGGAGACGCCGCGCGCCGCGCTTTCCGAGGATGCCGGGCGGGCCGGCAGACCTCCGCCAATGGTCGCGACAGGCGGGCCCAACTGTCGCAGCCGGCTCGCCCGCCCGATCACCCGCAGTGGGGGCTCCGGCATTGATTCCGGGCGCATTTTTCCGGCTCCCTCGGTCAGACAGTCACACCGCGCTCCAGGTTGCATGTGCGAGCGCTGCCATTTTTTGGCCACGTTCCGACGGCGTTTGAGCCCCGCAAAAGACGAGGATTAAGGGGAAATTTACCATGCGCATTAATCTCTTGGCCATTCTGGCTGCGCTCCTGCTCGTGCCGATGGCGACAACTGCCGACGCTCGCCCGCACAAATCCGGCTACAACGCCAAGGCCCATGTGACCGCGAGCTACAAGGGCAAGCGCAGCGCGAGCCGCAAGACCGCCTCGCGGAGCCGCCGGACCGCCTCGCGCAGTCGCTCCACTACGCGCACCGCCTCGCTCTCCCGGCCGGCCGGGATCAGCTATCTCGGCGTCTACGAGCCGCAGACCCGTTACAGCGCCGGTCCCCGCCCTGGTAAGTGGTGCGGCTGGTGGATGCGGACCCAGCGCGGCGGCGGGCCCGAGTACAACGTCGCCTGGAACTGGCGCAACTACGGCCGGCCGGGTGCGCCGCAGGTCGGCGCCGTGGTGGTCTGGCGCCACCACGTCGGCGAGATCGTCGGCCAGACCGCCGACGGCCGCTGGTTGATCCGCTCCGGCAACGACGGCGGCGCGGTGCGCACCCGCCCGCGCTCGATTGCCGGCGCCATCATCCGGGTCTAACCCCGAGTTTGGCGAGCGCACCCCGGGGCCCGGCGACACCGGCTCCGGGGTGCGTCGCGTTTTCCGGCCCGCGGGGCGGGCGCTTGCCGAGCGGCGGAATTGCTGTATAACGCGCCCACACTCGCTTCGGTCGGAGGCTGAACGGGAGGCCGCCCGCGTGGCGGCAGGGCTCGCGCCCGGCTCCCGGTGTCTTCGCTCTTTTGGTTTCCTGATGGGCCTTTCGCGGGGTCCACGAGGGGCTAGGCGCCGGAGCGGTGGGGAACAGGCGGGCGATCCGCCGCAACCAGCGAGAAAGGCCCAAGCATGCCGCTCTACGAGCATGTCTTCCTGACACGTCAGGACGTATCCAACGCCCAGGTCGAGACACTCACCAAGGAATTCACCGACGTCATCACCGAGGGTGGTGGCAAGATCGCCAAGAGCGAGTACTGGGGCGTCAAGCCGCTCGCCTTCAAGATCAAGAAGAACCGCAAGGCCCACTTCACCCTGCTCAACATCGATGCGCCGCCGGCCGCGGTCGCGGAGATGGAGCGGCGCATGGGCATCTCGACCGACATCATTCGTTTCCTCACCGTCCGGGTCGAGGCACACGAGAGCGAGCCCTCGGTGATGATGCGCAAGTCCGACCGCGACGAGCGCGGCGGCCGCGGCGACCGTGACGGCGAGCGCGGCGGCTTCCGCGGCGGCCCGCGTGGCGGCGGCGGCTTCCGTGGCGATCGCGAGGGTCGCGGCGACCGCGAGCCGCGTGGCGATCGCGAGGGCGGATCGACGTTTCGCTCGCGCCCGCCGCGCGAGGGCGGTGACGGGCCCCCGCGTGGCCCCCGCCCGCCGCGCCCGCCGCGTGACACCAATCCCGGATCGGAGGGCTGATCATGACGCAAGTTCCGCAGATGGCGGCCCGCCGCCCGTTCCACCGCCGCCGCAAGACCTGCCCGTTCTCCGGCGACAGCGCGCCGAAGATCGACTTCAAGGACGTGCGCCTGCTCGGCCGCTACATCTCCGAGCGCGGCAAGATCGTGCCGAGCCGTATCACTGCGGTGTCGGCGAAGAAGCAGCGCGAGCTCGCCAAGGCGATCAAGCGCGCCCGCTTCCTCGGCCTCTTGCCCTACGTACTGAGGTAATGCCCTCTCCCGCGCCGGCTCGCCGGCACGGCGCGGGGCTTCGAGCCGGCGACATGGTTGGGACGGGGCTCCTCCCGTCTCTAACCGCGGCGACGCGGGACAGCTCGAGATGCCATCATCCCTGCTCATCGGACTGGCTGCAGGCCTCGTGTCGGCGGTGGTGTTCGTCTCCGCGACCACCGGCCCGCCGCTGGCGCAGCTGGCGCTGTTCCTGCTGACCCCGTTCACCATCTATCTCGCCGGGCTCGGGCTCGGCTGGCAGGCGGCTGCGGCCGGCTCCGGTGCCGGGCTCCTCGCGCTCGGAGGGCTCGCGACACCCGTTGCCGGCCTGCTGTTCGCGGTCAGCGCCGCCCTGCCCGCGGTCGTGCTGACCTACCTCGCACTCCTCAGCCGAACAGTGGTGGCGACCGCCGCCGCATCGGACGAGTTGGACACTCCGGCGCCGGCCGCCGCGAGCCTTGTGGAGTGGTATCCGGCCGGCCGGCTGGTCATCGTCGCGGCGCTGCTCGGGGGGCTCGTCGTGCTCGGCGCGCTCCTGATGCTGGGCCAGGACGTGGCCGGGCTCAAGGCAGCGCTGGAGCCGGCGGTCAAGAAGCTGGTGACCGAGCAGCTGCCGCAGCCCGCGGACGCACCCCCGCTCGGCGAGGCGGAGATCGCCTATCTTTCCGAGCTCGCCGTCTACATCATGCCGGCAGCCGCGGCGATGACGCTGATGAGCGTGATGCTTCTCAATCTCTATCTCGCCGGGCTCGTGACGCTCGCCTCCGGACGACTCGCGCGGCCGTGGCCCGACCTCGCCGCGATCGGCTATCCCAGAGGCGCGCCGCTGCTGCTCGCGCTGGCCATCGGCTCGACGTTCGTCCCCGGGGTGCCGGGGCTTGTCGGATCGGCCTTCGCTGGCAGCCTCTATCTCGCCTATGTGCTGCTCGGCCTCGCCATAATTCACTACATCTCGCGCGGCCAGAACTGGCGCTCGATCATGCTGGTGACGCTGTACGTGGTGCTGCTGGTCATGAACACCGCAATCTCACTGATGATCGCAATCCTCGGCCTCGCCGAGAGCCTGGTGCCGATCCGCGCCCGTGCACGGCCGCCGACCGGTGGCGGGCCACCGGCCGTCACCTGATCCAAGAACCCCGGAGATACCGCCCGGACATCGACATCTCGAGAAGGAGAACTCCCATGCAAGTCATTCTGTTGCAGCGCATCGGCAAGCTCGGCCAGATGGGCGACGTCGTCGCCGTCAAGGACGGCTACGCCCGCAACTTCCTCCTGCCGCAGAAGAAGGCACTGCGCGCGACCAAGGACAACCTCGCCAAGTTCGAATCGCAGCGCGCCCAGCTCGAGGCCAACAACCTCGAGCAGAGGAAGGAGGCCGAGGCGGTCGCGACCAAGCTCGACGGGCAGACGTTCATTGCCATTCGCCAGGCGGGCGACACCGGCCAGCTCTACGGCTCGGTGTCGACGCGCGACATCGCCGACGTCGTGACGGCGGGCGGTTTCACCATCGATCGCCGGCAGGTGCTGATGGACAAGCCGATCAAGACCCTCGGCGTACACGACTCGCGCATCGCGCTGCACCCCGAGGTGGTGGTGGCCATCAAGCTCAACGTCGCCCGCTCCGAGGACGAGGCGCAGCGCCAGGCGCGCGGCGAGGACGTGACCGTCGTCAAGGAGGAGAAGCTCGAGCTCGAGACCTTCGACGCCGAGGCTATGTTCGAGGCCGGCGCGGCACCCGAGGGCGAGGCGGAAGGGGCGTAGGGCTTCACGTCGTCTGCTGTTCCGTGCCGAGCCATTCCGCGAGCGCCGGGTCCACGCCCGGCGCTCGCTGCACCTTGCAAAGCTCGCGTCGGCGTCGCGCCCCCCTCCCAAATGGTGCGCCGAATGCCTAGATCAAACGTGAGTACGAGCCGCGCGGAGGGGTGGGCAACACGGCCCGGCAACGGGTCCGACTGCGGAGCCGCACGCATGTGGAAACCGCTCGACCTGACGTTCGACCGCCTCGTTCGCAGCGGCGACTTGGTCGTCGTTGATAGCGCCGGGCGCATGCATCGCTATGGAGACCGCACGGGCGATCAGATCGCCATCCGACTCGCCGACCGAAGGCTCGAGCGCCAGCTGGTGCTCGACCCCGAGCTGGCGCTGGGCGAGGGCTACATGCAGGGTCGGCTTCAGATCGACGACGGCGACGCCTATGGCCTCGTCGCCCTCCTGATGCGCAACTTGACGTCTGGTGGCCTGCCACGCTGGAGCCGGACGCTGGAGGCGGCGCGGCGCGCCAAGCGACGTCTCGACCAGTTCAACCCGCGCCGCCGCGCGGCGCGCAACGTGCGCCATCACTACGACATCGACCCGCGCATCTACGATCTGTTCCTCGATCCCGAGCGCCAGTACTCCTGCGCCTATTTCGACGGCACGACCTCGCTTGCCGCCGCCCAACGCGCCAAGATGCGCCACATCGCCGCCAAGCTGCAGCTCGCTCCGGGGCAGCGGGTGCTCGACGTCGGCTCCGGCTGGGGCGGGCTCGCCCGCTATCTCGCGCGCACGGCCGACGTCGCTGTCGACGGCATCACGCTCAGCGCGACGCAGGCCGAGGCGGCGTGCGCACGTTCCGAGGCGGAAGGGCTCGGCGACCGCCTGCGGTTCGAGATACGCGACTATCGCGACATCACGGGGCCGTACGATCGCATCGTCTCCGTCGGCATGCTCGAGCACGTCGGCGCGCCGCACTTCCAGGCCTATTTCGATAGCATCCATCGCGCGCTCGCCGAGGATGGGATCGCGCTGGTGCACGCCATCTGCCGCGCCGACGACGCGGGCGGCATCACCAATCCGTTCATCGCCAAGTACATCTTCCCCGGGGGCTACATACCGGCGCTGTCGGAGGTGCTGCCGGGTATCGAGCGCGCCGGCCTGATCGTCACCGACATCGAGTTGCTGAGGCTGCACTACGCCGAGACGCTGAAGGCCTGGCGCGAGCGCTTCCTGGCCCGCCGAGCCGAGGCCGAAGCGATCGCCGGCGCCGAGTTCTGCCGGATGTGGGAGCTCTATCTCGCCGGCTCGGAGGCGGCCTTCCGCTATGAGAATCTGATGGTGTTCCAGATCCAGCTCGCCAAGCGCATCGACACGCTTCCGCTCACCCGCGACTATATGCTGCAAGCCGAGCGCCGCCTCGCTCGCAGCGAGTCCGAGGCCCACATCGCGGACGCGACGCCGGGCCACCTCTGATTCGGTCACGCACAAGGCCAAATTGGGGACGGTGTGCATTGCGGGGAGTGGCACGCGTGCGGGCGGATCGCGGGGCTGGAGGCGACTCGGCCTGCGGGCGTAGTGTCGGCCCATGAAAAGCACCGCCCTCCTCCCCGCCGACAAGCTCCGTGACGTGGCCGCCGCCGAGGCGCCGATCACGTTCCGCCGGCCGCCCCACAACATCGAGGCCGAGCAGGCTTTGCTCGGCGCCATCCTGGTCAACAACGAGGCGCTCGACCGCGTCTCGTCGTTCCTCGATCCGCTGCACTTCTTCGATCCCCTGCACGCGCAGATCTACGAGATCGCCGGCAAGCTGATCCAGGCCGGCAAGCAGGCGACGCCGATCACGTTGAGGACATTCTTCGAGAACGCCGAGCCGATCGACTCCAACCTGACGGTGCCGCAGTACCTCGGCCGCCTTGCCGCCAACGCGACGACGATCATCAACGCGCACGACTACGGACGCACCGTCTACGACCTCGCCACCCGGCGCACGCTGATCGGCATCGGCGAGGACATGGTCAACCAGGCCTTCGACAGCCCTGTCGACTTTCCACCCGAGCAGCAGATCCAGGAGGCGGAATCGCGTCTCTATGAGCTCGCCGAGACAGGCAAGTACGGCCAGGGCTTCCTCGCCTTCGGCACCGCGCTAACGCACGCCATCGAGATGGCCAACAACGCCTATCAGCGCGCCGGACATCTCTCCGGCCTCGCCACCGGGCTCAACGACCTCGACAACCGCATGGGGGGTCTGCAGTCGTCGGACCTCATCATCCTCGCCGGCCGCCCCTCGATGGGCAAGACCGCGCTCGCGACCAACATCGCCTACAACATCGCCCGGAGCTACCGCACCGAGCAGCAGTCGGACGGCACCATCAAGGTGCTCGACGGCGCAGTGGTCGGCTTCTTCAGCCTCGAGATGTCGGCCGAGCAACTCGCCACCCGCATCCTGTCCGAGCAGTCCGAGATCTCGAGCGAGAAGATCCGCCGCGGCATGATCGACGAGCGCGAGTTCGCCAAGCTGGTGCAGGTCTCTCAAGAGATGAGCAATATCCCGCTGCACATCGACCAGACCGGCGGCATCTCGCTCGCCCAGCTCGCCGCGCGGGCGCGCAAGCTGAAACGCCAGAAGGGCCTCGGCCTCCTGGTCGTCGACTACCTCCAGCTGCTGACCGGCAACAAGCGCACCGGCGAGGGCCGCGTCCAGGAGGTGTCGGAGATCACGACCGGGCTCAAGGCGCTGGCGAAAGAGCTCAACGTGCCGATCATCGCGCTCTCCCAGCTCTCGCGCCAGGTCGAGCAGCGCGACGACAAGCGCCCGCAGCTCTCCGACTTGCGCGAGTCGGGCTCGATCGAGCAGGATGCCGACGTGGTGATGTTCGTATTCCGCGAGGAATACTATGTCGAGCGCAAGAAGCCCTCGGAGTCGAATGTCGAGGACATGCTGAAGTGGCAGCAGGAGATGGCCCAGGTGCACGGCAAGGCCGAGGTGATCATCGGCAAGCAGCGCCATGGCCCGACCGGCACGGTCGCGCTCTCGTTCGAGGCGCAGTTCACCCGCTTCGGCAATCTCGCCCGCGACTACCAGCTGCCGGAGAGCTACGCGTGAGCCCGGTCGACGCCCCGGCCGGCGCGACGGGCGTCATCCGCATCGATCTCGCCACGCTCGCCGCCAACTGGCGTTCGCTCGCCGATCTCGTGCGGCCGGCGGAGTGCGCCGCGGTGGTGAAGGCCGACGCCTATGGGCTCGGCGTCACCCGTGTCGCGCCGGCATTGGCGGCAGCCGGCTGCCGGACGTTCTTCGTCGCCACCCTGGCCGAGGCCGAGACCTGCCGACAGTTGCTGCCGGGCGCGACGCTCTACGTCCTCGACGGGCTGCTGCCGGGGAGCGCGGAGGCGTTGGCCGCCATCGATGCCCGCCCGGTTCTGTCGAGCCTCGCCGAGGTGTGCGACTGGGTCGGACACCACGGCGACGACGAGACGCGGCCGGCCGCACTGCACGTCGACACCGGCCTCAACCGGCTCGGCATGAGCGCCGGCGAGGTGCGGGCGCTGGCCGCCGACGGCCACCTGCTCGACCGGCTCCAGGTCAGCCTCGTGATGAGCCATCTCGCGTGTGCCGACGAGCCCGCCTCGCCGAAGAGCCGGCAGCAGCGCGACGTGTTCGAGCAGCTGCGCCCATTGCTGCCGAGCGTCCCGGCCTCGCTCGCGGCTTCGGACGGGCTGATGCTCGGGCCCGATTTCCATTACGACCTCGTCCGCCCGGGCTACGCGCTCTACGGCGGCCAGGCGAGCGTCGGACGCACGACACCGGTGGCGCCGGTGATCTCGGTCCATGCACGCATTCTGCAGGTCCACGACGTCGCGCCCGGTCAGACCGTCGGCTACGCCGCGAGCTACCGCGTCGCCCGGCCGAGCCGTATCGCAACAATTGCCGCCGGGTATGCCGACGGCGTACCGCGTCAGGCCAGCGCGGCGAGTGGCGAGGCGGGCGGCCGGGTGGCGATCGACGGTATCCCCTGCCCGATCGTCGGTCGCGTATCGATGGATCTCGTCACTGTCGACGTGACCGATCTGCCGCGGCCGCCGCAAGTTGGCGATCTCGCCGAGCTGATCGGCGACACGCTGACGCTCGAGGACGTCGGGCGGGCTGCCGGCACCATCGGCTACGAGGTACTGACGCGGCTCGGCCACCGCTTCCACCGTGTCTATCTCGGCGCGGGAGGTTGAGGCCATGGCAAAGCCGGCGAGGACCACCTACGTCTGCCAGAGCTGCGGCGCCGTCGCCCCGCGCTGGTCGGGCAAGTGCGCCTCGTGCGGCGACTGGAACACGCTCGAGGAGGAGACCGACGCCGGCCCGCCGCCGGGCTCCGGCCTCGCCAAGGGCAGTCGCGGCCGTCTCGTGACGCTGGAAGGCCTCGCCGGGCCGACCGCCGAGGCGCCGCGGTTCTCCTCCGGCATCACCGAGCTCGATCGCGTGACCGGCGGCGGCATCGTTCCGGGCTCGGCGCTGCTGATCGGCGGCGAGCCGGGGATCGGCAAATCGACGCTGCTGTTGCAGCTTGCTGCGGCGCTGGCCCGTGCCGGCCGGCGTGCGATCTACTTTTCCGGCGAGGAGGCAGTCGCCCAGGTGCGGCTCAGGGCCGAGCGGCTGCAGCTGACCGACGCCCCGGTCGCGCTAGCTTCCGAGACCAACCTCGCCAACATTCTCGCAACCCTCGCCGAAGGGCCGCGGGCCGATCTGATCGTCATCGATTCCATCCAGACGCTGTGGGCCGAGGCGCTGGAGGCCGCACCCGGCACCGTCTCGCAGGTGCGTGCGACGACGCAGGCACTGATCCGCCACGCCAAGACCGTCGGCAGCGCGCTGCTGCTGGTCGGCCATGTCACCAAGGAAGGCCAGATCGCCGGGCCGAAGGTGATCGAGCACATGGTCGACACCGTGCTCTCGTTCGAGGGCGACCGCGGGCATCCGTTCCGCATCCTGCGCGCGGTCAAGAACCGGTTCGGAGCGACCGATGAGATTGGCGTGTTCGAGATGGCCTCGTTCGGCCTCAGGGAGGTCGAGAACCCGTCCGCGCTGTTCCTCGGCGACCGCGACGCGGCGAGCCCGGGCGCGGCGGTTTTCGCTGGCATCGAGGGCACGCGGCCGATCCTGGTCGAGTTCCAGGCGCTCGTTGCTCCCTCCCAGCTCGGAATGCCGCGCCGCGCCGTGGTCGGCTGGGACGCGAGCCGCCTCTCCATGCTGCTCGCAGTGCTGGATGCGCGCTGCGGCGTCTCGCTGTCGAGCCACGACGTCTACCTCAACGTCGCCGGCGGGCTGAAGATCGTCGAGCCGGCCGCCGATCTCGCTGCAGCGGCGGCCCTGCTTTCGTCGTTTTCGGGTGCTGCGTTGCCGGTGGATCACGTCTATTTCGGGGAGATCTCGCTGTCGGGAGCCGTCCGGGCCGCCGCCCACATGACGACACGCCTCAAGGAAGCGCAGAAGCTCGGCTTCGGCCGGGCCATCATCCCCGCCGCCGGCGAGGTCGACGCCACCAGCGTCACCCTCGCCCTCGAACGCCTGACCCACCTCAAATCCCTTGCCGACGGGCTTGCGTCATGCCAGTGAACGCGTGGCTCTTCCGTCGCCCGCCGAACAGGCAAAAAACCGGGGGTTCTCGACCATGATCGGGCCGCTCACCTACCTGGATGCCGCGCTGCTGGCGGTCGGCTTCATCTCCGGCCTGCTGGCAATGTACCGCGGTCTGACGCGGGAGCTGTTGTCGATCCTGTCCTGGGTCGCCGCCGCCGCCGCCGCGTTGTGGGGGTTCCTCGGCCTGCGCAAGCTGGCCGAGGAGATGGCGCAGCAGATGGGCACCCAGGTTCCGATCGCCCAGATCGTCATCTCGGGCCTGATCTTCCTGCTTACCCTGATCGTCGTTCACCTGATTACCGCCCGGATCTCCGACAGCATCCTCGACAGCCGCGTCGGCATGATCGACCGGGTGCTCGGGTTCGTGTTCGGTGTCGCCCGCGGCTTCATCCTGATCGTCATCCCCTACATGCTGTTCTCCTGGTTCATCCCCGATCTCGATTCCCGCTACGACTGGGTCGGCCGGTCGATGTCGCTGCCGCAGATCAAGGGGGCCGGCAATGCGCTGCATCAGGTGATGCTGGAACAGGTGATGCCGATCTTCGAGCGCAGCAAAGGCGAGCAACAAGGCACGCTCATTCTTCACGGCGGACGAAGTGCCGCTCTAGCCTTGGGCATGGCATATCATATATCTGTCACACGGCATCGGGAGGCGCCCCGATCCGGCAGCGGGAGCGACTTGCCCGCTTAACCAGACTTGTCGCAGGCGTCGGGTGAACGGCATGCTCGAGCGGGAGGCAGCCATGACAGACCGGCAGGAGCGTGGGGCGGGTCGGACTGCCGCACCGGAGGCGTTGGCTCTATCGCGCTACGGCGACGACCGGTTGCGCGAGGAGTGCGGTGTTTTCGGCATCTTCGGCCATCCCGACGCCTCGGCACTGACCACGCTCGGCCTGCACGCACTGCAGCATCGCGGCCAGGAAGCAGCCGGCATCGTCACCTACGACGGCAAGCAGTTCCACTCCGAGCGTCGGCTCGGACTGGTCGGCGACAATTTCAACAAGGCCACCGTGATCCGCCGCCTCAAGGGCCGCATGGCGGTCGGCCACAACCGCTACTCGACCACTGGCGATACCATCCTGCGCAATGTGCAGCCGCTGTTCGCCGACCTCGACACCGGCGGCTTCGCCGTCGCCCACAACGGCAACCTCACCAACGCGCTGACGCTGCGCCGCGAGCTGATCTCCTCGGGCGCGATCTGCCAGTCGACCTCCGATACCGAGGTCATCCTGCACCTCCTTTCGCGCTCCAAGAAGCGGCGCATCGTCGAGCGCTTCGTCGAGGCGATCCGCCAGATCGATGGCGCCTACGCCCTCGTCTGCCTGACCAACGACATGCTGATCGGTGCGCGCGATCCGATCGGCATCCGCCCGCTGATGCTCGGCCGGATCGGCGGCGCCTACGTGCTGGCGTCGGAGTCCTGCGCCCTCGACATGGTCGGCGCCGAGCTGGTGCGCGAGGTCGAGAACGGCGAGGTGGTGGTCATCACCGACGCCGGCGTCGAAAGCCACCGGCCGTTCCCGCGCCGGCCCGCGCGGCCCTGCATATTCGAGTACATCTACTTCGCGCGCCCCGATTCGATCATCGGCGGGCGCAGCGTCTACGATATCAGGAAGCGCATGGGCGCGGAGCTGGCGCGCGAGTCGCACGCCGACGTCGACGTGGTGGTGCCGATCCCGGATTCCGGCGTGCCGGCGGCGATCGGCTACTCGCAGCAGTCGGGCATCCCCTACGAGATGGGCATCGTGCGCAATCACTACGTCGGGCGGACGTTTATCGAGCCCGAGCAGCGCATTCGCGCCCTCGGCGTCAAGCTGAAGCACTCCGCCAACCGCGGCGTGATCCGGGGCAAGCGCATCCTGCTGATCGATGACAGTGTGGTGCGCGGCACCACTTCGAAGAAGATCGTCGAGCTGATGTACGAGGCCGGCGCGCGCGAGGTGCACATGCGCATCGCCTCACCCCCGATCACGCATCCCGACTACTACGGCATCGACACGCCGCGCCGGAAGGACCTGCTCGCCGCCACCCACGACCTCGAGGGCATGCGCACGTTCATGGGCGCCGATTCGCTGGCCTTCCTGTCGGTCGACGGCATCTATCGCGCGGTCGGCTACGACGGCCGCGACCCGCTGGCGCCGCAGTTCACCGACCACTGCTTCACTGGCGACTACCCGACCGCTCTCGCCGACCAGAGCGGCGACACCGGTCCGCGCCAATTGTCGCTGCTGGCCGAGGTGCGCTGAGCGCCACGCCAGGGCGACCTTCCACCGGCGTGTCCGCGGTCGCAGCGTCCGCGAGCCTGCACGCCGCAATCGGGTTGCATCCCCCGCCCCGAGACGGCAATCTCCCGACCCAGGTGGCGACTGCGCGCTACGGCGCGACAGGTAATCGATCAGGGCGATTCAGTTCATTCTGCGCCGCACCGCCTTCCTTCTCCCGTCCCGGGAGAGGGGCGTGCGCCGGCGACCGAGAATTGAATGGCCCTGGGCAATCGATGGGGATGGCATTGGCGACGGCATGCGGCGGTTTGCGAGGCGGGCTGACGGCGGCACTGATGGCGATCGCAACCGTCTTCCCGGCGACAGCCGGCAACATCTACACGGGTGACGCGACCGGCGCCTATCATTCCAGCTTCTGCCCAGAGCTTGCGGCGGCGTTGCGCGAGGGCGGGCTCGACTACGACTGCCGCGCCACCAAGGGCACGCTCGACAACATGGAGCGCGTCGCCACCGAGCCGGCGGCGATTGGCTACGGACAGCTCGACGTGCTGGCGCTCGGCGCCCGATATTTCGGGGGCAGTGACGCGTTCCAGCGCATCCGCAGCGACGACGTGCGCGAGTGCCTGTTCGCGGTCACCCGCAACGAGAGCCTGGACAGCTATGGCGCACTGGCCGGCAATGCCCATCGCCTGCGCTTCGTGCTCCCGCCCGTCAACTCGGGCAGTGCCACGACATTCCGATTCCTGCAGTCGTTCGACAAGGATCTCGCCCTTGCGCGCGAGGTCGTGCATGCGAGCGACACCGAGGAGGCGCTGCGCATGGCGCTTTCGGCGGAGGATACCGTCGCCGTGTTCGTGCAGTTCCCGGATCCCGACAACCCCCGCTTCAAGCTCGTGCGCCAGCTCGGCGGCCGCTTCGTGTCGATGCTGGACAAGACCATTCTCGAGCAGCGGCTCGGTGACGCGCGGGTTTATTTCCCGCAGGAGACGCAGGTCGCGCACGCCGGCTGGCTGCGGCGCGGCACCAACCTCGTGACGGCTTGCACGCCGATGGTGGTGTTCACCGGCCGTACCCAGAGCATCGCCAACGCCCGCGCCGCCGACGAGCAGGCGAAGGCGGTCGCGTTGATGCGCGCCCTGCCGGCCGAGCGTACGATGCCGCGCCAGAGCCTGTTTGCGCGGGTGTTGAAGCGCACCCGCGAGATCAGCGGCGAGAGCGCCGAGCGGCTGCTGGCGCTTTCGGCCGAGGCGCGAGAAAGGGCCAAGCCGATGCTCGACAAGGCGCGCGAGGCGGCCGACGGGGCGAGCGAGGCGACCAGGCCGGCGCGCGACAAGGCCCACGAGCTCGGCGCCGGCGCCTACGAGCGGGCCCGGGAGGGGCTCAAAGAGCTGATCGAGCCGGGCGGCAGCAGATCGAAGCCATAGGAGCATAACCGGTCACAGGCAACCGCCCCGATGCGCGAGCCTTGCGGCGGGCGCCCGGCACGGCTAAGCACGCCGGAGCGGTGGCCGTCGGCCCGGCCGCGCCCCTTCGGTTTCAATCGCAGCGAGCCTCGCCGATGCCAACCACACCAGACCTGAAGGGCCGTATTGCGCTCGTCACCGGCGCCTCGCGCGGTATCGGGCGCGCCGCGGCTTTGGCGCTGGCGCGTGCCGGAGCGCACGTCGTCATTGCCGCCCGCACGCAGGGCGCACTCGAGGAACTCGACGACGAGATCGTCGCAGCTGGCGGCTCGGCGACGATCCTCCAGCTCGACCTCAGGAAGGGCGACCGCGTGGATCAGCTCGGACCGACGCTGCTCCAGCGCTGGCAGAAGCTCGACATCCTGATCGCCAACGCTGGCGTGCTCGGCCCGCTCTCGCCGCTCGGCCATGTCACCACCGACGGCTGGGAGATGGTGCGCGAGACCAACCTCGACGCCAACTGGCGGCTGATCCGCACTCTCGATCCGCTGCTGAAGCGCTCGGATGCCGGGCGCGCGGTATTCGTCACCTCGGCTGCGGCCGCGGGCACACACGCCTACTGGGGCCCCTATGCGGTCAGCAAGGCCGGTCTCGAGGCGCTGGCGCGCACCTATGCCGCCGAATGCGAGAGCACCAATGTTCGCGTCGCGCTGCTCGATCCCGGCCCGGTCAGGACGCACATGCGTGCCAAGGCGTTTCCCGGCGAGGACCCGACGACGTTGTCCGCACCGGCCGATATCGCGCCGCTGGTCGTCGAGTTGGCCTCTCCGCTGTCGAGGAGCAACGGCCATCTGGTCAGCGCCGCCGAATGGCTGGCCCGCAGGCGCAAGGCCGCGCCCTCCGATCAGGCAAGCTGAGCGCACGCGACGCAAGCATTCCATTCGCGGCTCTCGTTGACTGCCCACCGTGACCACCCGCCGACCATCTCCCCTCCCCTTGCCGGCTGCGCTATCGCAGATGAACCATATCGCGGTGCTGCCGCTCGAGCACCCTTCGGGTAGGGGTCAGACCCTGCGGTTCTGACCCCGCCAGCCGGGGCCTACAAAGGCTTCGGCCGTTGGCGGGAATCGGGACAGGCTCCCGAGGAGCCCTGCCCTTCCGGGGAGGGGTCGGGGCCTGCCCTCGGGCTCGTCCCACGGCTGTCCGGTTCACATGGCGCGGCCGCTGTTGACCTCTCCCTTGGGGAAAAAGGTCGGCGCGGCCGCGACGATAGAACGGTGCTGAAATGCTCGATCCCGCGCCGGGTGAGCAAGGGGCGTGCAGCTGGCACAACGCCGGCGGCCAGCCCCTCACCCTGGCCCTCTCCCCGAGGGCGAGGGAATTGGTGTCCGTCTCCGACCGGGGTGCCAAGATTGCAAGTCCCTTCCGCGTCTTTCGCAGATGCCGGACTAGCTGAACCGGATAGGCGCGGGTCGATGGCGAGGTTGCCGAAGATAGGTGTTCGCGCGACGAGGCGGTCGCTCAATCGAACTCGATCACCATGCCGTCGTAGGCCGGCTCGATGCCGGCAGGCAGCTCGCGCCTCAGCCGATCATAGTCGAGATCGCCGGTCATGTGGGTGAGGATGGTGCGCTTCGGACCGAGCCGCTCCGCCCATTCGACCGCCCGCTTGACATGGAAGTGGCTCGGGTGCGGCGTGTAGCGCAGCGCGTCGACGATCCATACGTCGAGTCCGTCCAGCATCGCCGCCGCCTCTGCGGTCAGGTCGGAAATGTCGGGCGAATAGGCGACGCGCGAGAAGCGGAAGCCGAGCGAGGGGATGTCGCCGTGCACCTGGGGAACCGCGATCGCCTCGATCGGCCCGCCCGCGCCCGCGATCGTCACCGTGTCGCCGGGCGTGATCGTGCGCGCCTCGAGAATCGGCGGATAGCTGGAGCCGGACGGCGTCGTGAAACAATAGGCAAAGCGCCGGGTCAGGCTCTCGCGCGTGTCGGGATCGGCATGGATGATGATCCGCCGTTTCATCGCGTAGGCGACCATCCTGAGGTCGTCGATACCGTGCGTGTGGTCGGCATGGTCGTGGGTGTAGAGCACGCCATCGAGACGGTCGGCCCGAACCGACAAGAGCTGCTCGCGCAGGTCCGGCGAGGTGTCGACGAGCGCGGTCGTCATGCCGCCCTGCCCGTACCGCTCGACGAGCACCGAGCAGCGCCGGCGGCGGTTCCTCGGGTTCGATGGATCGCACGCGCCCCACATGGTGCCGACGCGCGGCACGCCGCCACTCGAGCCGCAGCCGAGAATCGTCAGCCGGTAGCTCATTCCTTCTCCCCTCCCCCTCGTGGGGAGGAGTCGGCGGTGGAGTGAGCCCCGACGCGCCCTTGACCCGGTGTCGAAGGCTCCCCCCCTCCCCGGCCCTCCCCGACCACGGGGGTGGGAGCGGCGGGACGCTTCGCCTTCATGAACAACCGAAAGAAATTGTCCGTTGTCGCGCGCGCGATCTCGTCCGCCGAAAGCCCGCGCGCCGTGGCCAGCGCGGCGGCGGTGTGGACGACGTAGGCGGGCTCGTTGGTCCTGCCGCGCTTGGGCTCCGGCGCGAGAAACGGCGCGTCGGTCTCGACCAGCAGCCGTTCCAGCGGCACCGCGCGGGCGATGTCGCGCAGCGCATCCGACTTCTTGAAGCTGACGACGCCGGAGAAGGAGACATAGAGCCCGAGCTCGACCGCGCGCATGGCGAGCGCCATCCCGCCGGTGAAGCAGTGCAGGATCGCGGGAAACGGCCCATCGCGATGCGCGGCCTCGAGGATCGCGATCGTATCCTCGTCGGCGTCGCGGGTGTGGATCTCGAGCGGCAGGCCGGTGATGCGGGCGGCGGCGATATGTCTGCGGAAGCCTTCGGCCTGCGCTTCGGGAGAGGATCGCTTGTAATAGTAGTCGAGGCCCGCCTCGCCGATCGCTATCACCTTGGGATGGGCAGCGAGCCGCACCAGGTCGTCGACCGTCACGTCGGGCTCGGCATCGGCGTTGTGGGGATGCGTGCCGACCGAGCAATAGACGTGAGCGAACCGCTCGGCGATGGCCCGATAGGTGTCGAATTTCGCCACGTGGGTCGAGATCGTATTGAGCACGCCGACGCCGGCCGTCGCCGCGCGCGCGACCACACCCTCGATGTCGCCAGCGAGATCGGGGAAATCGAGGTGGCAGTGATGGTCTACGAGCATCACGCCTTGCTCTCCGGCGGCACGTAGCGCGGGAACACGCCGACCGGCGGCGGCAGCACGGTGCCGGGCCTCAGGCGGCCGGCCGGACCGAGCGCGCAGAAGAGGCGCGCCGCCGCCTCGGCCGGCGAGGTCGGCACGTCGGCGCCTTGCGCCAGCAGCCCGAGCAGTTTGGCAGCGGAAGCCGGCATTACCGGCTGCACGAGAATGGCAAGCTGGCGCACGACCTCGGCGGTAACGTAGAGGATCGTGCCCTTGCGCGCGAGCGAGTGCGACTTGTCAAACGGCTTCTCGCTGGCGAAGTAGCGGTCGGCCTCCGCAATCACGTCCCACACCGCGTCGAGCCACGACTTGATCGCCTGGCGGTCCATCGCCGCGCGGCAGGTGGCATAGAGCGCATCGGCCTTGGCGAGCAGGGCCTTGTCGGCATCGGTCATCGCGGTCGGGGGGGGGCCCACCCCCCAGAAAATATTTGG
>JBFMEX010000019.1:0-46476 GCA_040752215.1 Pseudomonadota bacterium | reverse complement strand
GGGTCGGACCCGGAGGGTCCGACCCCGTGCACCACCGTCGAGCCAGGGGGCAGACCCGCAGGGTCTGACCCCAAATCGGACGTTGGGGTTCTCCCCACCCCCATCCCCGCCCCACGAGGGGGAGGGGAGAGGCGGCTCGCGGCCGTTGCTGCTCGGCTCCTCGTCGGAATGCTCGCGGCGGCGCTATGGACCCAAGGCGTGACGGCGGGAGACGCTCCGGCGCTCACGGGTGTCTGGCGGCAGCTCCTGGCGCGGCCGACGAGCGTGCCGCATCCGGCCGACAATCCGCCGAGCACCTGCCGCATCGCACTGGGCGCGGCGTTGTTCCGCGACACGCGCCTGTCCCGCCACGGCGACCGGTCGTGTGCGAGCTGCCACGATCCCGACCGTGCCTTCACCGACGGCCGGGCCACCGCCGCCGCTCACGACGGCTCGGCGCTCGCCCGCAACACGCCCTCGCTCCTCGACGTGGCGTTTGCCACCTCGCTGCACTGGGACGGCCGCGTCGGCTCGCTCGAGGAGCAGGCATGGCTACCGATCGCCGCGCCCGACGAGATGGCCGGCCAGTGGCCGAGGATCGCCGCCGCGCTCGATGCCGACCGCGAGCTGCGCGCCGCGTTCGCCGCCGCCTTCCCCACGAGCCCGACGATCAGCGCCGCCAACCTCGCCAAGGCACTCGCCGCCTACGAGCGCACGCTGGTGTCCCCGCCGAACCGTCTCGACCGCTGGGTGGCAGGTGATGACGACGCCCTCGATGCCGACGAGCTGGCGGGACTCGCTCTGTTCGTCGGCAAGGCCGGATGTGTCGGCTGTCATTCCGGCTGGCGTCTCACGGACGGCCGCATGCACGACATCGGCCTAGCGACCGGACCCGAGGACGCGCCGCGCGCGATGCGGACTCCGGCGCTTCGCGGCGTCGCGCGCACCGGCCCCTTCATGCACGACGGCTCCAAGCCGACCCTCGCCGACGTGATCGATCACTATTCCGGCGGCTTCATCCGGCGTCCGACGCTGTCCGGCAACGTCGTGCGCGGGCTGACGCTCGATGCGGCCGAGAAGCGCCGGCTCGTCGCCTTCCTCGAAGCGCTGTCGCCGGAGCCCGTCACACCCCCGCTCCCATCGATTCGCCAACATTGCCTGTCATCGGGCCCGGCCGGCGGCTGAGTGCCGCCATCGGCGGCCGCTGGCGCCTCGCGCTTTCCGCCGTTCGCGACTAGATTGAAGGAATGCAAGTGCGTTCGACCGAAATTTCGCGATGATGCCGACGGCTGCCACGACCATGTCGCCGCGTGGCGGGAGCGCGCTCGTGCGGGCGCGTCGGCGCTTGCTCGTCGTGCGCAATCCGCTTGCCGGGATCGCCGTCTCGCGCGTCACGGCCGAGGTCGAGCGTCACCTGCGCGCCGCCGGTGCCGACGTCGCCCATCTCGACACCACCGGCATCGACGCGATGCGCACGATCTCCTCGATCGCCGTCGAGCACGATGCGGTCGTCGCCGCCGGCGGCGACGGCACGATCCGCGCGCTCGCGCAAGCGATCGCCGGGACCAATGTGCCGCTCGGCATCATTCCGGCCGGCACCGGCAACGTGATGGCCAACGAGATCGGCGTCCCGGCCTCCGGCGCCGCCATCGCCCGCATGTTGATCGACGGCCCGGTCCGCGAGATCGAGGGCGCCCTCGCCAACGGCGCGCCGTTCTACCTGATGGCCGGCGCCGGGCTGGACGGAGCTATCGTGTCGGCGCTCGACGTTGCCCTGAAGCAGTGGCTCGGCAGGCTCGCCTATGCCGGCCCGGTGCTCGCCGCGCTGAGGCGGACTCCGGTGCCGTTCCGCGTCCTCGTCGACGGCACCGCGCACGAGGCGATGTGGGTCGTTGCCGCCAATGCTCGCCATTACGCCGGCCGGTTCGTGATCGCGCCGCATGCGAGCCTGCTGAGGCCAGGCCTCTACGCGGTGCTGCTCGAGGCCCGCAGCCGCCGCGCGCTGGCGCAGGCCTTGACGATGGTGGCGCTCGGCCTGCATGCCGCGGTCAAGGGTCTCTCCATTCTGCCCGCCACGCGCATCGAGGTTCCGGACCCTCAGCCGCTCGAGGCCGACGGCGACGCGCTCGGCACGGCGCCGCTCGTCGTCACCGCCGGTGGGCCGCGCCTGAGGCTCATCGTGCCCGAGCCGTCCCACGGCTGAGCCCCGATTGCTCGGCGCCGTCACGACTTTGCGCGGCTTATCCGCCGAGCAGCCGCAGCGGGTCGGCAGGCTCGAGGCCGTGCGCCTTCGCTACCGCCGCGTGCGTGACCTGGCCGGCGTGCACATTGAGACCGGCGGCGAGGTGCGGGTCGGCGCGGATCGCCGCGCGCGGGCCGCGGTTGGCCAGCGCCAGCACGAACGGCAGCGTCGCGTTGTTGAGCGCGAAGGTGGAGGTGCGCGCCACCGCACCCGGCATGTTGGTGACGCAGTAATGCACCACACCCTCGGCGACGTAGGTCGGTGCCGCGTGCGTCGTCGGCCGCGAGGTCTCCGCGCATCCGCCCTGGTCGATGGCGATGTCGACGATCACCGAGCCGCGCTTCATCGCTGCCACGAGCTCGCGCGTGATCAGCTTGGGCGCCGCCGCACCGGGCACCAGCACCGCTCCGATAACCAAGTCCGCGTCGCGCACGTATTCCTCGATCGCCTGCCGCGTCGAGAAGATCGTATCGACCGCAGCGCCATACCTGAGGTCGATCTCGGCCAGGCGTCCGACGTCGATGTCGATGCAGGTGACGTGCGCCTCGGCGCCGACCGCCATGCGTACCGCATTCATGCCGGCGACGCCGCCGCCGATCACCACGACGTTGGCGGAGGCGACACCGGACGCGCCGCCGAGCAGCATGCCGCGCCCGCCCTGCTCCAGCTCGAGGCAGTGCGCGCCCGCCTGCACTGCCATCCGTCCTGCCACCTCGCTCATCGGCGCCAGCAGCGGCAGCCGGCCGCCGGCTCCGGTCACCGTCTCGTAGGCGATCGCCGTCACCCCGGACTGCATCAGCGCGAGCGTCTGGGCGCGATCCGGGGCGAGGTGCAGGTAGGTGAACAACGTCTGGCCGGTGCGGAGCCGGGCGATCTCGGCGGCCTGTGGCTCCTTCACCTTGACGATCAGATCGGCCGAGCCGAGCACCTCCTCCGCAGTCGGCACGATGCGCGCGCCGGCCCGCACGTAATCCTCGTCGGAGATGCCGATCCGCGCGGCCGCGCTCGTCTCGACGAGGACCTCGTGACCCTGTGCCGTCAACTCACGCACGCTTCCGGGCACCAGGCCGACGCGATACTCGTGAACCTTGATCTCCTTCGGCACGCCGATCCGCATACCTTGTCTCCGCAACCACCTCCGACGCGCGCCTCGCCACGGCACGCATAGGTATTGTATCGCTTCTGCGGGCGACCTGCAGCCGCCCAGCCGCCCAACCGAGAGCCACGCCGATGACCCGCGACCCGCCCGATGCCGCCTCGCCCGTGCTGGCGCTCCCCGCCGCCGATGCCGAGATCCTGCTGCGCGACGAGATGCGCGGTGTCAGGCTTGCGGTCGAGTACTCGAAGGCCGAGCTCGCCTTGCGCGACTGGGGCGTGCGCTCGACGGTCGTCGTGTTCGGCTCCTCGCGCATCCTGGCGCCGGATGTCGCGGCGGCCCGGCTTGCTGCAGCGGCGAGGGCCGGCGGTCCCGCGTTGGATGCAGCCCGGCGCGCCGAGCGGCTGTCGGCCTGGTACGGCGAGGCCCGCGCCTTCGCCCGCATCGTCTCGGAGCGCGGCGGAGCGCTCGCTGCCGGCACGCTGCGCGAGAACGTGATCGCCACCGGCGGCGGGCCCGGCATCATGGAGGCGGCCAACCGCGGCGCGGCCGACGCCGGTGCGCCGAGCATCGGCTTCAACATCGCGCTGCCGACCGAGCAGCGCCCCAACCCCTACTCCACCCCGGAGCTGACGATCGGGTTCCACTACTTCGCTGTGCGCAAGATGCACTTCGCCATGCGCGCCAATGCGCTCGCATTCTTTCCCGGCGGCTTCGGCACGCTCGACGAGTTGTTCGAGGTGCTGACGCTGAAGCAGACGCGCAAGGTGCCGGCGCTGCCGATCGTGCTGTTCTGCCGCGACTACTGGGCAAAGGCCGTGAATTTCCCCGAGCTGGCGCGGCTCGGCCTCGTCGAGGAGAGCGATCTCGCGCTGTTCGAGATCGTCGACAGCGCCGAGGAGGGCTGGCAGGCCATGGTGAGGGGCGGCCTCCCCGTCGCCACGCCGCTCAGGGAGCGCTGAGCCGCTCGGCGAGTGGCGCCGCGGCGGAGTCAGGCCTTGCGGGGCCGAGCCCATGCCGAACCTCGGAATTTGGCCCGGCGCAGACCTCCTGCCGTGGGTAGCCATCGGCTTGGCATGACGGGGAACGAGGCTATTATCGCCGGCGAGGGGCAGAAAGGCAGCTTGCCATGTCGACGACGTCTGCGGCCGCCTTGGAGCGAATGCTCGCGCAGCGGACGCACGAATTGGAGCAATCCCTTCAGCAGCAGGCGGCCACCGCCGACGTGCTGAAGGTCATCAGCCGATCGTCGTTTGATCTTCAGGCCGTGCTGGATCGTCTGGTCGAGACAGCCGCACGGTTGTGCGAGGCCGACATGTCGGGGGTAACGCGGCCGGACGACGGGCACCACCGTCATATCGCGAACTATGGTTGCCCTCCCGATTTCTTCGCGCACTTGAAAACGCTACGCATGCGGCCGGGGCGCGGCTCGATCGTTGGACGCGTCCTGCAAGAGGGCCGAACGGTCCAGATTGCCGACGTTCTGACCGACCCTGAGTATCTGCAGCAAGAAGCTCAGCAGCTAGGCGGATTTCGCACTCTGCTCGGTGTCCCTCTGCTCCGCAACGGTAATGCCATTGGCGTGATGGTCCTCTACCGCAGGCAGGTGAAGCCCTTCACCTCGCGGCAGATCGATTTGCTGACCACCTTCGCGGACCAAGCGGTGATTGCGATCGAGAATGCCCGGTTGATCGACGAACTCGGATCACGAACCCGAGAGCTTACCAGAGCACTCGAGGAACAGACGGCCACGGCACAAGTCCTGAGAGTCATAAGTAGCACGCCGGTGGACGACATACCCGTATTCGAGGCCATTGCACGCGCCGCGGTTGACCTCTGTGGTGCCCTCTTTGCGAACGTGTTCCGTTTCGATGGTGAGCTTCTGCACTATGTCGCCAGCCACGCGACGGCCGTTGGATTTGTCGAAGTCCTGCGCTCAAAGTTCCCCATGCGTCCAGACACCTCTCAAGTTTCTGGCCGGGTGATCCTCGAGGACTCGATTGTGCGGGTCGAGGACGTTCGCGCTGATCCCAACTACGACCCTCGATTTCCGCCGCTCATGGATTGGAGGCGCAAGTTGGGCGTCCCGATGAAGCTGAAGGGTAAGACTTCTGGCTCGATCGTTGTCGCGTGGTCGGATCCCGGGCCGATCCCGAAGGCCCAGGAAGATCTGCTGCAGACGTTCGCCGATCAAGCCGCGCTCGCCATCGAGCACACGCGGCTGTTTCGCGAGATCGAGGCGAGGAACCGTGAGCTGAGCAGCGCGCTCGACGAGCAGATGGCGACGGCCGAGATCCTCCGGGCCATCAGCAACTCACCGACCAACGTGGAACCCGTATTCGAATGCATCGCTCGCCATGCTGTCAGACTATGCGGCGGTCTCTTCGCGAATGTGTTCCGCTATGACGGTGCGCTTTTGCACTACGTGAGCAGCCATGAGGTCGATTCGGGCTTCGTCGATCTGCTCCGAGCGAAGTACCCAATGCGCCCGGATCGATCTCAGGTATCCGGCAGGGTGATCCTGAGCGGCTCGGTGATCCGTCTGGAGGACGCACGCGCCGATCCCGAGTACGATCAGCGATTTTCGGATGCCTTGAGCTGGCGACGCATGTTGGGTGTGCCGCTAATTCGGGAAGGCACGATCCTCGGAGCCATTGTCGTCGCCTGGGCGAATCCGGGCCCGGTGCCGAAGGAGCAGGAAGAGCTTCTGAAAACGTTCGCGGATCAGGCAGTCATCGCCATCGAGCACGTCCGCCTGGTTCGCGAGCTGGAGGAACGCAACCAGGACCTGACCGAAGCCCTGCAACGTCAGACGGCCACCAGCGAGGTGCTCGAGGCCATCAGCCGTTCCACTTTCGATCTGCAGACGATCCTCGATACCTTGACCGAATCCGCGGCTTCGCTGTGCGGCGCAGAGATGGCGGCAATCACCCGACGCGACGGCACCGGCTTTTGCTATGCGACAAACTACAACTTTCCTGACGACTGGCTCGACCATCTCAAGACCATCCGGCTCGAAGCGAGCCGCGGCAATATCGTCGGCCGAGTCCTGCTCTCGGGCAAGATCGTACAGATCGACGACGTGCTCGCAGATCCCGAGTACACCTTCCTAGAGTCCCAGCAGAAGGCGGGCTATCGCACGCTGCTCGGCGTTCCGCTCCTCCGCGAGGGCAACCCGATGGGGGTCCTGCTCCTGGCTCGCAAGACGGTCGAGCCCTTCACCGACAAGCAGATCGAGATCGTGTCGACATTTGCCGATCAGGCCGTGATCGCAATCGAGAACACGCGAATGTTCGACGAGATTCAAGAAAAAAGCCGCCAGTTGTCGCTCGCCAACAGCTTCAAGTCGCGGTTCCTGTCGGCCGCGAGCCATGATCTGCGCCAGCCCCTGCATGCGCTGAACCTGTTTGTCGCCCAGTTGCGCACGGCGACCGACCCGGCAGGGCGTGCCCGTCTCGTTACGCAAATTGCCGACGCCGTCGCGGCCATGAACGAGCTGTTCGATGCCCTGCTCGACATGTCGAAGCTCGAGGCCGGCGTGCTCGACCCGGTGGTGAAAGAATTCCCTATCGCGCGGATCCTCGACCGGCTGGAGACGACATTCTCCGGCGCTGCGCAGGAGAAGGGGTTGAGACTGAAGGTCGTCGCGAGCGGTGCGCGCGTGCGCAGCGACTTCATCCTTCTGGAGCGAATGCTACTCAATCTGGTCGCCAATGGAGTGCGCTACACGGAGCGCGGCGGCGTGCTCGTCGGCTGCCGTCGACGCGGCAGGAGCTTGCGGCTCGACGTCATCGATACGGGCGCAGGGATCCCGGATAGTGAACGCAAGGCGGTCTTCAACGAGTTCTACCAGCTTGAAGCGGGCAGCCCTTCCCATCGTGGCGGGCTCGGCCTTGGGCTGTCGATCGTGGATCGGCTGGGCCGCCTGCTAGGCCATCCCGTGGAGCTCGAATCTCGCATCAACAAGGGCTCCCGGTTCTCTGTCGTCGTGCCGATCGGCGAAGGTGGGGATGTGACAAAGGGCGTCCCGCCGCCGCCGGTAGTGCACGCAGACCACGTTACCGGAAAGCTCGTCGTCGTCATCGACGACGATGCGCTGGTATTGGAGGGCATGCGCGGCATGCTGCAGGCTTGGGGGACAAAGGTCGTAGCGGCGAATTCGGCCCAATCGGCGCTCGCCATGATCGCCGGGGAGGCGCGGCCGCCGGACCTGGTCATCTCCGATTACCATCTTGCGGATGGGGGCACCGGAATCGCTGCCATCGAGCGGATCTGCGGCTGCTTCGGAGCGCCTGTTCCGGCCTTCCTGATCAGCGGCGACACAGGTCCCGAGCGGTTGCGGGAGGTGAGCGCCAGCGGCTATCATCTCTTGCACAAACCGGTTGCGCCGATGGCTCTGAGAGCGATGCTCAATCGGCTACTCGGTGCGCGCGCCTCGAATGAGGGTCGAATTTCCTAGTCATCTGTCGCGATCAATTCTCCCTTTGCTCCGTCGGGAGTCCGAACGCGCTGGCTGCAACAACAGCCTCGGTCCTGTTGGTCGCGTTGAGCGCCTTCAGTATCGCGGTGACGTGGTTCTTGACCGTCGGCTCCGCGAGGCCTAGCGAACGACAGATGGCCTTGTTGCTGCGTCCCCTCATCATCAGGCGCAGCACCTCGAGCTGGCGCTCGGTCAAGCCCAGTTGGGCCGCCGAGAGAGTTCGCATCAGTCGTTCGCTTCGCTCCGTCCGCTCGTGAGCGCCGACGAGGATCTCGGGCGGAACATAGACGCCGCCGGCCAGCATCAGCTTGAAGGCGCCGAGCATCACCTCCCGCTGCGCCGACTTGGGCACGAAGCCGACCGCTCCGAGAGCGAGCGCCTTGCTGATCGTCGCCTTGTCCTGATCCGCCGAGAGCATCACCACCGCGATCTGCGGCCAGCGCTCGCGCACCTCGGCCAGTACGTCGAGGCCATCGCGGTCCGGAAGTCTGATATCGAGAAGAACCAAGTCCGGCGGGGGACACTCCGCAGTCCTGGCGATCGCCTGGCGACCATCCCGTGCCTCCACGACCGTGGCGCCGGGCTCCAGTTCCATGAGAACGCCGCGCAGCGCCTCGCGAATGAGGACATGATCATCGACGACGAGAATCTTCATGAGCCCGCCCTCGCATGCTGTTCGGAGTGGATCATACCGGAGAAGTGAGGCGATGGCACTCCTCTTTCGCCATCGGACTCAAAGTGATTTCCAAATAGTGGCAATGCGTTAGTCCGCGCCGTCCGCCAGCTCAGGACGTAGGTCCTGGTTCCTCAGGACAATTCAACGCTCGGCGGCGGGATCGCATACTCCGAGATAGCCGAACCCCGAGGGTGCGCTCGGGGGCAGTCCAAGGGAGGAGCATCCAATGCGCCCGCAAGCATCGCTCGGCATGACATTGGCTTTGGCCAGCCTCGTCAATCTTTCCTGCGTCTGCTGCACCGGCGCGAATGCCGAGAGCTTCGAGATGGTCATCCAACAGTCCGAATCCGACCACTGGCGGCAGGCCTTGCTGACTGCTATCGCCACTTGGCTCTCGGCCAATTTCGACCTACCCGCTGCGACGACATTGCCAGCGGTCGAGTTCGTCACGCCAGAGAAAATGGCGGCGCTTCGCTATCGCGGTCTGACGAGCACCGGGGATCAGGAGGGCCACATTGTCGCGCTCTATGATGGTTTGCGTCGGACGATCTACCTCCCGAAAGGCTGGCGCGGCGCAACCCCGGTGGAACTGTCGATCCTGGTGCATGAGATGGTGCATCACCTGCAGGAGACGGAAAAACAAACGTTCGAATGTCCGCAAGCGAGGGAGCGATTGGCCTACGCCGCGCAGGAGCGCTGGCTCGGGTTGACCGGAAGCTCCCTGGTCAAGGAGTTCGATATCGACGCTTTCACGGTGCTGATCCGCAGCGGCTGCCTGCATTGATCGCTATGACACGCGCTGGTTCGGCAACGTGCCCCAGACCGATCCGAATGCCACTCCACCACAGGGCCGCTTCAAGCGGGCTTTCGCCCCCAAACCTGCGCCACGGTGTACATCGTGAATGCCGTATCCGGCTGGCGCAGATGCTCACGGCATTGGGCAAGTACCACGGGCAGATCTTCTGCGGCGATCAGCCCGAGTCTCAGCACCGTTCCTCGCAACGATTCGATCGTCGCCGGCAAATAGTCGACCATAGGATCGCACGAGCGCACCGCCAGAATGCTGGTGCGATATTGCACATCGTGGAGCCCTGACCGCCGCACGAGCGCATAGAGCCGCCGCGCGAGCTGGAGATCGGCACCTGCCCCCTCGAACGCCCGGAGCAACGCGGACTTCAGGCGATCCCATGCAGGGTGGGGCGGATAGCAGTTCAAGCTCGATCCGTCGGGCTCTTGCAGCGCCACCGTGCCGCCGGGTCGAGCCAATCGGATCGCTTCGGCAAGCAGGCGCTCGGGGTCGCCAGCAGTGCTTGCCACAAACCTCATGTGTATCAGGTCGAAGCTGCGAGCCGGCAGATCAATGTCGAATGCGTTGCCCAGCCGGAACTCGACGTTCGATGGCGCTCTGGCACGCGCGTGCTCCAAGAAGCCTTCGTCCATGTCGAGACCAACCACCCGCCCGGCCGGTCCGGCGCGCGCGCTCAAGAGACTGGTGATCCCGCCGGGGCCGCATCCAACGTCGACGCAAGCCCATCCTGCCTGTACGCCAATGCGATCCAGCAGCTCAGAACTATCAGGGGCCATGGCCGCGGCCTGAGCCTCGAGCCGTTCGATCTCCCCCTGGCGCGATTCGATTGGGTAGCTGCCGGAATAGCGTTCAGCCATCGATGGCACCTCCACGAGTCCCATGACCCAACCGAGCCTGCCCTCGGAGTCGCGGCTTTGCAATCGCTCGTACGCCGTTTGAGAGCGGGTATACGAGAGTCTTATGGCCCAGCGCCGGTAGGAGCCGGCTATCCGCGGACAGCAACCGCGATGCTCCCCACCCTGTCCCCTCGCCCTTGGGGGAGGGACAGGAGTGCTGTCCGCTACTCGCCGAGGCGGACTTCGACCTCGCGGCCGCCGAGGCCGTGGCGGTTGTCGTGGGCGCGGACCGTCACCTCGCCGACGCCGGCGGGAATGCGCACGCCCGTCAGCTCGCGGGTGAACGGCTGCTCGTCCTCGTGCGGGTGGGCGAGCACACGGGTGGCGATCACCTTGCCGTCGGGCCCCACCACCTCGTAGCGGTCGGCGAAGTGCTCCCATCCCTCGTCCGCGTGGCGGATTGTCACCACAAAAACGGTGCTGCCGTCGGGCTGCCGCGCCGCCGCCGCCGCGACCACGTCGGCCTTGCCGGCCCGCACCACAGTGGGGCTCGATGCCCCGACACCGAGCGCCAGAACCGCCGCCATCACCCTTGAGTTGCTCATCGCGGTCTCCTGTTCCGGCGGCACTCCGCCGAGGCAACGGTTTCTTCGTCATCAGCCGTCAAATAGACTTCTCTACCCCGGCGCCCGCAATCCCATTCCGACAGCAAGCGAGACCCCCATGGCCGCAGGAGGCTCAACCACCGTCGTCCTGGTCGCGCTCGGTGCCAATCTCGGCATCGCGATCGCCAAGTTCGCCGCCGCCGCGTGGACCAGCTCCTCCGCCATGCTGTCGGAGGCGATCCACTCGCTGGTCGACACGTCCAATCAGGCGCTGCTGCTCTATGGCCTGAAGCGCAGCGCCCGGCCGGCGGATGCTCGCCACCCGTTCGGCTACGCGCGCGAGATCTACTTCTGGAGCTTCGTGGTCGCGGTCCTCTTGTTCTCGATGGGGGCCAGCGTGTCGATCTACGAGGGTGTGCACAAGCTCTCGGACCCGCATCCGATCCACGATGCGCACGTCAACTACATCGTGCTCGGCATCGCGATTCTGCTCGAGGGCATCTCGACCTGGAAGGCGTTGGGCGAGTTCAACAGCCGCTATCCGGGGCGTGGCCTCGTCGCGGCGCTGCGCCGCTCGAAAGATGCCGCCCTTTTCACCGTCGTGCTCGAGGATCTCGCCGCGCTGAGCGGTCTCATGGTCGCGCTCGCCGGTGTGATGGCCGCCGACCTTCTCGGCTACACGATGGCCGACGGCATCGCCTCGATCGTCATCGGCTTGATATTGGCCTTCGTCGCAGCGTTCATGTCGATCGAGGTCAAGTCGCTGCTGGTCGGCGAGGCGGCCGACATCGAAGTCCGAAGGGGCATCTACCGCTCGATCGAGGCCCAGTCCGGTGCGGGCCGGCCGATTCGCGCCATCAACGAGGTGAAGACGATGCACCTCGGCCCCGAGGACGTGCTGGCAGTGGCGAGCATCGACTATCACGACGGCGTTGACTCGGCCGAGATCGAGGCGACCACGGCGCGGCTCGAGGCTGCGATCCGGCAGAAATTCCCGATCGTGAAGCGGCTCTATCTTGAGGCGCAGGCGAGCACGCCCTCCTTGGCCGCCGCGCCGGCCGCCACGGCGGCATCATCAGCACCCGGCCGCGATCGGCCGAAGGCGCCGCTCGCACCGGCACCCGGGACCGCTGCCGCGAGCGCCGCGCCGGCGGCCACACCCGTCGGCACCGCGTCACCCGAGGGGGCTGACGCGCGAGCGGCGACCGCCGGCCGCCAGCGGCCCGAGAGCCGGAAGTCGAGGAAGAAGGGCAAGCGCAAACGGCGGTGAGGCGATCGCTCGGTCGCGGCGCGCGACTTCACGAGCTTGTCGAGACCCGGCGAGCGGCCGGGCCGCTGGCCGGCGCATCCGGCCGGCTCCCCGGAGGGGAGTCGGATGCGCCAATCTAAAACGGTATCTCGTCGTCGAGCTCCTTGTCGAAGCTCTTGCCGCCGCCCGCAGCGACCTTGGCCGGCCGGCGCGTATCGCCGCCGCCGAAGCTGCCGCCCGAGCCGCCACCGGAATCGTAGTCGGCCTGCCCGTTCTCCTGCATGCCGCCACCTGCGCCGGGACGCCCGTCGAGCATCGTCAGCGAGCCGTTGAAGCCCTGCAGCACGACCTCGGTCGAGTAGCGCTCCTGGCCCGACTGATCCTGCCACTTGCGGGTCTGCAGCGCGCCCTCGACGTAAACTTTCGAGCCCTTGCGCAGGTACTGCTCGGCCACCCTGCAGAGGTTCTCGTTGAAGATGACGACCGAGTGCCACTCGGTCTTCTCGCGCCGCTCGCCGGTCGCCTTGTCGCGCCAGCTCTCGCTCGTCGCGATCCTGAGATTGGCGATCGGACGCCCGTCCTGGGTGCGGCGGATCTCGGGATCCTTGCCGAGGTTGCCGACCAGGATCACCTTGTTGACCGATCCAGCCATGAGGAAGCTCCTTTCAATTGAATGCCGCGCGCCGGCCTCGGCGCTCGCCCGGCGCGACGCTTGCGAGCCGCACCCCGCGATTGCCTTCCGGCGCGGCGCGAATCGAGTTGCACCAGCCTACTCCGCCGGCCCGGCGTCGCAGCCCATGCAGCCCGATTCTCCACCGAATTCGCGCTGGCGGAACCCCGCGCTCCCAACGCCTCCGGGCATTATCGTTCGCCATATGTTCTCACCGTACCCCATTGCCTTCATCATGGCAAGGGCCACCCCGCGCGTCACCCCGCAAGAGGCGGCCGGGCTACCGCAGGACGAAATTCGACACCCCGGTGAAGAAGTAGCCGCCGAGGCCGATCGTGAACACGAGCCAGCCCCACAGCGTATGCTCGATCCACACCGCCCAGAACGAGCGCGTCGCCTCGTAGCGGTAGGCGAGCAGCATGCCCGCCGTCGCCGTGCCGAGAACCGCGATCCAGTTGCCGAACAGCACGTGGCCGAAGCCGAACAAGAGGCCATTGACGATGATCAGCAGCCCGCGGTGACCGTTGAATAGCGGCCCGTAGCGGTGGAAGAAGAACGTGCGATAGACGAGCTCCTGCGCCGCGACCGAGAGTAGCGGATAGAGGAGCAGGATCTTGCCCCACACCTCGGGTCGGTTGCGCGGCATGGCGAGGAACTGGCGCGGCATCAGCTCGGCGACGAGCGCCGCCAGCGCGCCGCCGGCGACGAGGTACAGCAGCAGCATCGACAGCGCCTCGCCGGGAGCGAAGCCGCGCTTCAACTCGTCGACGAGACGGAACGTCGGATCAATCAGCAACAACAGCAGGAACACCGCCAGCACCGGCGGTAGAACAAGGAAAAGCGCGACCTTGAGATCGACGACGACATGCAGGACCACGAGTGGAAGCAGCACGAACAGGACGGCGATCTCCGCGACCAGCTGCAGCCGCCGTCCCGCCGACGGCGAGGCGATCGCCGCCGCCCGCGGCAGCGATCCGCCGGCAGCGAGCACGCCGCCATTGCCGAGCATGACGGCTACTCTGCCGCGGTCAGCTTCTTCACCGCCGCCGAGATCTTGTGGCGGATGGCATGGAAGCCTTTCGAGCCCTCGCTGGTCATCCAGTTCATCTGCAGCGAGCGGCGCTGGCCCTCGAACGGATGGTGGCCGTGCCAGGAGGTGTCGGAGCGCTTGAAGACGAGCAGCGTGCCGTTATCGGGTGCCACCTCGGTCACGTAGTCGTCGACGTCGTGGCCGTTCTTGAGGATGCGCAACCGGCCGCCCGGCTGCTGCCAATTCTCGTTGAGGTAGACGAGGACGGTGATGATCTTGTCCTTGCTGTCGGTGTGGATCTGGCCATCCTTGGCGCGCGTATAGCCCCTGAGCGAGTACATCTTCGGCCGGCCATCGAGCGCGACGCCGAACTTCTCCTCGATCGCCGCTTGGAACTCGGGCCCGTCGAGCTCGGCGATGACCTCCTTGATGGTCATGCTCTCGGCCAGGCTCTCGATCGGATACGAGCCGCCCTTGTCGATCTTGGGATAGGTGGCGTTGATGCGCCGCACGCTGTCGGGGCCGATGAAACCCGGCACGATGGTGAAGAGATACGGCTCGGTCTCGACTTTCGCGGCCCGGAGCTTATCGATGTTGAGATGCGCCATCGCGTCCCTCGTCCGAATTGCGGGCGCAGCGTGCCGACGCCGCACCGTCATGTCCCCGTCACGTCCTCGTTGCCGTGTGGCCGGCGCCCGGCGTGCCGGCGAGGACCCCCGACAGCAGGCCCGCGCGCCGCGTATAGCGTAGCTCGATCTCGCGCGCGATCATAGCCGCCGAATCGAGCGCGGGATAAGTCCAACCGCCGATCTCCGAGACCGCCTCCGGCAGCGGACGCGTGGCGCCGTGGGCGGCGAGCGCGGCATGAAAGCGGCGGAACTTGTCGCTGCCGCCCGACGGCGTGAAGACGTAGACGGGCCGCCCGGTGGCGCACGCCTCGCCGGTCATGTTGACGCTGTCGGCGGTGACGACGAGTGCGTCCGCCGCGGCGAGGAAATGGGGATAGGGATTGGCGCCCTCGCCGTCCCACACGATGCGCGGATGGTCCGCGGTCGCGGCGACGACTTTCGCGAGCAGCCGCTTGTGAGTCCGCCGGGACGGCGTGACGAGGAAGCTCGCGCCCAGCGCGGCGAGCGATTTCAGAGACCGCTCGAGCCGGTCGTCGTCGGCGTCGGTGAACTTGTAGACGCCGTTCTTGCCGCCGAGGATGACGGCGATGCGAGGTGAGGGCAGCGCGGCGATCTCGGACGGAAGCTCGGCCCGCAACAGGGCGAGCCGTGCCGGCGAGTAGCTGTGCGGGGCGGTCGGCGTGGTGACGACGTTGGCGCCGCGGCGCTTGTCGTGCGCCGGAACCCAGATGAGATCCGCCGTGCCGGGGCCCGTCTTCGGATCCTGCAGCACGATGGTGTAGGTGGCGGGCCCGGCGCGGCGCTTGATCGCGCGGACATAAGGGATGCTGGCGCGACCCGTGGCGATGACGACCTTCGGCCACGGCGGCGCGAACGCCGAGCCCGGCTTGCCGACCCGCTCGGCCGGCGCCACCGGCCCCCACGGTGCGGCGATGCGGTAGATGCCCTTCGGCGCGACGCGCTTCATCGTGTAGGCGAGGCCGAGCGCATCGGCGACGCCCTTGGCCTGCACGTCCATGCCAGCCTTGCCGTCGGTGACGATCCACGCGCTGGCGCCGGCGAGCGGACGGTGTGTCGCCGCCGCATGCGCCCCCCCGCTCCCGTTCGAGTCGTCCCTCTGCATGGCCACTTTGTCCAATATCGAGGGGTCGTTGTCGATGGGTTGCGCGGAATATGTCCCCGTGGCACAGGGCTATCGGATCGACTATGACTTGCTGCTCGACTTCGTCGTTGAACGAGTCGCGGACTTCTTTGTTCGCCGCTGGCTCGCAAGGGTAGGGGCCGAAGCTGCAACCGCCTTCGCCCTTGGCCCCACCGAACGATCTCCAGCCATTTTGGGCGCATTGCTGCCAGCGCCTATGCGCGACGACCGCTCGGACCGACCGACCTTATTGGGTACTTCCGTCGCGACGACCGAGAGCCCACCGGCCGACCTCAACTCCATGTAAAGCTGGATCGGATCGAGGTCGAATCCGTTGGGCCAAGTCGGCACACCACCCTCGATGAAGACGCGCTTGAAGAACGAAGGGTCCTTCAGCGGCTGGACCATTGGGCCTGGAAGATCGAGAATATCGTTGAGATCGCGGACGCCTTCGCGCCCGTCGGTGAAGCGCAGCCAAAGCTTGAAGCCGGGGAGTGGCCGCAGCCGAATTACGTCGACTAGCGGCAAGTCAACCTTGGTCATCGGGTCCAGCGATCCTTTCGAGCGGACGCCCATCGCGTCCACGCTCCCAATTCTCCATTAGTAGCGCCCGACGCGCTCGCCCCCACTCGGAGACGATCCGCATGGCGGTCGGCGGAAGCTCACCGGCGAGCACCTTTCCATCCGAGATGCGCACGATCACCTTCGCCCGACCGTACTTGGCATGATAGTGCGGCGGATTGTGATCGTTGTATTACATGCTGATGACGATGCCATAGAATACCGAGATTGTCGGCATCGACCGGCATGACCTCAATTATCCAAAAAACTCCGGAGCTTCCTCGACCGGCTCGGGTGTTTCAGCTTCCGGAGCGCCTTGGCCTCGATCTGGCGGATACGCTCGCGCGTCACCGAGAACTGCTGGCCGACTTCTTCCAGCGTGTGGTCGGTGTTCATGCCGATGCCGAAGCGCATGCGGAGCACGCGCTCCTCGCGCGGGGTGAGCGACGCCAGCACCCGCGTCGTCGTCTCGCGCAGGTTCGACTGGATGGCGGCGTCGATCGGCAGCACCGCGTTGCGGTCCTCGATGAAGTCGCCCAAGTGGCTGTCCTCCTCGTCGCCGATCGGCGTCTCGAGGCTGATCGGCTCCTTGGCGATCTTCAACACCTTGCGCACCTTCTCCAAGGGCATGGCGAGCTTCTCGGCCAGCTCTTCCGGCGTCGGCTCGCGGCCGATCTCGTGCAGCATCTGCCGGCTCGTGCGCACGATCTTGTTGATCGTCTCGATCATGTGCACGGGGATGCGGATGGTGCGCGCCTGGTCGGCGATCGAGCGGGTGATCGCCTGGCGGATCCACCACGTCGCATAGGTCGAGAACTTGTAGCCGCGGCGGTACTCGAACTTGTCAACCGCCTTCATCAGGCCGATGTTGCCTTCCTGGATCAGGTCGAGGAACTGGAGGCCGCGGTTGGTGTACTTCTTGGCGATCGAGATCACGAGGCGCAGGTTCGCCTCCACCATCTCCTTCTTCGCCTGGCGGGCCTCGCGCTCGCCCTTCTGCACCGCCTTGACGATGCGCCGGTACTCGGGGATCTCGAGGCCGGTCTCGGTTGCCAGCTCGTGTATGTCGGAGCGCAGCTGCTCGACCTGCGCCTTCTCGGTCTTCAGGAACTGCGCCCACTTCTTGCTCTTCTTCGACATGCGGTCGAGCCAGGTCTGGTCGAGCTCGTTGCCGAAATACTCGTCGATGAAGTCGGAGCGCGGCACGCCGAAGCTGTCGGCGAGCCGCATCAGCCGGCCCTCCAGGCTGACGAGGCGCTTGTTGATCGAGTAGAGCTGCTCGACCAGGCTCTCGATACGGACCGCGTTGAGCGACAGGCTCTTCACGTCGGCGATGATCTCGTCGCGCAGCTTGTCGTAGGCCTTCTGCTGCTGGCGGGTGCCGGTCTCGCCGGCGACCTGCTGCTCGAGCTTCTTGTCCTGCTGCTTCCTAAGCTTCTTGTAGGTGCCGGCGATGCGGTCGAAGGTCTCGAGCACCTTGGGCTTCAGCTCGGCCTCCATCGCCGCCAGCGACAGGGCGTTCTCGAAGTCCTCGTCGTCCTCGGCCTCGCCACCCTCGGGCGCGGGCGCCTCGGCACCCTCCGCGCCGGCCGCCTCGGCGCCCTCGCCGGCGGCAGCGGGCGGGGCCTTCGCCTCGGGCCCCTCGTAGGTCGCCTCGAGGTCGATGATGTCGCGCAGAAGGATCTTGCCGTCGTTGAGCTCGTCGCGCCAGATGATGATCGCCTGGAAGGTAAGCGGGCTCTCGCACAGCCCCGCGATCATCGCCTCGCGGCCGGCCTCGATGCGCTTGGCGATCGCGATCTCGCCCTCGCGCGACAACAGCTCGACCGAGCCCATCTCGCGCAGGTACATGCGCACCGGGTCGTCGGTGCGCTCGGCCGGCTCGGCGCGCGTCTCCGAGCGGATCGGCATCGACTGGGTGGCGAGCGCCCGGCTCTCCTCCTCGTCGACGACCTCCTCGGCCGCCTCCTGATTCTCCTCGCCCTCCTCGCTCTCGACGACGTTGATGCCCATGTCGGAAAGCATCGCCATCGTATCCTCGATCTGCTCGGAGGAGACCTCCTCGGAGGGCAGCACGGCATTGAGCTCGTCGTAGGTGACGTAGCCGCGCGCCTTGGCGCTCTTCAGGAAGCGCTTGACCGCCTGGTCCGAAAGATCGAGCAGCGGGCTGTCGCGCTCGGCGGTCTCGGTTCCGGCGCCGGCCGCTGCTTTGTCCTCTTTCTTCGCGTTCGCCATGTGTCCTGCCATCCCCTTGGGTGCGCCGACGCGCGCACACGCCTTGCTGACCTCAGCCGATGATCGGTACCCGGCGGCTCGGAAGCCGGAGCGGCGCAGTGCGGATCGCGCGCAAGCAACGAAAGGCCCCAGGACCTGCAGCCCCGAAGCCCTCCCACCCGGTGTCACAGCTCATCGCCGGCACCATCCAGCCCCCCGGCAGCATCGAGCCCCTGAAGCAGCCGCTGCAGCTCGCAGATCCGGCCCAGAGCCTCCTCGCTGCCATCCTCATGCCAATCACGCTCCGCAGCCTCGAGCGAGCGGCGGAGCCCGACTTGACGCTTGTGCAGCGCGAGGGTGTGGCGCCAGCCAATCTCCACCTCGGCCCGGTCGGCGTCCGGCTCCGCAAATCTGTCGCTCTTGTGCGTAACGGCACGCTCGGCGAGATCGAGAACCTTGCCGAGGTCGGTTTCGCTCAATTGGGCGCGCAAACTGGCCCTGTCAAGGGAATAATCGCGCGCGTGCAGGGAAAGAATTCCGTCCCTGAGCCGGGCCAGGGCCCGCGACGCGAGTGGCAGCTCGGCGATCGCCTCGGCCTCGTGGTCGATCAGCCACGGATGATTGAGGATTGTGCGCAACAGCAGCACCTCGCGGTAGGGGGGCGCCGCACCTTCCCCGGCCACCAGAGCGCTGTTGCGCAGCGCACTGCTGGCCTGGGCGTGGGTCGAGCCGGGCATCTGTCCCCCGCCACCCCGCGGTCCGCCAAGCCGCGAGACGCGCGGTCCCCCGCCAGCGCCGCGGCCGCCCGCCGAGGCTCGCGCCGTCGCATGCGCCGCGCGCGCCGCCGGCCGGGCACCGTCCCGCGGTCCGTTCCCCCAGGCCTCGGCCAGCCGGCGGCGAGCCTCGTCGACGTAGTGGGAGCGAACCGCCGGATCAGCGATGCGTGACAGCAGCGTGCGGAGTTGCTGCTCCAAGCGGGCCCGCCGCTCGGGGGTGGTCCATGCCCCGCTCTCCCACTCGCGCTGGTAGAGAACGTCGGCCAGCGGGCGCGCCCGGGCCAGCACCGCCTCCATCGCGGCGGCCCCCTCCTGGCGGACCAGATCGTCCGGATCGAGCCCGTCGGGCAGGAAGGCGAAGCCGAGGCTGACGCCGGGCTTCAACTCGGGCAGGGCGACGTCGATCGCGCGATGCGCGGCCTTGCGACCCGCCGTATCGCCGTCGAAGCACAGAATCGGCTCCGGCGACATGCGCCACAAGAGTTTGAGCTGGTCTTCGGTCATCGCCGTTCCGAGTGGCGCCACCGCCTCTTCGAAGCCGGCCTCGGCCAGCGCCACCACGTCCATGTAGCCCTCGACCGCGATCACCCGGCCCTTGTCGTGGGCGGCGGCGCGGGCGCGCTGGGCGTTGAACAGGATGTGGCCCTTGTGGAACAGCGGCGTCTCCGGCGAGTTCAGGTATTTGGCTGGTGCATCCGCGTCGAGCGCCCGGCCGCCAAAGGCGATGACGCGACCCTTGAGATCGAGGATCGGGAACATCACCCGGTTTCGGAATCGATCATAGGCGACGGGGATGTCGGCCCCCGAGATCAGCATGCCCGACGTCGCCATATCGGCGAGCGTGAAACCGGCCTTGGCGAGGTGATCCTTGAGCGCCGAGCGAGAGTTGGGTGCGTAGCCGATGCGGAATCTGGCGATCGTCTCGCGCCGGAGGCCGCGCCGGGCGAGGTAAGCGCGCGCCTCGGTGCCGGCCGATCCCTTGAGCGCGTCCTCGAAATAGACCGCCGCGACCTCCAGCAGCCGATAGAGCCGCTGGCGCTCGTCCTCCAGCGCCGCATCGCGCGCCTCGGGCTTCGGCAGCGGCACGCCCGCCTCCTCGGCCAGGCGCTCGACCGCCTCCGGGAACGACAGCCCCTCGGTCTTCATCAGGAAGGTGAAGATGTCGCCGTGCTCGCCGGAGGCGAAGCAGTGATAGAAGCCCTTCTGGTCGTTGACGAAGAACGAAGGCGTCCTCTCGACCTTGAATGGCGACAGCCCGCTCCACTCGCGCCCCTTCTTCTTCAACGCCACCTTGCGCCCGACGACCTGGCTGACCGGCAGCCGGGCACGGATGTCGTCGAGGATGTGAGGCGGAAAGCGCATCGCTGGGTCCGGATGGAGGCGGCATGGGCCGCGGCTCCGGCAGGGTTATGCGATTCGCGCGGGGTGGCCGTTCACATCCGTTCTGGTCGCCGGCTTGCTCCCGTTATCCACAGCATCGCATGAACAACGTTGCCTCCGGTCGGCTCCTCGAGTTCGATCGCCTCATGGCGCCAACCCGACCTCGCGCCGCTATTTCAGCAGCCCCTTCACCAGCCCGCTCGCCTTGGCGAAGTCCATGCGGCCGGTGAAGCGTTCCTTGAGCGCGGCCATGGTGCGGCCCATGTCCTTGAGACCCGTGGCTCCGAGCTCGGCGACCAGCGCCTCGACGGCGGCCTTGGTCTCCTCCTCGCTCATCTGCTGGGGAAGGAAGGCCTCGATCACCGCGATCTCGTCCTGCTCCTGCTCGACGAGGTCCTGGCGCCCGCCCTGTGCGTAGGTCTCGATCGATTCCCGGCGCTGCTTGATCATCTTCTGCAGCAAAGCGAGGATCTCCGTGTCGTCGATCCTGTCGCGGCCGGTAGGGCGGCCCTTCTCGTCGACGCGGGCGGCGATGTCGCGGTCCTTGATGGCGGCGTTGACCAGGCGCAGGGTCGATAGCCGGCGCTTCTCACCCGCCTTCATCGCGTCCTTGATCGCCGTGTTGATGCGCTCGCGCATGGCGTCGTTCTCCTTGCGGATACCGGGCTCGAAGCGGCTGATTTAGGCCGCGAGGCGCGCCTAGGCAAGCGACCTGCACCGGGCGCGGGCCACGGGTGGGGATGCCCGCGGCGCAATTGACGTTGCCCGCCCCTTCCCCTAGAGCAGGGCCACGCCATTCGACCGCGGCGACCCGAGGTGCCAGCCACGCCGACCTCGCGCCGGATCGTTGAACCGAGCTTCGGGACTCGACCGCCATGTCCGCCATTCCGCCGCCCTGGAAGGACGCGCCGACGACTGCGCGACTGGTGCTCGCCGACGGCACCGTGATCGAGGGCGACGGGCTCGGCGCAGTCGGCGCCGCGGTCGGCGAGGTGTGCTTCAACACCGCAATGACCGGCTACCAGGAGATCCTGACCGATCCCTCCTACGCTGGCCAGATCGTCACCTTCACGTTTCCCCACATCGGCAATGTCGGCGCCAACGGCGAGGACACCGAGACCTCCAACCTCGCCGCCCGCTCGGGCGTAAGAGGTTGCGTGCTGCGCGCCGCCATCACTGCGCCGTCCAACTATCGCGCCGCCGAGCACCTCGACCAGTGGCTGAAGGCGCGCGGGATCATCGCTATCACTGGCATCGACACACGCGCGCTGACCGTGCTGATCCGCGAGCGGGGCATGCCGAACGCGGTCATCGCGCACGAGCCGAGCGGCAGCTTCGACATCGACCGGCTGAAGCGCGAGGCCGAGGCTTGGCCCGGCCTGCTCGGGCTCGATCTGGTCCCTGACGTGACCAGCGGCCAGAGCTACACCTGGGACGAGACGCGCTGGGTATGGGGCAAGGGCTATGGCCGCAATGAGCATCCCGACTTCCACGTCGTCGCCGTCGACTATGGTCTCAAGCGCAACATCCTGCGCTGCCTCGCCTCGGCCGGTTGCAGGGTGACAGTGGTGCCGGCGACGACCACGGCCGACGAGATCCTCGAGAAGCGCCCGGACGGCGTGTTCCTCTCCAACGGCCCGGGCGATCCGGCGGCGACCGGCGTCTACGCCGTGCCAGAGATCAAGAGGCTCATCGCCTCCGGCAAGCCGCTGTTCGGCATCTGCCTCGGCCACCAGATGCTGGCGCTGGCGCTCGGCGCGACCACGCGCAAGATGCATCAGGGCCACCACGGTGCCAATCACCCGGTCAAGGACTTCACCACCGGCAAGGTGGAGATCGTGTCGATGAACCACGGCTTCACCGTCGACCGCGACACGCTCCCCAAGGGCGTCGTCGAGACCCACGTCTCGCTGTTCGACGGCACCAACTGCGGCATCCAGCTGGACGGCCGGCCGGTGTTCTCGGTCCAGCATCACCCCGAGGCCTCGCCCGGTCCGCAGGACAGCCACTACCTGTTCGACCGCTTCGTCGACCTGATGCGGGCCGAGAAGGCCGCCGCGGCGACCAAGAGGGCGTAACCTCGCTCCAGGCGCTCGGCTTCATTTCGGCCCTGTTCGGGGCTATGCTGCATTCATGAATGAGTTTCGATCTCGACTTGAGAGTCTCCCCACGAGCCAAGAAGCCGAGGGACTACCGCGGCTCAGGTGGTCGCTTGCCGCCTTCGATAGCTTGATCGAGGCCGGCATCTTGGCCGAGGACGATCGTGTCGAGCTGATCGGGGGGGAGCTGGTCCCGATGTCGCCAAAGGGCAACCGGCACGTGAAGCTCAAGTCCGAGCTGATCGACTGGATCGGCCGGCTTCTGCCGGAAGATGTGCGTCTATCGATCGAGCTGGGTTGGCGCCCCGGCGGCGATCGCTACCTGGAGCCTGACTTCATTCTATTCCCGAAGGGCCACGAAACTCCGGTTGTGGCACCCGAGCACGTCCTGCTCATCATCGACGTAGCGGACCCGAGCCTGCGCTACGACACGGGCATCAAGGCTCGGGTCTATGCCCGTCTCGGCGTGCGCGAGTACTGGGTGATCGACGCCAACACGCTGGAGACGACAGTGCATCTCGCACCGTCGGCGGAAGGGTATGGGAGCGTGGCCATGCACCCCGCGCCGACAGCGCTGACCCCGACACTGCTGCCGGCGCTGAGCCTGTCGCTGGCGGCACTCGGGCTCCAGTAATGGACGCATTCCGCATCGTATCGGCTAGGCTCGCACGCGGTGCGGTTACCGGGCTCATCGCGATCGCCATGCCCCATGCCGCCTCCGCCGCCGGTGCGTGCCCCGGCGCACCACCGCCGATCGCCGCGCAGCTTTCCGCCTCGGAGGGCGGCGCGGTCGCCTGCTCGCATCCGCTGTGTCTCGCGTTCTACGCGACCGATCCGGCCCACCCGAGCCGCGCCGCCGCGGCCGAAGCCGGCGCCTGTAGTGGGGAGACGCTGATCCGCCGCGATATGGCCGCCCTCGTCGCCGCCGGCGGCATCCTCGTGCTCGGCGAGGTGCACGACAATCCCGTCCACCATCGCTTGCGAGGCATCCTGCTGCGCCAGCTTTCCGGGTCCGCACCACCTCCCGGCCTGGTGCTCGAGCAACTGCGCGCCGACCAGCAACCCGAGATCGAGGCTTTCGAGGCTCTGCCCGCCGAGAAGCGGAGCATGGACGCGCTACTCGGCGCCATCTCGTGGGATCGCAGCGGGTGGTCGAAGTATCCTTACGGGCCCTTGCTCGAGGCGGCGCTGGACGGCGGCTATCCGCTCGTCGCCGGCGACGGCCCGCGGGACCTCGTCCGCACGGCCGCCCGTCAAGGCGTCGCCGCCCTGACTGCGGCAGAGCGCACACGGCTGGCGCTTACGACATCCCTCGGCACGGATCAGGACCAGGCCATGCTGCGCGAGATCGAGGACAGTCACTGCGGCATGCTGCCGGCGAGCGCACTTGAAGGTATGGTCTTCTCCCAGCGCGTGCGTGACGCCTATCTCGCCGACGCCGCGCTCCAGGCAGCGGTGGGGCACCGGGCCGCCGTCATGCTGATCGGCAACGGCCACGCCCGCACCGACCGTGGCGCGCCCTGGTATGTGCGCCAACGCGATCCGACCCGCCCGGTCGCCGCGGTGCTGCTGATCGAGGTGGACGAGGCACGCACCGATCCCGAGGCGTATCTGCCGCGCAGCCCGCAGGGGACGCCGGCCGCCGATTACGTGATCTTCACCCCCCGCGCCGAGCGGGAGGACCCGTGCGCCGAGATGCGTCGCCGCGCGCCGAGGCGCCAGGGTTGATCCTGCGGGCTCGCAATTGCCGCGCTTCTCGGCCATATGTTCCCGGTGATCGCCCGTCGGCCGGGACGGGCATCAATCTCCACGACGGAGCTCCCGCGATGCGCCGCCTTATCCTTGCCCTGCCTTTCCTGGGCTCGATCGCCCTGCCCGCGCTCGCCGATTGCCGGGAGGAGGTCTCCGCGGCGCTCGACCGCCAGCGCAAGGCCAGTGCCTACCGCGCCACCACCTCGACCGTGAACGAGAAGGGCCCGATCCGCATCGAGATGGCGTACGTGCTGCCCGACCGCATGCACCAGATCGTCAAGGCGGTGCTGGAGCCGCACGCCATAGAGACGATCCTGATCGGCTCAAAGGCCTGGATCAAGGGACCAGGACGCGACTGGGAGCAGCTGCCGCAGGCCGACATGAACGAGCTGCGCGACCGCATGCTCGCCACCGTCGTCGAGGCACCGAAGGAGCTCGCCGACTACGAGTGTCTGGGCAAGGTCACCGTCGACGGTGAGGAACTCATCGCCTATCGGCGCGACGATCGCACAGTGCTGCCTACGGGCAAGAAGGTTGCCCCTCCCGAGGGCACCCCGGAGCGCATTCTCTACGTGCACCCGATCATCGGGCTGCCGATGCGCGACATTGCCGCCCCCCGCGGCCGGCCGGAGAAGCCGTTCCACAAGACCGTCTACAGCTACGCGCAGGACATCCGGATCGAGCCGCCTGCCGCCAACTGACCCCGGGCCCTCCCCGCCCGCTCCATTCCTGGTCCGTCCCCTCGGGCCTGCCGCACGCCTGCACCGCTGCGGCCCGTTTCCTGCGCAGAGTGGGGCCGGGCTATAGCCAAACCGGCCGCCCTCATCTATGCAGCTTCCCGAAAAGTGGTCCTGACCGGTTTTCGGACGAGAAGCTGCAGCAACCAGAGAGTCTAGGCAGCGTTTGTCGGTAAAGCCGGACAAACGTGCCTAGAACCCGCCCCGTCATGCCGAAAAGAGACGACATCCAGACCATCCTGATCATCGGCGCCGGGCCCATCGTCATCGGCCAGGCGTGCGAGTTCGATTATTCCGGCACCCAGGCCTGCAGGGCATTGAAGGCCGAGGGCTACAGAATCGTGCTGGTCAACTCCAATCCGGCGACGATAATGACCGATCCGGAGATCGCCGATGCCACTTACGTCGAGCCGATCACGCCTGAGATCGTCGCCAAGATCATCGCCGAGGAGCGCCGCCAGCGCCCCGACGACAAGCTCGTCGTGCTGCCGACCATGGGCGGTCAGACCGCGCTCAACACTGCGCTCGCGTTGCACAGGCAGGGCGTGCTCGCCGCGCTCGGCGTCGAGCTGATCGGCGCCAACGCAGAGGCAATCGACAAGGCCGAGGACCGCCAGCTGTTCCGCGAGGCGATGAAGAAGATCGGACTCGAGACACCGCGCTCGATGCTCGCCCACGACCGCATGGAGGCGGTCGGCGCGCTCGAGTTCGTCGGCCTTCCGGCGATCATTCGGCCGTCGTTCACCCTGGGCGGCACCGGCGGCGGCATCGCCTACAACCGCGAGGAGTTCTTCGAGATCATCGAGCGCGGGCTCGACGCGTCGCCGACCAGGCAGGTGCTGGTCGAGGAGAGCGTGCTCGGCTGGAAGGAATTCGAGATGGAGGTGGTCCGCGACCGCGCGGACAACTGCATCATCGTGTGCTCTATCGAGAACGTCGATCCGATGGGCGTGCACACCGGCGATTCGATCACCGTCGCCCCGGCGCTGACGCTGACCGACAAAGAGTACCAGATCATGCGCGACGCCTCGATCAGCGTGCTGCGCGAGATTGGCGTCGAGACCGGCGGCTCCAACGTACAGTTCGCCGTCAACCCCGCCGACGGGCGCCTCGTCGTCATCGAGATGAACCCGCGCGTGTCGCGCTCCTCCGCCCTCGCCTCCAAGGCGACCGGCTTCCCGATTGCCAAGGTCGCCGCCCGCCTCGCCGTCGGCTACACCCTCGACGAGCTGGCCAACGACATCACCGGCGGCGCCACTCCGGCCTCGTTCGAGCCGACCATCGATTACGTGGTCACCAAGATCCCGCGCTTCGCGTTCGAGAAGTTCGCCGGCGCCGATCCCACCCTCACCACCTCGATGAAGTCGGTCGGCGAGGCGATGGCGATCGGGCGCACGTTCGCGGAAAGCCTGCAGAAGGCGCTGCGCTCGCTGGAGACCGGCTTGACCGGCCTCGACGACGTGATGCTCGAAGGTCTCGGCACCGGCGACGACAAGAACGTGATCCGTGCCGCGCTCTCCCAGCCGACGCCCGACCGCCTGCTCAAGGTCACCCAAGCGCTGCGCCTCGGCGTCGACCACGAGACGGTGCACGCGTTCTGCCGCATCGACCCCTGGTTCCTGGCCCGCCTGCAGGAGATCGTCGACGCGGAGGCGCGCGTCAGGGCGCACGGCTTGCCCTCCTCGCCCCGAGCGCTCCGGCAGCTGAAGGCGCTCGGGTTTTCGGATGCCCGCCTCGCCCGGCTCGTCGGCGCGAGCGAGACCGAGGTGCGCAGCCTGCGTCTTGCGGCCGGCGTCACCCCCGTGTTCAAGCGCATCGACACCTGCGCCGCCGAGTTCGCCTCGCCGACGGCCTACATGTACTCCACCTACGAGAGCGGGCTCACCGGCGCGCCGGCGTGCGAGGCCGAACCGTCCAGCCGCAGGAAGATCGTCATTCTGGGCGGTGGCCCGAACCGGATCGGTCAGGGCATCGAGTTCGACTACTGCTGCTGCCACGCCTGCTTCGCGCTGACCGAGACCGGATTCGAGACCATCATGGTCAATTGCAATCCGGAGACGGTCTCGACCGACTACGACACCTCGGACCGGCTGTATTTCGAGCCGCTGACGGTCGAGGACGTGCTGGCGATCCTGACGAGAGAGCAGTCGCACGGCACGCTGGTAGGCGTGATCGTACAGTTCGGCGGCCAGACGCCGCTCAAGCTGGCGCAGGGCCTGGAGGAGGCGGGCATTCCGATCCTCGGCACCTCCCCCGACGCCATCGACCTCGCCGAGGACCGCGACCGCTTCAAGGCGCTGATCGACAAGCTCGGCCTGAAACAGCCGGAGAGCGGCATCGCCCGCACGCCCGGAGAGGCGCGCGCGGTCGCCGACGGAATTGGCTATCCGGTCGTCATCCGCCCGTCCTACGTGCTCGGTGGAAGGGCGATGGAGATCGTCCACGACGGGGCCGAGATCGACCGCTACATCGCCCGCCTGTCGGCGACGTTGGCCAGCCCGTCGGAGCTGGTCGTCTCGACCAAGCGCCCGCTGCTGATCGACCGCTATCTGTCCGACGCGGTCGAGGTCGACGTCGACTGCCTTTGCGACGGCACGGACACGTTCGTCGCCGGCATCATGGAGCACATCGAGGAAGCCGGCATCCATTCGGGTGATTCCGCCTGCTCACTGCCGCCGCACTCGCTCGAGGCCGGCGTCGTCGCCGAGCTGGAGCGCCAAGCGCGCGAGCTGGCGATGGCGCTCGGCGTGGTGGGCCTGATGAATGTCCAGTTCGCGATCAAAGACGGCACGGTCTACATCCTCGAGGTCAACCCGCGTGCCTCCCGCACGGTCCCCTTCGTCGCCAAGGTGATCGGCGTGTCGGTGGCGTCCATCGCCGCCCGCATCATGGCCGGAGAGCCGCTCGCTGGCTTCGGCCTCGCGCGCACCGCGCTCGACCACATCGCGGTCAAGGAGGCGGTGTTCCCGTTCGCCCGCTTTCCCGGCGTCGACCCGATTCTCGGCCCCGAGATGCGCTCGACCGGCGAGGTGATGGGCATCGACCGCGACTTCGCGCTCGCGTTCGGCAAGAGCCAGCTCGGCGCGGGGCAGACGCTGCCGACCGCCGGCACGGTATTCGTCTCGGTCAAGGACAGCGACAAGGACCGCATGGTGGCGCCGCTGAAGGAGCTGGTCGGCATGGGGTTCCGCGTCATCGCCACCCGCGGCACCAAGCGCCATCTTGAGGTAAACGGCGTTCAATGCGAAGTCGTCAACAAAGTCCTGGAAGGCCGCCCGCACATTGTCGATGCGATGAAGAACGGCCACGTCGCGCTCGTTTTCAACACCACCGAAGGTGCCAAGGCGCTGGCCGATTCAAAGGACATCCGGCGCACGGCCTTGCTTCACCATATTCCGTATTATACAACTTTCGCTGGTGCGGTCGCGGTGACGCGGGCGATCAAAGCGTTCAAGGCGGGGACCCTGACTGTCGCACCGCTGCAACAATATGCGCGCCGCCCTTCTTGATCCTCGAGCCGGACCCAGTCCATCCTGAGGCCGGGGCTCCACGCGAGTGTGAGAGACGTTTCGACAATGGACCGGCGCATCGAGCCGGGCCAAGTGGGAGACTTTAAGCGATGTCGATGGAACGGGTTCCGATGACGCAGGACGGCTACAAGAAGCTGGAGGCCGAGCTGCATCGCCTGAAATCGGAGGAGCGTCCGCGCATCATCCAGGCCATCGCCGAGGCGCGCTCGCACGGGGATCTCAGCGAGAATGCCGAGTACCATGCCGCCAAGGAGGCGCAGGGCCTCAACGAGGCCAAGGTCGCCGAGCTCGAGGACAAGATCAGCCGCGCCGACATCATCGACCCTGCCTCGATGTCCGGCAGCACGATCAAGTTCGGCGCCACCGTCACGCTGGTCGACGAGGACACCGACGAGAAGGTCAAGTATCAGATCGTCGGCGATCTGGAAGCCAACGTGCGCGAGGGGCGAATCTCGATCTCGAGCCCCATCGCGCGCGCCCTGATCGGCAAGTCGAAGGGCGACAGCGCCGAGGTGACGACGCCCAAGGGTGCCCGCTCCTACGAGGTGCTCAAGGTCGAGTGGAAGTAGCACGCGCCCCCGGCCGACCGATCGCTGCACCTCTTGCGCCGGGGCCGCGCGCCGGTCACCCTGCTGCCGCCTTGCCCGGCGCTCGATGCGCGCGGGGCAGGATCGGAGTCGAGCCATGTCGCGAGCGCGTCGAGTGGTGACCGTCCGCCTGCTGCTGGCCGCAATCCTGTGGCTCGCCACCGGCCCGGGCGCAACGGTGGACGCCCTGACTGCGAGCCGCTGTGCCGCCGTCGCCAAGGGCCCGGCGCCAATCGTGCCCGTGGCGACCGCGCCCGCGAGGACTGCCACCGAACAAGTTGTCCGCATCACCTTCGTCGGCCACGCCACGTTCCGCATCGAGAGTCCGGCTGGCGTGGTCATCGCCACCGACTACTTCGGGCCCGCGGGGCCCGGCCGCCCGCCCGACGTCGTGACCATGAACCACGCCCACATCACCCACTACACTCCCGTTCCCGACCCCCGTATTCCCCACATACTCAAGGGCTGGGGCGACGCGACCGGGCCGGCGCGCCACGACCTCACGCTCGGCGACATCCGCGTCCGCAACGTGCCGACCGACATCCGGGCGCCGGAGGGGCTGGTCGAAAAGGACGGCAACTCGATCTTCATCTTCGAGCTGGCGGGGCTGTGCATCGGCCACCTCGGCCATCTCCACCACACGCTCGGCGTCGACCATCTGGCCGAGATCGGCCAGCTCGACGTGGTCATGGTGCCTGTCGACGGCGCCTTCACCATGGCGCAGTCGAGCATGATCGAGGTGCTCGATCTCTTGAAGGCGCGGATCGTGCTGCCGATGCACTATTTCGGCTCGCCGACCTTGCGCGCGTTCCTGATGCGGCTCGCACAGTCGTTCGAGGTCGCCTTCAACGACGGGGCGACCATCGAGGTCTCGACCGGGACCCTCCCAGAGCGGCGCACGGTGATGGTCGTGCCGGAGCTCCACCCGCGTGTCCTGGAGTAGGGCGGCTACTCGCCAGAGGCCGCGAGGCAGACCGAGCGCGGGCTCGCGTGCAGGAAAAAGACCCGATCGTCGCTGACCTCGCCACCGACTCCGACGAGGCTGCCATCCGGCCCATCCACACCGATGCCTTTCGGACCGGTGTCGACCCTGAGCCCCTTCTGTCCCAGGGTGGCGATAACCGCGCTGCCGGCGTCGCCTTCCAGCCGGCAGGCCAGCTGCCCGGCCTCGGCAACACAGAGCCCGGCCTTGCGATACCAGCGCGGCTGCTGCTTGAACTTGACTGCGAATAGCAGCTCGTGGCGGCCCTGCTCGGCACTCGGCGCGGCCGATCGCGCCGTCACGGCAACGCTCTCCACCATCTGGCGCGGATGCGCGTCGAGATGGAGCGTGCCGTAGGAGCGCGCGTAGCAGGGTGGCGCACCGTCCACGGCCGCCGTCAGTCGGGCGACGAGGTCGGGCTCGGCGGCGACTGCCGGCGCCGGCAACAGGGCAGCTACGAGGCCAAGTCGCAACCGGGCGGTCCAGGTCTGCATCGACGAATGCTCCCTCTCCAAGCTCCGCCCCGCCCGGCGTCGATTGCAGCACGCGGCGAGCAGCTCGCCGACCCTGCCAGCTGGCCAGCTGCGGATCGTACCGTCTTTGAGGTATGTCAATGCGCCCTCTGCAATCCTAATCGCTGCCAACGGTCCGAGCCGGTACGCCCGGCTCGCGCTTGGCGCGGCGAATGGTGAGGAACGTCTTGACGCTGGCGACGTTCGGCGCTGCGGTAAGCTCGCCGAGCACGAACTCCTGGAATGCGGGCAGATCCGGCGCGACGCAGCGCAACATGTAGTCGCTCTCGCCCGACAGCATGTGCGCCTCGCGCACCAGCGGCCAGGCGAGTACTCGGTTCTCGAACGCGCGGAGGTCGGATTCGGCCTGGTTGTGCAGGCCGACCATCGCGAAGGCGGTGATCGCGAAGCCGAGCGCCGCCTCGTCGACCACCGCGGTATAGGCCTGGATCAGCCCCGCCTCCTCCAGCGCCCGCACGCGGCGCAGGCAGGGCGGCGGCGAAAGCCCGACGCGGGCGGCCAGAGCCACATTGGTCATGCGGCCGTCGGCCATCAGCTCCTTGAGAATGCGCCAGTCGATGGCGTCGAGCACATGCGGCATCTATAGATCCGGTCGGGCGGCGTCCCCGGCCGGCTCGAACTCGAGAGCCGCCCGGCGCAACGATGTTGCGCAATGCCCGCATGTGGACAAGTGGAAATTGCCACTGCTGCCGGTGCCGTCACCCCTTGTCGGCCTCGACCACCACTTTGAGGCTGGCCCGTCCCGTCTCGCAGTCGGCGCCGATCATCCGCTCCAGTGTGGTGATCGAGAGGTCCGCTCCATACTTCTCGGCTTGGTGGCGAGGCAGACCTCTCGATCTGAACGACACTAGGTCGAAGCGCATCGCCGTCATGATCGCCCGTGCGAAGAGCGCGTTCTCGCTCGTGATCCGCCTACTGTCGTGACCCGGAGCTAATCGCACGCGACCTCGCGCACGGCCTGTGCGGCGAACAGCGGCTCGCTCAGCCACTTCCAGCGACCCCAATCCTTGCTGGCCGGCTCCTTGTGGTGGGCATAGAGCACGTCGCCGCCGTCCATCTTCAACACCTTGCGGATCTGGCCGTCGGCGGTCACGTAGCATTTGCCGACGGCGATGCTGGTCTGATCAATCCCCATGATTGCCTCGCCCCTGATGTCGCTGCTCCTGGCTCTGGCGCGGGCATGGCCAACGCTCCGTTCAAGAATGAAGGAAGCCGGCGGTGAAGTTCAAGGTGCCCCTGCTCCCTCGGTCAATTGCCCACGATCAAGGGTCGCCGTGGTACGAGGTCTAGGGTGAGCCTCGGTCAATGGAGCACGAAAGCGATCCTCCCATGCGCGCTCTTCTGGTCATCGTCCTCGCGGCAGCACTCGCCTCGTTCGCGAAAGTCCATGCCGGCGATCTCGTCGAGGACTGCAACAGCGACGATCCCAGAGTTGCCGTCGCCGGCTGCAGCCGGCTGATCGCCGAGGTGGACCTCCCCGCCGACAAGCTGTCCACGGCGCTCAACAACCGCGGCATCGCCTATGCGGCGGGCGGGGTCGTGGAGCTGGCGATCGCCGACTTCGTGGTCGCGAGCCGCGTCGACGCCGGTAACGTCATGGCCTTCAACAACCTCTGTCACATCTGGCTCGACGTCGAGCAGCCGCGCCGCGCGCTCGCCGCCTGCAACCGGGCCATCGACGTCAACCCCAACTTCTACGAGGCCTTCTCCAACCGCAGCCTCGCCCTTCAGGGTCTCGGCGACCTCGAGTCTGCGCTCGCGGATGCGAGCCATGCGCTCGATCTCAATCCGTCGTGCCCGATCACCCGCGCCAATCGCGGCTTCCTCTACGAGCGGTCCGGGCGACCGAGCGAGGCGATCGCCGACTACGAGGCCGCGTTGCGGGCGATGCCGGATCTCGCGCTTGCCAGGGAGGGGCTGGCGCGCCTGAGGCAGGGCGCGAGCCTCGCACCCCCAGCCACGGCGCGCCCGCGCCCCGTCGGTCAGATCGAGGTGGCGCGCAACGGACACCTGCTTCATCGCGGCTGTGCTCCATCGGCCGGACTTCACTGATCGCGGTTCGCAGCGCCCCATGACCGACCCTCCTTCCGCCAAGCCGTTCCGCTGGAACATCGCCCGCCGCGAGCAGCTGGGTGACCTCACGGCCACTGCACCGGCGACGGCATACGACGGGTTTGTCGACGACCTTCGCCAAGCTGCCGCGAAAGTGCTCGCGCGCGCCCGCGCCAGCGAGCTCGTGTTCGTCGGGCGCTCGCTCGAGTCGGTGTTCGACTACCTGAGCGGCGCGCTCCAATCGATCGATGCGGCGCCTTCCCTGACGCTGCTGCAATTCTCCTGCCCGAGGGGCACTGCCGCCGAGCTCGCCGGCAAGCATCCGCAAGAGCTGGCCGCGCTTCATGCCTACCTCGCCGCCGAGCGCCTCGACCCGGCTGCGCTCGCGAGCGGCGGCAGACGAGTCGCGTTCGTCGACGTCGTCTCGTCCGGGGCCACCTTTGCGACCCTCGCCGGCCTGATGCATCACTGGTCGCGGGCGGCGGGCGTGGACTTCTCGGCCGTGCTGCACCACATTGCCTTCCTCGGCGTGACCGAGCAGAGGAGGACGAGCCCCAACACCTGGCGCTGGTGGCAACGCCCACCTTGGAGCGAGCTGGCGATGAAGCCGGCAACGGCCAGCACGTCCGTTCCGTACCGCTTCTGGGCCCACGTCGCCGACGGCGAGGCCAAGGTGACGCCGTCGCATCGCCTCGGCGACTGGGGCGCGCCGCTGCCGGCAGCCGGAATGCGAAACGCGGAGCACATGTCGGCCCTCAGGCGGGCCGCCGACCTCTACGATCTCGGCCGCACCTGCGACGAGCGCCGCCGGCTGGCGCGGCTCCTCGCGGCAGCTCCCGAGATGCGCGAGGAGGGTGTGCGATCGCTGGCACGGCGGCTCAAGGGCGGCTGAGCCCCAGTCGGTGCAGCAAAATGCCCCGGTGCACGGGGCACCGGGGCGAGGCGGGGGAGGAAGGCGAGGATATGGTTTGGCGGGCGCGCGCGCGTGGCGCGGGGGCTTACGAGCAGAACTGGCGCAGCGTCCAGCCCTTGATCGTGCACTTCTCGCCACCGGCGCCGTCGGAAACGCAAACCCGATTCGGCAGGCGGTGGTAGCTACAGTAGTAGCCGCCGGTGGTGCGGCCCTGGAAGCCGTGCATAGGCTGGTTGAACTGGTAGTCCTGCGAGATGAACATCCGGCCGCCGCGGGCCTCGGCCGGGCCGGCAGGCAGCAGGGTGGCGGAAACGGCGGCAACCGCGGCGGCGGCGAGTGCGATGTCGAAGAGCTTGGTCATGGTGTCCTCCATCTGGGTCAGGGGTCGCTTCCCCGTGTCTGATGGAGCAAACATAGCCGGGCGGCCGCGCCGGCGCTGTTCCGGGGGGAACAGGGGGACGACGGCCTGCTCTACAAGGCCGTCCAGCAGGCCTACGTGACGAGTACCCGCGCCAAGGCCAGGTTCAGCCTGGTGTTCGTGCCCGACGAGGAGCACGAGATACAAAATCCGCTGATCTTCAAGCAGGCCGAGATGCGCCACCTGTTCGCGGCCGGCGAGCGCGTGGGCGGGGACCCCGGCCGTTGGTCGAAAGAGCCGCCGCGGCTCGAGCCCTTGGAGCGAGTCACCCAGCGCTGAGCGTCCCCGCAGCCCCCCGAATCGCGCTACTTCCCGGACAGCGCAAGCCACACCTCCGCCGCAATTCGCGCGCCGGCTCGCAACGCCACTTGCGCACAACGCGTAGCATTCCGCACTATCCGCCGGCGCGTGCCGCCCACGGACGGCGGCGGCGACAACGAGGGAATTGCCCATGACCACCCGCCTTGCCTCGATCATTCTGGCCACTTCTGCCGCCATGGCTTTTGCCGGTCCTGCCACGGCCGCCTCCCCCTGCGCCGGCAACCCCAATGCGCTCGGCGTCACCCGCACGGTCGAGATCGACACCACCGCCGGACCCGGCTTCGGCTTCGAGCACTACAAGGTGCACGACTTCCTGGAGCCGAAGGAGATCGTCCTGACGTTCGACGACGGCCCGCAGGTAGCGACGACCAAGGCGATCCTCGACGTGCTCGACGCCCACTGCGCGAAGGCGACGTTCTTCTCGATCGGCAAGATGGCGCTCGGCATGCCCGACATCATCCGCGACGTCGCCAAGCGCGGCCATACAATCGGCACTCACACCTGGTCGCACGCGCGCCTGCGCAAGGCGAAGTCGTCCGACGATGCGGTAAGCGAGATCGAGCGCGGGTTCAGCGCCGTGCAGCGCGCCGTCGGCAGCCCGATCACGCCGTTCTTCCGCTATCCGTTGCTCGAGGATACCAAGGAGACGATGGAGCATCTCTCGAACCGCAACATCGCCATCTTCTCGACCGATATCGACAGCCGGGACTACGTACCGCAGACGCCTGACCGCCTCGTCAAGTCGGTCATCGACAAGCTGGAGAAGAAGGGCAAAGGCATCGTGCTGATGCACGACATCCAGCCGACCACCGCCAAGGCCATTCCGATGCTGCTCGCGGAGCTGAAGGCCAAGGGCTACAAGCTCGTCCATCTGACCGCCAAGGACGATGCCAAGACGATCGCCGAGTTCGACCAGATGATCGAGAAGGACGTGAAGGGACTGCCCGCCGCGGCCAGCTCGCGACCGACGTCCAGCGTCGTCAAGACCATCAAGCGCGGCGAGTAGCCCGTCGCCACGAGCATCATGGGTGTTTCACCCGCTGCCCAAGAGTTGTATTGGTGGGCCCATGATCAGGTTCCTCACGCTTCTCCTCGCGACGCTCTTGCTCGCCATGCCGCTCGGACCGGATCGTGCGCGGGCCGCGGAATGCACGATCGACGATTTCGCCAAGGCGGTCGACGAGGCCGGCGTCAAGCTCAGGGCCTTCAACCAGGCCAACGCCGCCAAGCTGCGCAGCAAGATGCAGCGCCTCAAGGAGAAGCGCGGCTGGCAAGACGCCGACTACGAGAGCCGGGCGATGGAGGCGGTGCACGACGTACGCGTCGCCGAGATGACCCAGCGCGCCGACGAGCTGCTCTCGGCCATCGACACGCTCGGCCAGCCGCCGGCCGGAGCGCCGCCCGACTGCCGCAAGCTCGCGGAGCTGAAAAAGGCGACCGGCGATCTGCTCGAATTGCTGCAGACGAAGTCCACCTACCTGCTCGCCAAGCTCGATGGTGAGCTTGGGCAGGCGCCACCGGCTGCGAAGGCTGCCGAAGGGTCCGCGGGCAAGACCGCGCCGCCGGCTGCCCCAGCCCCGACCGCCAGCGCCCCGCGCGACGATGCCCACCGGCCGGATGCGGCGCCGGCGCCGAAGCGCGAGAGCTGGCAGACCACAACCGCGCTCGAGCCGTCGGCGGCCCCGCCCCCTGATGGCACCGGCACGGCGCGCACACCGCCATCCGCAACGGGGGCGGAGAACGAGGGCTACACCATCGAGGAGATCCGCGACGCGACGCGCGGCTTCTTCGGCACCATCTCGACCAATCTCGCGACCGTGCTCGAGCACGCCTTCGCCAGCTACGGCCGGCCGACCGGCTACGTGCTAGGCCAGGAAGGCGGCGGCGCGTTCCTCGCCGGCCTGCGCTACGGCTCCGGCACGCTCTACATGCGCAAGGGCGCCGAGCGGCCCATCTACTGGCATGGCCCCTCGCTCGGCTACGACTTCGGCGCCGAGGGCTCGCGCACGATGTTCCTCATCTACAAGCTCGCCGATCCCGAGGCGCTGTTCCGCCGCTTCACCGGCATCGACGGCTCGGCCTATCTCGTCGGCGGCGTCGGCATCACGTTCCTCAAGGGCGGCGACGTGATCATGGCGCCGATCCGCTCCGGCCTCGGGCTGCGACTCGGCGCCAACGTCGGTTACGTTCGCTTCACACCCAGGGCGACGTGGAACCCGTTTTGAGGCCGATGCGCCGCCGAACCTCGCTCAACCCCAGCGGTAGTTGAAGCTGACCGAGATGCGCTCGGCATCGGCGTGATTGACGGGCACCTCATGGCGCAGCCAGCTCTCCCACAACAGCAGCGTGCCGGGCCTCGGCTCCAGCGAGACGAACGACAGGCTCTCGCGCGCCGCCCGTGCGCGCCGCGGTGGCGCCGCCATCATCATCGCTAGGCGCGGATCCTCGAGCTTCAGCGCCGACGCCCCCTTCGGCACCGCAACGTAGAACGTCCCGCTGACCACCGAATGGGGATGGATGTGGGCCGTGTGATAGCCGCCCGACGCCAGCACGTTGATCCACAGGCTGTCGAGGCGCAGCGGGCGCCCGCCGAGGTCGAGGTCGAGCTCGCGCGCGAATGCGCCGACGTGCGGCTCGATCCAGGCGCTGAGGTCGCCAAGCTCGGGGAACCGCGCGGTGAGGTCGTCGAGCGAGGCGTAGGACGTGTAGCCGGGATAGTCGTTCGCCGCGCACCACGCCTGCCCCGCCGCGTCGTCCTCGGCGATCGAGCGGCACGCCGCCTCCAGCGTCGCGAGCATGCGGCGGCGGCCGGCCCCCTCCAGCTCGCTGCGGTAGACCTTGGTGACGAACAGCGTTTCGATCTTGGCCATGCTCCGCATCTAGCGGACAACGGCCGATTTGGCCAGAATGGCCGCGCAAGCGTCGTAGCCGCCATCCGGATCACCCACCCATGCGCAGCCTCATCGAGTTCGAGCGCCGGCATCATCGTCTGCTCGCCTGGCATCTGTTCCTGCTCAGGTTCGCGCGCAATCTCGCCTTCGCGATCGCGATCGTCGCCGCCGCCCTCGGCCTCGGTATGCTCGGCTACGCGCAGATCGAGGGGCTCGACCCGCTGGACGCCTTCCTCAACGCCGCCATGATCCTGTCCGGCATGGGCCCCGTGGCGGTGATGACGACCAGCGCCGGCAAGCTGTTCGCCGGCCTCTACGCGCTGCTGTCCGGGATCGTCGTGGTCGGCGCTACCGGCATCGTGCTGGCGCCGGTCCTGCACCGGGTCCTGCATCACCTTCACTGCGACGATCGCGACGAGCGGTGATCGACCAGAGGCGCGGCCCTCGGGCCACCCCTCCGGGTGGGTGAAAACCACCATGGCTTCATGCGGTTGGACCTGTTATGTAGCGCCCGCATCTCGACCAGGGAGAACCCGTTGAGCGATACCCAATCCGAGGCGCGCCGCGCCTCAGCCGCCCTCATCCGCAGCTACTACGATGCCTTCAACCGTGCCGACAGCGAGGCCATGCTGGCGCACCTCGCGCCCGACGTCGTCCACGACGTCAACCAGGGCCGCCGCCGCGCCGGCATCGACAAGTTCCGCGAGTTCAACGCCAAGATGGCGCACCACTACAAGGAGCGGCTCGCGGACATCGTCGTCATGGTGTCGAAGGACGGCAGCCGCGCCGCCGCCGAGTTCGTGGTGCATGGCACATATCTCGTCGCCGACGAGGGCCTGCCCCCCGCGCGCGGCCAGACCTACGTGCTGCCGGCCGGCGCCTTCTTCGCCATTCGCGACGGCAAGATCACTCGCGTCACCACCTACTACAATCTCGAGGACTGGATCGCCCAGGTCTCCGCCTGAGCCGCGCGGCGGCGCCACCTATCACGGACTGGTTCCATGCTCGTCACCATGCTGAAGGCGAAGCTGCACCGCGCCACCGTTACCGAGTGCGACCTCCATTACGAGGGCTCGATCTCGATCGACCGGAAGCTGATCGAGGCGGCGGGCCTCCTCGTCAACGAGCGAGTCGAGATCTACAACATCGACAACGGCGAGCGGTTCGCGACCTACGTCATCGAGGGTGAGCTCGGCTCCGGGGTGATCGGCCTCAACGGCGCCGCCGCGCGCAAGGCCTGCGTCGGCGACAAGATCATCATCTGCGCCTACGCGGCGATGGACGAGGCCGAGGCCAAGGCGTTCACCCCACGCATAGTGCTGTGTGGGGCGAGGAACCGCATCGAGCAGGTGAAGCCGTGAGCCTCGAGGTCGAAGCCCTGACCGGCGCAGACATCGCTGCCGTGCTGCCGGAGCTCGCGCGGCTCAGGATCACTGTGTTCCGCGACTGGCCCTATCTCTACGACGGCTCGCTCGCCTACGAGGAGAGGTATCTCGCCAAGCTCGCCGCGGCGAAGGGTGCCGTCTGCGTCGTCGCCCGCGACGGCGACACGATCGTCGGCGCCTCGACCGCCGCGCCGATGATCGAGCACGCCGACGAGTTCGGCACACCGTTCCGCAACGCCGGCTACGACATCGCGCGCATCTTCTACTGCGGTGAATCGGTGTTGCTGAAGAGTCACCGCGGCCATGGCCTCGGGCATGCGTTCTTCGATCAGCGCGAGGCGCAGGCGCGCCGCCTCGGCGGCTTCACCCACTCGACGTTCTGCCGCGTCGTCCGACCGGACGACCATCCGCTGAAGCCGGCCGACTACGTGCCGCTCGACGGCTTCTGGAAAAAGCGCGGCTACGCGCCGGTGCCTGGGCTCGTCGCAACCTACACCTGGAAGGACATCGACCAACCGGCCGAGACCGTCCACGAGATGCAGTTCTGGATGAAGGCGCTGTGACCACTGCGCGCGACAGCCTGCGCATCGCTGCCGCCCAGTACCCGATCGGCGAGCCGTCGAGCCTCGCCGAGTGGCGGGAGAAGATCGCGCGTTGGGTCGCGGACGGTGCGGCGACCGGGGCAGAGCTGCTGGTCTTCCCCGAGTACGCCGCGATCGAGCAGGCGGCCGCGTTCGGGCCAGAAGCGAAAGCGGAACTTGCGCGGACTCTCGCCGTCGTCTCGGCCGAGGCCGGCGAGCGGGTCGCCTTCCACGTCGATCTCGCGCGCCGCCACAACGTCCACATCCTGGCCGGCAGCGGCCCGGTCGCGACCGAGGACGGCCGCATCGTCAATGCCGCCCAGCTCGTCACTCCCGAGGGCCTCGTCGGCGAGCAGGAGAAGCTCGTCATGACCCCGTTCGAGCGCGAATGGGGAGTCGCTGCCGGTAGCCCGCTGCGCGTCTTCGACACCGCGCTCGGCCGCATCGGCATCGCGATCTGCTACGATGTCGAGTTTCCGCTGCTGGTTCGGGCGATGGCCGAGGCCGGTGCCGAGATCGTGCTGGTGCCGTCCTGCACCGAGCGGCGATCGGGATTCAACCGCGTGCGCACCGGCTGCCTTGCCCGCGCACTCGAGAATACTATCCTGACCGTCCAGAGCCCGACTGTCGGCGATGCGCTGTGGTCGCCCGCGGTCGATCGCAATTGCGGGGCCGCGGGGCTCTATGTACCGGCCGAGCACGACGTGTCGGACACCGGCATCCTCGTCGAGGGCCGGCTCGACGAGCCCGGCTGGGTGGTCGGCACCGCCGATCTCGCGCGGCTGCGACGCCTGCGCGAAGGCGGCGAGATGCACAACGCGAGCGATTGGACGCTGCAGCCCGGCGCCGGTCCGGCAGCCCCGGTCGAGGTCGTCAGCCTGCTCTGAGGCCGCTCGCGCCGCGCCTTCAGTGCTTGCGGAAGAGTGGCTACCGATTTTCCGATAACAAGGACGCCAACAAGACAGGCGATACCGCCGGGCTGCTCGCATCTACTCCAGCGCATAGGTGATCGTCACCCGCGCCTCGAGCTGCAACACGCCCTCTTCGATCGGCGCGGCCTCGGCGGATGCCGCGCGTGCCATCGCCATCCCGCGCGGAACGACGTGGGCGGTCTCCTCGGAGATCGTCAGCACCTGCCCGACCTTGGCGCCCGCAGCCTCGGCATAGAGCTTGGCGCGGCGCAGCGCATTGGCGACTGCCTGCCGGCGCGCCTCGTCACGGGCCGTCTCGGCCGTGCTCGCCTCGAAGCTCAAGCCGCCGATCTGGTTGGCCCCAAGCGACACCAGCTGGTCCAGCACCTCGCCGAGCCGGGCGAGATCGCGCGCGGCGATCCGCACCTGATTGGTGACCTGATAGCCGATGATCGACGGCGCCTTGCCGTCGCGCGGATTGGAATAGCGCGGGCCGACCGCAAGCTCGGAGGTCTGGATGTCCTCCGCCGCGACGCCGGCCGACTTGAGGCCGGCGATCAGCTTGCCCATCGCTTCGCTGTTGCGGCTCATCGCCTCGCGCGCGGTGGCGGCCTCGGTCGTGACGCCCGTCGAGATCCTGGCCAGATCCGGCTTCACCGCCACCTGCCCGCTCGCCGATACCGTCACTGTCCGCTGCATCGCCTTCTCCTCGGCCCGGGTTGCGCCGGCATCGAGGAGCAGCGCGACGGCGCTCGCCAGCGCGAGGCCCAAGACGAGGATCGGTCTGTGAGCGGTCGGATTGGACATGGCGGGCTCCTTCGGTCGGCCGCTCCGCCATATCGCGAGGCTGAGGAAAAACAAGGGCGGGTGCGGCGGGCTTCGCCTGGAGGCCGATATGGGATAGAAACGCCGCTCCCGAGGAGCGCCTTCGGGCCCGTAGCTCAATGGTTAGAGCTGGCGGCTCATAACCGTCTGGTTCCAGGTTCGAATCCTGGCGGGCCCACCATGCTCACACGTCGGGTGCCTTCCGAACTCGTCACTTCGCATCGGCGATCTTGTCGAGGGCCGCGCTCACAAGGAATGCGGATCGCGTCAGGCCGCGCTCTGCGGCGGCTTCGTCGATCGCCGCGAGCAAGCCGGCATCCAGCGAGATGTTCGCCCGAACGAGGCGCTTCTGGTCGAGCAGCAGCGGGATGTAAACGGCCCCACCCCACGGCTCGCCCTGCGCTTCGAGATCGGCCTTGATCTCGTTGTAATCCCGGGGCACCGGGATCGCCTCGCCGTCTGCGACCATATCCGCCGCGAACTCGCGCAACGCACGAGTGGCGTCTGCCATCGCCTCGCCGGGCGTGGCGCCGCCGCCGTGACAGCCGGGAAAGTCGGGGATGCGAACGCCCCAGGTCGACCCCGCTCCGTCCACCAGCCCCAAATAGCGCGCCATCGTTGTCACTCCTTGCAGCCAGCGATCTTGGCGATCGACCGAGCCACACCGATCGAGACCTCCCGGAGCCTCGGCACCGTGATGCGGCCAGTCTTCCGAGGGTGCTTGAACAGCATGTGCTCGCTGCCCTCTTTCAGCACCCACCCTTCGCGCTCCAATCGAGCCACGATCTTGCGGGTGTTCGTCTCGAAGCTCGGCATGCACCCTCATCTAGTGCGTAAATATATACACAAAGTCCGGCAAGAGCTCGAAACAGGTGCGCAATATTTTGCGTAAAGTCGATCTGATTGCTCCCGCCTGACGAGGGAACGCCGATGGCCCCGACGTGTTGTGCTATCGTGCCTTGGATCGGAGGACCGGCTCCGATTCCAGGGGCGGCCCGAGGCCATGCCCTACCGGAAGCACACTTGCGAGCCCCATGCCGCCACTCCTCGCGCTCCAGCTCTCCGATGGCCGGCCCGGCCACCTGACCCTGTCGGACGGCATCCTGGCCGCGCTTCGCCGCCGCCGCCCGGTCGAGGTGCGCCGCGTCGAGCTGCGCCGGCCGGGGTGGTTGCCGGCACGAGCCCTCTCCGCACTCTCGAACGCGGGGCTGGGACCAGAGCGCATCCTGCGCCATATCTACGGCGTCGATCCCCAGGTCTTGGCCGATGTCGGTCTCGTCGTCTCGGCCGGCGGTGATACGCTCGCCGCCAACGTCGCCGCCCGCCGCCTGGCCGGCGTGCCGAACGTCTTCTATGGCTCACTGCGCCGCTACCCGCCGGAAGACTTCTCCCTGGTGTTGACCTCCTACGCCCGCAACGCGTCCCGCCCGCGCCACGCGATGACGCTGAAACCGAGCCGGTTCAACGCCGACGCCCTCGCGCTGCCGCCCCGCCCTGCCGGAGAGCCGCCACTCGCCGGCCTGCTGATCGGCGGCGACGCCGGGCGCGAGGTGCATTTCGCCGCGCACGACTGGGACCGCCTGCTCGCGTTCGCCGAGGCTTGCGGCCGCACGATCGGCACGCGGTGGATCGTCACCAACTCGCGCCGCACGCCGGACGCCGTGAGCGATCGCCTCGCATCGCTCGTCGGCCGAGGCGCGATCGCCGAGCTGATCGACGTCAGGAACACGGCACCAGGCGCACTGGACAGTCTCCTCCGCCGCGCCGAGCTGCTGGCGGTGACGGCGGATTCGAGCTCGATGGTCTCGGAAGGCGTGTGGGTGCGCCGCCGGACGATCAGCCTTGCGCCCGCGCACTGCGCGCTGACGGCAGACGAGAGGGGCTACCGGGACTGGCTCGGGGCCAACGGCTGGATCCGCGCCCTCGCCATCGCCAGCGTGACGCCGGAGCGCTTCGCCGCGGCCCTGGCCGAGATCACCCCGCTCACCGAAAACCCGCTCGACGCCCTGGCGGGCCTGCTCCAGCAGCGCCTGCCAGCCCTGTTGCCGTGATCGCTCACCGCTCGCGGATCAGCTCGGCCTCGATGGTGATGCGGATCTCGTCGGAGACCAGCGGGATGGTCCGCGTGATGCCCCAGTCGCTGCGCAGGATCTGCGCCCTGGCCGAGAAGCCCGACGCGTAGACGCCCTTGTAGACCGGATTGACCCCGGACAGCGGGTGCTCGCCGGTGAAGTTCCAAACGACGCTCAGCACCGCCGGCTTGGTGATGCCGTTGATCGTGAGCTCGCCCGCCACGTTGGCGGTCTTGGCCGTCGTCAGCGCCACGCTCGAGCTCCGGAACAGGATCGCAGGATGGCGCTCGGCATCGAAGAAGTCGGTGGTCCTCAGCAGCTGATCGTCGAGCGCCGGCACGCCGGTCATGAGGCTCTTGAGCCCGATGCGGACATCGATCGTGCTGGCCTCGGGCTTGTCGGGATCGAACTCGATGCGGCCGGCGACGTCGAGGAAGCGCCCCGACTGGCGCGACATGCCAAGGTGGTCCCAGCTGAAGCGGACCTCGGTGTGGTCCTTGTCGATTCGATAGCTGTCGGCGTGCGTCAGCGGCGGCGCCACGATGGCGCAGGCCAGCAGCGAAAGTGCGCCGAGCAGCTGCCGCTGCAGCCTTCCGAGTCTCATGTCGATTGCCTCCTCGTGACCCTCGACCCGCTCGCTCCGCCGTCTCCTCGCGGGCGTGCTCTTAGCACATCGGCCCGGGGGTGTAGAGGCTAGACCGTCGTGTCCCCGGCGGACATGATGGGCGGGCTAGAGGCCCGCCGACATGCCGCCGTCGACGACGAGCTCGGCTCCCGTCACGTATCCGGCATCATCACTCGCAAGGAACAGCGCCGCACGCGCCACGTCCTCGGCCGTGCCGAAGCGGCGCATCGGCGTCTGGTCGAGCAGCACCTTGTTGATCGCCGGGTTCCTCAGCACGCGCTCGGTCAGCGCGGTCTCGATGAAGCCGGGTGCGAGCGCGTTGACGCGGATCGCGTACGGCGCGTACTCGACGGCGAGAGCCCTGGTCAGCGCCGTCACCGCGCCCTTGGTCGCCGAGTAGCCGGCGAGCTGGCGCAGGCCGCGCCGGCCCATGATCGACGACACGTTGATGAGCGAGCCGCGCCCCGACGCCTTGAGCAGGTCGAACGCATCGCGCGCGATGCGCACCACGCCGTCGAGATTGACCTCGCGGATCTTGACCCAGTCGGCATCCGAGAGATGACGGAAATCGCTCCTGACGTTGAGGCCGGCGTTGTTGACGACGACGTCCGCGCGGCCGTGCGCCTGGGAGAGGTCGCGCAGAACCGCGGTCACGTCCTGCCCGCGCGACACGTCGAGGGTGCGCGCAGTCGCTGCATGACCCTTGGCGCGGATCGAAGCCGCGCCCGCCTCGGCCGCAGCGCCGTCGACGTCGGTGACCCACACGTGCGCGCCCTCGGCAGCGAGCAGCCGGGCAATGGCGAGGCCGATGCCCGCACCGGCTCCCGTCACCAGGGCGATCCTGCCTTCCAGCCGCTGCATGCCAGGCTCCCGAATTGGCTCTCCAGCGGCGCTCATAGCGGGCACCGGCCCGGCTGACAACCACCGCAGCCCGTCATGAGGGTAACGCGGCTCTACCTTGCCGCCGTGGCCGCCGGCGGCCGCCACGTCTCGCGCATGGTGACGAGCTCCTCCGCCGCGCTCGGATGCAAAGCCATGGTGGCGTCGAAGTCGGCCTTGGTCGCGCCCATGCGCATGGCGATCGCCGCCATCTGCACGATCTCCGCCGCGTCGGGCCCGAGCACGTGGCAACCGAGGACCTTGTCGCTCGCGGCGTCGACAACGAGCTTCATCAGCATGCGCTCGTTGCGGCCGGCGAGCGTGGCTTTCATCGGCCGGAATTCCGCCTTGTAGATGTCGAGCCGCTCCGCGCGCTCGGCGGCGAGGTGCTCCGGCAATCCAACGGTGCCGATCTCCGGCGTCGAGAACACCGCGGTCGGGATGAGCGCGTGGTCCATCACCCGCGGCGTGGGGCCGAACTGCGTGTCCGCGAACACGTGCCCCTCGCGGATTGCAACCGGGGTCAGGTTGAAGCGGTCGGTCACGTCGCCGACGGCGAAGATCGATGGCACGGAGGAGCGGAAATCGCGGTCGACGACGATATGGCCGTTCCAGCCGCAGGTGACGCCCGCCGCCTCGAGGCCGAGCTCGGCGACGTTCGGCCGCCGCCCGATCGCCAGCATGACCGCGTCGGCCTCGATCCGGGTGCCGTCGTCGAGCACGGTGACGAGCCCGTCGGGCGTCTTCTCGACGGCGGCGAATGTGCGTCCGGTCAGGATGCGGATGCCGCGCTCGCCGTATGCCCGGGCGAGCGCGTCGCGCAGGTCCATGTCGAACCCGCGCAATACCTTTTCGCCGCGATAGACCACCGTCGTCTCGGCACCGAGCCCGGCGAAGATGCCGGCGAACTCGAGTGCGATATAGCCGCCGCCGGCGACCACCACCCGTCGCGGCAGCTCGGCAAGGTGGAACGCCTCGTTCGAGGTGATGCAGTGCTCGATGCCCGGAAAGGGATCACCGAGGTGCGGCGCGGCGCCGGTCGCGATCAGGATCGTGCCCGCGCTGACGAGCTTGCGCTCGCGCACGAGCCGCACGCGGGTCGGCCCGTCGAGCACGGCGCGGTCCCGGAAGACGATCACGCCGGCCCGCGCCAGCGTACCGGCATAAAGCCCCTCGAGCCGCGCGATCTCCTTGTCCTTTGCGGCGATCAGCGCCGGCCAGTCGAAGCGCGCCGCCTCGACCGTCCAGCCGAAGCCAGCCATGTCCTCGAGATCGTCGGCGAACCGGCTGGCGTAGACGAGCAACTTCTTCGGCACGCACCCGCGGATCACGCAGGTGCCGCCCATGCGGTACTCCTCGGCCAGCGCGACGCGCGCGCCATGCCCGGCGGCGATGCGCGCAGCCCTGACGCCACCCGAGCCGCCGCCGATGACGAGGAGGTCGAAGTCGTGCTCGCTCATGCCGATCCCTGCGAACGCCTTGCCCGGCTCAGCGGCCGGGTGGCTTGATGCCGAGATCCTGCATGACCTTCTGCGTGTAGGCCATGCCGATCTGGGAGCCCGCCTGCATCAGCTCCGGCATGCTGGCGATGAACTTGGCGCCGGGACCTCCGCGATAGAAATCAGCGACCGATTTCAACTCCTCTGCAGTGAACCGCTCGGCGTAGAGCGCGGCCATCTCGTCGAGCATCTGCGCGCGATACTGCTGGAAGCGGGCGATGAAGCCATCGAGCATCTGCTTGGCCTTGGCGGCTGCGTCGGCGCCGCCGGTTGCCTGGGCGCTCTGCGCCATGCCCTGCCCGACCGCCTGGAACATGCCGTCGAGCTGCTTGTCGGAGCCCATCACGATCATCAGGTCGCGCGCCGCGGCGAGGCGTGCGGGATCGGGCGGCGCCTTCTGCGCCATCGCGGCGGAGCCGGCGAGCGAGAGTGCGACCGCCACGACAGCAGCGCGCAGCGAAACTGAAAGAATCCTCATTGGTTGGCCCTCCTGCGTAGCGGCACGGGTTGCC